>JBAWFN010000159.1:0-40797 GCA_049591935.1 Terriglobales bacterium | reverse complement strand
GTTCTGCTGTCCCACTGACGTTGACCACCACCTGGGTTCCTTCCACCGACAGCGACACCGGCAGATCGGCCACTCCACCGACCGTGATCGCCACATTCTGAGCTTCAGCATTGGCGAAACCCTTGGCTTGCACCACTACCGTGTAAGTTCCGGGCGGCAGCAGCACCACGCGGTACGCTCCGTCGGTGTTGGCCGTGGTCGATCGCTCCAGCCCCTTCGCCTGGTCTCGCACCGTGATTGTGGCATTAGTCACCAGATTCCCGTGGGGATCTTTCACCGTAACGTGCAGATCTCCGGTGGCCACACCCTGGCCGGATCCAAACCCAGTCAGCAGCAGCATGAAAACGGCAAGCGTAATCAGTTTCCGGGTTGTCATAGAGTTTTCTCCTGCGTGGGATGGTGAAGACCACGGCCTCTCCGAACTTCTTCGGCAGCCTTTAGTGCAGACATATTTTCCAGAAGGTGCGGACGGCAGGGTTGTAACACCAGCGGGATGCCGAAAGCAAGCTAAATTACTGTGAGGAATTGGCTTCGTTAGCTTTGTTATGTAGGCGCGGGCGTCTTCGCCGGTGCGGGAGCGCAAATGAAGCTGTTCTCCGCGACCTCCGCGGCCGTTCTCAGCGATCTCTGCGATTTAAGAGCTCTCTCGTGAAATACCGGAGCTTTCTTGCTTCACCGTCTTCACCGCCCAAGCCATGCGGGGCGTGTTGTGGGCGATCCCGAAACGTCCCCGCGTATCGAGCAAAATCATTCCGCCGTGGCCTTGCACTCGCGATTGCAAGTAATTCATGGCTTCGGCTGCCACCCATTCGGGCAAGTTTCCTGCTGCCACGCGATCCGCCGCCCACTTTGCCAGCACCAATTTCATGATGGGCTCGCCCCATCCGGTGGTCGAAGCCGCCGCCGTCTTGTTGTCGGCGAAGCAGCCGCAACCTATTAAAGAGGAATCTCCCAGACGCCCCGGCGCTTTGTTGAGCGTGCCGCCGGTCGAAGTCGCGGCGGCGATGTTGCCGTGGCCATCGAGCGCGACCGCGCCGACGGTATCGTGATCGAGCATTCCGGCAAACAGATTCGGCTTCTGCTCGCCCCGCGCCTGGAATTCCTGCAAACGCTGCACCTCGCGCGGGATGATGAGGTCTTCATTCTTGCAGAGGGGAATACCGTGTTCGGCGGCAAAGCGTTCCGCGCCCTCGGCCACGAAGTACAGATGCGGACTCTCGCTGAGAATCTTGCGCGCTGCCCGCACCGGATTGCGCAAATGCTCCACGCAACCGACGCCGCCCGCTCGCAAAGTAGCGCCGTCCATAATGAGCGCGTCGAGTTGCACTTTGCCGTCGCGATTCAAGAAGCTGCCGCGACCGGCGTCGAACGTCTCGTCGTCTTCCATGATGACCACGGCTTCCTCGACGGCGTCGAGCGCATCGCCGCCAGCGGACAGCACGCGCCATCCCGCGGCCATGGCAGCGCGCACACCGTTCAGGTGCGCTTCGACCATGTCGTCAGGCATGGCCCAAGCTCCGCCATGGACAAGAAGAACCGGTTCAATCGGCAAAGATCTTTCTCCTGGAGGAAATGACCGAACAGTCTAGCAGGTCGGGTGCGCAGGCGAGTCTTCGACGTCCCCGATACGCCGCCGGTGCTGGAGCAGAGGCCAGGCTTCCCGGAAATGCTCGTAGCGATTGCACTTCTTGCCGGGATTCAGGCAGATGGTCCGGGCGGTGGTCAGGAGTGCCTCCTGCGCCGGGAGGATGTACCAGATCTCCTTGGGAACGACCATGATGGCGAAGAAGTCCACTTCGCTGACGAGGTAAGCGCGGGAACGATCTCGCCGGCGGAGGTCGCAGCGGTAGGTGGAGCCGTCGTTATGGGTGACGGACTTGACTTGCACGCGCTGGAAGTGTCCGCTGTGCTCGACGCCGACATCGTAGCGCTCGGAGTCGCCCCAGGGCTTGAAGACTACGAGCCCGCGTTGGGCGGCATCGGCCATGAAACGCAGCTCGGCCCAGGCGCCGCGGCGCTTGAAATCGTGTTCTGACTCAACCATGAGCTACTCCCAAAGAAAAAGGCGCAGCCGGATGGGCCGCGCCTTCGATTAAGTACCTATATTTAAATTATAGCGATTTGGAAAGGTAAGTGAGACACGATTTCGAAATTTATATTGTCCATGCTGCTAAGTGTTTATCTCCGTTCGTGTAGTTTCTGCCTATTGACAAGATTTTCCACAGCCCTTGTCCAGAACGGGAAGGGGACTGAATAATTCCCATTTCGGTCGCCGAGTTCTATGACGAATTGATCCCCTGTTACCCTTACTCGCCTGAATGTGATAATAATTGCCTGGAATGGACGACCCCGAGGGAAACCGACAGCCTCACGATCTGGCTGCCGAGCAAGCCCGACAAAAAATCGCCAAGCTCGTCGAGACTTACCTGGATCAGCGCGAATCTTCCAAGAAGTGAGGGAGCGATGCACATACTACGGCATCTCAAGCAGCTTGCGGGATGTTCGTCTGCCTAGGTCTGTTGTGGGTCTTTGGCGTGATCCTTGAGAATCTTATCGAAGACTCCCTGCTCTAGATGCCGCTCTCGCCCGGCGTCATTTTCTACCCTCTCGCCGCTTCAAGTATTCGGCCTTCTGTTTGACCAGCTCCGTGATTTTGTCAACGCACACTGCAAAGTCGCCGATTGGCTGCCAGCCTTTGTCATCGTGAACTGGCCCCAAATCTCGCCCGTCCGAATCCTCTAGACGAGTGTTGGTAAACATCATCGCCTTGCTTCGCGTGTCAACACTGATGCGTCGGCTTTTGTAAATGACTCCGTGGCACTCACGTAAGAAGCCTGGATTTGGATGAGATTCAGGAGAGTATACCGGCGCAAACAGATGGCAGAAAGCATCCTTCTGATAAAAGCTGTATATCTCTACCGCGTATTTCCCGCTGCTGTCGAAGCCCCACGCCGATGCCAGGATGCAAGGCTCATCCACAAACATTTCGACATTTGAATAAGCGTAGACACTGATGGCAGCGCCCCAAGTTTCCCCTTCCATATATCCAGGGTCTTCGGGCGATCCGCAGGACGTGTGCACTAGCACAGGCCGTCCGCTACTCGGGTCAGGCTCAACGAAACGAAGATTAGGGAAACGAGCACCTTGGGCAGAAGCAGAGCATGTCAGCAGGCTAATAGAAACGATCAACCATGCAACGCGAGTTGCTCTCATCTCAGCCTCCGTGCAAACTCTTTCATGCTTGCTTCTTATGCTCTGCCGCAAATGGCTCAATGATCTGTTTCCGTATTTCATCTTGCGTCCAGAACTCGCTACTGTAGTCCGGCAAGTTGCGCTCCCATATCTTGCTCTCGAAAAACTCTTTCCAGCGGGGCGTAGACTCGAATCCGCCAGTTCTTTGAACCAAGTCCTTTCTAGTTTCCCACGCCAACAGGTCAGCAGCTTGGAGCGGTCTGAACTTCTTCGGGTCGCAAAATGAAATAGACGACAGATACGCTCGCGCAACTTCGTCGCGTTCCTTTACTTCCGAAAACCGTTTGAATCGCGCTGGGGTATAGTGTTGGTCACTGTCGAAATGAATAGATACATGGTCTGCGGGGCCAGCGATCTTCAGGCGGTCTACGATTTGACGGAGCACTCGCACAAAGCAAAACTCTTGAGCGTTGCCGTGCTTCTTTGTGACCTGCTTTGGAATCTCGCGCCATGCGTCAGCGTCAATGCCGACTCCGAATCCAGTAAGCTCAGAGATTTTTATGGCCTTGATAAAATCAGCCAGGACTTCGTCGCGCTTTGTCGTATCCCATCCCAGTTTTGCGTACTCGCCTTGCAGTGGGATAAGGTCTCTCATGTGTACCCAAGAAATCCCGTGCTTCAAGAGCAAGTTGTACCAGACTTCAGAAAAAATCATCCAGTAGCGATCTAGAGCCAAATATCCAGCCATTGTGACGAAGCGGTTGCCCGCATCGCTCTCTTTTCCGCTATCGTCAAGGAAGCAGTGAATCACGGCACTCCTAGACCTCCGTGAGCATCATCAGGCCACTGACTAAATGAGTCAAGGCGGGGAGCCGGGCAGTCCGAACACGTTATCAATCTTCCGCATGATCCTGTCCGCCATTGCACAGCAGCGGCAATCATGGCATCCGTGCGCGGTGGACCTTGCGGCCCTCCGAACAAATCATCCGCCGTTTTCAGATGCCGGCCAGAAGAATACCGGCCGCGATTGCCAGGACTCTTTTTCTGCCCTCTTCCATCGCGGCGGTCTGTAGTATTTCGCCTTGTGTTCGCCACCGGAATCGTGCTAGCCTTTCTAAAACAGGGGGGTCTGTATGCCGGACGGAAAGACGCATCGTAGGGCTGGGCGGGTTGCAGGCGGTGTCTACGCTGCTCACCAAGCAAAAAATCAGTGTCTCGTAAACTGCGCGGTCGAAACAACGGGCGGCGTATTCGGCGGAGACATCGGCGCAAGGCTTGCTGATGTTTTTGAGCCAGGGACTTCTTCATGGCATCGCGGCCCGGCCCACAGTTGCGCGGCAGGCGTTGGAATACTTTCGGCGCTGGGAGAAGCACTTCCCCATGTAGTAACGATCCTCCGTGAAATGGCAGACAAAAAAGCGGAGCAACGCGAGACGCTGCAAATGACTCCTGATCCGTCGCAGCCGAATCTCTTTGTTCCCAAGCCCGACACCGCCTTGACGCAATTCTTCCTCTTCCTTGCTGAGATTGCCCTGCGACTCTTGGCCGGCTTCGTGAATGGCATTGCAGTAGGATATGTGTCTCACCTTGTTCTGGACGCTGGTACGCCCCGCTCGATTCCCCTTGTGGCCGGACGTTTCTAGGTATTGTTCCTTATGGCTTGTGCGATTTTCGATGAGCTTTGCAAGGAGCAGGCCCGCTTTCAGCAAAGGTACGCCTATTTCGCTTTCCCGGAGAACAAGGCTCTGCGCGGCATGTCGGATCACATGTCAAAGCAGATGGCTAGGGATGCGAAAACAAAAATGGTGGAAGTCACTCAGCGAATGAATTGGCATCAGCAGGGGTGTCCGCAATGCAACGAGAGGCCCGCCTAACTGTGGCGGACGCATTACTGCCGACAATACGACAGCGCGTTCTGAAAGAGCTTGACGGCGGCTTGTGGCATTCGACCCATCCGGGCCGTTTCAAGGCGATTCTTCGGAGCGGGGCAGTCCTGCCGGAGCCGCCCATTGCAAATCCTGATGGCTGGGTGACCCTGAGCGGAGAGTCCTACCGTTCTTTCGCACGCAACCTTGGCGGCGTGAGTCTTTTTGACTTTTATCAGTTCGACCCAAAGAGCTATCAGGAGAGATGCCCCATGAGTTCGTGGGATGAGTTTGTTCCGTATCGAGAAAAATGGGGCGGCGCGGTTTGGATTGAAATCGACCGGCAGCAAATCGCTTCGCAGTTCATTTCCGGTGACGCTTTGGTAGAGCGTTGGAAGTCAGAAAAAGCCTACGAGCATAACTTCATGCCTTACATTGAGGCCGTGCATCTGGGGCCGGTCCCACGGGCGGCGTTCAAGCGGGCCTTCTTGGTGCAAAGAGGGAATGAAGAGTTACAGCATCTATCCATTTGACGCCCCGGAAAAGAGTGATTGTGGAAATGCCAGCCCCGTGTCCGAAGTGCGGTGCAGATTCCAAGGTCGGTAGGATGATCGCTGAAAAGAGCGCGGTCGGAATACCAGAAAAGAAAGTTAAGTTTGTGGTGCGGGACTTTCAATTCTCATGTCCCAAGTGCGGTCATTTGTTCCGTCAGACTCTCAGCGTCGGGCACCATAGCACGCTTGCAGCGAAGGAACTGAAAGCTCGATTCCCTAAGAACGAGTTGAAGCGGTTGCGTGGTCTGCTGCCTGTTGAAGAGCGCGAGATATTCCGGCAGACGTTGAGAGGGAAGCGAATGGTAGGGGACGAAGAAATAGAGCGATGGGGGAACCTGTTGAATCAGATATAGCTTTCACGCACCTGAATGTCCCGCCGAACCACGGCTAAAGCACGCACCAATTGGTGCAAAATCGCTCCGTGTGGGACGCCAATAATGTTAGCGGCACGCCTAAGCGAGGCCCAAACTCCAGAAACACGAAAGCCCCGGTAGCCATCCGGGGCTGATACTGGACGCCGTCTGCAACTACGATCATAGCGCGCCCGATCGCTATGTCAAGCTTATTTGCATTAGTCGAGCGACGGGCGGAGGGCGAGGGACTCGAACCCTAGTGGCTGGCTAAGGCCACTCGACCGTTTTACAGACGGCGTCCAGTACCCACTGGCAACACCCTCCAAACACCGTCTGCTGAATGGATTGTATGGGTCGGGGAGTGCCAGGCTGCGCGGATCGGAGGTTTACTTTGGTTTCTGGTCCGGAATCGGGAATGAAAAGCAGGTCCCTCGACTGCATTTGTCTCGCGCAAGCGCGAAACAAATTTCGCTCGGGATGACAGGGTTAATACACCGCCTGCAATCAGGGATGACAGGCTTGATGGGCTAATCGGCGGACATGGTTGCGGGATTTGCGACTGGCGGGCGGCGGCGTTCGGGTTGGTGGGCTCGTTCGGGTTGCTCCATCCAGCGGCGAATTTCGGGTAGGGCGGCGCGGGTGACAATTTCTCCGGCGCGGATCAGGCTGGCGCTGTGTTCGAAGGCGTCGTATTTGTAGCCGTTGACGTCAGGCTCGATGACCAGGTCGGCGGCTTCCTTCCACTGCGTGCTGTTCATTTCCTGAGCGATGGCGAAGCACTGGCCGATGACGTCGAAGAGGTGGCGAGGGCCGTCGCCGTTGACCCATTTGCCTTTCAGATGCACGGCCAAGACGCGCTCGGCGCCCATGTGGCGCAAGGGAATGGTGGGAACGGTGTAGGAGAGCATGCCGTCGATGAGCATGCGTCCGCGAATTTTTACCGGCAGGAACATGCCGGGATAGGCGCAACTGGCGCGAACGGGATCGACGAGCGGGCCAGAGTGGAAGACGACGCCTTCGCCGGTAGAAAAATCGGTGGCGGTGATGGCCAGCGGGATGCGCAGTTCTTCGAAAGTCTTGACCTTGAGAATGCTGTTGAGGAATCCGATCATGCGCTGGTTGCTGGCGAAGCCGTAGCGCGACAGAGTCCAACGGGCGAAGTGTTTGAAGCGGACCTGGGAGGCGAGTTTCTCCAGTTCGGCGATGTTGAGTCCGCTGCAATAGGCGGCGCCGATGAGAGCGCCGACGCTGGTGCCCGCGATAAAGCGGATGGGAATGTTTTCTTCTTCGAGAACTTTGAGGACGCCGACGTGAGCCAGGCCGCGGGCGAAGCCTCCGCCGAGGGCCAGACCGATACCGCTTTGGGCGTTGCGCGAGTCGGCGCCGGAATGGCCGGAAAGTTCGCGGCCAAACGCTTGCACCGAGCGGATAATCTTGCCTAAGCTTTTCACGGGTGACCCCACTATCAGCCGTGCTCGACCCACTATTCCAGACATATGTTCAGCAAATTAGATGCCAAGGGCTGAGGAGGGGTAACGGTCAGCGGTCAGCACTACGAGGTTACCTTCCGGCGAGGTTCGAGCGGCGTGACTAACTCCCTTTGTTCCTGATAACTTGAGCGCATGGAGCGGGAGATCTCAGCGGGGGGCGTGGTGCTGCGGCGCGTGGCTTCGGGCTGGGAAATGGCGGTGATTGAGCCGCAAAAAGAACCTTCTGCGGCGACGGGTAAGGGAAAAAGATGGCAAAAAATGTTACTCGCGTTGCCCAAGGGGTTGGTGGATGCGGGCGAGACGCCGGAGCAGACTGCGGTCAGGGAAGTGGCTGAGGAAACCGGGTTGGCGGCGGTTGCGGTCGTGAAACTTGGCGACATTAAATATGTCTACGTGCGCTCTTGGGGAGACCAGCAGCGGGTGTTCAAGATTGTGAGTTTTTATCTGTTGCGATTTGAGTCGGGGAGCATCGACCAGATTGCGCAGGAAATGCGCATCGAGGTGAAACGGGCGCTGTGGATTCCTTTTGCAGAAGCGGAGCGCAAATTGGCCTACAAGGGAGAGAAGGACATGGTTCGGCGCGCGCAGGAGTATTTGCGGGCGCATCCGGAACTGTGAGCGTTCTGCGGCTTGACGGCGCGCTTGCGAGTTTGTACGATATGGGTAATTGATAGGGCGCGTGCCGTTGCCATCCTTACCCCACATTCATACGGCACGCGCCACTAGTGTTTTTGGGATGCCTGGCGACTGGCGAAGATCAGCGGTCGCGGATTAAACTCCATAACAGAACCCTAAAATTTTATGGGACGTTCGCGTCCCCAATGGTTGAACACAGCGGAGCCATGCCGTCATGAAGAGCATTCATAAAATTGCAGTTTTGGGCGCCGGGACCATGGGCGCCCGCATCGCCGCCCACTTTGCCAACGCTGGCGTGCCCAGCTATCTGCTCGATATTGTTCCCCCAGGCGCACAGGGGGCGGCGCGCAACCAGATCGCCGCCGCCGGCCTGGAGGCCGCGCGCAAAGCGAAGCCTGCGGCGTTTATGGATGCTTCTCTCGCGCGCTTGGTGAGCATCGGCAATTTTGAAGATGACTTGAAAAAGCTGGCGGAGGTGGACTGGATCATCGAGGCCGTGGTTGAGAATCTTGAGATCAAGCGCGGGCTGTTGAAGAAAGTTGAAGCCGTTCGTAAACCGGGCACCATCATCACTACCAACACCAGCGGCTTGCCGGTGGGGAAGATTGCCGAAGGGTTTTCTGAGGACTTTCGCCGGGCGTGGTTCGGCACGCACTTTTTCAATCCTCCGCGTTACATGCGGCTGCTGGAACTGATCCCGACTGCGGAGGCGGATCGCGCTGCCATCGACGCCATTGCGCACTTCTCGGATACCCGCCTAGGCAAAGGCGTGGTGTTTGCCAAAGACACGCCCAACTTCATCGGCAACCGCATCGGGACATTCTCGGTGCTCAACGTGATGCGGCTGATGCAGGAAATGGATCTGACCATCGAAGAAGTGGATGCGCTTACCGGCCACGCCGTGGGCTGGCCGAAGTCGGCAAGCTTCCGCACCATCGACCTGGTGGGGCTCGACATTTTGGGGCACGTGGTCGCGAACATGACCGAGAACGTCCACGACGAGCGCAGCGACTTGAAAGTGCCTGATTTCGTGCGGCAGATGATCGAGCGCAAGCTGCTGGGCGACAAGACGAAAGGCGGCTTCTATAAGAAAGGTAAGGACGACGAGCGCCTGGCGCTCGACTGGAAGACGCTCGAATACCATCCCCGGCATAAACCCAAATTTCCGGCGCTGGATATGGCCAAGAACGTTGAACAGACGGGCGCACGAGTGAAGATGCTGCTTGGCCTCGAGGGCAGCGGTCCGCAGAAAAACGACAAAGCCGGTGCGTTTCTTTGGGCGGCGCTGTCCGATCTTTGGACTTACTCGGCCAATCGGGTGCCCGAAATCTCCGATTCCATCGTGGAGATCGACCGCGCCATGCGGCTCGGCTTCAACTGGGAACTCGGCCCGTTTGAGCTTTGGGACGCGGCCGGCGTCGAAGCCAGCGTAGCCCGCATGAGGAAGGAGAATCGTCCGGTCGCGGCGAATGTGGAGAAGTTGCTGGCCGCGGGGAAGAAATCCTGGTACGAAGACGATCCCAAGTCTGCTTCTCAGCGGTCTTACTGGGATTTGAGAACCGGGAACTGGGAACCGGTGCAAGTGCCGGCCGGAGTGTGGTCGGTTGAGGTCGCCAAGAAATCGAACGGAGTGGTGAAGAAGAATTCTGGAGCTTCGCTGGTCGATCTGGGCGATGGCGTGGGCTGTATCGAATTTCATTCCAAGATGAACTCGCTGGGTGCGGACATTATTTCGCTGATCAGCCAGACGCTCAAGCCCGGTGGCGCCGGCGATGCTTTCGACGCCTTTGTCATGACCAATGACGCCACCAATTTCTCGGTCGGCGCCAACTTGATGTTGCTGCTGATGTCGATTCAGGAAGAGGAATGGGACGACATCGACATGATCATCCGCCAGTTCCAGGGGATGACGCAGGCCATCAAGTTCTCGCCCAAGCCGGTGGTGGTGGCGCCGTTCGGATTGTGCCTGGGCGGCGGAACGGAAATTTCAATGCATGCGCCCGGGCTGCAACCGCATGCCGAACTTTACATCGGGCTGGTTGAGGTCGGCGTTGGGCTTCTGCCTGGCGGCGGCGGCTGTAAAGAAATGCTGTTGCGCGCGGTCGACAGCGCGGCTTCGATTCGTCCCGGAGGCCGCGGCGAGTCGGTCGAATTGATGGAAGCGATGAAGAAGGCGTTTGAGACCATCGCCACCGCCAAGGTCGCGACTTCGGCGCTTGAGGCACGGGGCTTGGGATTCCTGCGCCATTCCGACCGTATCACCATGAACCGCGAGCGTGTGCTCACGGACGCCAAGGAGCGGGCTCTGGAGTTAGTGCGAGCGGGATACGAGCCGCCACAGCCGCGTACGGACATCCCCGCGCCCGGAGAGAACATCCTGGCAGCGCTGAAGCTCGGCGTTCACATGATGCGCCAGGGCGATTACATCACTGAATACGAAGTGAAGCTGGCAACCAAGATCGCAGAAGTGCTGTGCGGCGGGAACGTCTCGCCGGGCACACCGGTGAGCGAGCAATACGTCCTGGATCTCGAGCGTGAAGGCTTCAAGTCGTTGTGCGGAGAAAAGAAGACCCAGGAGCGGATTCAGTACACGCTGAAGACGGGGAAGACGCTGAGGAATTAGGGGTTTTCTGGAGGTGCCCATGACTTCTGCCGACTGGCGCCGCAGGATTATGGCCTTCGCTCCCACTCCTCGTGGTAAGAGGCTCATGCAGATACTTAGAATGCAATGAAAGTCCGCGATGCAATTAGGCGCTTGGAAAACCATGGCTGGCGGCTAGTCCGCACTAAGGGCAGCCACCGGCAGTTTCATCATCCCTCTAAGCCGGGTACGGTTACGGTCGCGGGCCGTCGTCACTGGACGTTCCGCCGGGAACGTTGAACAATATCCTAAAGCAGGCTGGTTTGAAATGAAATACCTCGTCATTTACGAAAAATCTAAGACCGGGTGGGGCGCCTACGCTCCCGACCTTCCAGGTCTCGGCGTAGCCGCCGAGACCTTGGATGAGGTCAAGGAATTGATCCGTGAGGCCATCGACTTTCATCTCGAAGGCCTGCGCGAACACGGCGACAAGGTACCCGTCCCCTGTGCGAAAACCGAATACATCACCGTGTGAAGCCCAGAGGAATCAAGTATTGATCGGCGAAGCATCCCGGCTCCCGCGAGCCATCGGCGCGCGCTATGACCGAACCGGTTGTCGCATTGTGATTCGTCTCAGCTCCAACTTGGACGTAAGCTTTTCGCCATCCGATGTGCAAGGTCTGGAACATGCCAGGCCTTCGCAGCTTGAAGAAATCGAAATCACGCCCTCCGGATTCGGCATCCACTTTCCCAGGCTGGATGCTGACCTCTATCTTCCTGCCCTGCTAGAAGGATTTCTTGGCTCGAAACGATGGATGGCAGCAAGGCTAGGTCAAGCCGGAGGCAAGGCCAAGAGCCACGCCAAGCGCGCGGCCGCGCGGGCGAACGGCAAACTCGGTGGAAGGCCGAAGAAAACCGGCTGATGCCGTTTTCCACCCCAGGCCAACCGCTGTAAACTGCTGCCTCCGTCTGCGAAATAAATATAGACAGACTATCCCAGAAATGGGATACTTACCATGACGCGCTCCGAACAAGCTCCGGGAGAGAGGCCGCTGTTTTGGGTCGGCTCGGCGAAGAACGACCTGCTGGCGTTCCCCGAAGCGGTGAAGGACGAGATGGGCGTGGCTCTCAGTGTTGCGCAGTTTGGCGGTAAGCACCCCAACGCGAAACCGTGGAAGGGAGAAGGGCCTGGAGTCCTTGAAATCGTCGAAGACCACCGGGGCGACACCTATCGGACGGTTTATACCGTGAAGTTCGAGCGTGCACTCTATGTGTTGCACGCCTTCCAGAAGAAGTCACCGAAAGGCAAGAAGACTGCCCAGAGCGACGTGGAACTGATTTCCCGGCGGCTCCGGGCGGCGAGTGAGCATTACGAGGCGCGATATGGCAAACGGTCGAAATCATGAAGAGGTAACGCGGAGCTCGGGCAATGTGTTTGCCGATCTCGGGCTGCGAGACGCGGATGAGAAGCAAACCAAGGTGAGATTGGCCGTCGCGATCAGGCAAATCCTGGAAGCACGCCGTCTGTCGCAAACCGGGGCGGCCCGCGTCCTGAATGTCAACCAACCCAAGATTTCGGCCCTGGTCAACTACCGCCTGGATGGGTTCTCAGTGGAGCGCCTGATGCACTTCCTCAACGCCCTTGATCGGGATGTCGAAATCGTGATCCGCAAAAAGCCTCGTTCGCGAAGGGCTGCCCGGATCATGGTTACTGAAGCTCAGGTCTCCAGCCCAGCCTAGCCTCACCCTGCGGCAACATGCGCGAACCTGCGCACTGCGCCGTCCGTTACAATGGGGGAGGAGTCCTATGCGTGACGTCATCATTGCTTCTTCTGTTCGTACCCCAGTCGGGCGCGCCTTCAAAGGCACGCTGCGCGCAACCCGTCCCGATGAACTGGCCGCGGTCGCCATCAAAGGAGCACTGGCGCGGGTGCCGCAACTCGACGTGAAAGAGATTGAGGACGTCATCCTGGGCTGCGCCATGCCTGAGGCCGAACAGGGGATGAACGTGGCCCGCATTGCGTCGTTGCGGGCCGGGTTGCCAGTCGAGACTTCAGCTCTGACCATCAACCGTTTTTGCTCTTCCGGCTTGCAGGCCATTGCTCTGGCCGCCGAACGCATTGGGAGCGGCGGCGCGGAAGTGATGGTCGCTGGCGGCACGGAGTCCATGTCCATGATCCCCATGGGAGGCCACAAGATCTCGCCTAATCCCTGGCTGGTGGACCATTATCCTGACGCGTATCTTTCGATGGGCCTGACTGCAGAACGCCTGGCACAACGTTTTGGCATCACGCGCGAGCAAGCCGACGAATTTTCCTATCACAGTCATCAGAAGGCGCTGGCGGCAATTCAAGCCGGGAAGTTCGCTGATGAAACCGTTCCCGTGCCTGTGAGCTTCACCACTCCCAACGGCTCGAAGCCCAAGCGACAGGAAATCACTTTCAAAGTCGATGAAGGCCCCCGCGCCGATACTTCACTTGGGGCGTTGCTCGCACTAAGACCCGCCTTTCACGTCAAGGGCACGGTAACTGCGGGCAACTCATCGCAGATGTCGGACGGCGCCGCAGCGGCGGTGGTCATGTCCGCGGATCGAGCCAAGGCGCTGGGCATCAAGCCGCTGGCGCGCTACGTTTCCTTTGCCACTGCCGGATACAAGCCGGAAGAAATGGGTCTGGGCCCGGTGTTTGCGATTCCCAAGGCACTGAAACTGGCGGGACTGAAGCTTGCCGACATTGATGTGATCGAGCTGAACGAAGCCTTCGCGGCACAGTCGCTGGCGGTGATCCAAGAAGCCGGGCTTGACCCAGCCCGTGTGAATGTCAACGGCGGCGCGATTGCGTTGGGACATCCGTTGGGCTGTACCGGGGCCAAGCTGACGGCAACCGTCATCCGCGAACTGCAGCGCCGCAACGGCCGCTATGGCATGGTGACCATGTGCGTGGGTGGGGGCATGGGTGCGGCGGGCATTTTCGAGCGGCTTTAACCCCAAGAGCGTTAACCACAAAGGGCACAAAGGTCCACAAAGGAAAACCAACAGATCTCGGTCAATTTGGAGGTGCGGGGGCGTTCCTTTGTGTCCTTTGTGGTTAAGGTTCTACCGTCCAGCTTGTGACATCTGACCTTGAATCCCATTCGCCCCCAAGCAACCATGGTCGCTGGAGATTCCCATGGCAACCATACCCCTACGAAGGCTCTCAGCCAATCCCGTGAGTCACGCCATTGTCACGGCCGCAATGCAAGTTCACACCGAACTCGGTCCTGGCCTGCTGGAAAGCACATATTCCGCATGCCTCCGTCACGAACTCACACTAGCGGGGTGTCGTGCAGTTTCTCAGGTTGGTCTGCCGGTCATTTACCGTGGCACCAAGCTCGAACTTGGGTATCGTATCGACTTGTTGGTTGAAGACCTGGTCATTGTTGAAATCAAGTCGGTCGACGCCATCTCGCCAGTACATCAGGCTCAGCTACTTTCGTACCTTAAGCTCAGTGGTAAATCCCTCGGACTGCTTATAAACTTTAATGTCGTACATCTGAAGGACGGCATCAGGCGATTTGTAAACGGTACCGGCTGGAAGTGAAAGGCGATCAACCACAAAGGACACAAAGGTACACAAAGGAAAGCTCTGCGGATGTGTCCCTTTGCGTGCCCTAGGGTGCTTGGTGGTCAACAGGGGTTCCCATGGCTACAACGGCAATGCCTAGCACTAAAATCTCCGGTGGCAGTTTTCTGCTTGAAGAGCGCCGCCCCGACGAAGTCTTCACTCCTGAAGATTTCACCGAGCAGCATCAACTCATAGGCCAGACGGCGGAGGAGTTTGCCGTCAACGAGATTCTTCCCAACGCCGAAAAGATCGAGCATAAAGACTTTTCTGTCACTCGCGATCTGCTGAAGAAAGCCGGGGAACTCGGCCTCAGTTCCGCCGAAATCCCTGAGGCCTATGGCGGCCTGGAAATGGATAAAGTCACCGCCGCGGTCATTGCTGACCACATTGCCAAATACGCCGGCTTCGCCACCACTTGGGGCGGACACACCGGCATCGGCACCCTGCCCATTGTTTACTTCGGGACCGAAGAACAGAAAAAGAAATATCTGCCGCGGCTGGGAGCCGGTGAAATCGTAGGCGCTTACGCGTTGTCGGAAGCGTCCTCGGGGTCCGATGCCCTGAACTGCCGTGCCCGCGCCGAGCTTTCGCAAGACGGCAAATACTACACGCTGAACGGCGAAAAGATGTGGATCACCAATGCCGGCTTCGCCGATCTCTTTACGGTTTTTGCCAAAGTCGATGGCGAGAAGTTCACGGCATTCCTCGTCGAGAAAACTTTTCCCGGATTCTCCATCGGCGCCGAAGAGCACAAGATGGGTATTCGTGGATCGTCCACTTGTCCCATCATCTTGAACGATTGCAAAGTTCCCGCGGAAAATGTGCTGGGTGAAATTGGCAAAGGGCATGTCATCGCTTTCAACATTCTGAACGTTGGCCGCTTCAAGCTGGGCGCCATGTGTGTGGGCGGAGCGCGCGTATCGATTAGCAATGCCATCGGCTACGCTAAGCAGCGCAAGGCGTTCGGCAAAGTGATCGCCGATTTCGGCCTGGTGCGCGAGAAGCTGGCCAACATGGCGACGCTGCTCTATGTGGGCGAATCACTGGTCTATCGCACCGTCGGCATGATGGACGTGGCGCTGAACGAGGTCGATAAATCCGGCGCCGACGCGATGAAAGAAACCCGCAAAGCGATCGAAGAATACGCGGTCGAGTGCTCGATCATCAAGGTCTGGGGCTCGGAGATGATCGACTACGTGGTCGACGAGACGGTGCAGATTTACGGCGGCTATGGATTCGTCGAAGAGTACCCCGCCGAGCGCGCCTATCGCGACGCGCGCATCAACCGCATCTTCGAAGGCACCAACGAAATTAACCGCCTGATCATCACCGGATTTCTATTGAAGCGGGCAATGAGCGGGCAGTTGCCGCTGATGCCGGCGATCAAGAAGCTGATGGACGAAGTGCTTTCCGGCCCCGCGATGGGCGAAGACCTCGAAGGCCCGCTCGCCGAAGAGCGCAAGCTGGTAGCGAATGCCAAAAAGCTCACACTGTTCGCCTCCGGCGCCGCTACCCAGAAATATATGCAGGCCATCCAGGACCAGCAGGAAGTCATGGGTGCGATCGCGGACATGGTGATTGAAACTTACGCGATGGAATCGGCGGTGCTGCGGGCACAGAAGATGGTGGAGCATAGCGGCGAGGCTGCTGCGGCTTTGCCGATTGCCATGACGCGTGTGTATCTGTCGCAAGCGATGGAGAAAATTGAAGCTGCGGCGAAGAAGGTTGTCGCCGCCGTAGCCGATGGCGACATGCTGCGTACTCAACTTGCGATTCTGCGGCGATTGGCCAAGTATGAGCCATTCAACACGATTGAGTTGCGGCAGCAGATCGCGCAGAAGATGATTGAGAGAGGGAAGTATTCGCTGGGGTAGTTCTGTCCCGCCCGTTATTCTCCCATCGAACCCTGCCAGTTCTTCATCATCGCCACACATGCGTCCTTCACCGAGTTACCGAGTTGTAGCGATTGTCCGGAAGCGACGACCTCTCCAGACTTGTTCGAGACCGCCCAGCGATTGCCTCTGCCGCCGCCGTGCTGCAGCAACAGGAAGTAGTCCGCTTTTTCTTTAATCATGTTCTCGGAGAATCCCTGACATTCTTTGCGGTGCTGCAGCTCCTGGTAAATCATCGCGACCTGCGGCTCTTTGCCATTGTGCGCCGAGTCGACCACCACCTGCGATCCGTCAGTCGATCCCGGGTTCGCTAAAGCGTTGGGCATCACATAAACCACGGGTCGCCGACCCAATGACTGAACGCTGCCCGATTGAGCGAGGTTGTACGCAACCATCGTCAGAAAACAAACACCGGCCAGAAAGAGAAGCATGCGCTTCATGACGTCCTCCCCTGCCGCATCTCGCGGCTGTTCATTGTAATAGATTGTCTTGCGCGGTTTTGGTTGGAGAAAGATTGTAGAAATTTGTAAATTACGGCCGCCGCGCAGAAGACAGTCGAGTCGGGAAGGTATTCACGGCCATAGACCAGAAATCAACCACGGAGGGCACAGAGGAACACAGGGTAAGTAACCTCTGTGAGCCTGTG
Organism: Terriglobales bacterium; assembly: GCA_049591935.1. Taxonomy (GTDB): domain Bacteria; phylum Acidobacteriota; class Terriglobia; order Terriglobales; family Acidobacteriaceae; genus JABCZH01. Next base: position 23,986 of record JBAWFN010000159.1, on the reverse strand, counting down.
TCCCCTGTGGTTAAGCTTTGTTCTTAATCTCTTCCATCACGCTCTGAATCAATTCTTTTGCGTCGGTCAGGTTCTTCATCACCATCTGGATGTCCATCACCGGCTTGCCTGGCCAGCGGGTGCTCTGGCAATAGACACCGTGCTGGCCGACCAGGGCCATGGCGTCGGTGATCATGTCCATGGTGACGGCCAGGCGGCCGCGAGGCACGCCCATCATGGTTTCGTAATGTTCCAATTCTTCGTGCTTTTCGTCGAATACCGGCATGGGGAGATTGTAACGGCATTCAGCACTCAGCACTCAGCATTCAGCATTCAGCATTCAGCCAAGACTAAGCGGTTTGCTATCCTGCGGCGGCCTCCGATAGTCTAAGAACCTGCCCTCAAATTTAATGACCAAAGGAGATCTTCATGTTGAAGCGAACCGTCATTGCTGCTTTCTTTGTCCTCGCCCTTACTGCCCTTGCCGCAGCCCAGAAACCCAGCCCGGCGGCGCAGGCGCAATGCAAATTCACCGACGGAAAGACCATCACGGTCGATTATTCGAGCCCGCGCATGAGAGGCCGCAAGATTTTCGGCGATCTCGTGCCTTACGGCGAAGTCTGGCGCACCGGGGCGAACGACGCTACCACGTTCGTCACCACCGCCAATTTGACCGTCGGCGGCAAAGGCGTTGCCGCGGGCAGCTACACTATTTTTACGGTTCCGAGCCAAGCCAGTTGGAAGCTGATCATCAATAAGAAGACCGGTGAGTGGGGTATTCCTTACAAGTATGAAGCCGACGAACTCGGCCGCGTGGACATGAAAGTCTCGCAGACTCCGTCAGCGGTCGAGAATTTCACGATTGCGTTTGATCAGGCTTGCACGATGACCGTGAGCTGGGAGAACACGCTGGCGTCGGTAAAAATCGCTGAAGCCAAGTAAAGCTACTTGGCCATTAAGCTTTCTGCCGTTTTCTGAAGTTCGTCGAAGTTCTCCGAGAGCCGCCGGGCTTGGTCCATGGCGGCTTTCGCTGCGTCTGGCTGCCCGGTCTGCTGCAAGGCGCGTGCCAGCAGAAAATATCCCAGGTCCCAAGGTTGAATCGCCAGGACCTGGGCATAGTCTTTGACCGCCTCGGCGTAGTTGCCTGATTTCTGCTCGGTCAGGCCGAGGCCGAGCCAAGCGCGCAAAGTCCGGGGCCTCAGGTTTACCGCTGCCCGGAAGCTGGCTTTGGCATGCTCGGAATCCCCCAAGTCGCGCAAGGCGTAGCCCATGTCGCTGAACGCCGTGGCTCGCAGCCTGGGGTCACGTGTCATGGTCAACACTTTGGCGTACAGGTCGATCGCCTCCTGCGGATGGCCTTGTCGCTGCGCGTACGCGGCGAGATTCAAGTGGCTCATGGGATCGATCGAATCAAGGGCTGCCGCCGCACGAAAGTGCGGCATGGCTTCGTTTTCTTTACCTTCCGTCAGCAACGCGCCGCCTAAGTTATCTTCCGCAATGAAGCTGCCTTGCGTCACCGCGACTGCGTGCGACCATAGGGTCAGGTTGTCGTTCCAATAAGCGATCTGGCGAAAAGTAACTGCCGACAAGGCTGCGAGTGCAAGGCAGCTAACCACGGCCAGGGCAATTTTCGAAGCCGCTTGGTCGCCGGCCAAATCTGTCAGTCCCCAGCAGATCAGTACGAATAACCCCACGAATGGGAGATACGCATAGCGATCGGCCATGGCCTGGCTGCCGACCTGCACCAACCCGATCATCGGAACCAGCGCGCCCAGGAACCAGAGCCATCCGACGGCCAGGTAGCGGCGGTGTTTTCCGGCGGTAAAGATCAGAACGGTTATCACCAGCAACAAGACGCAAGCGCCGATCGCTTGCCCGGTCAACGCGCCTTCGGGATAGGGATACTGTGGTGACAGCGCTGAAGGCCACAGTGCTTTTCCGAGATAGCGCGCGTACGAAATCGCGGCATTCTCCATGCGCAGGGAGAGTGGATACTCCACCATAGTGCCGACGGCGTTGCCCGCGCGCTGCGCCTTCATGGTGACCACGGCGCTGGCAGCCGAGAGTGCCAGCAGCGGGACTTTTTCCAGCCCCAACTTCACAAAGTTCTGCGCTCGTTGTAGCGGCCAGTAATCCCAAAGCAAAAGCAGAAACGGAAGCGTGATGACCATGGGCTTGGCCATCAGCCCGCAGGCGAATAACGCCGCGACTGCTGAATAGCGCCCGACGCTGGGCCGACGCACGTACCACCCGTAAGCTTCGAGCGCCAGCAGAAGGAACAACATGCTGAGCACGGTCTTGCGCTCGGCGACCCACGCTACCGACTCAACGTTGATGGGATGAAGCGCGAAAAGAGCGGCGACTACCCAACTGGGGGCGGTCGAGCCGGTCGCTCGCCAGAGCACCCAGAACAACAGAACCGCGTTCAGGGCATGGAGCAGGACGTTGATGTAGTGGTGTCCGGCGGGATTCTGGCCGAAGAACTCGCAATCGAGGGCGTGCGACAGCCAGGTGAGCGGATGCCAGTTGGCCTCGTCAAAACTGGTGAAGGCCCATTTGAGCGTCTCCCAGTGCAGCCCCGCACGAACGTGGATGTTATCGGTAACGTAGCGGTCGTCGTCGAAATTGACAAAGGGATGATGAATGACCGGGTTATACAGGGCCAGGGTCGCGACTACGAGAAGAAGAGCGAGAACGAGGTTGCGCTTCTCGGGGGAAGAAAAAAGCGTTTGGCTGGAGGGGCTGACGCGCATTGTCGCAGGAGAAGCCAACAGTTGAATTTAAACACAGAGAGCACGGAGCGAGAGGTAAACCAAAGTAATTCCATCAGGCTGTTGGCGCCTGCTCCTGGGTTGAGCGATCAGCCAAATAGTTGCCATTGAGTGTAATCGCGATATTGCGCCAACAAGCCACGAGCACCTCGCTCCAGGATGCCGATATCGATACTTCGCGTGGCTTCTACCAGCCGCTCAGCAGGCCTCTTCAGGCCGTCATTGCCGGTCGGGAAGCCCGATAAAGCTGGGCGGCAAACGCTCCCAGCCCCAGGCAAACCACGCCGAAGTGGACCAACCCGCCAAGATACGGGATGAACCCAATGGCGGTGAGGATCAACAGACCGACCAGAAGTCCCAGTACCCAATCGCCCTTCGTAGCTCCTGATGGCCTCAGAATCGTCCGCCCCAGGAAGGCTCCAACCCAAACCTTCGCCAGGTAGATCCCGGCCAGATACACCTCGAACAAGATTATCGAGACTGGCAGGCCAACCAGAGTGATGGCTATCACGATCATGGCCACCGGTGCGCCCACCAGAACGGCAAACCCCAGTCCCAGACTGCGCCAGCCTGAGCCCACCGACTGGGTCGCAGCTTGGAAGAAGCCAGGAAACAAAAGCAGGCCCAGCCATCCCACCAGCATGGCGCCAGCGAGCCAGAGAGCTTGGTGCACGTAGAATCTGGGGCGGGTGAAGCGGCTCTCTCTAACGTTCAGCTGGATGTCACGTTTCCCCGCAATGACCGCGCCGTCGGCGATGTGCACATTCTTCAGTTGGCGCACGTGAGCGCTCAGGTTGCCGCCGACACGGGCCGTCTCGGTCAGCGTAAGACCTCCCTGGTCGCTTCCGATCATCGTCAGGTCACGACCGATATGGCCGCTTACATCGCCACTCTCACTAATGACCATGTTTACGCTGCGCTTCACCTCGCCCTCGAGGTTGGCATCGCCGGCGGCCATCACGACACCTTGGCCCACGTGGCCCCGGTCATCCACATGCAAGGATTGCACCACCCCATAGATGCTGTGGTCCAATTGGCCGTACAACTCGAGCGTGTGCGAGAGGGTATAGATGTTGCCTTCCACGGTTCCGCTGACTTCTGTCCGCGAAGCTGCAGTGATCAGGTCACCCTTTATGGTGCCGCGCACTTCCACGGTCCGGGCAATGGCTATCAAATCTCCATTGACCACTCCATCCACGCGCACGATGCTAGCGGCGGCCACAAGCGTGTCGTCCACAGTCTCGTTCGCGGCCACGGTGACGAAGTCAGCGTGACGCCGATCGAGGGCCAAGCCGGGCAACGACAATGTAAGCAACACGATCAGGAGGCGCAGGCCAGGGCGGCGCAGCCGGCCTCGGCGTCCCAGCAGCAGTGCGCTGCCGCCCAACAGCAACAGCAGACAAATCCACCCCACAACCGCAGCATAGTCGGCTAGCATGGCAGTACCTCCGTGTGCAAAGTAGTAAAAAAGCTGGAACAAAAGGTTCGTGCGGCCGCTTTGGCTGAAGGGATTGAACCATTCCAGCGCTGCCGGAATACTCAGCTCATTGAACCAACCGGAAATGATCGAACCTAGCGCCAGCAGCGCAGCCATGATCGCCAGGTCGCCCCACCCCAAGGACCACCTCCGAGCGGAGAAGCCCGCCGGGCTGGCTGCTTCTTCCGGAAGCTCGTTCAGGCTTTCGATAAGAACGTGGTTCTCAGCCCGCAATGCGTCCACCAGTTTCTGGCAGCGCCAACAAGTGGCCAGGTGTTCTCGCAGGCGGCGGGCCTCGTCCGCCGCCAGTTCACCATCCGCCAGGAGGGCGTAGGTCTGTTCCGAATGACATTCCATGATCACCTGCTCCTATGAGGCAATCTCCGGCGCAGCTCTTGCTTGGCCCGAAATATCAGCGCCGCCACGTAGTTCCTTTCCAGGTCCAACTGCTGCGCGATTTCGTCATAACTCAGTTCGCTGTAATAGCGCAGGACCAGCGGCACGCGATAGTTCTCCGGCAGGCGTGCGATGGCATCCCGCACCTGCACCCTCTCTTCCATGCCGATGACAGCGCCCAGCGGCGACGGCTCCGAACTGGCCGCCTCGATGACCGCAGTTCCGTTTTCAACTTCCATAAAGACCTTCCGCCCGCGCTGCCGGCGCCGCAAAACGTCAATGCATTGGTTGCCAGCCACCCGTAGCAGCCACCTGGGGAACGGTATCGAACCGTCGTAGCTCTCGATGGAACGCTGCAGCTTGAGGAAGACTTCGCTGGTAGCATCTTCCGCGCTCTCCCGTGAGTCCAGCATGTAACGGCACAATCCGATTACGCGCCGGACATAGCGGCGATAGATCTCCGCCAGAGCCTCGGCATCGTGACCCCGTGCGCGCTCTATTACGCTTTCCAAATCCAGCCCCTCCGGCTGCCGGGTTCCGGCTTCGCGGGGCTGTGGTGCTTTCGCCATGTTCCTTTCGGCGTCCATAGAGCAGTACGCTACAGCTCGAAGGATGTTACACACATTTTAGGGGGAGGGGGAAACAAGGCTGGACTTCTGCCTTGGTTGCGCGCAACCGTCGCTAACCGGCGTTTGCGCTCGTCGACCAAGAGCCGCCTAGCTCGGCTTCCACCGCAGCACTGGCTTCCGGGCGGCAGCAACTTCATCCAACCGCGACACCCGCGTGGTATGCGGCGCGGCCAACACCATCTCCGGATCTTCTTCCACTTCTTCCGCAATCGACCGCATGGCCTCGATGAACAAGTCCATTTCTTCTTTAGACTCGCTCTCGGTCGGCTCGATCATCAGCGCGCCCGGCACAATCAGCGGAAACGCCGTGGTGTAAGGATGGAATCCATAATCGATCAGGCGCTTGGCGATGTCCATGGTCCGGACGCCTTTTTTCGCCTGCAGCTTGTCGCTGAAAACCACTTCATGCATGCTCGGAGTCGAGTAGGGAAGATCGTAGGCGCCTTCGAGACCCTTGCGGATGTAGTTGGCATTGAGCACCGCGTCTTCGGTGGTCTGGCGCAGGCCGTCGGGGCCATTGGCCAGCGTATAGGCTAGCGCGCGCACGAACATTCCGAAGTTCCCGTAGAACGCGCGTACCCGGCCGACCGACTGCGGCCGGTTGTATTCGAAGCCCAGCGTGCCATCCGGTTTCGTGATCACAACCGGCGTGGGCAGGTACGGCTCCAGAATCTTTTTCACCGCCACGGGACCCGAACCTGGGCCGCCGCCGCCGTGTGGTGTCGAGAACGTCTTGTGTAGATTCAAGTGCATCACATCTACGCCGAAGTCGCCGGGGCGCACTTTGCCAACCAGGGCGTTCATGTTGGCGCCGTCCATGTAGAGCAGGCCACCCTTGGCGTGCATGATGTCGGCAATCTTGTGAATCTCGTGCTCAAACACGCCCAGCGTATTGGGATTGGTGAGCATGAGCGCGGCGACGTCTTCATTCATCTGTGCCGCCAGCGCGGCCACGTCGACCATGCCCTGGGGGTTGGATTTGAGGTTTTCGACAGCATATCCCACGGTCGCCGCGGTCGCCGGATTGGTGCCGTGGGCAGAATCAGGAATCAGAATTTTCTTGCGGGGATGCCCTTTCGACTGATGGTGCGCCCGCACCAGCAACAGCCCGGTCAGTTCGCCCTGCGCGCCCGCTGCCGGTTGCAGAGTGATGGCGTCCATGCCGGTGATTTCGATCAGGCAATCGCTCAGCGTTTTCAAGATGCGCAATGCACCCTGGGAAATCCTCTCCGGCTGGTAGGGATGGCCGTTGGCCAGGCCGTCCAGGCGTGAAACCACTTCATTCACCCGCGGGTTGTACTTCATGGTGCAGGAACCGAGCGGATACATTCCCAGATCAATGGCGTAATTCCAGGTGGACATGCGGGTGAAGTGGCGGATGATTTCAATCTCGCTCACTTCGGGCATGTGGCCCAGGTCTTTCCGTTCGGATGAACCAAGAAGCTCCTTGGTATCGACTTCCGGAACGTCAAGTGGGGGCAGCCTCCAGGCAGCCTTTCCTGCCGAGGACTTCTCGAAGATCAGGCCTTCGTTCTGATTGACGTGGCGCGTGGCTTTGCGGGTGACGTGCTTCATCGCGTCACCTCCGCAACCCCGGTTTCAAGCGGAGACTTTACCGACCTTTCGCTCTCGGCCACCAAACCCACCGCGGTATCGATCGCGGCGCGAGTGGTCATCTCAGTGCAGCACCACAAAGCCGCATTGCCCAGTTCCGGATAGAACTTCTTCAGCGGAAAGCCGCCGACGATTTTGTGTCCCAGAATGCGGCTGTTGACGGCGTAAGGATCTTCGCTGGTTTGCACCACAAACTCGTTGAAGCGGGGAGCAGCTGAGAACAGTACTTTGGCATGCTTGCCGAACTGCTGCACTGCATAAGCGGTCTTGGCCAGATTTTGTTTCGCTAGCTCTTTCAATCCCACCTTGCCGTAAATCGTCATGAAGATATTGGCCATCAGCGCGACCAGCGCCTGATTGGTGCAGATGTTCGAGGTCGCTTTCTCCCGGCGGATGTGTTGTTCGCGAGTTGCCAGCGTGAGTACGAATCCACGTTTGCCGTTGCGGTCGGTGGTCTGGCCGACCAACCGGCCGGGCATTTGCCGCACGTATTTTTCGCGGGTGGCAATCACCCCGCAGTAGGGTCCGCCAAAGCCCAGAGGCACACCGAACGATTGCGCCTCCATGGCGACGACATCAGCCTGGCGGGGCGGTTCGACGATGCCGAGCGACACCGCTTCAGCAATGGAAACCACCAGCATGGCGCCGTTCCTATGGGCTAGGTCCGCGACCGCATTCACGTCTTCGATGGTGCCGAAGAAATTGGGCGACTGGATGAGAATGCAGGCAGTGTTTTGAGTGACCGACCTTTCCAGTTCCTTGAGATCGACCCGTCCGCTCTCCGCAAATCCCACAGTCGTCAGCGGCATGTCCTGATGAAACGCATAGGTTGCCAGAACTTCCCGGTATTCGGGGTGCAGGTTGCGGGCCACCACCACCGAGCGGCGTCCCGTGAGGCGCACGGCCATCATTACGGCTTCGGTGGCCGCGGTGGAACCGTCATACATGGAAGCGTTCGCCACTTCCATGCCGGTCAGCTCGCAGATCATGGTCTGGAACTCGAAAATGGACTGCAACGTGCCTTGCGAAATCTCTGCTTGATAAGGAGTGTAAGCGGTGAGGAACTCGCCGCGTGAAATCAGCGAATCGATGATTACCGGGCGATAGTGATAGTAGGCGCCGGCCCCAAGAAACGTCGTATAGCCGTCGCCGTTTTCACGCGAGCGCTCGCGGAACCAGTCCACAATTTCTGATTCGGCCATCTGGCGCGGAACTTTCAGGTCGCGGTTCAGCCGGTACTCGGCGGGAATGGGGGCAAAAAGGTCGTCGATCGAGCGCACGCCAATGGCTTTGAGAATGGCTTCGCGGTCGGCGGGAGATTTGGGTAGATAGCGCATAAGAACTTTTATTTAGATGTCGAAGACGTTCAATTCGATTGCGGCCAAACGCTCTTACCACAGGGGGCACAGAGGAACACAGAGCTCAGTGTCCGCCCTCTTCGGCGACGAATTTCTCATAATCAGCGGCGGAGAGCAGTCCGTTCAACTCGCCGGGATTCTTCAACGTTAGCTTCAGCATCCAAGCTCCGTGCGCGTCTTTATTGATCTTCTCCGGGGCCGTCGCCAACTCGCCATTGATCTCGGTCACGGTGCCCGAAGCCGGCGCGTAAAGATCCGAGACTGCCTTCACCGACTCCACCGAGCCAAACGTCTTGCCCGCGGTGATCTCCACGCCGGGCTTGGGCAAGTCGACGAATACGATGTCGCCCAGCGATCCCTGCGCGTAATCCGTGATGCCAATGGTCGCCGTCTTGCCATCGGATTTGATCCATTCATGCTCTTTGGTGTATTTGAAGTCTGCGGGATATGACATGCTTTCTCAGCTCCTAGCTCCTAGCTCCTAGCTTCTAACTCTGTGTCCCCTGTGGTCAAGCCTTCTTCGGCCGTCTGTAAAACGGCGTGGGCACCACTTGCGCCTTCACACCCTGACCGCGGATTTCTACTTTCACGGTCGCTCCCACGTTCCCAAACTCCGGCGGCACATAGGCCAGGGCAATATTCTTTTTCAAAAACGGCGCATGCGATCCGCTGGTGATGGAGCCGATCTCACGCCCGCTGTCGTCCAGAACTTTGTAGCCGTCACGCGCAATGCCGCGCTCGATCATCTCCAGGCCGACCAGGGTGCGCTTCAGGCCTGCCGATTTTGCCTTCTCCAGTGCTGAGCGGCCGATGAATTCAGGCTTTTCCATTTTGCAGAAGCGGTCGAGTCCGGCTTCCCAAACGTTTATCGTATCGGAAATTTCGTGTCCGTAGAGTGGCAGCTTGCCTTCCAGCCGCAGAGTATTGCGAGCGCCCAAGCCACAGGGAATTGCCCCGAACTCTTTGCCCGCTTCCAGCACTTTATTCCAAACCATCGCGCTGGTAGATTCGTCAGCGGGAACGTAGATTTCAAAACCATCTTCAGCGGTGTAACCGGTACGGGCGATCAGAATGTTCCTGAGCCCACACACCGCTCCCCGCGTCACCCAGTAGAACTTCACCGCTGAGAGATCCGCGTCGGTCAGCTTTTGCAACAGATCGACGCCCTTCGGCCCCTGAATGGCGATCTGGGTGAAGTCGTCCGAAAGATTCTCGACTTTGCATTTGAACTGGCGGGTGTTATCGCGCACCCAGTTGAAGTCCTTCTCGCGGGTGCCGGCATTGATCACCAGGAGATAATCGTCCTCGCCCAGGCGATGCACGATCACATCATCCACGAAAGTCCCTTGCGGATAGAGCAACGCCGAATATTGCGCCTGCCCCACCGCCAGCCGCGAGGCGTCATTCATCGAAATGTGCTGGACGGCCGCCAGCGCCTCGGGCCCGTGCAGACGAATATCGCCCATGTGGCTGACGTCGAAAATGCCCACGCCGTTGCGGACGGCGTTGTGCTCGGCGATGATGCCGCCCACCGACGGGTATTCGACAGGCATGTCCCAGCCATTGAACTCCACCATCTTTGCGCCCATCTGGCGATGGACGGCATTCAGCGCCGTCTTGCGGATTACTGGCGTGGTGGTTTCAGCGGCGGACAATTTCTCCTCAATCAAAAGCAGTGGCTTGGGCTGCTGGGATGGCGAGACTCACTACCCTAACATGCAGATGGCGAGGCCAGCAACAGAGGGTCAGCCTCACCCTGAAGGGGAGTTACCAACGGCACTTTCCCCGTTGCCGCCCCGGGCGCTACAGTTCTCCCATGCCGGCCACAACTACCAAACACAAGTATCGCTGCATGCAGTGCGAGATGACCGAAGACCGCTGCCAGTGCGAGCGCTACTGCTGCCTTTGCCAGGCCCAGATGGAGATTCGCCTGTGCCAGGACGGGCTCTTTTACTGCGAACCCTGCCGCGACGCCTGCGAATACAAAGCTTCTGACTAGTTCACCTCGACGATTTTCGAGCCATTCCTTACCACACCACGTCTAAACCCGGAGCAGCAGGAAACCTGCTGCATCGCCGTATATACTCCCAAGTTTAAAGGGTGACTGCGATGGCATCCTCTACGCTTTCTTCGCCAGGTGGCGTGTCCAACGTCATTCCCTCGACTGCGGGCCGCTTGGCCTCACTCGACATCATGCGCGGACTGGTCATGGTCATCATGGCCATCGACCACACCCGCGACTTCTTCACCGACTGGCCTTTTGCTCCCGAGAACCTGAAGTTCACGTATTACAGCCTGTTCTTCACCCGCTGGATCACCCATTTCTGCGCGCCGCTGTTCTTTTTCCTGGCCGGCACCGGAGCGTACTTCTACGGACGGCGCAGAACGCCGCAGGCGCTTAGCCACTTTCTGTGGACGCGCGGGTTGTGGCTGATCATTCTGGAATTTACCGTGGTCGGGTTCGCCTGGACGTTTGTGGTCAGGGGAGGACTTTTCGGCGTCATCTGGGCGTTAGGAGCGTCGATGGTGATTATGGCGGTGTGGGTCCGGATGCCCTTGCCGTGGATCGCCAGTCTCTCCATCTTAATGATCTCTACCCATGATCTGCTCGATCGAGTTCGCCCGCGACAATTTGGCTCCTTGGCCTGGCTATGGACCATCCTCCACGTGCGCGGTCTCGCTGTGCTGCCATTTCAGGTCTACAAATTTGTTCTCTTTCAAATCGTTCCCTGGGTGGGAGTGATGGCTGCCGGCTACGCCTTTGGCAAGCTCTATGAGTTCGACGCCGGCCGCAGAATTAAGATCATGTTCAGGCTGGGGCTGGTTTTAACCATTGCCTTTATTCTGCTGCGAGCGACCAATCTCTACGGCAATCCGCCGGTTGGACTCGGAGGCGTTTCGCAGGGTGACTGGCATGTCCAGCCTACGGTTGAGAAAACGATCATCTTGTTTCTGGATGTCGAAAAGTATCCGCCATCTTTGCAGTTCCTGCTCATGACGATGGGGCCGTCTCTACTGTTGCTCGCCTGGCTGGAGAAATCGAACCTGCCGCGCTGGACGGGCCCGCTCGTCACCTTCGGCCGCGTGCCTTTGTTCTTTTACGTGCTGCATCTTTACCTGATTCATCTGCTCGCCATCGCGGTTGCGGCCTTGTGCCACCAACCGGTGAGCTGGCTGTTCCACGGGGGATTCTTTCTGGCCGGCACACCCGACGACTACGGCCACGGCTTGCCCTTTGTCTACCTGATGTGGATCATCACCATCGTGATCTTGTACTTCCCCTGCCGCTGGTTCGCCGCTGTTAAGCAACGCCGCAAGGATTGGTGGCTGAGTTATCTCTGAGGGACCAGCAGGTTGGAGGTTTACCGGCCGCCGGCCGCCCCCGCAACCTTGTCGGCCGGGGAAAGCGTCTGTCGAACCAGGGCGGTGCAATCGTGAAGTTTCTTCAGAGACGCCTGTATCACCTGGTTTTGGGCGCCGTCTTCGGACGTCATCACGCGTTTCACATTCTCCCCGACGCTGCGCTCAATTTCCAGCAGGACCACCAGCGCATCGGCGTGCAGCCGCCACAAAGATGGTGAATTCTGTGTCCGCCTCAGTTCTTCCAGTTCTGTGGTCATGCGGGCGGCGACCGTGACCATGCGCAACAATGCGTGCGTTGCCCGCCCCTGCGAGCTCTTCTCCTCGCGGTCGTCAGCACAGAAGGCGCTCACTTCCGCGGGAGTGAGGATCAGATTAAAGTAACGCATGGGAACCACATGGCGGAATCTTGTGTCGGCCACGCGCACGAAGGCGCGAATGGATTCTTCGACCTTGGATAGCTTGCCCTCTTCGCTGGAAATCTGTTGTGGAGTCACCGCCTGCCGCATGGTCTCGAGATCAGGCAAGCGGAAGGGATCGGAGGCTTTCGCGCCGGCGCTGCTCTTGCTTGCAAGAACGGACGGCATCTGCCGCAGCGGCGGATGCTCCTGCAAAGTCTTCCGCAACCTGGAAACCCGGCGGAACTTTTCCAGAGCCGTTCCGTAGTCGATTCGCAGCAGTTCACTCTCCTGTAGCGCCGACACGTGCTCCACCGTGACATCCATTCCGTCGACATTGCCCAGAATGCTGCCGCCCTGCTGCTCGAGCTCGCGGGCAAAGTTTTTGATCTCCTTCGCGGCCTTCAAGAAGAGCTCATCAAAGCGCTGCCCAAAAGCGGTGTTGTAGGGCGCGATCGTGGCCAGCACGCTGGGATGGTAAAACGACGCATCGAACAGCTGCTTAAGTTCGCGGACCCGCACAATCACTCCCGAATCGAGCAACCCGTTCAGATCACGAAACTTTCCGGCTTCCTCCTGCAAGCGCTCGAATTGACGCAGCAGGTGCATCTGCTCTTCCGAGAGCGCCGGAACATCAGCATCGGCCAGAATCTCAAGCAGCGCAATCTCGAACGGGGCGAGTGGGACGGATCCATCGAGACCGTAGCCGTGGCGTTCCCACTGGCCGGGAACCCGTGGGTGGCGATAGAGAAACGTTGCTACCAGATCGGTCTTGTCGCGATTGGCGTCGCTGAGATCCTTCTTGCGGGTGAAATAGCGAAGCATGGCCTCGGCGATTTCCGCATCCGTCTCCGGAGTGAGGGACCGTCGCAACATGGCGGGAGTAATGGCCAGGTCGAGCAACCGCAGCCAACGGTGCATGCTCAACAGGGTGCCATGCACATCCTCACCGCTCTGCAACGAGATGGCTTCGAGGCCGGCGGGGACGGGAACCTCGCCGCCAAGATGCTCCTGCAATAGCTTTTCGTAAAAACCCTGGACCGTGGCCAGAATGGCCAGCTCCCACTTCGGATCTTCGCCCAATGCTCAGTCCCCCGCGACCGTCCCCCGACGACAGCAAGTCTTTTCTAGTTAAAACTAAGCTTCGCCCGAGCACAAGACGCTTGGCAGGTTCGGACGGTCATGGCCGATGGATTGTCGAAAATGCCTATCTCGCCGGTTCCACGAACACCGCCGTCCCATACGCCAGTACCTCCGTCACACCCTGCATGACCTCGGTGGCATCATAGCGAGCGCCGACCACGGCATTACCGCCTAACTCGGCGGCATGTTGCAACATGAGGTCGAAAGCCTCGGAGCGCGTCTTCTCGCAAAGATTGGTCAGTAGCGTGATGTTGCCGCCGAGAATGGTCTGCAAACCGGCGCCGATAGTGCCGAAAATCGAGCGCGAACGCACCACGATTCCGCGCACCACTCCCAGCGTGCGGGTCACCCGAAATCCGTCCAGTTCGAACTGCGTAGTGACCATGTTGTGGGCGACCATGCGACCGGGGGCGGCATAGTTGGTGCTCATGGTGTTCTCTCCTCCATAACTTCGTTCTCTTCGGCAATACGCTATTCCAATTCCGCCAGAATCACAAATTCCTGCAGCTCAGGATCGTAGGCGATGCGCAGCAAATTGGGTTTGCAACAGACCTGGCAGTCTTCAATATAGGACTGCGTGCGGCCGGCGGAGTCGTCGACCGTCGTCGCATTCCACTCCCCGCAACCTGCGCATTGGAAGCCCGATTCCATGAAGACATCTTACCTTTCGAGCCAGACACTATAATGTCCGGGCAATAGATCGCTGGGAGAGCAAATGATCTCTAGACGCAGTTTCTTGCAAGCCGGCACATTAGCTGGTGTAACTCTTGGGGCGGGCCCGCTGACGCGAGCAGCAACCAACGATGCCTGCCCGCCCTTGCCGCCGTCGATTGCAGCCTTGAGATCCTGGAAAGACCAGGCCGTTCCCATCACCAAAGACGAACGGATGGCGCGTCAGGAGAATGCGCTGCGCCTGATGGCGGCCAATCATCTGGATGCCATCGTGCTGATGGAGGGAACCTCTCTCGAATATTTCAGCGGGATTCGCTGGTGGGGCGGTGAGCGTTTCTTCGCCATGGTGCTGCCGGCGAAGGGCGCAGCTTTCTATGTGTGCCCGGCGTTTGAAGAAGCCAGAGCTCGCGAGCAAATGGCGAACGCGCCCGACGGCGAGCATGCCGATCTGCGCGTCTGGCAGGAAGATGAGAATCCCTACCAGCGCGTGGCCCAGGGATTGAAGGATCGCGGCATTGCCGCCGGCACCGTCGGCCTGGAAGAAACCGTTCGGGTTGTTTTTGAAGAGGGAATCGCCAAAGCTGCGCCGCAAGTGAGGCTCACCAGCGCCACTCCGGTCACCGCCGGTTGCCGCAGAATAAAAAGCGATCATGAGATCGCCCTGATGCGCCTGGCTTCCAAGGTCACGCTCGCCGTCTACGAAGCTGCCTACCGTGCGTTGAAGGCAGGCATGACGAGAGGTCAATTACAGGATCTGATTGCCACCGCCTACCAGCGTACCGGCTTCCCCGGCGACGCCAGCGTGCAGGTCGACGAGTTCACGGCCGTTCCTCGCGGATCGGTGAGCACTCAAGTGATTCACGAAGGCTCCATTGTTTTGCTGGATGACGGCTGCACCGTCGAAGGTTACGTTTCCGATATCACGCGGACTTTCGTTCTCGGCAAAGCGACCGACAAGATGAAGTCCGTGTTCGACATTGTCCACCGTGCGCAGACGGCGGCGCTGAAGACAGCCCGGCCCGGCATCGAATGCCAGGCGGTAGATGCAGCCGCGCGCAAGGTGATCACCGACGCCGGCTACGGGCCCGACTACAAATTCTTTCGGCATCGCCTCGGCCACGGCATGGGCATGGACGGCCACGAATGGCCTTATCTGGTGCGCGGCAACACAACCTTGCTCGCGCCCAATATGACTTTCAGCGATGAGCCGGGGATTTATATTCCCGGCGAGTTCGGCATCCGCCTGGAAGACGACATGCACATCACGGAATCTGGCGCGGAGCTGTTCACGCCACAGAGTCCGTCTCTCGAAGATCCGTTTGGAGCCTCATGATCCGCCGCATCGGAGTCGCATTTCTCCTGCTCACCGCAGCGATAAACGCATATACGCTCGATCCACCTTCGCCGCCCGTCTACGGCGTCCGCATGGAGAACCAGTGGATCCCGATGAAAGACGGCATTCGCCTCGCCGTTACTTTATATATGCCCGACGGCGCCAAGCCGGGAGAGAAGTTTCCCGCCATTCTCGAATACCACCCTTATCGCAAAGATGACGCTATGGCGGCGGGCGACTACTCGCTGTACTCATATTTCGCGCATCGCGGCTACGTATGCGCCCGCGTGGATATTCGCGGCTTTGGCACGAGTGAAGGCGTTCCCACCGACCGCGAATATTCCGAGCAGGAGCAGAAAGACGGCTTGCAGATCATCACCTGGCTGGCGCATCAGTCGTGGTCGAACGGCAACGTCGGCATGATGGGCATTTCCTGGAGCGGATTCAATTCATTGCAGATGGCCATGTTGCATGCGCCGGAGCTGAAGGCGATCCTCGCTGCCGCAGCCACCGACGAACTTTTTCATGATGACATTCACCTCATCGATGGCATGGTGCACATCGACGAATTCGAACTGAACATGGACATGGCTCCCGGCATGACTGGCGCGCCGGATTACACGCTCGACGAAAGAATTCTCGGCCCACGTTTCGAGGCGCCACCGTGGTCGCTGCTCTACCTCAAGCATCAGCACGATGGCCCCTTCTGGCGCAGCCCGGTGCGGCCGCTGAGCGAAATCAAGATACCCAGTTTCCTGATTGGCGGCATGATGGATGGCTACCGCGACAGCATTCCCGCCATGCTGGAGCAGACCAAGGCGCCCATCAAGGCCATTGTCGGCCCGTGGAACCACAGTTATCCCTCCGACGGCGACTTCGGTCCGCAATTCGAGTGGCGCGCCGAAGCCGTGCGCTGGTGGGATTACTGGCTCAAGGGCCGCGACACCGGCGTGTTGCAGGATCCGAAACTGGTGGTGTACATGCGGCACTGGTATCCGCCTGACATGAATCTTGAAACCATCCCCGGAGAGTGGCGACAGGAAGATGAGTGGCCACCGCCCGATGTGAAGAACACGACGTTGTTTCTGCGAGGCAACCACACCCTGGCGTCTGCAGCGCCCGCCGAATCTGCGACGCACCAACTAGCCTATGTTCCGTCAGTTGGCGTCGAAGCCGGTTTCTGGTGGGGTGAGTTATTGCCGGACGTGCGCCCCATGGACGCTTTCAGCCTGGTCTATGACTCCGCGCCGCTGGAAGAAGGCTTGGCCATTCTCGGGCGGCCGCAGGCCTTGTTGCAGGCCTCGGCCACGGCGCCTTTGGCAAATTGGTTCGCGCGCTTATCCGATGTCGCTCCCGACGGAGCAGTTACGCAGATCACCGGGGCCGGAATCAGCGGCGCGCAACGGGAATCCATGACCGAGCCTCGTGATCTTGAACCCGACAAGACTTACGCGCTCGATATTTCCATGCATCTCACATCGTGGGTATTTCCCAAAGGCCATCGCATACGCGTTGCAATTTCAAATGCGCTGTGGCCCATGATTCTGCCGACACCCTATGCGATGACAACTTCTCTCGAACTCGGCGGCGATCATGGCTCACAGTTGGTCCTTCCGGTTGTGCCGCTGCATGCGCCGCCCATCACACCGTTCCCGGCCGTCCAGGCCTCCGACCAGCGCAGCGATATGCGCAGCCAAGGTGCAATATTGCCGGGGAAATGGTCGGTGACCCACGAACTGAAAGAGCGCACTACGACCGCGCATTGGCATGGCGAGTCGGAAGAGTGGTATCCCTGGGGCAAAGAGACTGATTACGAGAATCTGACGTACACCGCCGATGACAATCACCCCGAAACCTGCGCGGTGCAAGGCGAAGCGAGAACGGTTTTCGAGTTGAAGGGACGCGTGCTGACCTGGCAGGGACATCTGTCGGTGACCACCGACCGCACGAATTTCTATTACAAGTACACCCGCGAAGTATTGAAAGACGGTCAGATGGTCAAGACCAAAACCTGGCAGGAGACGATTGCGAGGGATCATCAGTAGGGATTTCTTGCGGCGCAACTGATGCGAACTTCAATCCGCTGCCGCCGCCGCTCCCACTCCCGCCTTCAAATCCGCCGCCAGCAGGCGATGAAACAAATGCTCGCCGGCTTCCCGCCGCACTGAAAGTCTGCCCGCGTTGTACGCTCGCGACTTCAGCCCACGTTGCACGGCTTCGCAAATTCCCAGGTCTTCTTCTTGGACCCGAGCACCGACGGCCACGCTTTGTTGGTTGTATTCGCGAGCCGCATCGCTCACATCGCCAAAATAGAAATCGAAAATCACCCGGCAATGGTCTACATCAATCGGCAGCACCAGATTGGTGTCCATGTAGCCTTCGTAGCAGTTGATCATCAAATTCGGATACTGCCAGAAATACCAAGCCCGATCGCCCTTTCGCGTGGCGCCAGTGGCTTTGTCTTGGTCGGAAGACACCATGGGACTCGACTGCAAACAATAACGGTCTTCGTTTTCGATCGTGTATTCCTTGTAGTCCAGTACCGAGTTCAAGCCTTTGTGTAGATGGGGAACGTGGTATCCGCCGTCCAGGTAGTTATCCACAAAAACTTTCCAGTTGCAGGCGATGTCATAGACCCGAGTGTCGAAGTAATGCAGTTTGCTCACGCCCAGGGGAGCCACGCGCTTGACCAGGCCTCCGAGAAAGTC
Source organism: Terriglobales bacterium (assembly GCA_049591935.1). GTDB lineage: Bacteria > Acidobacteriota > Terriglobia > Terriglobales > Acidobacteriaceae > JABCZH01. Next base: position 6,148 of record JBAWFN010000159.1, on the reverse strand, counting down.
GCGCAGCGAGGCGGCTTTCAGGTCAAGATTCACGAAGACAAAGTTCTCCCAGGCTTCGGCGCGCGCTGGGAACAAGCCATTCTTCTGCCGATCGAAGTCTTTGACCCCGTCGAACTCGGGCATGCCTTTCAGCGATCCATCCAGCCCGTAATTCCATCCGTGATAAGGACAATGCAAAATTGACGTCTGGCCGCAAGGCTCCGTGACCACGGCCGCTGCATGGTGACGGCAAACGTTGTACAGGGCGCGCAAGATGTGGTCATTGCCGCGCACGATGACAATCGGTTCTCCGGCGATGGTCGTGGTAATAAACTGGCCTGGCTTCTCCACTTGCTCGGCTCGTCCCACCAGTTGCCAGGTATTGCTGAACGCCGTCTTCGCTTCCAAATCCGCGATGCGCGGGTCCACATACCAGGGCGCGGGGATGGTGGAGGCCTCGGCCAGCGGAGCCTCGTCATGGTAGAGCGCGAGGATGTCTCTCACGGAGGACATTGCAAATGACTTCCTTTAGCAGTCTGCGCCGATGGCTCGCTTCAGGACGTCCAGAAATTGCGTGATACGCGATTCCGTTTTCTCGGCGGGGCCACCCTGGCGGCGAAACAGCCCGGGGTCGAGTTCTTCGGTCAACAGCGCATCCTGGAATCGCTCCATCGTCCAGTCCAGAATGGAGACAATCATTTCCTGATCAAGGTCGCCGCGCACCTCTCCGCGTTGCAAGCCAAAGCGCACGAAGGCCACCGTGCCATAGGGATCCTCAGCAACCAGGAAGCGGTTGATTTCGCGTTTCAGGCCAAGGTTGGTGCCGTAGTTCCCTAACAGCGAAACCCGGTAGGGAATCCAATCTTCATGCAGCATGTGTTCGGTGCGCACCAGCCAGTAGCGCAGCACTTCGAAGAACCCGCGATCGCAGACTTCAGCCGGCGCATCCAGGTAGCGCGGAAACGAACGTACCGCCTTCTTGTAAGCTTCAAAGAACAGGCCGTCCTTGCTGCCGAAATGCTGGAAAATGGATCCCTTGGCGATGCCCAGCATCGCGGCCAGATCGCCGACGCGCGCCGCGTCGTAGCCCTGCTCGGCGAAGTGGCGCATGGCGGCCTCAACGATCCGGGCTCGCTTGCCCTCCGACCGAGGCCGGGCAGGTAAGTGACGATAGCGGGGGGGAGAAACGACGCTACTACCAATTGCGCTCATTGTTTGACCTCAAGTCATGGAACTCTACTGGAAAAGTATTCCGATTTCAATTCTGTTTTTTGTTGCTGCGCGGTAATGTAACTTTATTCTCGGCCGGCTGTTCCTGACTACGGGTCAGCGTCGGTAGCCATGCCTTCGGGATACTCCAAATCGTATGACGCCATCGTAGTCGGCGCCGGCCACAACGGGCTGACGGCGGCAGCCTATCTCGCCCGCGCCGGACTCTCCACGCTGGTGCTGGAGCGCCGCGAAATTGTCGGCGGCTGCTGCGTGACCGAAGAAATTGCGCCAGGATGCCGTGTTTCGACCACTTCTTACATCGCCAGCATGCTGCGGCCCGAGGTGATCCAGGATTTGAAACTGGCTGACTACGGCTTGCGTATGATTGCCTGCGATCCCGCGATCCAGGTCCCGTTTCCCGACGGTCAAGTTGTGCCCTGGTGGGTGGATCGGGAGCGGGCCAAGACTGAATTCCGCAAGCTCTCGGCTAAGGACGCCGAGACCTTTGTCCGCGTCGATGATCAGCTCAAGAAACTGGCCCGCTATCTTCAGCCCTTCTTCCTTGAACCTCCTCCGGAGATCAATACCACAAGCCTGAGCGGATGGATGGATCTGTTCCGCGTGGGCAAACGCTTCCGCGGAATCTCCAGCAGCGAGATCTCGCAGTTGGTTGCGTTCCTGACCGGCAGTCTGGGAGAGTTTCTCGATAACCACTACGAATCAGAAAAGATGAAAACCATGTTTCTTGCCAACAATGTCTATGGCAAGCACGGTGGGCCTTACCAGCCGGGAACTGCGATCGGCCTGCTTTTTCATCTGCTGAGCGGCGGTGAGCACGAACTGCAAGGGTTCTACGGGCACGTGATGGGGGGCATGGGTTCCATCACCCAGGCTCTTGCCGCCTCGGGACGAAAGCTGGGTGTTGAAATCCGCACCTCGGCATCGGTCGCTCAGATTGACGCCCGCAATGGAAAAGCTCGCGGCGTGATCCTGGAAGATGGCAGCGAGATTCGCTCGCGCATCGTGCTCTCGAACGCCGATCCCAAAAGCACGTTCCTGAAGATGGTCGCTCCCGGCGAACTACCGGAAGACTTCCTGCAATCGGTGCGCGGCATCAAAATGGACGGCCCCTGCGCCAAAGTGAATTTTGTGCTGGCCGAAGAGCCGCGCTTCACCGGGACTCCTGCGAACGCCACCCGGCTGGAACGGACTTTTTTCACCCTCGTACCGTCCCTCGCTTTCGCCGAACTCTGCTACGACATCGCCAAGTTCGGCGACATTCCAGAAGAGCTTTGGGTGGACTGCGTCATCTCGTCGAACGCAGATGATTCGCTCGCGCCCCCAGGCAAACACATTCTAACCTGCTTCGTGCAGTACGTTCCTTATCGTCTGCGCGAAGGCGCGTGGGACGAGAAACGCGAACTGCTTGGCGACCGCGTGGTCAAGAAAATTGCCGAGTATGCCCCCAACGTTCCGGGGGCGATTCTCGCCCGCCAGGTGCTCACTCCTCTCGATCTCGAGCGCGTCTACGGTTTAACGGAAGGCAACATTTTCCACGGCGATCTGCGATTGGAGCAGCTTTTCTTCATGCGGCCAGTGCCGGGTTGGTCGCAATACCGCACCCCGATTGCTGGTCTTTATCTGTGTGGCGCGGGTGCGCATCCCGGCGGAGGCGTGACCGGCGCGCCCGGGCACAACGCAGCCCATCAGGTGCTGCGCGACTGGAAGAAGAATAAAAACACCTGAGGGTTTCCTGTGTGCTTCTCTGTGCCCTTTGTGGTTAAGAAATGAGCATCGTCAACTCACTTCCGAAAACTGCCGACATCGTGATCCTGGGCGCAGGCGTGATGGGCGCCTCAATCGCCTTCCATTTAGCGAAACGCCAGCCTGGAAGCATTGTCGTAATCGACAAGGACCACGTGGGCCGCGGTGGCAGTGGTCGATCATCTGCCCTGGTGCGAATGCACTACAGCTATCCGCCCGAAGTGCAGCTTGCGCTCATCAGCCTGCGCATCTTCGAGAATTGGCAGCAAGTAGCCGGTGAGCCGGGAGACTTTCGCAAGACCGGGTTTGTGCGCATCGTACATCCCAACGAAACCGAACGCTTGAAACTGAACGTTGCCATGCAGCAGAAGCTGGGCGTTAACGTGACCCTCATCAACGGTCACGAATTGCACGAACTCGAAGCGGATTGGAACGTAAAGGAAGTCGAACTGGCCGCCTATGAACCCGATTCCGGCTACGGAGACGGCGCCAGCGTGGCCAACGATTTCCTCAACCGCTCCCGAGACCTGGGTGTCCGCTATCTGCCTCGTACCCCCGCCACCGCGTTCAAGGTGCACGCGGGCCGCGTGGTGGGTGTCATCACCTCGCAAGGTGAGATCGCCGCGCCGGTTGTGGTGGCTGCCACCGGCCCCTGGACTCGTCCTCTGTTTCAGTTCGTCGGCTACGATCTGCCCATTGAAACCGAGTTCCACCAGGTTGCCATTCTGAAGAACCCTCCCGGAATGAAGGGAGGCGGCTGCGCCTGCATTGATTCTGTCACTGCGACCTACTTCCGTTCCGACGCGCATGACAAGTTTCTGATCGGCGACTTCTACGGTCAGCGGCCGGTGGACCCGGAAAACTTTCCCCAGCGCGCGTCCGATGAAGGCCTGGAAGAATTGATCGAGCGCGCCTGCCGCAGGATTCCAAAGCTGGAGAATGCCGAAGTCATGCGCGGAGTCACCGGCGTTTACGACATGACTCCGGATTCACGCCCGCTTTTGGGCGAGATTCCCGGCATATGCGGTCTGCACGTCTGCGCCGGATTCTCCGGCATGGGCTTCAAGATTTCGCCGGCCATTGGACTGGTGATGTCAGAATTGTTGCTTGACGGCAAAGCCTCCAGCGTCGACATTTCGTCGTTCCGCCCCAGCCGCTTCGTGGAGGGTCAACCGATCCGGGCGGAATACGAATACAAAGACGATTAACCGGGACGGCTCTGCGTTCCGCCATGCAACGACTCCGCATGGTTGCCGCTATAATGAAATCGTGATGAGAGTCCGGGCCATTTTGCTCCTGATCGGCGCTTTGATTGCGCTTGCGACGCTGGCCAATGCCCAAGATGCGGCTCCGGCTGACCTGCCTTCTGCGCCCTCGGCTGCGCAGAATACTCAGCCTCCGAAACCAGCCGCGCCCCCACCGCAGACTGCAACCGGTCAGCAGCCAACCCAGCCTCAAGCTCCGGCTGCGAGCAGCGGCCCCAAGTCCGAGAGCGGCGTAGCTGCCAGCCCGTCGCAGCCCGCCCCGTCACCTCAACCCGAAGGAACTGCGCCTGCAACTGCCGCGGCTCCTAGGGATGACAGCATCCCCACCATCGTGAAGCGAGTCAACGAAGTCAACGTAGTTTTCACCGTCACCGACAAGCATGGCCGCTATGTCAGAGACCTAAAGAAGAACGACTTCAAGATCATCGACGACAGCAAGCCCGTGCTGGAGATCCGCAGCTTCCGCGCGGAAACCGATCTGCCGCTCGAAGCCGGCCTGCTCATCGATGCCAGCAACTCCATCCGCGATCGTTTCAAGTTCGAGCAGGAAGCCGCCATCGAGTTTCTCAACCAGACCGTGCGCCGCAAATATGACCGCGCCTTCGTAGTCGGCTTCGATGCCACGCCCGAAGTCACTCAGGACTTCACCGACAGCACGGAAGCGCTCTCGGTGGGAGTGCGGGCGCTACGGCCGGGCGGCGGCACTGCCCTGTTTGATGCCCTGTACTTTGCCTGCCGTGACAAATTGTTGAAGGATTCTCCCAATGGCGCCGTCCGCCGTGCCATCATCCTGCTCAGCGATGGCGACGACAACCAGAGCCATGTAACTCGCGAGGAAGCCATCGAAATGGCCGAGCGGGCGGAAGTTGTGGTGTACACCATCAGCACCAACCTCACCGGCAGCGGAGGCAAACACGGCGACAAAATCCTGGAGCGCATTGCCGAGGCCACCGGCGGCCGCTCCTATGTTCCCTTCCAGCTTACCGAAGTGGCGAATGCCTTCGCCTCCATTCAGGAAGAGCTGCGCAGCCAATATGCCATCTCTTACAAACCCGCCGACTTCAGAACCGACGGGCGCTTCCGCACCATCGAAATCGACGCCCGACAGAAAGGTCTGCACGTTCGCAGCCGCCGCGGGTATTATGCCCCGGAGCAATAGGAATTCACTGGCGGGATATTCGGGCACTCCGCTGCCCAAAAAACTTGGCATCAAGGAGCAATTCCACGTCCTCCTGCTGGATCCTCCTCCCGATGTAAGCGCCGAACTGAAAGCTGCTTTGGCAACCTGCCGGACGAACGACAGCCGCGATCAGCTTGATTTCGCCATGATCTTCGTCAAGAGCACTGCCACTTTGAAGAAAGAATTCTCTCCAGTTGCCAAGCGCTTGACCCCGGCGGGAATGCTTTGGGTGAGCTGGCCGAAGAAAACCTCAGGCGTGGCCACTGATCTTACGGAAAACGACGTTCGCAGCATTGGATTGCAGGCCGGTCTCGTGGACGTCAAGGTCTGCGCGGTGAATGAAATCTGGTCAGGGCTGAAGTTTGTAATTCGAGTGAAAGACCGCCCGTCGCGCGTCGTCAAGCCTGCGAAATAGAAGGTCTCTTAATCCCAAGAGCGGATTTTCTTCGCGACCTTCGCGAAGGGCTTTGCGCCCTTTGCGGTGAACGCGTTTAGGCGCCGAAGATGCCCTACTCCGCTCTGGGCACCGCATAGTACCCGGCGCGCGACTGGATCTTGTAATCCTTGTCGTTGGTGCGAATCTCGATCTTGCGGAAAGTCCCGTCGAGCTTGGCATTGCTCGGAGTGTAGCCGAGGTTGTACTGGCTGCGCAGTTCGTGGGCAATCTGATCAAAGCCCTCTTTCAGCTTTTCGAATTTGTTGCCCACTTCAATGACTCGCCCTCCGGTTTCCTTGGTCAGCTTGTTCA
>JBAWFN010000158.1:0-20426 GCA_049591935.1 Terriglobales bacterium | reverse complement strand
GAGGCCAAGCGCCTCCATAGCGCGCAAGACGCCGCTGGTGCCGTAAACATAGTTAACGCCCCATCGCCCGTACCAGGGGCCATCGGGCGCCTGATCTTTCCGGAGGAACGAGAGAGCGCCCTTCATCGCGGGGTGATCCGCGGGCCAGCCGAGTTTTGCAAGAGCTTCCATCGAACGCGCCGTAACATCGGCGGTCGAAGGATCAAGCATGGCGTTATGGTCGGCGAACGGAATGTACTGGAACACCATGCGGGTGTTGTCCTTGTCAAACGACCCCCAGCCGCCGTTCTTGCATTGCATGGAAAAAATCCAATCAATCGCGCGCTGCACGGATTCGCGCTGGTAACGCCCGTTGGGATGTTCCACGCGGCTTAGCCCCAGACAGACCATGGCGCTGTCGTCCACATCGGGATAAAACTCGTTGTTAAATTCGAAATACCAGCCGCCCGGCTGTCCCTTGGGATTTTTCACCTTCCAGTCGCCGACGTTGCGAACCTGCTTCTGCAAGACCCAGTCGGCGCACTTGACCATGCGCGGATCATTGGCCGGAACTCCGGCTTCACCCAAGGCAAACAGGGCATACGCCGTGTCCCATATCGGCGGCTTGCAGGGCTGCATGCGAAAAGTGTCGCCCTCCTCGATGCCCAGCTTTTCCAGTTCATCAATGGCGCGAATGACCTGGGGATCATCCAGCGAATAGCCCAGACATCTCATGGCAATGATGGCATTCAGGATCGACGGGAAAATCGCTCCCAAGCCATCGCTCATTTCGAAGCGTGCGAGCATCCACTGCTCCGCCCGCTTGAGCGCCAGCCAGCGCAGGGGGCGAATATGCACCGCCTCGAACCAATGGATCACCTGGTCCAAAACCAGGAAGAAGTTGCGCCAGGAGACCAGCTTCTGGCTCCAGTGCAAGTGCATGCGGGACTTGTCCCGCCCGCCGACGAATAATTCGTCGACACCCATTTCCGCTGGAATCTTTTTCAACGGCTTCTTGGCGTAGCAGATGGAAAGCGGCACCAGGATGGCCCGCGACCAGGACGAAATCTCGTAAATATTGAACCAGAACCAATTGGGAAACAGCACGATCTCTGGCGGGATGGCGGGGACCGCGTCGTAATCGTACTGCCCCAGGAAACACAAATAGATCTTGGTAAAAGTATTGACCTCGGTGACCCCGCCCATCTCCAGAATTCTCTTGCGGGCGCGCACCAGCGCAGGGTGGTCGGCCTTGTAGCCAGAGAGCTTCAGTCCAAAATAGGCCTTCACGGAAGCGCTGATATTGGAAGGAGCATCGGCATAAATCCCCCAGCCGCCGTCTTCATTCTGATGGCGCAGAATCCAGTTGCAACACTTCTGGAAACGCTCGGGATTCCCCGTTCCCAGCAAGGTGTGCATCAGGATGTAATCGGATTCCAGGGTGGTGTCAGCTTCCAGTTCACCGCACCAGTATCCCTCTTCGTGTTGCTGAGAAAAGAGGAATTTGCGGGCGCCATCGACGGCAGCCGCGACCCGGCTGGCCAGATCATCGATCTTTCCGAAACGTAGCTGAGGTGCGGCCGAGGCCGGCAATAGTGGTGAGGAGGAGGAGGTTTCGTCCATGAAAATTAATTACTCCGCAGCCGCTCCCGCAGGGGCGCTGGCAATGGCCTCCACGATCTCTGGAGGCAAGCCAAAGCGCACGTGTTCCGGCATTACTTCCACTTCGTTCACGTTGTCGAATCCCTTGGTCGCGAGAAACTTCACTACTTCTTCCACCAGACACTCCGGTGCCGAGGCCCCAGCAGTCAGGGCAATGGTCTTCACACCTTCCAGCCATTCCGGCCGGATGTTTCGGAAACTATCGATGAGATGCGAACTCGTGCCGAGGTTGCGGGCTACTTCCACCAACCGGTTGGAATTCGAACTATTGTCGGAACCGACCACCAACAACAGATCAGCGTCGGACGCCACTTGCTTGACCGCGACTTGGCGGTTCTCCGTGGCGTAGCAGATGTCCTGCGCGGCAGGGCCTTGAATATTGGGGAATTTGCGGCGCAGGGCGGCAATAATGTCTTTGGTTTCATCCAGACTCAGCGTGGTTTGGGTGAGATAAGCCACGCGGTTGGGATCAGGCAGGGTCAAGGATTCGACCTGCTCCGGCGAACCCACTACCTGGGTTACCAGAGGAGCTTCACCCAAGGTTCCAATCACCTCATCGTGGTCGCGGTGGCCGATCAGAATAAGGGAATATCCTTCTTTGGCAAACTTCACGGCTTCCACGTGGACCTTGGTCACCAGCGGGCAGGTGGCATCAATCACTCGCAGCCCGCGAGTTTGGCTGGCGTCACGCACTTCGGGCGAAACCCCATGGGCGCTGTAGATGACGCGTTCGCCATTGGGAACTTCGTCCACGCTATCCACAAAAATAGCGCCCTTCGCCTGGAGCTCCTCCACCACGAAACGGTTGTGGACGATCTCTTTGCGCACGTAAATCGGCGGCCCGAAGGCCTCCAGGGCAATGCGGACGATATCAATGGCTCGAACCACCCCGGCGCAGAACCCACGGGGCTTCAATAAAAGCAGCGTTTTGCCGTCTTGATTAGGCACAATAAAGTTCCTGTAAGGGTACACTTCCCCACTCTGTTTGTATTGCTAAAGCTTACCCGAAAGAACCATGTTGGTCAACGTAAGCGACTGACAGGCAGAGGATTAGCAGCGGACGGGGAAATTCGGAGGGCGAACGGGAGAACCTACCACAGCCGCCGCACGCCGTATCCATCGAGCGCGGTGTCGTTACTTACAATGGGAAGGTTCTCCGCCTGGGCCTGGGCAATCAGCATGCGGTCGAAGGGATCCTTGTGTGGCCCGGGCAGAAGGCCTGCGCGTACACCGTGCTCCACCGACACAGCCAATTGTCCAAAACTCGCCCGGCTTAGATGCCCAGCGAAGTCTCTGGCAAGGTCAGCCCCGCTCTCCAGCCGTCCCAAACGAACCTTTGTTGCAATCTCCCAAGCGGACGCTGCACTCACCAATACTTCGTTGCCGTGCCCTCCAATGACCTTCCGGGCAGTTGATGGCAGCAAGTCATTATCATTCAGCCACCACAGCAGCGCGTGTGTGTCCAGCAGGAGGCGCAAAGGAAGCTTACTCCCAAAACTTCAGTTCTTCAGGAGGTAGCGGTTCAAAGAATTCGGGGCCGACTTTGAGCTTCCCCTTCAAAGCACCTGGCTTGCGGTTCCCCCTCGGGTCGGCGATAGGAACCAAACGAACCACCGGATTGGCCCCGCGCGCGATTACGATCTCTTCTCCGCGGCAGGCTTTCTCAATCAACTTCGAGAGGTTGGTTTTGGCCTTGTGAATAGTGATCGTTGTCATATTAGCTAACCCATATTAGCTAATATCAGCTCGGGTTGCAATACAGATTTCTTCACGGAGCTTGGGCAGTCTCTTGACCAGTGAAACGTGTATCGTTACACTATACACATGCACAACCCGCCCGCACCAGGCTTGGTACTTCGTGAGTATCTCGGCGGCATGGCCGTGACCGCAGCAGCCAGGCATCTCCGGGTAACCCGCGTCACTCTGTCACGAGTGCTCAATGGCAAGTCCGGGATCTCTGCCAACATGGCCCTTCGGCTGGCGGCCGCTTTGGGTACTTCTCCAGACCTCTGGATGAATATGCAGGCCCAGTACGATCTCTGGCGGGCCAGGAAGAACCGGCAACCGATAGTGCGTCCGTTCCCACATATTGCGGAGCAACTGCTGTCCTAGGCCTGGGCGCCTGGAGTATCCGCCGGTTCAAGCATTCGCCTTCAACATCTGCTCAGCATGCTTCCGCGAAGTCTCCGTCAGCTTGGCGCCGCTCAGCATGCGGGCCACTTCTTCGGTGCGCTCATCTCCTGTAATGAGCCGAACCGTTGTCTTCGTCCTTTCGCTGGAAACTCGTTTCTCGATCACATAATGATGGTCTGCGAAGGTCGCGATCTGCGGCAGGTGGGTCACGCACAGAACCTGATTCGCCTTCGACAACGCTTTCAGCTTCTTGCCGACTGCTTCGGCCGCGCGGCCACCGATGCCGGTGTCAATTTCGTCGAAAACCATCGTCGGCGGCGCAGACGCCGTTCGAGCCTTCTTGCCGATCACCCCGCTCTCGACGCTTGCCTTTAGAGCCAGCATCACCCGCGATAACTCACCTCCCGAGGCAATCTGCTCCAGCGGCCGCAGCGGCTCACCCGGATTGGTCATGATCAGATACACGACCTGGTCGAATCCTGATGCCGTCCAGTTCCCTTGCTCGTCGCTTCCGCTGATCTCAATCCGATAGCTGGATTTCATCGCCAGATCGTTGATTTCAGCTTCCACCAGCTTCTCCAATTTGCGGGCTGCCTCATAGCGTTTCTTCGAAATGGCACGTGCTGCCGTCAAATATTCCTGCGCTGCCTGTGCCAACTCGCGGCGAAGCTGCCCCAGTATCTCGTCTTTGTTCTCCATCTCAGAAAGCTTGCGGCTGACTTCTTCGCCGGTTCGAATCACGTCCTCAAGCCCCGGCCCGTACTTGCGCTTCAGCCGATCGAGGAGCGCCAGCCGGTCCTCGATCTCCGCCAGCCGGTCCGGCGATGCCTGGATGCCTCCGGCGTAGTCGCGCAGGGTTGCGCCCACGTCTTCTACGCTGATGCGGGCGGTCTCAATCGCCGCCAGGGCTTCGCGGAACTTGGGCTCGTAGCGTGATAGTTCTTCGACATGCTTCTGCGCCGTACGCAGCGAAGAAGACGTCGACGCCGGGCCTTCGTACAGCAGGTCAAACGCATTCATGGCTGCGCTGTAAATCTTTTCTGCGTTGGCCAGCACACGCTTTTCAGCTTCCAAGCGCTCGTCTTCGCCGGGCTGCAACTTGGATTCTTCAATCTCCCGTTTCTGAAATGTCCACAGATCAAGCAGCCGCAGCCGATCCTGTTCGCCGTGTTCCAGTTCGGCAATGCGATTGACGATTCCCTTCCAGCGGGAAAACTGTTCACTGGTTCGTTCCAGTTGGGTTCCAGTGTATGAGTCCAGCAGTTCAAGCCGCGCCGCGGCGTCAAAAGAATGGATCGATTCATTCTGCGCATGGATGGTCGCGAGAAACGGCGCAAGTTGCCGAAGCACTCCCACTGTAGCGGGCTGGTTGTTAACGAAGACCCGGCCCTTACCGCCGGCGGCAATTTCTCGCCGCAAAATCACCGGACCATCTCCGCCATCGATTCCGTTGGTTTCCAGGATGCGCGCTAGGGTCTTCTCCGTCCCACCTTCAATTTCAAACACCGCCGAAATCACGGCCCGCTCCGCTCCGGTGCGGATTACGTCGGTGGAAGCCTTATCGCCCAGAAGGAGAGCCAGTGCGTCAATGAGGATGGACTTGCCAGCTCCGGTTTCGCCGGTGAGCAGGTTGAGGCCGGCGGCAAACTCCACCGCCACGTTGTCGATCACGGCGTAATTTTCAAGCCGCAGTTCGGCGAGCACTGTTGGTCCTGGGATGCAGAAGTTGAGCGCAGCATAGCACGAAAAGCAATCGCCCAGCCCTTTTTGGAAGTTTGGGTAGTGGGTCAGTTTGGTTTGCAATGTTTCGCGGGGTTTGCGAATCCTTGGTGGCCTTTGCGGTGAACCGCTTTCTTACCGCAAAGATCGCAAAGAACCGCCGCTAAGGACGCAAAGTCTGAGTAGCCCTCACCCGTGAAACTGACCCACTACCGAAGTTTGCTTCAGCAATGCATTCCATGAATCCCCGTTAATGCTTGGGATACGTTTCTCAGACTATGCAACGACGAGTGCACAATCATCATCTATAATTCAGGGCAGTCATTCTCATAGAGGAAAATGCACTTCTTCCCACTTCTGGCATTGGTGGTCGGCAGCGAGATCGTCGATTTGGTCGGCGAAACCGGGCCAGTCGCCAAGGTCGTTCTCCTTCTCCTCTTACTGTTCAGCGTGATTTCCTGGGCCATCATCCTTTCCAAGTGGAGTCTGCTGCGGCGGGCGCGAGTGCAGAGTGGGCGCTTTGTGCGGGCGTTTCGCAAGGCCCAGCGCTTGCAAGATGTCGCCACCGTAGCCGAGCAGTTCAAGCCCAGTCCGCTGGTGGCGGTTTTCAACGCAGGCTTCGAGGAATACCGCCGGCAGACAGGCAACTCCAGCGGAGTGCCAAAGAATCCCATTGCTGTGCAGCGCGCCATGCAGATCGCTGCTTCCGAAGAACTCTCCCGCTTTGAACGCAACCTGCCCTGGCTGGCCATCACCGGTGCCGTGACACCTTTTGTGGGTCTCTTCGGAACGGTCTGGGGCATCATCGACGCATTTCACGGTTTAGGCACAGCGGGAGCGGCCACGCTACGCGCGGTCGCGCCCGGCATCTCCGAGGCCCTGATCACCACCGCCGCCGGTCTGGCTGCCGCCATTCCCGCGGTGATCGCCTATAATTTGATTGGCAGTTCGATCCGCGAATTTGCGGCACGTGGAGATGACTTCACACTCGAGATGCTGAACGCAGTCGAACGCCAACCCCAACCTGTGGAGGTGCGCCGGTAATGGCTTTCACCGCCGCCAACGGACGCACTCAGACTTCCCTCTCCGACATCAACATCACACCTCTGGTGGACGTGGTTTTGGTTCTGCTAATCATCTTCATGGTCACGGCGCCAATCTTGCAGTCGGGAATTGAGGTCAACGTCCCCAAGACTCGCACCGTGAAAGAAATCACCGAGGAGCGGCTGGTCCTCAGCATTGACAAGCAGCAGCGCGTTTACCTGGGCAACAACCCCATCAACATCAATGAAATCGCAACCCAGCTGCGGGCGAAAATTCGCGATCCGCAACATCAGCCAATTTTTATCCGCGCCGATGAAGACGTGCCTTTCGGCGCATTCGCAACTGTGATGGACGCAGTGAAACAGTCTGGCATTACCAATGTCAGTATCGTGACCCAGCCACTGTCAAGTCATGGCAAACAACGCTGAGATTTTTTTCGAGCACGACCGCTGGGGCCACAACGTGGCTTGGTCGGTAGCTCTGCATGTCCTGGTGGCGGGCTCGATCGTGCTCTATGCCGCCGTGGCCAGCGGCGGCCGGCGTGAAACCTGGGGAATCGGCGGAACCGGAGAAGCCATGGGAGTGACGCTGGTCAGTACGGTGCCGCTTCCCGCCAATCCCACGCAGACGCAAAATGTCCTGGCCAACGAGTCCAAGGGCGTCAGCCAGTCTTTGCCCAAGGTGGAGGAAAAGGAACCAGAAGCGATCCCTATTCCGGACAAAGACACCAAAGTGAAGCCGCGAACCAGCTCTACCCGCCGCAAGCCGACGCCGGAACCGGTGGAGGAAGCCAGCAACATCGTGCCCTTCGGCGAAGGCGGACCGGTCAGCGGGCCCTATGGAATTTTCAGCGCGGGCGGGGCCAAGGGTGGATTCGGTTTTACCGGCGGGGGCGGAGATTTCGGCACCCGCTTCGCCTGGTACGTACGGGTGGTGCAGCAAAAGGTTTCGGAGAACTGGCTGAAGTACGAGGTCGATCCAGGAATCACCGAAGCGCGTCGCGTCTATCTTACGTTTGATATCACGCGTGATGGCCGGCCAAGTAACGAAGTCGTGGAGCAGTCCAGCGGGGTTCCTTCGCTCGACCAATCGGCGGTGCGGGCTTTGCAGCGCATTGATACGTTCGGCCCGTTACCCTCGGATTATTCCGGCAACCAGGTGTCGGTAGAGTTCTGGTTCGATTACAAGCGGTAGCTCTGGCTAGAAATGAGAATCATGCAAGCACGCAACTCACATGCAGCGCGTTGGTCGCGGCTGTTATTTGCCGTCTGGTTGGCGCTGGCGATTTCAGCCAACGCTCAAGACTGGATCCGCACCGGCACTGGTCTGGGCATGGAAAAAGTGCGTCTGGCCACGCCCGACTTCGCCGCCTCCACGCAAGATCCTCAAAATCCCGCTCTGCTCAAGGTCTTCAACGATACCTTGTGGAACGACCTCGACAGCGCGGGGATCTTTGACATGGTGTCGAAGAGCTTTTATCCGCTGGCGGTACCGGGCAATCCGGCGGACGTGCGCTTTGATGCCTGGAACGCGCCGCCACCGAACGCTTCCATGCTGGCGTTCGGAAATCTGGGAGCCTCCGGAAACAGCCTGACGGTGCAGGGCTGGCTCTATGACGTAAAGAACATCGCTTCGCCGCAGGTTCTGGGCAAGCAGTACACCGACGCAGCGACTCCCGGCGCGGCCCGCCGCACGGCTCACAAATTTGCCGACGAAATCATTTTTCGTCTGGGCGGTGGCATCGCCGGCATTGCCGAGAGCCAGATTTTTTTCGTCAGCAGCCGCAGTGGGCACAAAGAGATTTGGGCCATGGACTACGATGGCGAGAGTCAGCATCAGATCACCCACCTCGGCACCATTTCCCTGTCTCCACGGATTTCTCCCGATGGTTCACGCTTGGCTTTCAGTGCGCTGACCAAATCCGGTTGGGACATTCTGATGTATTCCATGGACCTCAACCGCCTGCTCTCATTCCCCCGATTTGGCGGCACGAATCTTTCACCGGCCTGGGCTCCCGACGGAACCAGGTTGTGTTTCTCTTCGTCGCGCAGCGGCGACCCGGAGATCTACATCGTGGATCAATCGGGCGCGAATCTGAGGCGGCTGACCATTTCCAAGATGCCCGACGTGTCGCCGGTGTGGAACCGCAAGACCGGGGCGCAGATCGCCTGGGTCAGCGGCCGGACCGATCTGCCCCAGATCTACACCATGGAAAGCGACGGAACCAACATCCAGAGAATGACCGACCAGGGATATGCGGTCTCGCCGGCGTGGTCGCCCAACGGGCAGTTTCTGGTATTCTCCTGGATTCGCCACTATGGGCCGGGCGCGCCGGGAGCGGAGGATATCTACATCATGGATATCGCCAGCAAGCAATGGGTGCAGTTAACCCATGACGGTGGCCGAAATGACTTTCCCTCGTGGTCGCCGGACGGACGGCACATCGTTTTTCAGTCCAGCCGTTCCGGCGGCGAGCAAATCTGGACCATGCTGGCGGATGGCAGCCAGCAAAAACAGTTAACCACCACAGGTAGCAATACGCAGCCGAATTGGAGTTGGAAGTAGTAGATTAGAAGTATAGGATTTTTTGTTCTAGCGCTGTTTTCTGTAAGGGTACCGAGGGGCGGCGGCTTCGTTCCGCAGGCTCGGATTCAATGCGCGCCACTGTGCGCGACAACGCAGGGAGGAAAAGTGAAGCAGCAACGACTGAAGTGGATTACGCTTAGTTTCACGTTGGGCGCTGTGCTGTTCCTGGGCGCCTGCCACAAGAAAACCCCACCACCGCCGCCACCGCCGCCACCACCACCGGCCGCGCCAACGGCTTCGTTGTCCGCTAATCCCAATACGGTTGAGAAGGGTCAATCCACGACTCTCTCCTGGCAGACCAGCAACGCCACCGACGTAAGCATTGATGGCATCGGAGCGGTGCAACCCAGCGGCTCTCAGCAAGTGACCCCGGCCGATTCCACAACTTACACACTGACGGCGAAGGGCGCCGGCGGAACTCAGACCGCTACTGCCCGGGTCACCGTGACCCAACCGCCTCCGCCACCGCCAATGGCCGCAGGGCCCACAGAAGAGGAACTGTTCGCACAGAATGTGCAGGACATCTACTTCGACTATGACAAGGCCGACGTTCGCGCCGATCAGCAGACTGCGCTGCAGGGCGACATCGCCTTCCTGAAGCAGCATCCCGACATCCATTTTACGGTTGAGGGACACTGCGATGAGCGCGGGTCGACGGAGTACAACCTCGGCCTGGGCGACAATCGCGCCAATGCCGTAAAGAACGCCTTGATCCAGGGCGGCGTCAGCGCCGGCAACATCAAGACGATCAGCTACGGCAAGGAAAAGCCGTTCTGCACCGAATCCAACGAGTCCTGTTGGCAGCAGAATCGGCGCGGTCATTTCGTCTATCAGAAGTAATTCTGAGCGCGGGGCGGGAAACTGCCCCGCGCTCACCTTACTCTGGCCACGCGGCGACGGCTGTGGAACCCCATAAGACAACTGTGTCCGGAACGCGCTATCCTGCACAATAGGGTTCTTGGGCCGGGTTTTCACCTGGATCCACGGGTCGAATTCTGCGGGGAAATGGAACCAACCATGAGAAAACAGCAATCTTCAGTCCTTCTTGTTCTCCTGATCGTTCTCTCGGTAAGCATCCAGCCGGCTTGGGCGGTCAGCAAGGAAATGATTCAGTTGCAAACCCAGGTGCAGGCGCTCCAGGACCAGATGACGCAAATGCAGCAATCCTTCAACGAGCGCATGGGCGTGATGAAGAGCCTGATGGATCAAAACACCGACAGCATGAACAAGGTGACGGCGGCCATCGTGGCTTTGCAAGGCAACCTGGAAAAGTTGCAGAGCGATGGCAGCGGCAGGACTGAACAACTTAGCGGCCAAATCCAATCGCTCAATGACTCGGTGGACGAACTCAAGGCCCGGCTGGCAAAGCTCAGCAAGCAACTCGATGACATCCAGGCAACCCAGCAAAACCAGTCGGCGGCGCAAGCTGCCCAGCAGGCCCAGCAGCAGGCCCTGGCGCAGGCGCCACCCCCTGACGTTCTCTACAACAACGCCCTGCGTGATTACAACGCTGCGAAGAACGACCTGTCGGCCCAGGAATTTTCTGACTACATCAAGTTCTATCCATCGACCGACCTGGCCGGCAACGCGTATTTCTATCTGGCGGAGATCAACTACAAGCAGGGTAACTTTCAGGGCGCAGTCAAGAACTATGACCAGGTGCTGCAGAACTTTCCCACCGGCAACAAAGCGGCTTCCGCCGCTCTGAAAAAAGGACTTTCATTGATCGAACTGGGACAGAACGAGGACGGCATCGCCATACTGAAACACGTGGTACAGCGCTACCCGCACTCGAACGAGGCACTCCAGGCACGGGAGAAGCTGCGCAAGCTGGCGTTTCCGGCCAAAGATGGAGCGCGTCAGTAGCACCCAGTCCGCAGTTCGTGACTCCACGCTGGACGGATTGCGTTACGCTTTCGAGATTGGGTGGAGAATGGAGGATTCTCTCGGTGGTGCAGCGAATCGATGACTAGACGGTCTTTTCGCCGGCCTTCAGGTTTCTAAGGCAGTACCTGATCTCCGTGGTCAGCTCTTTCACGCGCATACCCTCCTGCACCATCAGCTTGCAGGAAAGTGCGGCGCGCTCGGGAGTACCTTCCCCTAAGTCAAACGTGACCCGGCAGTACTGGCAATCCTCATTCCAGCAGAAGCGTCCGTAGGAAACCTCCTCCGGCGCCAGATATTGCAAACATCGCAAGAGCGGGTTGTTCTCCGGAACCTCAAACTGTTTGCCTTGAATGGTGATTTTGATCAGGCGGGTAAACGGCCGGAAGAGTGTGGAGGGAGCGGTCATGCTCGAAACATTCTAGGGCGGGTCTAGGCTATCCCCAAGAACGAAGGTAGCGGTACGGCCGGAAACTAAACTCAAGTCCGATGAGCGTGATGGCGGTTCACGTGCCGTACTTTATGGTGCTGCACGTGGTGTTTAGGCTTGGCCGGCCGGGCCCACGCGAGTTGAGGTAACCACACCGACGCCAACACTAAGATCACCAAGGCTTGCTGAAACCGGCGCTTCATAATGCTCCTTCCGCGGGCCAATGCCTCTGCAATATTAGGAGTGTTGCTTACCCCATACAACACAAATCGGTTGCATGGGGCGGATTTGGAGTTACCCTAAGGCAGGAGCTTTCATTTATGACTCATACTCAGGACCAGGATCGTCTCAAGGGCGCTTTGGAGCAAGACGAGAAAGACCAAAATGGCAACACTTCGATGCAAGGACAACTCGGTCACCGCGACCAGGACCCCATGCTCAAGGCTGCTGACACGGATTTTCCAGAGCCGGGTGGGAATCCGGAACACAGTGGCGAACCGCAAGACCCGAAGTCGTCGACTTTGGACAACGCGGCCTAAAGAGTTCTGAAAAGGCGCGCTACTGCAACCCTGCCATGACTTCGTCCAGCACTGCCTTGCCCGGACGAACCGCCGACTCTGGCAAAGTAGCCAGCGGCTGGTCGGTCACATTGAGCATGTCCATGAAAGTCGGTGCTTTGGGGTTCACATAGAACACACCGGTCAACACTTCGTTGTTCTCGTGGGCCTGATGCAACCGGCCGATGGAGCGGATGCGGTCGGTGGGATCGTAGTCCTCTTCGAGCTTCGACAGGCGAAGCCGTGAGCCGTCATGCATGGTGACTTCAACCGTTGTGCCAGGGTCGTACTCCACGCTGATTTCCTCGAATGAGGGGACAAAGTTGATGTCCTGTAGTGGCTCCTCATGGTCCTTCATGTATTTGTAGGATTTGGTCGAGCCTTCGTGGTCATTGAAGGTCACGCACGGCGAAACCACGTCGAGCATGACCGTACCCCGGTGCGCGATGGCGGCCTTCAACATGGAGTGTAATTGTTTCTTGTCTCCGGAGAACGAGCGTCCTACAAAAGTCGCGCCCAAGGTGATGGCCATGGCGCAGGTGTCAATGGGAGGAAGATCGTTGATCACCCCGGACTTCAGCTTCGAGCCGAGGTCGGCGGTGGCCGAGAACTGGCCCTTGGTGAGCCCATACACGCCGTTATCTTCGATGATGTAGATGATGGGCAGATTGCGGCGCATGAGGTGAACGAACTGGCCGATGCCGATGGAAGCGGTGTCGCCGTCGCCGCTGACGCCGAGCGCGATCAGCTTATGATTGGCCAGGATGGCGCCGGTGGCAATCGAAGGCATACGGCCGTGCACGGCGTTGAAGCTATGGGCACGGCTCATGAAGTAAGCCGGGGTCTTGGAGGAACAGCCGATGCCGCTGGGTTTGATCACGCGCTCCGGCTGGACGCCCATTTCGTACATGGCGTCGAGGATGCGCTCGGAAATCGCATTGTGGCCGCAGCCTGCGCACAGCGTGGTTTTGCCGCCGCGGTAATCAAGTACGCTCAGGCCAATGCGGTTGGTTTTGGGCGCGGGCGTGCTGGTCGGTGTGGTTGCCATGTTACTTCCCCTCCATGCTGGTGAGTTCGTCGGTAACGGAGCGCGCATCGAGCGGCAGCCCGTGAATGTGGGCGATGCTTCGCAGCCGGGTTACCAGTTCCGGCTTGATATCGAGCTTCAACAGGCTGAGCATTTGCGCATCGCGGTTTTGTTCGATCACGTAAACCCGGTCATGATTTTCAATAAACTCGTGGACTTCGCGAGTGAACGGATAAGCCCGCAGACGAAGGTAGTCGGTTTCAAGTTGGTATTCGTCGCGGAGCTGGTCGCGGGCTTCGCTGATTCCCCAGTGCGATGTGCCGTAGGCGATGATGCCGATTTTCGATTTGCCGGTGTGAACTTCCGGACGCGGCACGAAGGAACGGGCGGTCTCGAACTTACGATTTAAGCGCTCCATGTTGCGTTCGAAATCATCGGGACGCTCGCTGTACTGGGCTTTTTCATTGTGCCCGCTGCCGCGGGCGAAATAGGCGGCCGCGGGATGTTCGGTTCCGGGCAGCGTCCGGTAGCCGATGGCGTCGCCGTCCACGTCTTTGTAGCGATTGAAACTGCCGAGGCGGTCGAGGTCTTCCTTGGAGAGAACCTTGCCACGTTTGAGCGGGGCGGTTGGATAAGGGAAAGGGTCGGACATCCAGTTGTTCATGCCGAGGTCAAGATCCGACATCACGAACACCAGAGTCTGGAATTGTTCCGCCAGATTGAAGGCGTCCCCTGCCATCTCAAAACACTCGGCGACCGAACACGGAATCAGCAGGATGTGCTTGGTGTCGCCGTGAGACAGAAACGCGGTCGAGAGAATGTCGCCCTGCGAAGTGCGCGTGGGTAGCCCAGTGGAGGGACCGACACGCTGGATGTCCCAGACCACTCCCGGAACTTCCACGTAATAAGACAGTCCGGCGAACTCTGCCATCAGCGAAATACCCGGTCCCGAGGTGGAGGTCATCGATCGCGCTCCCGCCCAACCTGCGCCCAGTACCATGCCGATCGCAGCCAACTCATCTTCCGCTTGCACGATGGCAAAGGTGGCTTTGCCGTCTGGGCCGATGCGGTATTGCTTCATGTATTCGATCAGGGTTTCGACCAGCGAGGACGACGGTGTAATCGGATACCAGGTCACCACCGTGACTCCGGCAAACATGCAGCCCAGGGCGGCGGCGGAATTGCCGTCGATAATGATCTTGCCCTTGGTCTTGTCCATACGCTCGATCACGTACGGGCCCAGCTTGGTCAATGAGGTAGTGGCGTAATCGAACCCCGCCTTGGCGGCGGCGAAATTCAGACCAGCGGCTTTCGGCTTAGTGGAAAACTGCGTGCCGATTGCCTTTTCGACTTCGGCGAGGTCGACCGACAGCAGCTTCGCGACTACGCCCACGTAAATCATGTTCTTGACCAGCTTGCGCAGTTTGGCTTCGGGGCAAACCGGCGCCACCAGCTTGTCGAACGGCACCGAATAAAAGATTAGATCATTGCGAACTTGATTGAGGTTCAGGGGCTCGTCATAGAGCACGACGGCGCCGGGGGCGAGGGATTTTACGTCGTCCTGGGCGGTCTCGGCATTCATGGCCACCAGAAAATCGATTTCCTTCTTGCGCGCGATGTATCCGTCTTTATTGGCCCGGATGGTGAACCAGGTGGGCAATCCCGCAATGTTCGACGGGAACATATTCTTGCCGGAAACCGGAACTCCCATCTGAAAAATACTGCGCAAGAGCACCGAGTTCGAGCTTTGTGAACCCGATCCATTCACCGTCGCAACTTGAATGGTCATGTCGTTGACGACGCGCTTCTGCCCCGCGTGCCCAGAGGCGCGAGGAGTTACATCTATTGTGGCCATTCCCTATTCCTTCCTTTGGCTGGAGCGGGTCTTGGCCCGCTCGATGTAATGAAGAGTGATGGGAGCAACCTTTTATTATACGGCAGGAGAGTGGAATGGAGCAGATGTGTCGCCCTAGCCAGGTGGCCACGTACCTGATTGGGAACTGTCCCACAAATGCGAGCGAAAATGCAGGCCCAACTGCTCCTCCAGGCCTGACAAAGGGTGGTACAGTCCTTGAGAATGGCGGTATGGGCAAGTGGACGAAAACGCGACGCGGTCCCGGCAGAACATATCAACACGACGAGGAAGCCAGACGGCTCCGCAACGACATCAAGCGGATTCGGGAGCTTATACGCGAGGCAGCTGAGGGTAATCTCGAGGCCGAGCCGGAGTATGTGGCGATCACCAAAAAACTGGAACCCGAAATGAGCGAATCGAGAAGGCAGCGCCTGATTAGGCAGTTTCGCGATGCCGTCGCTGACCAGCGACAACGACGCGGTCTATACCCTCGTTGATTGCATGACGCACTTTTCGAAGCTCGCTGGCGGTCATTCTTTGGACCGCAGAATCCACCAACTGATCCATGCTCTTCATTAATTTGTCCGCCGCAGTCGCTGACCCTTTTGGTGATCCCACAACCGCCCGGGCCTTCTTCGCTTTGGCTTTGGCGTTTGCCTTCGTCGTTTATTCTATAGCTTCGATGTGGAAACTTCGCACATAACGAAAGTACAGTGGTTGCAATGCGATGACATTCCTACACTTCCACCGTAAAGAATTGCGCCATTTTGCGGAACTTGTTGTAGCGGGCGTCGACCAGTTCGGAAACTGGCAGCTTCTTCAACTGCTCGAGATTGGCTTTCAGAGATTGCGCCAGCAGATCGGCTGCGGCGGCGTGATCGGCGTGGGCTCCGCCTTCGGGTTCGGGGACAATTGAGTCCACGCAGCCGAGTTCGCTCAAATCTTTGGCGGTGATGTGCAGGGCCTGGGCGGCGAGTTCTTTCTTGGTGGCGTCGCGCCACATGATGGAGGCGCAGCCCTCGGGAGAGATGACTGAGTAAATCGAATTCTCCATCATCAGGACGCGGTCGGCTATGGCGATGGCCAGTGCGCCGCCGCTGCCGCCCTCTCCGGTGATGGTCGTGATGATTGGAACTTGCAGCCGAGCCATCTCACGGAGATTGCGGGCAATGGCTTCGGCCTGGCCGCGTTCTTCGGCGCCCAAGCCGGGATAGGCTCCGGGGGTATCCACAAATGTGAACAAAGGCCGGCGGAATTTTTCCGCAATCTTCATCACGCGCAGCGCTTTGCGATAGCCCTCTGGATTCGGCATGCCAAAATTGCGGTAGACCTTCTGCTTGGTATCGCGCGCCTTCTGGTGGCCGATGATCATGACTTCCTGACCCTGAAAGCGGGCCATGCCCGCCACGATGGCGGGATCGTCGCCAAAGCCCCGGTCGCCGTGAATTTCACTGAAGTCGGTGAAGATCCGTTCGATGTAATCCAAGGAATAGGGGCGTTGGGGATGTCGGGCCAATTCTGTCCTCTGCCAGGCGTCGTGATTCGCCGAGACCTCGATACGCAGGGAGTCGATGCGATCATTCAGCTGCTTGATCTGGTTGCGGAGATCGTCGTTCTGTCCCGGCGCGGCTTGCAGCCGGGACAGTTGTTGCTCGATTTTCTCCAGTTCCTGTCTCGCCTTGAGTTGTAAGTCCATGTTGCGGGCGTCACCGTTCCTGCCGGCCCAGCGCGACTCGACCATCGACAGCAGAAAATCGGTTCCCGTCACCACCAGCCCGACGTTGACAACTCTGGAACCGCTGGTCACTTGCAGGCCGAATGCGCCGGTGGGGGAAGCTCTCATCCGCTGTTGATTTCAGTTAATGACTCGGACCGCGCCGCGACCGCACAACTCCTCAACACGTGCCATAAAATGACGGTCTGGTAGCACATTATAGCCTTCCGCTTCCATCACCACCATGAAATCGCCCTGGCGTTCCACGTCAAACAACACCTTGGCTTCGCCTTTGGACTGAGAACAAAGCAGATGCAAGTCGTCGACGGTGGATTCGCTGGCGGTCTCGACGGGGATGCGGATGCGCAGCGAACGCGGCAGCGGCACCTTGGCATCCTCCAACGGCATGATTTCGTTGGCAGTGAGCTTGGGATTGGCACCCTCTTCAATTCTCAAACCGCCACGCACCAGCACCGGAACTTCGAGCTTCACTTTGTCGCCGAGCTTGCGATAAGCCTCGGGGAAAACGATCATCTCAACCGAACCTTCCATGTCTTCGAGAGTTCCCTGGGCGTAGAAATCGCCTTTCTTCGACTTCAGCACCTTGATGCCAGTAATGATTCCGGCAGTGGTGATGTTTTCATCTTTTCCGGTGGAAGATTTCACTGCGCCAATGTCGGTCGTGCTCAGGGCGCGCAAGTCGTGCAGCCGGTCACGGTACTTCTCCAGCGGATGCCCGGTGATAAAGAATCCGAGAATTTCTTTTTCGGCGGAGAGGCGGGTGTGCTCGTCCCAGTCGGGAGTGTCGGGGAGTTTATCGTTCTCCTGGGCGTCTTCTTGCTGAAATACTCCGAACAGCCCGTGCTGGCCGGACTCGGCGTCACGCTGAGTCTTGGCGGCTCGATCCATGGCTTTATCGAGCACGGCCATGAGTTGGGCGCGGCGGCCCAGCGAATCCATGGCGCCGCTCTTTACCAGGGACTCGAGCACACGTTTGTTGAGCAGCCGCAGATCGACTTTTTCGCAAAATTCGTAGATCGAGCTGTAGCGTCCCGTTTCTTTGCGTCCGGCGACAATGGATTCGATGGCGTTGTGGCCAACGTTCTTTACCGCTGCCAGGCCAAAGCGGATCGCCGGGCCATGCGGGGTGAAGTTGGCAGTGCTAACGTTGATGTCCGGAGGCTCGACCCCAATCCCCATTTCGCGGCACTCGTTGATGTACTTGACCACATCGTCGGTGCTGCCGGTCACCGAAGTCAGCATGGCTGCCATGAATTCGACCGGATAGTGGGTTTTGAGATACGCCGTCTGATACGCCAGCAGCGCGTAGGCAGCCGAGTGCGCTTTGGGGAAGCCGTATTCTGCGAACTTGGCCAGAAGATCGAAAATCTTTTCGATCTTCTTGGGAGGGTAACCCCGTTGCACCGCTCCTTCGACGAAACGCTCGCGCTGCTGGGCCATTTCTTCCGGCTTCTTCTTGCCCATGGCGCGGCGGAGGACATCCGCTTCACCGAGTGAATAGCCGGCGAGGCGGTTGGCGATCTGCATCACCTGCTCCTGGTAGACGATGACGCCCCAGGTGTCTTCAAGCATTTCCTGCAATTCCGGCAATTCGTATTCGATCTTCTTGCGGCCGTGTTTGCGGTCGATGAAGTAATCGATCATGCCGCCCTGAATCGGGCCGGGACGGTAGAGCGCGTTGAGCGCGGTGAGGTCGCCGATGGTCGAGGGCTGATAGCGGCGGAGCACGTCGCGCATGCCGTGCGATTCAAACTGGAACACGCCGGTGGTCAGGCCCTTATGGAAAACCTTCTCGTAAGTCTCCTGATCGGTGAGGGGGATGTTCTCCAAAACAAGCTGTTCCCCGCGGGTTTGCGCAATCAGCTTTACGGTGTCGTCAAGGATGGTCAGAGTGGTGAGGCCGAGGAAGTCCATCTTCAACAGGCCCATCTTTTCGATGGCGACCATGTCGAAGGCGGTGACGATTTCGTCGTTTTTGGTTTTGTGCAGCGGCACCAGCTCAATCAGCGGGCGCGGCGAAATCACCACCCCGGCGGCGTGGACGCCAGCGTTGCGCACCAGGCCTTCGAGTTTGCGGGCGGTGTCGAGCAGCGCTCTCACCTGCGACTCGTTTTCGTACGCCTGCTGTAGCTGCGGCGAGTCCTTGATCGCCTGCTCCAACTTGATGTTCAGCGTGGTTGGTACCATTTTGGCGATGCGGTCCACGTCGGCATAAGGAATATCCATCGCCCGGCCCACGTCTTTGATGGCAGCTTTGGCAGCCATGGTGCCGAAAGTGATGATCTGAGCGACGTTGTCGCGGCCGTACTTGCGGGTCACATAGTCGATGACTTCGCCACGACGGTTCATGCAGAAATCCATGTCAATATCGGGCATGGAAATGCGTTCAGGATTCAAAAAGCGCTCAAACAACAGTTCGTGCTGTAGAGGATCAAGGTCAGTGATGCCGAGCGAGTACGACACCAGCGAACCCGCCGCCGAACCGCGGCCCGGGCCGACAGGAATATTGTGTTCCCTGGCGTAGCGGACGAAATCCCATACGATCAGGAAATATCCCGAGAACTGCATCTGCTGGATAATGGCAAGCTCACGCGCAAGCCGCTGTTCGTAGTCCGCCAGGCTGTGCTTGATGCGGCCTTGCTCCTGCAAACTTTTCAGCACCTCTGCCCTGCGCGCGAAGCCCTCTCGGGTTACGTGTTCGAAATAGCTGTCGAGGGTATAGCCGGCGGGCACGTCAAAATGCGGGAAGGGATTGCTCACCTTCTCGAGGCGCAGGTTACAGCGTTCGGCGATGGCCAGGGTCCGGGAAAGCACGTCGGGCGCGTCTTTGAACACCTGAAACATCTCGTCGTGGCTCTTGACGTAGAATCCCGTGCCCTGGAACTTCATGCGGTTGGTGTCTTGAATCGACTTGCCGGTTTGAATGCAGACCATTACGTCTTGGGCGTGGGCGTCTTCTTCGCACAGGTAGTGGCTGTCGTTGGTGGCGACCATCGGCAGGCCGAGTTCCTTTTCCAGCCGGAACAGGTCGGAATGGATGCGGTGCTCCATCTCCAAACCTTGGTCCTGGATTTCGAGAAAGAAATTGTCTTTGCCGAAAATGTCGCGATAGAACGCAGCACCGGCGCGGGCCGCTTCGTACTTCCCTTCCATCAGAAATTCCGCGACTTCACCCTTCAGGCAACCGGAGAGTCCGATCAAGCCCTTCGAGTGCTCCGCCAGAAACTTCTTGCTCACGCGAGGCTTGTAATAAAACCCGTGGAGTGAGGCTTCCGAAGTGATCTTTACCAGGTTGCGATAGCCTTCTTCGTTTTCGGCCAGCACCAGCAAGTGGTTGTAAGTATCGTTGTCGGGAGGCGTGCGCTCGATGTTGTGATCGTCTTTCTTGCAGATGTAGAGCTCGCAGCCGACGATCGGCTTGATGCCCTCATGTTTCGCCGCATTCACAAAGTGCACCGCGCCGAAGATATTGCCGTGGTCGGTCATGGCCACGGCCGGCATGTCCAGCTGCTTGGCCCGCTGGCAGAGCTTCTCCACGTCGCAAGCGCCGTCGAGCATGGAATAGTCGGTATGGAGATGGAGATGAACGAATTGGGGCATGGGCTCTGTCTCGATTTTACTTCGGCGTCATTGTAAGCGGAAGCTGTGGAACGCCTGAACCGGAGTTATCCACAGGCAGAGGATTTCTGGGTAGTGGGTCAGTTTGGTTTGCAATGCTTCGCGGGCTTTGCGAATCCTTGGCGGCCTTTGCGGTTAACCGCTTTCTTACCGCAAAGATCGCAAAGAACCGCCGCTAAGGACGCAAAGTCTGAGTA
>JBAWFN010000157.1:0-3820 GCA_049591935.1 Terriglobales bacterium | reverse complement strand
ATAGCCGTTCGCCAATTCTTGCAGCAGCTTGGATGGACAGACGGGGAAGCCTCGGATTCGAAGCTGCTTTGCGAGAGATCGCAGAGATTCGAACGATTGATCCTTCCCCAGTTCTGCTCAAATCCATAAAGGAGCATCTGGACAGATGATGAAAGGGAAGAATGACGATAGCCCTCTTGCGGCTTCCCCTAACGGGGGAATGCCTCAGGCACGAAGCTCGGTTGCAGAGGATTGCTGCTCGGCATGACTGCTGGCAAAAGACCGCAGCGAGCTACGGGATCCATCCACCCCGACCAGATCGGCAAAGTGTTCATCGCCCTCAGTCAAGACATGCACCAGTGCCTGATCTGCGAGGGTGTGTTCACGCGGCATGCCGCCTCCGAGCACGCCAACGTAGCTTGTTATCCGGTCGCTCCTTACATGCGCACCATAACCGTGTTCATGAACGCTTGCGGAGCATCCGCTTCAAGTTGGACAATCAAGCTAGAACAGAAGTGGGAAGTGTAGAGACGCCCAGCCGGTAATACAGAAAAATCAGCAGGAGAATGCATTGAAGAAAAAAGTCTCCCGCCACTTAAAGAAAAGCGAACCCACCACGAAAGGGCTCATCCTTGGGCAAGATGATGAGCCTGTTTGCGAAATTGAATGACGCTCCAAGTCCACTTCCTCCTGGCGCACTATCGGCCAGCCCGTCAGCAGCGCGAATAGCATGAGCCCGTACAGCACAACTTCACCGGAGCCCACTGTCCAGGCAGCATGCACAGATGAGCGAGGTAGATGGGATGCCGTATTTTTCGGCGGATGCCGCCGGTGACCAGCCGCCGTTCCTGGCCAAGCACAAGCGGGCTGCGGCCCATGAACTGAATGCGAGAGAAGTGCAGGCGGGAGCGGTGGTAAATGTAGATGGCGGCGGCAAACAGAAACTCCGCCGCGAGCCAAGCAAACGGGCACGTTCGGTTGGTCGCGGGAGACTGGACCAGAGCCAGACCGGGCGCCGCTTTTGCGGCTTCCTCTGCACCGTGCCTATTCGTCTCACTCGTGATTGTGCTGGTCGATTATTTCCCCCAGTCGTTCAAACATGGCGAAACGCATCGCACGTTCACGTTTCTTGAAATTCTTGAAATCTCTCAACCTCAAGGCATCGAGGTATAATTTCGCCAACTCATCGCCGACGACCCTGTTACAGGCATCCATAAAGCGTGCCACTTGCTTCCGCTCACGGCGGCTACACCCCAGCAAGCTTTCTACGTCGTCTATCAGTGCATAGACGTTCCAACGAAAGTGTAGCTCCGCCCATTCCTCGGCTGTCAGGTCTTCGGCTTTCTTTCCTGTTGGCTTTGGCTGTGCTTGCCCGCTGTCCTGGGCATTGGATTTCGTGTTGCAAACTGGTTTTTCTTCTGGCGTCATGATTGTCCCCCCAACGAGAGCCTTGGATTAGTCCCCTGCCTTCCCCTTGCGGGGTCACAAAGAGCCTAATTCCGTCTCATTAAGAGGAGTCCGTAGTTGTTATTTCCATTGTGAGAGTTATTTGGAGCCTTACGCGAAACGCCCAACCACTATTTCATGCTGGCTGGCTCCCGGCAGAGAGGTGCCGAAGCTACTGAAAGATAAGGGATTGCTCTGCTTCCCAGTGGGAGTTGGGGCAGTAGAGCGCGAGCGGGAACAACACGTGCGGGATCGTCCGCGACAATCCCGCAGGGTTGGGGCTGGTTCAGCCGTTCACAATCTAGATTGGAATTGATTTACTCTGAGGACCGATCGCCTGAAACTTCCAGATATGGATGCCGTTACCGAATGGCGGCGCATTCTTCTGCGTCACGCGCAGCATACCGCCACTGTGCGCGAAGGTGCTACCTTATTTTTCGGGAGATAACCTTCGGAGCCTGGCGGGTTCGGGTGTTCGGGTTGGGGTTGGTTTGCAAGCTCGCTACTGCCAGATGCAGGAACCGGATGGCTCGCGGGTTGGTAGGAGTTGCAATTTACGGTCCCGCGACGCACGGTTAACGAGCGTTCTACTACACTCTGTCGCCGAGAACAAAGCGCTACCATTGATTCTAACGATTGGAGGCCGCGATGGAACCGTTCCGCTTTCATCTCTTCGTCTGCACGCAACAAAAACCAGAAGGCATCCCGTCCTGCCCGGCCAGTGGGTCGTTCGCGGTGTTCGACGCGCTGGATCGCGAGACACAGGCACGCGGCCTTAGCCACGATGTACAACTCACTACCTGCGGCTGCATGGGATTGTGCGATGAAGGTCCTGTGATGGTCTTTTATCCGGCTGGGGTGTGGTACCGCCGTGTGCGACCGTCGGATGTATCCGAAATCGTCGGTGCGCACTTACGCGACGGCAAGCCCGTCGATCGTCTCGTTTGGAACAATGCCGTTGCGATGAAGGCGATGTCGGTCGAGCATGGGGAAAAGTTCCGTGCCGCGATGGTTGCCCGCGACAAAGCCGGGATGCTGCCCGATCGGGTCGATCAGATGATCCGCGGGTACATGCCCAGTCGTTGCATTCTTACGGCGCTTGAACTCGACATCTTCACCGCCGTCGGGGATGGTGCCAGTGCCGAACAGATTGGGACGAGAATCCACGCGAATGCCCGCGCCGTGGGCATGCTGCTTAACGCGCTCGTCGCGCTCGGACTGCTCTCGAAGAGCGGCGATGACTACGCGAACACGCCGGAGTCAGCACGCTTCTTCGTTCAGGGCTCCAAAGACAACCACCGAAATGGTCTGCTGCACTCTGCCAACATCTGGCATCGGTGGAGCACACTGACCGACGCCGTGCGCCGTGGTACCTGCATCCCCATCGATCGCGACAATGCCCCCGAATGGACACGCAACTTCATTGCTGGCATGCAACGCAGCGCCAAAGATCGTGCTCCGCTGGTTGTGAAGGCCCTGGGCACAACCGGGGTTCACCGCATTCTTGATCTCGGCGGTGGCTCCGGCGCCTACTCCATCGCGTTTGCAAAAGCTTGTCCCGAGGTGCAGTGCGAAATCCTTGACGTCCCAGAGGTCGTGCCGCTGACAGCTGAATATGTCAGCAAGGCCGGCGTCTCGGCACAAGTCAGTCTTCGCACTAGAGACATGCTGCAAGACGATTTTGGCTCCGGCTACGACATCATCATGCTGAACGCGATCTGCCACATGTTTTCCGAAAGCCAGAACCGGGAGATCTTCCGCCGTGCACACCACGCACTTGCGCCGAACGGCCGCCTGGTCGTGCAAGATTTCATCCTCAATCCCGACAAAACCGGGCCGCAACACGCGGCACTGTTCTCCCTGAACATGCTGGTCGCCACCGAGGCCGGTGCCAGTTACAGCGAGTTCGAATACACCCAATGGATGAAGGCTGCGGGTTTCACCGAGGTATGCCGGATCAATCTGCCGGGGCACAGCGGCCTGATTGTGGGACTGGTGAAATAGGGCTACCCTCCCCACCTCGCTCACCGTTTTGCACAATGCGCCCGGCCTCGATATTGGCCTCAAGCCGATCCCCAGCACGAATGCCGAGCCTGCGGCGAAGAAGACCTGGACGAACGACCTGCCCTTCGGTGGAAACCTTAGTTTGTAGGGTAAGACAATCTTGCCTCCCGCGGAAGCTTGCTGCAAGTCTTGCCGTCTGGCCAACAATCTCTACATTACATTCGACGGGCCCGGGGTTCCTTTGATCTACCATTTCTGCAATTCTGCAGCATCTCATGATAGACTAAGTTTACTAGCCTAAGTTTAGTGAGAATACCATGAAAACAGTGAATATTCACGAGGCGAAAACTCAGCTCTCGAAGCTCATACAGGAAGCCTCAAAGGGCGAGGG
>JBAWFN010000156.1:0-27254 GCA_049591935.1 Terriglobales bacterium | reverse complement strand
TACTCAGACTTTGCGTCCTTAGCGGCGGTTCTTTGCGATCTTTGCGGTAAGAAAGCGGTTAACCGCAAAGGCCGCCAAGGATTCGCAAAGCCCGCGAAGCATTGCAAACCAAACTGACCCACTACCCCGATTTGCTGAATGCTGAATGCTCTTCACGCCCAGCCGTGCTTCATCGCCTTGGCAAATTTGTCGGTGGGAAGCGTATTCAGTACGTCTTCTTTCGTCAGCCAGGCACGGCGAGCTTGCAGGATCCCGAAACGGATCTTATCCATGTGCGAAGTATGATGCGAGTCTGTGTTAATCACGATCTTTACCCCGTGCTGCTTTGCCAGCCGCAGATGGCGGTCGCATAAGTCCAGCCGCTCGGGAAACGAATTCAACTCCATCGCGACTTTGCGCTGCGCTGAGGCTTTCATTACCGCGTCTACGTCGAACGGGTAGGCGTCGCGCCGCAATAACTGGCGGCCCGTGGGATGACCAATGATCGAAGTGTTCGGATTTTCCACCGCCTTCAGCAGGCGCTCCGTCATTTCTGCCGGACTCTGATTGAAGTGCGAATGTACGCTGGCGATTACCAGATCCATTTCTTCCAAAACCGAATCTGACAGGTCCAGCGTGCCATCCGCAAGAATATCGACTTCAATCCCCGCAAAGATCCGAATGCCCTCCATCACCGAGTCGGCTGCGCGGATGCGCTTCACGTGTTCGGCGGCGCGCTTGTCGTCGAGGCCATTGGCGAACGCCAGGTTCTTGGAGTGATCGGTGATGGCCATGTACTGATAGCCACGCTCACGGGCCGCCTCTGCCATTTCTTCAATTGTGTTCCGGCCATCGGTCTCGATGGTGTGCATGTGCACGTCGCCCTGCAAATCGGCCTGGGTAATTAGCAGGGGCAGCGCATGCTTCTCAGCAGCGTCAATTTCGCCCAGATTTTCCCGCAGTTCGGGTGGAATATAGTCCAGCTTCAGTTTGGCGTAAATGTCCTCTTCGCTCTTGCCGGCGACTACTCTTTCGTTGTCCAGCCGCGCCAGGCTGTATTCGCTGAGGGTGTAGCCCAGCTTGAGCGCCCGCTGACGCAGGGCAACGTTATGCGCTTTGCTGCCGGTGAAGTACTGCATGGCCGAGCCGAAAGACTCGGGCGCCAGAAAGCGAACGTCCACTTGCATGCCGCCACGCATCCGGAAGCTCACTTTGTTCTCGCCCCGCGCAATGATGTCCATGAGTCCGGGCAGCTTGATGACGTGATCAATCAGTTTTTCCCGTGCCGCATCGTTGCAACACGCTTTACCGGTGACCAGAATGTCGAGGTCGCCCACGGTCTCACGTCCGCGCCGCAGAGAGCCAGCCGGCGTGACCTTCTCGACTCCGGAAAATCCGCGCAGATGCTCGGTGATCTTCTCCGCCTGGGTTTCCGCTGCGTCCAGCAGAAAACGTCCGGCGATGCGCCGATAGTCTTGAATGGCCTTGAGCAGTTTAGCTTCCTGCTTCTCACCCATTCGTGGGAGTTCGCGAATCTTGCCTTCCTGCGCCAGTTTCTCCACACCTTCCAGATCGCTGACCTGGTAGGCGCTCCAGATGAGGGCGATGGTCTTTGGGCCCAATCCCTGGATCTTTAGCAGATCGAGCATCGAGGGCCGATATTTCTTCAGCAGATCGGCGTGAACCGAGAGCCGCCCATCTTTAAATATTTCTTGCAGGTTTAGCAGCATGCCTTTGCCGATGCCTTGAATCTCCAGCACCTTTTTGGGTTCGGAGATGAGGTCGGCAATCTGCTGCGGCAGCGCCTCAATCGCCTGAGCGGCATTGCGGTAGGAGCGAATGCGGAACGAATCTGCGGCGTCGATCTCGAGCAGATCGGCGGTCTCGTACAGGATGCCGGCGATGGCCTTGTTGTCCATGCGCTATCCAGAGTAAACAAGATCGCGCTGGAGAGAAAGGGAGCCTGAGCTTCGGCGGGACACACCGCTCCCCCGGCCGGGCAGAGTGCGAAACTTCCGCCACACGCTGGAGGGGAAAACGTGCGTGTGGTGGGAGGGGAGGTTGGTGGACTTCCCGTAACTTAAGGCCTTACTTCAAGAGGCCTTGGTAACATTGGCCGCTTGCGGACCCTTAGGGCCCTGGGTTATCTCGAACTCAACCTGGTCGCCTTCTTGCAGGCTCTTGTAACCCTCGGTGGTGATAGCACTGTAGTGGACAAAAACGTCCGCTCCATCTTCACGTCCGAGGAAACCATAGCCTTTGGCATTGTTGAACCACTTGACGGTACCTTTCAAACGTTCCACGTACGCCCCCTGGCGTGACCCCTAACGGTGTGAGGTCACGGTTTCCGATTTGTTGTCATTTTCCGGCTAGAGGGGGACGCTGTCAAGAGAAGACATGTCCGGAAGGGGACTACTTCGCGGGCGGGTTCGGGTGATCCCGTTTCTGGCTCAGCCACAGGATGGCAGAGATGGTTTTGGCGTCGCGGATGGTGTTTCGCATGACCATTTTGACCGCCACCCGAAGCGGGAAGAATCTGGTTTCGATGACCTCGTCTTCCTCGGGTTGTGCCTCCCCTGCGCGCAACCCGCGAGCCAGGTACACCGCCATGGTCTCTGCCACGAAACCGGGACTGGCGTAAAACTGAAAAATCCGTTTCCAACGCGTGGCGGTGAAGCCAGTTTCTTCCAGCAGTTCGCGTTTGGCAGCGGGCAACGGTTTCTCCCCGGCATCGATGCGGCCTGCACAAAGCTCCCACAGGTATTGCTGCGCGGCGTGGCGATACTGGCGAAGCAGCAGAATCTGGGGCTCGCGGCCGGTCTCGTCGACCGCCAGCACCACGACCGAGCCGGTGTGGTGCACGATGTCACGCCGAACCCGCACTCCGCTCGGTTCGAGCACTCGGTCGGTAGTGACCCAAAAAGCCGGTCCGCGGTAAGCCACTCGTGAGGACAGCACACGCGCCTTGGTGTTCTTTGCCATGGCAACAATATAAAGCCCAATCCCTGTTTCCGGCGCAGGCGTTTTGGATCCCGAATTTGGAGCAGCGCCTGCATATGCCGGATTTGCGCACATTTGCTTTTACGCCCACCAAACGGCCTGCTATGCTGCCGTCAATGCCCGCGAAGCCCAGCATCGCGATTGTCGGGCCGGGAAGGCTAGGCACCGCACTGGCATTGCAGTTAACCAGAGCCGGATACCGCATCTCGGAAATCGTTTCTCGCACCCTTAGAGCGGCACGCCAGGCCCGTGCACTTACCCAGACCTTGAAAGCACGCTCATCCCATTACCAGAACCTGAGTCTGGATGCCGGCCTCGTCTGGCTCTGCGTCCCCGACCGGGAAATTGCGGTGGTCGCCGCAGACCTTGCCCCGTTGAAGATCTGGAAAGGGAAAACCGTCTTCCATTCCAGCGGCGCGCTCGACAGCGATGCTCTCGCGCCACTCCGTAAACGCGGCGCCAGGGTTGCTTCCGTTCATCCCATGATGACCTTTGTGAGGGGAGCGGTTCCGACTATGAAAGGCATCACGTTTGCTGTGGAGGGCGACCCGGCGGCGGTGCGCCTGGCGCAGCGCATGGTGCGTGATTTCGGAGCGCGCACCTTCCTCATCCGCAAAGCGAACAAGTCCGCCTATCACGCCTGGGGGTCGTTCGTGTCGCCCCTGCTGGTAGCAACCTTGGTTACGGCCGAACAAGTGGCCCGCTTGGCGGGATTAACCACTGCCGAGGCGCGCCGCATGATGCTGCCCATTGTCTGCCAGACGTTCGTGAATTACGCCGCCCTCGGCCCGGCGGGTTCTTTTAGCGGTCCGCTAGTTCGTGGCGACACAGAAATTGTGCGCAAGCACCTTCGGGCGCTGAAGAAAATTCCAGAAGCCAGAGCTGTGTACCTCGCGCTTGCACGCTCTGCCCTACGACATCTGCCAGTGGAGAATCGACGGCAACTCGAAAGGGTCCTGAAAGGTTAAGGCGGCGCTTCAACTGACCATGAGACGCTGAATACTTCTCGCCCGGCCGCTGCTCTCATCACAATCCACCATCACGGCGCAGAGGCGGACATCGCCGGTTGCAGCTTCGAATCGGGTTGGCATATTCTTAAGGAACTTTTCCACGATCAACTCTTTTTTCACGCCGATCACGCTGTCGTAGGGGCCGGTCATGCCCACGTCCGTGATGTAGGCCGTTCCCTTGGGCAATAGGCGCTCGTCTGCGGTCGGAACATGAGTGTGGGTTCCCACCACCAATGTGACCCTGCCATCGAGATACCAACCCATTGCCATCTTCTCTGAAGTTGCTTCGGCGTGAATGTCGACCAAGATCACTTTGGCGGTAATTTCTTGCAACAATTGGTCGACCACACGAAAGGGATCGTCGTTGGACGCCATGAATACGCGGCCCTGAAGATTGAGCACCGCATAGGGGTGGTCGGCCTTACGGCCCTGGTACATGCCAGTTCCGGGCATGCCCGGCGTGTAGTTTGCCGGCCGCAGCAAGCGCCGGGCGGGACTGTGCGGATTCCCATCCGCTGACTCAAAATAGTCGATGATCTCGCGTTTGTCCCAGACGTGATTGCCGGTGGTGATGACATCAATCCCCAACTCGAACAGATCTTCCGCTAGTGGGGGCGTAATTCCGAACCCAGCGGCGGCATTCTCTCCATTGGCAATCACCAGATCGATGGCATGATCTTTGACCAGACCGGCCAGGCGTTCTTTAACAATCGTGCGTCCGGGCTTGCCAAAAATGTCGCCGATAAACAGAATGCGCATGAAAGCGATGGTACCACGCAGCCTCAGCGCGACGGAGAGCTGGTCTTATGGTTGCCGGAAAGTAAAGCTCACTTCGCCAACTCCGCCGTCTTCAGGAAGTCGTAACTTCCCGGCGGATCCAAAGTCACGTGACGCACACGTTTGGAACACACCATCACGTTGTCCTGATGCCACAGCTCGATATAGGGCAGGTCCTGGGCCAGAATCTCCTGGACCTCGCCGTACAGCCGCTTGCGCGTTTCCTGGTCGAGCCGGCTGCGCGCCTGATCAATCAGCGCATCCACCCGCGCATTGGAGTAGTAGGTACGATTGGCACCCTTGGGGGTGAACTTGTTGGAATGAAACACATACTCAAAAATATCCGGATCTTCGTTGCCGCCCACCCAGCGCAGAGAATGCATCTGGTAGGCTCCGCGAGTGACGTCGGCAAAGAAAGTAGCGAACTCGAAGGTGCGGATATCGAGCACAATACCGACTTCCCGCAGTTGCTGCTGCAGCACGGCGGCCAGCAACCGCGTGCTTTCCTCGGTTCCGGTCTTCATGGTGAGGTGAAAGCGTACGCCGTTCACAGCGGGATATCCGGCAGCCTCCAGCAGCTCTCGCGCCCGCTCCGGGCTGTAGTCGTAGCGCGCAACGTGGGGGTCGTAAGCCCAGCTTTCGGGCGGGAGCAGGCTGTCTGCGGGTCGAGCGAAATCGCGCAGCAGGTAGTGGATCAGCGGGCGGCGGTCAAGGGCGTAAGCCAGCGCCTGCCGCACCCGGGGGTCCCGAAGGGTGGGGTCGCGGGTATTGAACGCGAGATACCAAAGCACGGTTCCGGGCGCGTGCAACACTTGCAGAGTGGGCTCTTTTTCGAGCGCCAACACCAGGTCCCCGGTCAGCGCATTGAGGGCGATGTCCGCGCTCCCTTTGCGCAGCTCCAGCGCCCGCGTCGTGGTATCGGGGACAACCGTAAAACGCACCCGCTGCAACTTCGGTTTCTGGCCCCAATAGTCGTCGTTGCGTTCGATCAGGACTTCCTTGTCTTGTTCCGCGCTGACAAAACGAAACGGTCCCGAACCAATCGGCGGGCCACTGAGTGTTCCATAAGGCACGATGCCCATGGCGCCGTCCGATAGGTTCCACAAAAGCGGAGTAAACGGTTCTTTCAGATGAAACACCACCGTGAAGTCGTCGGGCGCTTCGATGCGATCCACCAGCCGGTAAACCGCCGCTTTGGTGCTGCGAATCTTGCCCTCAAGCAGAGAATCGAATGTCCACTTCACATCCCGCGAGGTGAGCGCCCGGCCGTCGTGAAACTTCACCCCATGATGAAGATGAAAAATGTAAGTCTTGGGATCGGGAATCTCCCACCGTTCCGCCAACTGCGGCTGCACGTTCAGGTGCTCATCCCGAGTCAGCAGATCATCGAACAGCAGGTTGTCAATGCGTTCTGAATACGCATCCAGCCCCACTCGTGGATCAAGATTGGTGGGGCTGCTTTCGATGATCATGACCAGCGTGTTGGGATCAGGCTTCGAAGAGCAGGAGGTCAGCGCAAAGCAGGCGGAGAGAATCAACAGAAACCACGCAGGTACAGGTGTCCGCGCCGGTACGGTCGCCGCCCCGCGGCGGAAATGACTACACATAGGAAATCTTCCCGAGGATCGCCGGCCTTTTGGCTCCGGTGGCCGAAAGCACATTCGACGGCCGCCGGTTCCAGGTCTCGAACGCCAGCACAGCGAACGCCACCGCTTCTTTGGCTGCCGACGGAAGTCCGAACTCATCGGACGAACGGATCGTCAGTGCAAGAGGTCTGAGTTCCTTCGCCAGCATTGCCATCAAGGTTGGGTTGTTGGCCCCGCCGCCGGAGACAATGAAGTCCCGATAAGCGCCCCGCTTGCCTAAAATGAAACGCTGAAGCGAATCGGCAATGGATCTGGCGGTGAGCGCCGTGGCCGTGGCTACAACGTCGCGGGGGGCTGCGTGCCCGCAGCGCTGTACAAGTTTCGCCGCGAAGTCACGCCCAAACTCTTCCCGGCCTGCCGTCCTGGGTGGTCGCCGCCGAAAGAAAGACCCCTGCAAGAGGTCCGCGACCACAGGATCCCTGACCTTACCCGCGGCGGCAACGCGTCCATCGCGATCATAAGGCTTGTGATAGAAACGCTCCATCACTGCGTCGATCACCATATTTCCCGGTCCGGTGTCGAAAGCAACTACCTTCGCGCTGGTAGCGCCTGCGGCAATCGCGGTCAGGTTGGCGATACCGCCGATGTTCTGCACGATGCGTCCGATGCGCGGATCACGGTATAGCAGGAAATCCAGGAAGGGAACCAGCGGCGCGCCCTTGCCGCCAGCGGCCATGTCTGCTGGACGAAAATCGTTCACCACCGGCACGCCCACTCTGGCCGCGATTACGGCGCCTTCGCCGGTCTGCCAAGTAACCGCCAGCTTCCGCCCCAGGAACGGCGCGGCTTCGCCCTGGTGATAAATCGTTTGCCCGTGACAGCCCACCAGGTCAGCTTTTACCCGAAAACGTCGCTGAGTCGTAAGTATTGCGTCGGCGTAAAGCTCGCCCAGGAGGAAATTCAACCGCGCCAGATCGGCAACGCTGGCCCGTTGCGAATTCATTGTGGCCAAAACCAACTCACGTACGCGCTTTGGATAAGGATATTCTGCATGGCCTAAGAGCTTTAGCCTGGTCTGCCCCGTCGCAGCCGCGCTCAGCCGTACCAAGGCCACGTTGATTCCGTCGGCGGAAGTCCCGCTCATGATTCCGGCAACGATCATGCTTCTTCCTGCCGCTTGATGGCTTGGAGGCGCACCTGCTCGCCAAACTCCC
Organism: Terriglobales bacterium; assembly: GCA_049591935.1. Lineage (GTDB taxonomy): Bacteria > Acidobacteriota > Terriglobia > Terriglobales > Acidobacteriaceae > JABCZH01. The sequence continues at coordinate 19,688 of JBAWFN010000156.1, read as the reverse complement.
ACAACTGACGCGACAGGTTCCGGACCTTTTCGCTTGAAGGAGCGGGTGTTTTTCGCTTCAACTCCTTCGATTTATTCTTGAACTTTTGCACTCGTGCCAGCGACTCCTGGCAGCGCCGGGCAAATCTGCGGTCACACTCCGCTTCGTGGATCAGGGCCTCATACGCCTGCACCACATGTTCCTCAAGGTGACACACCAGGCACAAATCGCCTCCGGCGCGAATGTAGCTGACCGCAGCCTGCCCGATCGATGCGGCTCTTAAGACTCCCCCCATCTCCAGATCGTCAGACACCACCAACCCGCGATACCCGATCTTGTTGCGCAGCTCATCCGTAATCCATTGCTTCGACAACGACGCCGGGGTGTGATCGCGTGTCACCGCCGCGTACGCCGCATGCCCCACCAGCACCATGGGAGCATCCCGGCGCAAAGCGCGATAGGGGGCCATGTCCTGTTCCCAAAGTTTCTTCCGGGATTTCTCCACAGTCGGCAGCTCATGATGGGTGTCCAGATCCGCTTCTCCCAGGCCAGGAAAATGCTTGATCGCTCCCCATACACCCGCGGCACGTAGCCCGGCAAGAAATTCCCGGGCGTAGACAACGACCTCCTTGGGATCAGCTGCCACTGCCCGAGAGCTCATGACTGTACGCGATGCCTCAAATGCCAAGTCCACTACGGGGGCAAAGTCAGTGTTGAACCCCAACGCCCGGCAGGAATCGCCGATGACCCGGCCATGCTTGCGGAAGAGCCGCCGATCACCGGTTGCGTATACCGCCGCCGCAGAGGGCGCCGGCCCGGTAACATTTCGAAAGCGGTCAACCTTGCCGCCTTCCATGTCTACGCAGGTGAATAATGGAGTGGAAACACAAGCCTGGCAAGCTTGCAGTAGTTGGTGTGTCTGCTGGGCGTTGATAATATTTCGCGCAAACAGGATTACGCCCGCGGGCTGAATTCGGGTCAGCAGAGAAGTTAGCCGCGGCGACGTTTCGGCTCCTTCAAAACCGAGAATAACCAACTGGCCAACCTGCGCCGGTAATGTTGTTTTCGTGTGCACCTCCGTGTCCTGTGTGGCCTCCGCGGTTAGATTTCTTTCTTCAATTCCGCCAGAAGATTCAGCGCTTCGAGCGGCGTCAAGCGATTCAAATCCACTTCGCGCAAGCGCTCCAGGACAGGCTGCGAGAGCGGCGTGAAGATGGTCAACTGGGCCGGCGGACGCGGTTGTAGTTCATCGCTCGCGAGTTGAGCCGTCACCCGCCGCTCGGCACTCTCATGCTCGGCCAACACTTCGCGCGCGCGTTCCACCACCTCGGTCGGCAACCCGGCGAGTTTCGCCACTTCAATTCCGTAACTGCGATCGGCGGCGCCAGGCTCGACCTTGCGCAGAAACACGATGCCGCCGCCTGTCTCTTTCACCGACACATGGTAGTTCTTCACTCCCGACAGCCGCTCCGCCAGTTCCGTCAGTTCAAAATAATGCGTTGCAAACAACGTCTTCGCCCGGGTACGGGCGTGGATGTACTCGACGGCCGCCCAGGCGATGGCCAGCCCGTCGTAAGTGGCGGTGCCGCGTCCCACCTCATCCAACAGAATCAGCGACCGCGCCGTCGCCGTGTGCAGGATCGCCGCCGTCTCTGTCATCTCGACCATGAATGTGGACCGGCCGCGCGCCAGATTGTCACTGGCCCCGATGCGGGTGAACACGCGATCGACGATACCCAGCCGCGCCGAAGCCGCCGGTACAAATGACCCCAGCTGCGCCAGGATCACCGTCAGCGCCGTCTGCCGCAGGTAGGTCGACTTCCCGCCCATGTTCGGCCCGGTCAGCACCAGCACGGTGTGGGTGGTGGAATTGAGATATAAATCGTTGGGGACGAAGCGCTCGCCGGCCAGGTCCTGCTGCTCAATCACGGGATGCCGTCCGCCGACGATTTCAATGTCTGCCGACTCATCGAACCTTGGCCGGCAATAATTGCGTAGTGCCGCGATATGGGCAAGGCCCGCCAGCACATCTACTTCGGCAAGTGCTAACGCGGTTTGCCGGATTCTTTTGGCCTCCCCGGCAATCGCCGAACGCAGTTCGGCGAACAGCCGCCGTTCGATCTCGACGATTTTCTCCTGGGCATCCAGAATCTTCGACTCGTATTCTTTCAGCTCCGGCGTCGTAAACCGTTCTGCATTGACCAGGGTCTGCTTGCGCTCGTACTCCGGCGGCGCCAGGTGAAGATTGGCTTTTGATATCTCAATGTAATAGCCAAAAATGGAATTGAATTTCACCTTCAGCGAGGCAATTCCGGTGCGCTGCCGTTCCCGCGACTCAATCTGCGCCACGTATTGTTTGCTATTGCGGCTCAGATCGCGAAGTTCATCCAGTTCTTTCTCCACCCCTGGCTGAATCACGCCTCCGTCGCTCAGCGAAAGCGGTGGCTCGGGTACTACCGTGGTTTCGATGCGGGCGCGCAAATCGGCGAGTTCGTCGATGGTCGCGTGCAGCGTCCTCATCCGCTCCGCGCTGAACCGTGCCAGGGCGCTTCGCGCCGCGGGAATCTTGCCGAGTGATACGGCCAACGCCAAGACATCGCGCGGATTGGCGGTTTCGAGTGTTACCCGGCTCAAGAGCCGCTCCAGATCCAGGATTCCGTCCAGCGCTCGCCGCAGTTCCTCTCGCGCCATCAGGTCTTTAACCTGGCTTTCCACTGCGTCCAGCCGTGCATTGATTTCGGCCACTTCGATCGACGGCCGCAGCATCCACGAGCGCAGCAGGCGTTTGCCCATCGGAGTGACGGTGGCGTCAATGGAGCGGAACAGCGTGACGCCTTCATCCGTTCCCGTAAACAACGGCTCGATCAGCTCAAGATTTCTCACCGTGACTGCGTCCAGCACCAAACGATTCTGCCGCTCGTAGAAGCCGATGCGGTCCACATGGTCCAAAGTCCCGCGTTGCGTGGAACGAACGTAGTACAGAATTGCGCCCGCTGCCGAAGCCGCCGCTGGCTTGCCGGCCAGCCCGAAGCCTTCCAGAGAAAGCACTCCAAAGTGATTCTCAAGCAAGGGAATGGCATGGTCAGGCGCGAAAATCCAATCGTCCAAGGGCGTCTCTGACCACATCGCTCCTGAGGTCCGCGGTTGCGGGATCGATCGCGGAGCCGCAGCTCTTTCTCGAGCCTCAAACAACGGCACTGCCGATCCGTACAGCACCTCTTTCGGTCGAAGCTGCTGCAACTCGTCCTGAATTCTCTGGGCGGCATCTTCGCCCCTAAATTCGGTTGCCCGAAACTCGCCGGTGGAAAGGTCCAGTGCTGCAAACCCCACTCGATCGCCGGATTGCGCGAGCGCTGCCAGAAAGTTATTTTCCTCGGAACTCAACGACGAATCGGCAGCTGTGCCGGGCGTAACTACCCGCGTCACCTCGCGCCGCACCAATTTCTTGGCCAGGCGCGGATCTTCCACCTGCTCGCAGATCGCAACTTTGAATCCCTTGCGGATGAGCTTTGCAATGTAGCCTTCGGCAGCGTGATAGGGAACTCCACACATGGGCACAGCTATGCCTTTTTCTTTATTGCGGGAAGTCAGCGTGATTTGCAGCTCCCGCGACGCCATGACCGCATCGTCAAAGAAAAGCTCGTAAAAATCGCCCAGACGAAAAAACAGCAGAGCGGTGGGATGCTGCTTCTTGATGGCGGCATATTGCCGCATCAGCGGAGTGGAGGGCTCAGTCATTGCCAGCAGAGCGTGGGTTTTTTCTCAGTCTTCCAGTTTTGCGCGGATTATAACATTCTGCGCGCGACGCTCCGGCGCCGAAGATCACAGTTGACGCGACTCCCCCGCGGGTGTTTTCCTTATCGGGCATGGAGCTTCGCAAAGATCCCATCACTCGCTCTTGGGTTATCACCGGCGATGACGTTCCCGATGCTGCCCCCCGGTCTGAATCCGCGTGCCGTTTTTGTCCCGACTCAGTGCAGCCGCCGCAGCTTATCGCCAGCATCTCCGGCGAGCAGGGGGTGCCGTGGTCGTCGCGTGCCGTAGTGCATCCCACCGCTCTGTACCACGTTGAGGGCGACCCTTTGCGCCGGGCCGACGGCATTTATGATCGCATGAGTCCCGTGGGCGCCCATGAGGTGCTGATCGAGAATTCGCGCCACGATGGGCATCTGTGGAACGCCAGCGACTTCGAGATCGGCCAGTTTCTGCTGCTGGCCTCGCAGCGCATTCAGGATCTGAAGCGCGATGGGCGCTTCAAGTACGTTGGCATTTACAAGGACCACGGCAGCACTGCTGGGCAGGAGTTCGAACACCCTTCTTCCCAGCTGACGGCTACTACGTTTGTGCCCCGCCGGATTCTCTACGAGCTACGCGCCAGCCGCGAATACTTTCAACAAAAAGAGCGTTGCGTTTTTTGCGACATCGTTTCGCAAGAGACCAAACAGGAAGTGCGTGTACTGGAATCGCGGGGTGATTTCATTGCGCTGTGCCCGTACGCGCCGCGGGTGCCCTACGAAACCTGGATTTTACCCCGCACCCACGAGGCTGCCTTCGAGCGCATGGGACTTAATCGCCCCAACATGCTGCCGGACTTGGGCGCGCTGCTCCGCCGGACCTTGCAGCGCATACGCACCATTACGGAATCGTTCCACTTGGTGCTGCATACCTCGCCGAACAGTTTGCACCGGTCGGGTAGCCTGGGGTATTGGAAGACCATTGACGAGGACTACCACTGGCACATCGAAATCATGCCCGTCCTGGCCGCCAAGTCGAAATCGTACACGTTCAAAGAGGTGTACTATTCGCCCCTGACCTCGGAGACGGCAATCAAGCGGCTGCGCGAGGCGCGCATCGAATAGGTGTCATGACCATCCGTCGCATGAAGACCTATACCGGCGGCCAAGGCTACGTTTATCAGTACTATTTCGTCGGCAATCGCCAGATTGCCGCGAAGGCGGGACTGGAGGCGGCCACGGAATACATTTTCGATGTAACCTCCGACCGCAAGACGACTTTCTCTGTCAGTGTTTTCCTTCCTGAAGGAGTTCTGCGAGCCTGGGCCGTCCATCACGGTCGCCCGCTGACCGATGCCGAGCAGTATGGTGCGGTCAAAATGCGCCTCTTTCAGGCCTTTGATGAGGTCGAAGACTTGATGTCCCACGGCCGCCAGCTCGCGGTGGACTCGGCAGGTCTAGAGCGGGCCCTGGCCACCTTGGGCGTCGATTGACTCCTCTTGAGAGCCACCTAGCTGCAGGGGAAGCTATAATCCCCTAGAGGATTTCACCCCTATATGCCTGCTCTTTGGCTGCGAGTTGCCTTGGGCTGCTACGCAGTCGGCCTGCTCTATGCCTTGGTGGCCCTGACCCGCAGCAGCGATCTGCTGAATCGTGTAGCTCTGCACGCGGCGTACCTGGGGATGGTGTTTCACTTTGTCGCGCTGACGGAAGCCTTTCGGATTTCTGGCCAGTTGACCCTCACATCCGCGCAAAACGCCGAGTCCGTATTGGGCTTTTTGATCATGGTCGTCTTTTTGCTGGTGTACCTGGTCTATAACACCACTTCTCCCGGGATCATCGTTTTTCCGCTGGTATTTTTGTTGACCTTCGTTTCCGCAACTGGCCAGGCTCCCTTTTTGATTACCTCTCCCGGTCTGCGTACGGGCTGGTTACTGGCGCACATTACCCTGATCTTCACCGGCTATGCTGCGCTCGTCCTCAGCTTCGGAGCCAGTCTGCTATATCTGATCCAGGAGCGCTCGCTGAAATTGAAGCGGCCCGGAATTCTGTCGCGGCTCCCCGCGCTTGAGGTCATCGACGAAATCGGTTTTCGTTCCCTGCTTCTGGGATTTCCTTTCATGACCCTGGGACTGATTGCCGGCACCGTCGTCGCGCAGTCCACCTACGGACGCATCGATCTGCTGGACCCCAAGATTCTGCTCTCAATTCTGATGTGGGCGGTGTATCTCGTCCTGCTCTTTATCCGCTGGAATGCGGGATGGCGCGGACGCCGCGCCGCCTACCTGGCCACCGGCGCTTTCGTCGCCGCCGTGGTGGCTTGGGCGGCAAATTATTTCAGTACGATTCACAGGTTTGCCAAGTCATGAGCCTCCATCTCATCGGGGTCAATCACAAGAGCGCGCCGGTTGAGGTCCGCGAGCGCATCACGATTCCCGATTCGCGCTTGCCCGACGCCCTGAAAAGCTTCACTTCTCACCCAGGCGTGGAGGAAGGCATGATCTTGAGCACCTGCAATCGCGTCGAGTTGCTGGCTCAAACTCAGAATGGCGGCGCCGACCTGCGGGCATTTCTGCATAACTATTTTCAGCTTGATGAGTCCAGTCTCGATCCCCACTTGTACGAATTCCGCGAACAAGATGCCGTCCGCCACTTGTTTCGCGTGGCCTCGAGCCTGGATTCCATGGTGGTCGGCGAAGCGCAAATCCTGGGGCAAGTGAAGGAGGCCTATGCCACCGCACGGGCAGTGGGCGCCATCCAGTCGCAATTGGATTTGCTGCTGACCCGCACCTTCGCCGTCGCCAAGCGGGTGCGCACAGAGACCGAAGTGGGTTCGTCGGCGGTGTCGGTGGCTTCGGTAGCGGTGGAGCTGGCCAAAAAGATTTTCGGATCTCTCCACGGCAAGCATGTTTACCTGGTGGGCGCGGGCAAAATGAGTGAGTTGGCAGCGAAGCACCTGATGGCTCATGGGGCGGAGTCCATCTTCGTTGCCAATCGCACCTACGACCGCGCCATCCGCCTGGCCCAGAAGTTCAACGGCCAGGCCATCGAGTTCAGCCGTCTGTATGACACCTGTGATCGCGGCGACATCGTGATCACCTCCACCGGCTCTCCGGTTGCCATTTTCCGCCGCGAGCATGGCGAGCTGTTTCTTAGCCGCCGCAAGAACCGTCCCATGTTCTTTATCGACATCGCTGTGCCGCGCGACGTTGACCCGGAGATGAACAAGCTCGACGGCATTTTCGTCTACGATATCGACGACTTGCAGCAAGCCGTGACCTCGCATGTCGCCGACCGCCAGAAGGAAGCCAGGCGTGCCGATGACATCATCAATATCGAGGTCGAGCGCTTTCACGCCCGTCTGCAAACGCTCGAAGTCGTGCCCACCATCGTTTCCTTGCAAGACCACTTGGAAACCATCCGCCAGGCCGAAATCGACCGGGTGCGCGGCCGCCTGGGACGGCTTTCGCCCGAGCAGGAGCTAGCCGTCGACGCATTGACCCACGGCATCATCAACAAGATCATGCACACCCCCATCAGCACTCTGAAGACGGCGGCGCGCGAGTCGGAAGCCACGACTATCGTCGAAATCGTGCGCCGCCTGTTCAACCTGGAAGGCAAGAGCTCCGGTAAACACGGCGCAGGCACGCGGGGCGACGCCTGATGGCGCGTCTTCGCATCGGCTCTCGCGGGTCCCAGTTGGCGCGCTGGCAGGCGAACCATATCGCTGCTTTATTGCGCGCGCGGGGCCACGAAGTCGACATAGAGATTATCAAGACCACTGGCGACAAGATTACCGACGTGGCCCTGGCCAAGGTTGGAACCAAGGGCATGTTCACCAAAGAGATTGAAGAAGCGCTGGCGGCGGATCGCGTGGACTTGGCCGTACACAGCCTGAAAGACCTTCCGACCGAGATTGCGCCCGGGTTCGCAATCGCGGCCATAACGGAACGAGTTGATCCCCGCGACGTATTTTGTTCGCGCCAATACGCGAGCATTGACGTCTTGCCGAAAGCTGCGCGGGTTGGAACCAGCAGCCTGCGCCGGCAAGCCCAATTGAAGGCCCTGCGCCCTGATCTGGACATTCATCCGCTGCGTGGGAACGTGGATACACGCCTGGCAAAGCTGGAGGCTGGAGAATACGACGCCGTGATTCTGGCCTTTGCGGGTCTCAATCGCCTGGGCAAGACTGAACTGATCAAGCAGGTCATCCCCGCAGAAGTGGTGTGTCCGGCGGCCGGCCAGGGCGCACTGGGGATCGAAGCGCGAGCTGGAGACACAGCCGTCCTGCAAGCGTTGGCGTTTCTCGACGACTCTGCCGCCCGCGCTACCACGGCTTGCGAACGGGCTTTGTTGGGCAGGCTTGGCGGCGGCTGCCAGGTTCCCATCGGCGCATCGGCGGAAATGCGGAGTGGCCGGTTGCACCTACAGGCGGTGGTGGCCCGCCCCGACGGTTCCTTGGTTCTGCGGGAATCAGCCGATGGCGATGATCCGGTCCGGCTCGGCGAGTCGGTGGGTGACACGTTGCTCCGTCGCGGAGGTAAGGCGATTCTGGACGACGTTTACGGGCAGGGAATTGCCGTGCCCGAGCAACCCTAGATTTTTCTTAGCGGCCTCTGCGGCTGTCCTCTGCGAGCTTTGCGTTTTAAAGTTGTGATTTGGAGATATCAACTGCCGACACATCCATTGCACGGTGTACGCATTCTAGTCGGCCGCGCCCGCCGTCAGGCCGGCGCACTTTCCTCCGGACTGCGGAAACTGGGTGCGCAGGTCATCGAGATTCCGTTCATCGAAATTCGCCCGCCGCGGTCGTACGAGCCGCTGGATTCCGCTTTGAAGAATTTGAGCACGTATGACTGGTTGATTCTGACCAGCGTGAACGGGGTGGAAGCTCTCTGGGGCCGGATCAAGAAGAACGGCCTGGGCAAGAAGCATCTGCGGCATTTGAAAATCGCTGCCATCGGCCCGGCGACCAAGAAAGCAATTGAGAGCCATGGGCTGAAGGTCAACGTCGTTCCCACGGAATATGTGGCCGAGTCGGTTGTCAAAAGCTTGCGCCGGAAAGTAGCAGGGAAGCGCGTGCTGCTGGCCCGTGCCAAAGTTGCCCGCGACGTGATTCCGCGCGAACTTCGCAGGCTGGGCGCGGAAGTTGATGTGGTCGAAGCCTACGAGACCGTAATTCCGCGATCTTCACGCGCTCGTTTGCGCGCAGTTCTAAAAGACCCCAAGCGATGTCCCCACGTAATCACCTTCACCAGTTCGTCAACGGCGAGAAACTTCGTGCAGCTTCTAGGAAAGAATGTGTGGCGCGGACGCCCTCGTCCGCGTTTTGCCTCGATCGGCCCAGTGACTTCAGCAACTCTCCGCGAACTTGGCTTGCCGGTGGACGTTGAAGCCGAAGAATACACCATCCCCGGCCTGATCGCTGCGATCATCAAATCGGTCGAGTAGAGATGTAGTCTGGCGTTTCCTAGTCCGGCAGCTTGCAACCGCAATCCGCCGGTGGCACATGCGCCTTCAAGAAATCCGAGACGCGCTTGTAGGCATCGATCTGGTTCTCCACCCGCGCGAACCCGTGGCCTTCGTTTTCGTAGACTTTCAAATCCACGGTTCCGCCACGTTTCTTCACCGCGTCAACAACCTGCTGCGACTCCTCTTTGGGACACCGCGGATCATTTCCACCAGCCAGCAAGAGCAACGGTGCTTTTATCTGATCGACAAAGAAAATCGGTGAGCGGTCTTGAAACAAGTCTTTGTTCTTTTCCAGATCACCCATGGTCGCCAAATCCGACTGTTGCAGCAGCGGGTCTTCGTTCTGAATTTCGGTGAACCAGTTCACGAACGGTACAATCGGCACACCCGCCGCCCACATCTCCGGGGCCTTGGTCACTCCCATCATGGTCAAGTACCCGCCGTAGCTGCCGCCCGCGAGCGCAATCTTCTTGGGGTCAAGATAGCCAGTCTGCTTGATGAAATCTGCCGCCGCCAGCACGTCCTGCAAATCGCCGCCGCCCATATCGAACAAGTTGGCCTGCTGGAACTCTTTGCCATAGCCGGTTGACCCGCGATAGTTCGGCGCGATCACCATGTATCCCTGATTGACCATGTGCTGAATGAAGCGATTGAACGAATTCACCGTTTGCGACGTCGGTCCGCCGTGCACATAAACCAGGGCTGCGTTCTGCCCGTTGCGCACCATGTTGTAAGGGACGTAGATGAACGCCGAAATCGTCCATTTACCGTCGCGGCTGGGGAAATGCGCTAGGAACGGCTCGACCATGTCTTCCGCGCGTACTCCCGCGACCAGCGAATGAGTAATTTGTTGCGACTTGCCGGACAGCACACTGTAGGTCCACAGATCTCCCGGCGCATTCGGGCCGTTGTGGTTGTAGAGCAACCGCGACCCATCGTGATTGAAAGCTGACCGCGCTCCCACCGGGTAGTTCACGCCTTTTGGCAACGGCAGCGGCTTGGTCACGCCCGTGGTGAGATTATGCAGATAGATATCAGTGTTCCCGTCCACGTTGGCGGTCCATGTGACCGACTTGCCGTCAGGCGAGAACTTGCCGCCGCTGATCTCCCATTTGTCTTTGGTCAACCAAGTAATTCTCTTGCTGGCGATATCGAGCAGTCCGACATTGTCATAGCCATCGGCGGCATTCGAGGTAATCAGCAGCTTCCTGCCATCGGGAGAGATGTCATCGGCTTCATAAAGCTGCTCGCCTTGGTGCGGCGTTAGCAGCGTGCTTTGAGTTGTCGCCACATCAGCGACGTAGACTTTGGAATCCGTGCCCTTAGCCTGCGACTGGGTGTAGACAATCGATTTGCCATCGTGCGACCACATGGGGTTGTCGTTGGTTTTGTCGGCAGCGGTTCCAGTAGTGACGTGCTTTGTCGACCGCATCAGCTTATCGAAAACGTCAATTTCATAAACCGAAGAAGTCTTTGGCTTCACGGTGTAAGCCAGGTATCTGCCATCCGGCGACCAGCGCGGATTCTCCTCGGAAATTTCGCGAGTATTCGTGAGGTTGACGACTTGTCCGGTCTTCGGCGAAACCATGAACATGTCCCACTGCTCGTCGCCGTCGTAGTCCGAGATGTAAGCAATCCATTTTCCATCCGGCGACCAGGTTGGGCTGGTCTGCCGCTGATCGCTCACCGTGAGCTGGGTTGGCCAGCCGCCGTCCGAATTCACCAGCCACAGGTTACTGCGGCCGCTGATGTTGGCCACAAACACCACCTGCTTGCCATCGGGCGACCACGAAGCCGGCCCGATCTGCCGCGTCATGTAAAGCTTCTCGATGGCCAGGCTCGGCTGAAACTGTTCCACATTGGCGTTGGGCTTGCTGGTGATCTGCTTGGGATCGGTGATGGCCTGAGGCACAGGCAGGGCCTGGGTCGCGGCAAAAGCACTCATGAATACGACGACAGCAAACCGGATGAGAATACGCATGGTATAGGGTTCAGAAGATTAGAAACGAAAGTCTAGCAGGTCACTTCGCGTTCTTGTGTGTCTCCACCGTGCTCCAGGTCTTGTCCGCGGCGTGACAGAGGTTCTCTAGCGAACACTCCACGCACTTCGGACCACGTGCCATACACAGCCTTCGTCCATGCCAGATGATCTGATGGGAAAACAATATCCACTTCTCCCGCGGAATCACTTTCATCAAATCCTGCTCGATCTTGGGCGCGTCGGAATTCCTGGTCAGTTCCAGCCGCCGGGAGATTCTGGTCACGTGCGTGTCCACGACTACGCCCTCGGCCTTCCCGAACCAGCTGCCCAGTACGACGTTGGCCGTCTTTCGTGCCACGCCTGGCAAGGTTAGCAGTTGCTCCATTTCCGACGGTACTTCACCCCCGAAGTCGGCAACCACCTTCTTGGCCGCTCCTACTACCGATTTCGACTTATTTCGGAAAAAACCAGTGGCATGGACATCCGGTTGGAGTTGCTCAGGCGTAAGCGCGGCAAAATCCTGCACCGTGGGATATTTACGAAACAGCTCGGGCGTGACCCGATTGACGGTCGCATCGGTCGACTGCGCCGAAAGAATGGTCGCCACCAGCAGTTCCCACACGCTCTTGTGAGTCAGCGCGCAGGTTACCTCAGGATAAAGCTGGTCCAAACGCTTGAGGATTTCCGAGACGCGCTCCGGCGCAAGCGGATTGTACTTCGATCGTGTGGGGACGGGCGACCCCGCCCGTCCAGCCCGCGACGAAGGCACGGCCGTTTTCCGTGAAGGCTTGACCGGCCGCGCAACTCTCACTCCTTCGTGTCGGCCAGTCTTCGCTGGCTGTCGCGTAAGCATCCCACGTGGCATCGAATTACTTCTCCTGAAACAAGCCTAAATGTTAGCAGAAGGAATCGCGCTTCACCTCTTCGGTAATTTGACGCGGGCGCGCTGCCTAGGTAGTCTGAATTTGATCTAAAAATAGTGGTCCAGGCAAATCAAGGAAGGCACCCGTGGCGGTGAAGTCCATTAAACTCGGCCAGGTTTGGCGCAAAGACGACGACGGGAAAGACTATCTCGTCACCAAGGTTTACAGCGAAGTATTCGCGCACTACGCGGTGTTACGCCCCGCCGAGGTCACCGCGCCCGACGCCGCTACCACGCGGGTGAAAGTTGCCAAGAGTGCCGAGGGCGCGTCCTTGCCAGGATTCACCTTTACCCAGGAAGGCTCGTTCTAGTGACCAAGTGCGGGACGCCCGCCCCGCCCATCGATAACGCATTCTGATTCCGCATGACTGAAAAAATCCTCGCCATCCTGTTTGTGTTCATCAAGTCCGTGATTGCCGCCACCAGCTATGGCGGCGTTGCCGTGTTGATGGCCATCGAGTCCGCGTGCATCCCGCTGCCTTCTGAACTGATCATGCCTTTCGCAGGCTACCTGGTTTACGAGGGAACTTTGAAGCTGCTGTGGGTGGCCACGGCGGGAGCGATCGGATGCAATCTCGGTTCGCTGGTTGCTTATGAGATTGGCTGCTACGGCGGCCGCCCGCTGGTGGAAAAATACGGCCGCTGGATTCTGCTTACCCGCCGCGAACTGGACTGGGCCGACCGCTTCTTCGCGCGCTGGGGATATCTGGCCGTATTCATTGCCCGGCTGCTCCCGGTCATCCGCACATTTATCGCTTTGCCTGCTGGCATTGCCCGTATGCCACGCAAGCGTTTCCACATCTATACTTTTCTCGGATCGTGGCCCTGGTGCTTCGGCCTGGCCTGGCTGGGCATGAAGCTGGGAGAAAACTGGCGCGAGTTGAGCAAATACTTTCACCAGTTCGATGCCGTCATCGGAGTGGTTCTGGCTGCGGGCATCATCTGGTTTGCCTGGTCGCATTGGCAGAATAGAATTAGTGCGGCGAAGTAAGTCTGAGAACTGACGACTGAGAACCGAGAACTGGTCCTCGATATTATCTTTCTGAAGCCGTTCAAGGAGGCACGCCATGAAGCGTCTGATTCCGGTGCTGATTCTGTTGGCAATGAGCACGACGTTAATCCCAGCCCAAAGTGCTCCCGTCGCCACCGGTCAGCCTTTCATCGTCGAGTACTACTACAAAGCCAAATGGGGACACGCCGACGAATTCCTGCGCCTGTTCAAGAAGAACCATTACCCGCTGCTCAAGAAAGAAGTCGAGATGGGGCGCCTGCTCAAAGTCTGGATGGACCAACCCCGCTACCACACCACCGAAGACGGCCGCTGGGATTACCGCGTAACCATCGTCTTCAAGAATGCCACCGTGGCCAACGAGCCGTTCGACGAAGACGCACTCAAGAAACAGCTATTTCCCGATCAGGAAACCTACGCTCACGAAGAGCAGCAGCGTTTCGAGATCCTCGATGCTCATTGGGATCTGCCGGTGAAGACTGTCGATCTGGAAGGGAAGTGAGGCAACTAGTCTTTCTTCGCGTCCTCGGCGGAACTTCTCTGCGATCTTTGCGTTACGCTTTTGGCGTTTCAGCTACTTTCCCACTCAATCCTTCCGCATTCCATTTGAACTCTAATCTTCCACCTTCCGCTCCTCTTGGTTGCAATTCTCCCCGTAAATACGAGAACATACTTGTTTGCCTTAATCCCAAAATTCTTATAAGGACGTGGCCACCTGATGGCGACTCAGCGGAAGCACGCAAAAGTCCACGCAACAATTGAAACCCAGAAACCCGGCGGCAGCGAAATTCAACCTGCCAAGGGCAAGCTCGGCGTCATGATCCCCGGCATGGGCGCCGTCGCCACAACCTTTGTGGCTGGCGTCGAAGCGGTGCGTAAGGGCATTGCCAAGCCCATCGGCTCGCTCACCCAGATGGGCACCATTCGCCTCGGCAAGCGCACCGACGCCCGTTCGCCCAAGATCAAGGAATTTGTCCCGCTGGCCGGACTCGACGATCTAGTATTCACCGGCTGGGACATTTTCGAAGACGACATGTACACCGCCGCCACCAAGGCCGGTGTGCTGGAGCGTGACCTGCTCGACAAAGTCAAGCCACTGCTCAGTTCCATCAAGCCGCGCAAAGCCGTCTTCGATCGCAACTACGTCAAAAAGATCGACGGGCCCAACGTCAAGAAGGGCAAGAACAAGATGGAACTGGCCGAGCAGGTCCGCGCCGACATGCGCGCCTTCAAGAAAAGTTCCGGGGCCACGCGCCTCGTCACCATCTGGTGCGCGTCCACGGAGAGCTACATCGAGCAGAGCGCAGCGCATCAGTCAGTGAAGGCGTTTGAAAAGGCGCTGACCCAGAACGACGAGAATATTGCGCCCTCGATGATCTACGCCTATGCGTCTCTCATGGAGGGTGTGCCCTTCGCTAACGGGGCCCCTAACTTAACTGTCGATATTCCGGTGATGCACGAGCTCTCGCGCCAGAACGAAGCGCCGATTTGCGGCAAGGATTTCAAGACCGGCCAGACGTTGATCAAGACCATCCTCGCCCCCGGATTCAAGGCCCGCATGATCGGCCTCAACGGCTGGTTCTCCACCAACATTTTGGGCAACCGCGACGGGGAAGTGCTGGAAGATCCGGGGTCTTTCAAGACGAAGGAAGAGTCCAAACTTTCGGTGCTGGAACACATTCTTCAGCCCGAACTCTACCCCGATCTCTACGGCAATTTCACGCACAAGGTGCGGATTAACTATTACCCGCCACGTGGTGATAACAAAGAGGGTTGGGACAACATCGATATCTTCGGATGGCTCGGCTATCCCATGCAAATCAAAATCGATTTTCTTTGCCGCGATTCCATTCTCGCCGCGCCCATCGTGCTCGACCTGGTGTTGTTCATGGATTTAGCCAAGCGCAGCTCCGAGCTCCGAGGCATCGGCATTCAGGAATGGATCAGCTTCTATTTCAAATCACCGATGACTGCGCCCGGACTTTATCCTGAGCACGATCTGTTTATTCAGTTGATGAAGCTGAAGAACACCCTACGCCACCTGCGAGGAGAAGAGCTGATCACGCACTTGGGGCTGGAGTATTACGACTGAGGGTTTACTCTGTGTCCCTTTGTGTCCTCCTAGGGTGGAGATTTTCTTAACCACGGAGGACACAGAGCGCACCGAGGAAGATGACACCTACGCCAGCTTTTTCTCCCGCCGGTACTCGTCATACTTCTCCAGAAACCGGTCGATGTCTTTCTTCGATAAATAGTAGGGCGTGGACAAACGCAACTTCGAGGGATCTCCGCCGCGGATGCGAATCTTGTGGTTGGTCCACAGCGATTTCTCCAGATCCATCCTCTGCAACCCCGGCACATTCACGGTCGCGATTCCACAGCGCATCGCAGGATCAGGCGAGGTCCACGACTCCGCGTCACGTTTCACCATCTCGGCCAGAATGTAGTCGCAGAGCTGCCGGTGACGACGCTCAATTTTATCGATACCGATGTCATTGGCCAGCTTAATGGACGCGCGCAGCCCCCACAATGCGGGGACATTGGACGATCCGATGCGCTGGAATCGTTCGGCGCGAATCTTAACTTCGTCCCAGCCTTCGGTGGCAATCGTGTTCCACACCCGGTCGATGACTTCGTCGCGAACATATAAGAACCCCGAACCCTTGGGCGCTTGCAGCCATTTGTGCGGGCTCGATGAATACAGATCGCAGCCCAAGTCGTGCAGATTGAAGCGCATCATGCCGGGCACATGCGCGCCATCCACCGCCGACAGGATGCCTTTGGATCGCGCTAATGCACTGAGTTCCTTCACCGGAAGGACAACGCCGGTATTGGTCGAGATATGACTGAAGAACATCACACGAGTGCGCGGGGTGATGGCATCGCGGAACAGATTCAATACCTGGCTTGGGTCTTTCACCGGCTTGGGCAGAACAACTTTCTTGACCACAATCCCGTAGCGTTTGGCTCGCAAATCCCACGGGTGCTGACCGCCAGGGTGCTCCTGGTCGGTCATCAGCACTTCGTCCCCGGCCCTCATGTCAACGCCATTGGCGATATAGCTGTTGGCCTCGGTAGCGTTGCGCAGCAGGGCGATTTCGTCGCGCGTGCATCCCACGAATGCGGCCAAAGGATCGCGAAACTCGTTCCAAGCCGCATAGCCCCAGATCGGATAGTCCTCGGGATCCTGCTGATCCAATCTTTCGGTAGTGTTATAGCCATCGAAGATCGCCCGCAGCACGGGTGCCGGGCTGGAGCCGACGGTGCCGTTATTCAAGTAGACCTCGTCCTCAGGGATGAGAAACTGCTTGCGCAATGCCGCCCAATAGGCGTCCTCGTTGGTGCCAAACGACGCTGGATCGGGCAGGGACGCAGGTAGCTTCTCCAACTGCGCCAGCAGGCTGGGACGAACGGTAAGGGCGGCGAGGCCGGTGGTCGTAGCGGCAGTCAGGAAACGGCGACGGTCAAGCATGGGGATCTCCTTAGTAAGCGGAACGCGCCATGTTACGACCGTGTGCCAGGGGATAGCAAGCTATGTGGCTCAGGGGTAGTGGGTCAGTTTGCTTTGCAATGCTTCGCGGGCTTTGCGGTTAACCGCTTTCTTACCGCAAAGATCGCAAAGAACCGCCGCTAAGGACGCAAAGTCTGAGTAGCCCCCAACCCTGAAACTGACCCACTACCGGCTCAGGGGGAGACTTTGCTTGTTCCAGCACCACAGGCAGTAGGCGCGGATAACCTTCCTGGCTCGGCTTGCGTCCTACTCCATAGGGGCGTTGTCTTCCGCAGCGTATAATCAGGGCAACAGCCCGCCCGATGGTAACAAGGGAGTCCGGTATGAAGCTTCGATTCGCGGTTATGAGCGCAGCCCTTCTGGTTTTTGGCGCCAGCGTGTCTTTCGCCCAGACCCAGACCACGACCGACCAGACCGTCTCCACCGGGGCGCCCCAGAGCGGTCAGAATACGCCCGGCCAGACTACGCCGGATGCTCAAACTGGCGCTGCCAGTAACCCCGCTCCGACTCCCGCCCAGAAGACTCCTCCACCCGCGGTCGAGCCCGACCCCAGCAAAGTGAAACACGACGGTGGCAAGGACGACGTGGATGCCATCGGCAATCGCAAGGTCGGCGGTCGCGGTTTGGGGGACTGGTATTCGCTCGAAAGCGAAATTCGCATGGGCAAGCAGTACTCCATGATGATTGAGACCAGTTCGAAGATGGTTACCGATCCGGTGGTCACTGAGTACGTGAACCGTATCGGGCAGAACCTGGTGCGCAATTCCGATGCCCAGGTGCCCTTTACCATTAAGGTCATCGACTCCGACGTGGTGAATGCTTTTGCCCTCCCCGGTGGGTTCTTCTACGTGAATAGTGGGTTGATCCTGGCAGCGGATGAAGAAGCCGAACTCGCCGGCGTCATGGCTCACGAGATCGCACACGTGTGCGCCCGCCATGCCATGCGCCAGATGACCCGGGCGAATATCGCCAATATCAGCACCATTCCCCTGATCTTCGTCGGCGGCGGCATTGGATACGCGGTGCGCTCGGCTGCGGGCATCGGGTTACCCCTGACCTTCGTGAGTTTCCAGCGCGGTTTTGAGGCGGAGGCCGATTATCTCGGTCTGCAGTACATGTACAAGACGGGATACGATCCTCAGGCTTTCGTAGCGTTTTTTGAGAAAATCGAGGCGCTGGAGAAGAAGAAGCCAGGGTCGTTGGACAAGGCCTTTGCCACCCATCCCCAGACGCCGGACCGCATCGAGGCTTCCCAGAAAGAGATTGCGACCATTCTTCCAGCCCGGCCGGAGTACACCGTCACCACGTCAGAATTTGACGAGGTCAAAGCTCGCTTGGCAGCCATAGAGAATCGCCGCAAGATGGTGGACCACAAGGACGCCAGCAAGCCCAGCCTGCGCCGTGCCTCCAGTAGCGACAAGAACGGCACCGACGACAAGACCAGCGACGACGACCGTCCCACACTCAAACGGCGCGACGACAGCAGCAACTAGACCCGCTTCTTCAGAGGCAAAAGGGAAAAGCCGCGATTTGCGTCGCGGCTTTTCGTTGCTGTCAAGATCAGTGCCTTCAAGATCAGTGCTGTCAAAATCAATTACGCAGCGTGCTTCGTGGCCAGCGACTGGACGTACTGACGTTGATCTGCCGGAGTGCCAATGACCTTCATGTCCTGCCAGTCGTAGGGCAACTCTTTGCCACAATCGAGGCACACGACGTAGGTCCCGGTGAGGGAAGCGGCCGAGTTGCGGCGCGATCCGGAACGAGTGCTATGCGGAAAACTATAATTTCCGTGCGTGCAGCCAAACAAAACGTCCAACAATTTGTCGACCATTCCCTACCTCCCACCAGCCCTGCGGCAACCGCCTTTTGCCTGGTGAATTAGATTCAGTTTCTGCGCAAAGGGTTCGGTCCCTAATAGCTAGAAACCCGAAAGTAAAGGCAGAGTTTCTACCGCCCGTGAAAAGGGTTATGCCGCAAGGGATTACACTCGCGTAGTGGTTGTGCAGAAGTTTGCGCACCGGCAGGCATTTTCACTTCAGGAGGGGAAGTGCGGGCTCAGACTCTTTCCGGCCCAGCTTTCTTCTTGGCGTGGCATTTGGAAACGATGGCGGAGCGAAGTCGAGTGCGCAGATCCTCTGGCAATTGGTAAAGCTGGGAATCGCGGTAGATCTCGATGGTCTTCTTAGTGGTATCGCAGACTACGTAGCAGTTGTGGCACCAAGCCAGATGGTCTTCGAGTTCAGCCTTTGTACGGGCGTCAATGACTCCATCCAGGTAATCGGTCAGCTCTTGCAAAAATTCAGCGCACTTCACTGGTTACCATCTCCACTCGCGTTTTTCTGCTTTCCATCGCCTTCGCGTTTTTGAAAGAAACGGCTGAGCCGTTCCCGCAATTGCAACCGCGCGCGCAGCAATCTTGACTTCACCGCGGGAATGCTGAGTTCCAGCGCCTCGGCAGTCTCCTCGGTCGAAAGACCTTCCACATCGCGCAAAACAAAAACCGTGCGAAAACTCGCCGGCAAGCCCTGAATGGTGCGGGTCAAAATATCCCGCAGTTCCGCCTGATTGTACTGCTGCTCAGGATTAGGGCTCCAGTCCGCGACCTCGCGGGGCAGCGAATCTTCTTCCGTCTTAACTTCTTCATCCAGCGAAACCATGCGTTCCGGCCGCCGGCGCCGCAACTTCATCAGCGCTTCGTTGACCGCGATCCGCACCAGCCAGGTATAAAACTTCGACTGCCCCTGGAACTGTTTCAGGTTTCCGTAGGCCTTAAGGAACGCGTCCTGCACCACGTCTTCCGCGTCTTCGCGGTTTTGCGTAATGTGCTGGGCGATGCGAAATACGTTCCGGTCGTACCGCTTGACCAGTTCCTCAAAGGCTCCTACGTCGCCGCCCTTGGCCGCCTGCACCAGTGACATTTCGTCACTGACAGGTTCACTCACTTTGGGTTGGATGGTACTCATTCTTCGTCCGATGCAACTATTTTCGCGCTTGGGCCTAATCGGGAAACTGCTATTTTACTTGGGAATCGGCTCCTGCGCGTAACTGTTTTGACGTTTCTTGGCGGCCTTGGGTTACAC
>JBAWFN010000155.1:0-1832 GCA_049591935.1 Terriglobales bacterium | reverse complement strand
TGGCCGCGAAGCGGATGAAACGGATGGCGGATCTCCGCCCAGCCCAAAGGCGAACTGCGGTCCAGTGCAGTTTGCACTATCCGTGGGAGTCGAGAGCGGCCTCAACTTGCCGTTGGATTTTGGAATATACACCCGCCGTAACGGCAGCGGACGATATCCCCGGCGCTGTAGCGATGCGATCGCTTTGAGTTTGGACTGCGGCCTAGGCCTAATACTGTTCACTTAAGCGGATTTGTGGCATTCTGTATGAGGCAAGGACAGGAGGCCACGAGTGGCGCGTACGGTTGCGGAACTCCCTCCGGGAACTCGGATCACGGACTACATCAGCCTTGGCGTTATAACCAAGACGTTTCCTCTTTCCAGCATCGGGCCGGTGCTTTCCAGCACGGGAACAACCAGCATTCGCGAGCGCGATCTTCCGGCGCAGGTGGTGGTTTATTACGTCATTGCCCTGGCGCTTTACATGCAGTCGTCCTATCGCGAGGTATTGCGCTGTCTGCTGGAAGGCGTGCAGTGGCTGCGCGATCCCTCGGCCGGTGTGCGGGTGGCAGGCAAGTCGGGCATTTCTCAGGCGCGCACGCGGCTGGGCTGGGAACCGCTGCAGCAGTTGCATAATGAGTTGGTTAAACCCATCGCGGTGCGGGTTACGCGGGGCGCGTGGTATCAGACCTGGCGGCTGGTGAGCCTGGATGGCAGCACCCTTGATGTGGCCGACGAGAAGGTCAACGAGGATGCTTTCTCTCGTCCCGGGGCCAGCCGCGGCGCCAGCGCTTATCCGCAGATCCGTTTTGTGTCCCTGGTGGAGAACGGCACGCACGTACTGTTCGGCAGCCAGATGGATGGCTGCCGGACTGGCGAAATCACGTTGGCCAAGGCAGTGCTTCCGCATTTGAAAAAAGGCATGCTGTGCCTGGCTGACCGGAACTTCTTCGGCTTCGAGCTATGGCAGATGGCGCAGAGCACAGGCGCGGACCTGCTGTGGCGCATGAAAAAGAACATGCGCATGGCCGCCGACCAACGCCTGCCCGACGGCTCTTATCTGAGCCATGTGTATCCGTCGGAGCGAGACTGGCGGCATAAAACCAACGGGATCGTTCTGCGGGTGATCGACTACCGCCTGGAGGGAATCGAGGGCGCCGAGCCCATCTATCGATTGGCTACCACCATCCTCGATCCCGGCAAGGCCCCGGCCGGCGAGTTGGCTGCTCTCTATCACGAGCGCTGGGAAATCGAAACGGCATTTGACGAACTTAAAACCCACCTGCGCGGCGCCCAGATCGTACTGCGCAGCAAAACTCCCGATCTGGTACGCCAGGAGTTCTACGGTCTGCTGATGGCTCACTTCGCTATCCGCGGTCTGATGCACGAAGCCGCTCTCAAGGCTGACGAAGACCCCGACCGCCTCTCGTTCCTGCACGCCGTGCGCGTGATCCGCCGCAAAATAGCATCCTACGGCTCTATTCCCCCCTCGAAGCAGAAAAGCCTTTCATAAAGCGACCCTCGACGAGATCCTTGAGGAACGTGTCGTCTCAAGCCGCAACCGCCGCAATTTCCGCGGCGTCAAGCGCAAGATGAGCAATTTCCCGCTTCGCCCGCGTCACTCGAAGCCGCTGCCTCCGATTAACCTCCGAAAAGCCATCAGGATACTTAAGTGAACAGTATTACTTCTAGCCTGCATATCTCACAGGTCGATTGTCGAATTGGTTGAGTTTGGGAGCGAAAATAGTTGGAAAGGCCGTTTTTTCTGTGTCATAACTACGTTGTCGAAGCGTGTTATGGCTGCGGAAAGGGCGGCCTTTCTTATGACAGAGTGTAATCAAGAAGTCTTCTCG
>JBAWFN010000154.1:0-13723 GCA_049591935.1 Terriglobales bacterium | reverse complement strand
GTCCTTCGCTGCGCTCAGGATTTCGCCTGCGGGCTCCCGCTGCGCTCACGCCCGCAAGACGGCTCAAGTTCGACCCCCACTCGCTTCCGCCACTGAAACAGCGGGTCCTTCGCTGCGCTCAGGATTTCGCCTGCGGGCTCCCGCTGCGCTCACGCCCGCAAGACGGCTCAAGTTCGACCCCCACTCGCTTCCGCCAATTGCCGCTAGCACAAAACGGTTTCAGGAATTGGCCAGGAAAACAAGTACGCTGACCAAAACCTGAAACCGTTATTGCTGGCTCCGTTTTCCCAGCACCCGAATCAGAACTCAGTTGACGGCGTGTACAGATCGCGCATCTGAGCCGTGCGATAGGTTGCCGTACCGCTGGTCATGTTCAGCGTGCCGGTTTTGTAGTACGACAGGCTTTGACTGGTGGTTCCTTGGTTGGCGTCGCCGGCTTCGTAATGAATACCAATCGGCTTGCCCGCGGCACTGAGCAGCACCTGGGCGCTGCCTAACGCCAGAGACTGAACGCCGGTATCGAAGTTATACTCCAGCGTGGCGGTCATCGTAGCGTCATCGAGAAGCAATAACTGACCGCGGCTGTCTTCCGTGGGATTCTGAGCGATACGGGTGTTGCCGTTGTCAAACAGTGAGATGTAGTTCGTGCCCCACTCGTATTCCACGTCATGCTGGTGGGAGAACCAGGGATAGGTGTCATTGGGATCGCCGACGATGGCGAAGTCTCCATCCAGCCCGAGTCGCCACAGGATGTTGCCGGTACCGGTACCGTTCTGGTAGTCAATCTTGATTACCCAGTCCTGGTGACGCATTGACATCAAGAGATTGCCATCGGGGGCCAATTGCAAAGAGTTGCTGTGCAACCAGTCGTTGGCAATGGTGTTGGGAGGGGTGAGGGGCGGACATCCGCCCTGCCCGACCGTGCAAGTCTCGCCCAGAATCGCGGTCCTGGAGGTGGGCATTTCGGTGGCGCAATTTCCGCAGGTCGTGACGTTCCAGGACCAAACCAGTTGCAGTCCCGGGTTCAAGACGACTATCTCGGTAAAGATAATGTCCGCGCCGTTCTGAACGTTCGCGCCCAGAATGCGGTCGAGCGCCCCGATCATGAGGATGTCACCGTTCGGCATGGTCCGGAGTTCGTGGTCCTGATCGGTGAGTGTCATTTGTCCGGCGGCAAGCAGTTGCTCGTTGATGCGGCCGACATTGGTTTCGACCACGGTGTTGCCAGCCAGGTCGATCTCACGCAGCGGCTGCGTATAAGGATCGGTGTTGCCGGAACCCGCGTACCAGAAGAATCCACCTGGCACCGGGCGGGTGATGAATCCAGGGGCTCCATCGTAAGGAGAGTAGTACCAGATGACTTTTCCCGCCAAGTCGGTTCCTACCTGGGCGGTCGGAGCGTGCACATAGGAGTGAACCAGAAAAGGTTCTGCTGCCGCCACTGCTGGAGCCGGGCTGGAGATGGTAATGACAGGGATTTGAACGCCCTTGACGATCCCGGTGGTGAAGGATTGGGTGGAGGTGCTTCCGACGATCTGGCCGGCATGCATGAACTTCCCGGTCATGGAGTACTGGGTGCTGGCGTACATGCCGGCAACGTAGAGATTCATGGTCTTACCGTTGCAGGGCTGCGAGGAAGTCGACTGAGGAGTGGTTTGGCTGGCGTTCAGGAACTGAACCACCATGCTGTCAGAGGCGGGGCAGCCGGTGGCACTGAACAGCGCGACCAGCGGATTCGCGGTGGGCGAAATCACGACCGGATTGGAGCTGTTCGCAATCGCGGTGGCCACCCAGTTCTGGCTTGCGCTGGCGGTCTTGCCGGTGCTGTTGTTTCTGACCGTGACCGCGACCTGGTAGGTTCCTTCCTGCAGAGCGGGATAGGCGGGAAAGCTGTTGAGGTACCCGTAATCACGCACCAGCGACAGTTTTCCGGGTACGCCGACCTTGAAGGAATACATTAAGGTTCCCGGATCCTTGTCACTCGCGGTTGCGGTCCAAGTCACCAACGTGCCGACGGGTTGGGGTGAAGAGAGCGAGGGAGCTAGCTGGACTGTGGGCGTGGCGCCGCTGGTGGGCGGAACCAATAATGCGACTGCCAATGCCACGATGGACATTATGCAATTTCGTAGGCTTACTGAGTACGTCATGAATCCTCCTGGGACCGGGCTGGCGGTTGAGTGCGATTTTTGCTTTCGCCGGTGGTTCTTCTCGCAGGAATCAATTTAGGGAGAATTCGGCGATCGAGTGCTTCTACGATCCCGCATTCGAACCTGTCACGTTGCTGGAACAAAAGTGTGGTCCTGGCAATTTCCCAGGCTAACCGGCGCTGTTACCTTGCCGGGTGTTAGAAACAACACAATGTGGATAAGCTTTGGGGGCCGAACTGTACCACATCTGAACCCGAGAGATCCGCTTTGGGAACCCCACGGCGGGGTGGATTATATATCAGTTTTGCCGCAGTTCAACCATTTTAACGGCGACGGGAAGCAGCTTCAGATTTGGCTTCGAGATATGCGCAATCTCCACGCGCACATAGGGTTAGACGGGAAAATCCGCTGCACTGCGACCGGTACTTTCTTCTCGGTTGCCTGCTAGCTGAAAGTCTCCAGAACTACCGTGGCGAT
This sequence comes from Terriglobales bacterium, assembly GCA_049591935.1. GTDB lineage: Bacteria > Acidobacteriota > Terriglobia > Terriglobales > Acidobacteriaceae > JABCZH01. The sequence goes on along the minus strand of JBAWFN010000154.1, from coordinate 11,099 downwards.
GAAACCGCGCTAATTATTTCGAGCTTCGGCGCTAATCGTGGCGTTGAAAATCCGAAGAGGGACCAGCGATCGAAAGCCGGCCGAAAGCATGGGGAGAGGTCATCGGCCAGCGCGTGGGCAGGGTTCAGCGAGGGCAGACTCGTGCGTCATCTCAATGGTCGCGAGCTGGCGGCCCGGGCTTACTGCAGGGCAGTGTACGCCGCGCAAGCAACCGTGGTAGTGGCCTGCGAGGAGCCAACCGGGGTGAAGCGAATGACTGCATCATTGTTCGAGCAGAAGCCACGCACACCGGTCTTGTTCACGGATGCCGGAATGCCGCTAAGAGTGTAGCCCGGGATGATGCCGCTTACCGCAGCACCTGGTGTATCGCTGAAATAGTAACCGCTCTTGGGGGTGCCAACCACGCTGGCCTGGGCAACCACCCAGTCGACCAAGCAAGCGTTGGCCGAAGCCGGCGTGGTGCAACCGGTCGAAGCGCTCGGCCCAAGGGCCGCGAGCGTGGAACTAAAGCCCACGGTCGGATAAGTTGACTGGTAACTGACTTCGGCAGTGTTCAGGGTGCGGATCGAGCTGACCGCAGAGGACTCGTTGGCGGCAATGCGTGACCGCAACAGGTTTGGGATGGCAATGGCAGCGATGATAAGAATGATCGCCACTACAATCAACAGCTCGATGAGTGAGAAACCTTTGGTATGTTTCGCCATACGAAACAGGATAGCTTGGACCAATCGGAAGATTAATCTCGATCTACGCACCGCCGATTACGAAAGTCACCGTGGAGATTTTTCCGCCTATGGGCCGGTTGGTTGTCCGATGGTAACGTCGCCGAGAGCCACCGGCTGGATTTAGCATGATTCAACCGGAGAGTTGCAGGTCGTCGGTTTGAGGTCAGTTGCATGCGCCAGAAACTTAAAACAGCCGCGTATTCGGCCGGGCTGGCTTTCCTTTTGATCAGCCTGAGTTATGGGCAGTCCCTGGGGGACGTGGCCCGCCAGCAGCGCCAGAATCAGCAAGCGAAAAAGGACCAGCCTGCGCCCAAGGTCATCACCAACGAGGACCTTCCGGAGCATTCTCAGGAGGCGGGCGATTCCGCGGAAACCGGTCATAGCCCCGAGCCTGGGCCACATCGGGCCTCGAAGTCTGCCGCACAGTGGAGAGCGGAAATAGAAGCGCAAAAACACTCGATCGCCGCTCTGCAAAGCCAGATGGAACGGCTCAACTCCACGATTCGTTTCGCCGAAGTCAGCAGCGCTTACAACGCCGGACGATACAACGAGCGTCAGCTACAGAAACAGGAGCAGGTGCAGCGCATGCAGGCGCAACTGGACCAGCAGAGAAAGCGTTTGGAAGCCATGCAGGAAGCCGCGCGCAAGGACGGCTTCGGAAATGCGGTTTATGAACCGTAGGCGCCCTTGCCGCTTCTGCGGCGCCTGATCGAAGAAATTTCTTGCTCCGAATGTCCGGTTCTGCAGTCCCCACCTTCCGGTAGTGGGTCAGTTTCACGGGTGAGGGCTACTCAGACTTTGCGTCTTTCGCGGCGGTTCTTTGCGATCTTTGCGGTAAGAAAGCGGTTAACCGCAAAGGCCGCCAAGGATTCGCAAGGCCCGCGAAGCATTACAAACCAAACTGACCCACTACCCACCTTGCGAACATCGTCCAGGCTTGCCAGTTGCGTGTAGAATCGGCGGTGAGGCTTTGTCGGAGCGACCAAGCCGTGACTGGCCGAACCCTCTCACATTACGAAATTCTCGATGATCTTGGCGCCGGTGGCATGGGCGTGGTGTATCGCGCGCATGATACCCGGCTGGACCGCGATGTCGCGATCAAAGTCCTGCCCACGGACCGCCCGCTGAGCGAAACCGCGCGGAAACGCTTTCAGCGCGAAGCCCTGGCGGCTTCTGCGCTCAATCACCCCAACATCATCACCATCTATGAAGTCGGTTCCGAGGAGAACACCGATTTCATCGTGATGGAGTACGTGCGCGGAGCGACTCTGTCATCCCTGCTCAAGAAACGCCCCCTGGGAATGGCGGAAGCTACACGCTATGGTGTGCAGATTGCCGACGCGCTTGCCAAAGCGCATGCCTCCGGCATCATTCATCGCGATTTGAAGCCCGGCAACATCATGATCACGGAAGACGGACTGGTTAAAGTCCTCGACTTCGGCCTGGCCAAGTTCGATGCCTTCGCCGCCAGCAAAGACGGTGAGGGCGCCGACAACGACACTGCGGTCAAGGAGTTCACCTTGACGCAGCCGGGAATGATTACCGGCACCGTGGCGTACATGTCTCCGGAGCAGGCGCGGGGAGAGCGAGTGGATGCCCGGTCCGACATTTTTTCCTTTGGCATTGTGATGTTCGAGGCGCTCAGCCGGCATCTCCCATTCACCGGGCCGAATTCCATTGCTGTGCTGCACAATCTCCACTTCAGCCCGCCGCGCAATCTGGGGGAACTGGCGCCCAAGGCGCCCAAGCCGCTGGCGGCGCTGATCTCCAGAATGTTAGAGAAAAAACCGGAGAAACGCATTCAAACCATGGCCGAGGTGGCCACCGAGTTGCGCAAGCATGCCGGCAGTCTGGTGGATGGGCCGGTGACCTGGCATCCCAGCGATGCCACCGTGGACATGGCTTCGCTGGCGCTTCCAGTTCCCCAGAAAATCCGCTGGCGAAGTGTCTGGATGGTCGGAGTCGCGGTGGCGTTAGTCGTTCTCGGGGGTGCAGTGGGATGGCGCCGTTTCCGCAAGCCCAAGCCGGCGCAAAACGCGGCCAACGCACAAATCTTCCAACCCAACGACACTGCCTACACACTCTATCAGCGCGCCCGGCAGGATCTGGATCATTGGGACCGCGAAGGCAATATCGACAACGCCATCAAGTTGGGCGAGCGCGCTGTGCAACTTGATCCTCAGTCCGCAGCTAGCTACGCGGTGTTGGGGGATGCCTACGTCCTCAGGAACCAGGCGAATCCCGATCCACAGTGGATCAGGATGGCTTCACAATATGCCAACAAAGCGGTGGCGCTCGACAATTATCTTTCCGCCGCCCATGCCTCGCTGGGCGTGGTGAAGATGGAATCCGGAGATACTGCGGGAGCGGAGAAAGAACTGCGCACGGCGGCAGACCTTGATCCAAAGAATGACAGGCCGCATGCCTTGTTGGGCAGACTCTATGACAAGATGGGCAAGCCCGACGATGCCCAGCGAGACTTGAACTTGGCTTTAAAGCTGAATAGTAACGATTGGCAAACCTATCTGCAACTCGGCTTGAACGCTTATAAAACTGGCGCCTACAAAGAGGCTGCCTCCAATTGGGAGGAAGCGCTCCGACTGGAGCCGGATAGTTTGCCCACACTACGAAATCTGGGAGCGGTGTATCACTCACTGGGGCGGGATGACGATGCGGCTTCCGCGTTACAGCACTCGCTTGAGATTCATCCCACCGCGGATGCTTACAACAATCTCGGATACATCCGTTTCTATCAGGGCCGCTATCAGGACGCCGTGCCCGCGTTCGAAAAAACAGTGGCCCTCGGGGCGAATAGCTTCGACAACTGGGCCAACCTGGCGGACGCGTACCGCTGGACGCCAGGAAATGCCGACAGGGCCAAGCAGGCCTACGACACGGCGATTCGTCTGGTGCGGGAGGAAATTGCCACGAACCCCAACCAGGCCGATCTGCGGGCTGACCTCGCCTTGTACCTGGCGGAGAACGGAGACAAAACGGGCTCGCTGAAGGAACTGAAGACGCTAGAACAGGCCCACAGCAAAGATCCTGGCGTACTTTATAACGTGGCTGTCGCCTATGAGCTTTGCGGTGATCGAGGCAAAGCCTTAGATGGTCTGCTGGCTGCGGTCAAGGCGGGCCAGAGCCTTGACGATATCAAGAATGATCCTGAACTGGTTTCGCTTCGCGCGGATCCCCGTTACCACCTGAAGATCGAGGGCGCGAAGCCGAATCCGTAGTTGTCACTTAGTAAAAGCAGCTTGACTTTCCGCCAAACCGGGCATAACTTGCCTTTCTATTCGTTTTCCAGCCCCTGCTGTCGACTTGCAAAACTCAGGAGGAACGATATGGCGATTTATCTCTACAACGTGCTGTTCTCGCTGACCGGGACCGATTACACTCTCGCTCGTTTTACCCAGTACAACGCGGCGATCGCAAATCCGACAATTTCGAATCAATCCTGCGCGTGGTTTACCTACCAGTTGGCGGGTGTTCCCTCCGGTCTGGGGGACTGGTACACTCCGATCACTACGGCTCTCAATCCCACCGAGTGGGGTGGCTGCGAATCCGACAGTGGCAGCCTGTCGTTGGAACCGGGAGACTATTTGGCCATGCGGGTGGCGTCGCTGGATGCCAATGCAGGAAGCTATCTGCTTCGCTTTACCGGCGTCTTCGGGCGGGGCACCAGCCAACTTGAAACCGGGAACGTTGATCTTCAGTCCCCGCTGCAAATGAGCACGCCCACCTCACGAAACACTAACCCGCGGGCGGTAATCGACATGGATGGAACCTCGGGAGCAAATTGGCCGGGGCCCATCACCAGCGACAATTCCTGGGTGTGTTGGCTGGGCGCGGCGCACCCGCCCACCAGCGATGCCGCCAACGACTACACCCTCAACGTAGGAGCCAGCGTGTACGTTGCGGGCGCCTATTACACTTTCGGAAGGGATCCGCGCTTGCACGTGGGTGGAATGATGCGCCACAAACGCGACGATTGTGCCGCCTGACGGTTTAATCATTTGAGGCCGCTGGGATTTTTCCCGGCGGCTTTATTGTCTTCACCGGTCTGCGGAGGGGAATTCCGGGTCGATCGCCCAATCCAGGTAAATCCAGAGCACACGCGAGAACAGGGTCAGGGTTGGCGCCAGCGGCAGGAACAACAAAATTGCCACGACCGTGATCTTCTGCAACGACCACAGGGTCGCGGCCCAGAGAATGAACGCCAGTCCCACAATCGTGATCAGCGCCAGGGCATAGCTGATGTACATGGCTCCGAGGAAATACCCCTGCTCACGCTCAAATTTCAGGCCGTAAGCCGGACAACGCTCGTGCATTTTTGGAAAGCCCCGGAAAATAGAAGTGCGGAACATTTTGGCGGAGCGGCATCGCGGGCACATCTGGTGAAGCATGGCTGAGGCCGTGGATGCGCGGCTGGGTTTGCTCATGGAATTAACGTTTGCGGCCGGGGGCGGGGGGGACCATGGCACGGCGAACTGGAACGATCGCACCACGATTGGGATCGGCGGCGGCCGCGGCGCGGGCCAGTACTTCTTCCTGGATGTACTTCACGAAATCCTGAATCTGGCGCTGCATTTCTTCGGTGCGTTCGCGCATTTGCAGAATGATGGCAATTCCGCTGATGTTTACGCCCAGGTCGCGGGCAAGAGAAAGAATAAACTCCAGCCGCTGCAAGTCTTCGTCTGTATAAAGACGCGTGTTGCCTTCGGTGCGCGAGGGCTTGAGCAGACCTTCGCGCTCGTAGAGGCGCAAGGTCTGAGGATGGATTTCGTACATCTCAGCCACCGCCGAGATCATGTACGCGCCCTTGGATTTTCGCTTGGTCATCCTGCCCCATACTAACAAAACAAAACCCGGCCACGGATGCGCACGGATTTTCACGGATCAATTCTGATCTTACTCCGTGTGATCCGTGAAATCCGTGGCGGGGTTTATTAGGCGATCGCTTCGGGTTTCTTGGGAGTCGCGGCCCAGCCTTGTGGCTTCACCGCGAGATTGAGGAAGTAGGCGAGCACACCGGCGGCAATCAGCAGCATCCCAAAGGCAAAGGAACTCATGCCCAGGATCTGCTCGGTCTCGCTGCGTACCACGGAGAAGCCGAGCAGCAGCATGGGAGGTATGCCGACGGCGATGGCTCCAAACATGCCACCGGGTACGCGGAAAGCACGCGGCAATTCAGGTTCGCGTATGCGCAGGACGACCAGGGCGACGAACTCCAGCGACAGGCTGACACCGTAGAGCAGAATGTCCATGGTGACCAGTCGCTCGAATCCCAACCCGAGGCACATCGCCCAGCAGACTGCCAGGGCAAGGATCGCCACCCAGGGAGCGCGAGTGCGGGGGTGCAGTTTGCCGAATATCTTCGGCAACATGCCGTCTTGCGCCATGGCCAGCGGCAGGCGCGAATAGCTCATCACCAGGGCATTGAACATGCCGAAGCCGCTAATGATACCGCCCAGAGCCAAACCAATGCGCAGCAGTGGGCCACCCAGCATGCCAGCGATATCAGCCCAGAAGCCGGTGTCCCACGAGGTGGCTGGAAGTCCGGTCATCCACATTGCGGCCACGGGCACAATGTAACTCAATGCCACGATCGCCACCGCGACCAGCATGGCCCGGGGATAGGTTCGCTGCGGGCGTTCGACTTCCGTTGCGATGGTCGATGCATTGTCCCAGCCCATGTAATTCCACATGCAGATCAAGAGGCCGGTCAGAATGTCCACGCTGGGGTTGGTCGCTTTGGTGGCGACGTGAGCCAGCGCTCCAAACTTAAAAGGCGCGATGCAAACAATCGCGATGAACGGCGCCGAAAGGGCGAAGAAGAGCCATAACGACGTGGTTGAGACCACGCGCACTCCGGCAATATTAAGGAGAGCGCAAATGATCACCACTGCCAGCGCGACCATCACTCCGCGATGTCCTTCCGCGAACCAGGGAAACAAGCGATCTAGATAAAGGACAAACAGCGTAGGGTAGATGGCCATGTCGAAAATTGAGGCCACCAGCGAGAGCCAAGCCTCCTGGAATCCCCAGAAATTGCCCATGGCGCGCCGCACCCAGGCGTAGTAGCCGCCTTCGTAGGGCAGCGCACTGGAAAGTTCGCCAATCATGAAAGCGGTGGGGAGACTCCAGAGAATCGGGGTCAACAACAGAATAAGAATGCCGCGGCCATAGCCGGCGCCATGCACGATATCTTCTGTGCCGTAGGTCCCGCCCGACACCATAAAGAAGGTGGCGGCGACGAGTGGCCAGAGCGTGAGGCGGACGGACTTTTTCCGGGGGGCTACGATGGCGGGTGGCTGGAGTTGTTGACGCGGTGCGCTAGCTGTTGCCAATTTCTATGGCTTCCTCCTCGAACGAATCACTCTCAGCCACCTCGTCTCCCTTGTGTAGCGGGGCTCCCGGTTCAACGCGATTCCGGGCATTTCGGCTGAAGTTAGTTCGCAGTTAGAGATTACGGCAAATTTCCAGGGATGCAAGAAGATTTTTGAAAAACTTTGTAGCGGGCGGAGGGTACGGAGGTAATAGGGCGGCGCTTCCGTCAGAACCAGACCAGCACGACGACACCAGGGAAAATGCCGCAGGCAATCTGGTATAAGAAATCTATTCCACAAAGACACAGGAGGGAAGTTCTATGAAGAAGTTGCTAGTTGCTGCTTTCTTGGTCGGGACGGTTATTCTGTTCGCGCAATCCGGGATCCCGCAGAATACGTTTACGCCCGCCCAAATCAAGTGGGGCCCCGCGCCGCCGTTTGTGGCCGCAGGCGCGCAGCTTGCCGTCCTCGAAGGTAATCCCATGGCTGACAGCGGCGATTTCACCATCCGGCTGAAGATGCCTGCCGGCTACAAGATCGCGCCTCATTGGCATCCCAAGCGGGAGAATGTGACTGTCATCTCGGGCAGCTTTAAGGTGGGGATGGGGGACAAATTTGACGCCGCCAAGATGGGGACTTTCCCCGCCGGCAGCTTCGCCTATCTTGACCCTGACATGCACCACTACGCCATGGCCGTTGGTGCCACGGTGGTTCAGGTGCACGGCATGTCGCCATTGCAGTTCAACTATGTGAACCCGGCAGACGATCCCAGCAAGAAGTGAGAATCATAAACACAGAGGACACAGGGTTTTCACGGAGGATTTACCCTGTGTTCCTCTGTGACCCCGTGTTTATTCTTTCCAATCAGAACCGAAGACCATTCGTTTGATTCCATCCCGCAGATGGGCGACGTAGAAGTTAATCAGCAAGCCGACGTGAATGCCACTTAGCCGCATGTATGTGAGCAGTTGAGCCTGGTGGACCGGATGGATTGCCTCCACGCACTTGACCTCGACGACCACCGAGTTCTCAACCACGAGGTCGATGCGAAATCCGAGTTCGATCCTCGATCCCTCATAGACAACCGGTAGCCCCACTTGTGAAGCCACCTGAAATCCACGCATGCGGAGTTCTTGAGCCAGGCATCCCTGATAGACACTCTCGAGTAAACCGGGCCCGAGGACGGAATGGACTTTCATCGCTGCGCTGACGATCGCTCCAGTGATCTGATTGACACGAGCTTCGGAAGGAGCATGGGCCGTCGCCATATGGTCTTTCTACACTAGGCAGCAAATAGAAACAGTGACGAGTGAACATACAAGCGGAAGGGCTGTTAAACACAGAGGACACAGGGTTTCACAGAGGATTTACCCCGCGTTCCTCTGTGCCCCCTGTGTTTATTCTCTCGGTCCGAACCAAAGGCCATTCGCCTGATCCCATCCCGCGAAAAGGACATACCCTGTGTTCCCCTGTGCCCCCTGTGTTTATTCGCTGGGGTCCGAACCGAGGACCATTCGTTGCCGCCTGTGTTTTTAGAGATTCTTGAACAGTTCCGCTCTCGGATCTTCGGGATTCAGCTTGGCGATTTCGCGCAGCAGTTCTTTGGTCTTCTCGTCGCGCGGCATGGGAACCGTGATTTTGACTTCGACAATCTCGTCGCCGCGGACGCCGTCTTTCGTGGCCGAGGGCACGCCTTTTTCTCGCAAGCGAAGTTTCTGCCCAGATTGCGTTCCTGGCGGAATCTTGAGCATGGTGCGGCCGTCGATGGTCGGGACTTCGACTTTCGCGCCCAGGGCAGCCTCGGTAGCAGTTACCGGCACGGTGAGGTAGATGTCGTCTCCATCGCGATGGAAGACCGGGTGATTGTCGGTGCGAATGATGACGTACAGGTCGCCGCTCGGGCCGCCGCGAAGCCCGGCGTTGCCCTTGCCGCTCAGCCGGATGCGCTGGCCATCACGAGTGCCCGCCTTGATCCGCACTTCGAGAGGCTCGGTGCGTTCCACCGTGCCTTCTCCGTGGCAGACCGGGCAGGTGGAAATGTTCTTGCCCGTCCCGTGGCAGTGCGGACAGGTAACGTTGAACTTCATGCGGCCGCCTTGCTGTGTGATCTGGCCCGTACCGTCGCACTCCGGGCATTTTCCTGGCGACTCGATGTAGCCCTTGCCGTGGCAGTTGCCGCAGACATCGCGGCGGGTTATGTTGAGGCGCATCACGCCGCCGCGAATCGCTGTCCAGAAGGGAACGTTGACCTGGTATTCGAGATCCGAGCCAGGTTCGGGGCCTTCGTGGGCAGGCGCGTTGTGCCCGCCAAAAATGCCCGAGAAGATGTCCTTGAATCCACCGCCGCTGCCGCCACTCGGTTTTCGGGCTCGTCCGCCTTCGAACAGGTCGGAGAAATCGAAGCCTCCGAAGTCGACGTCCGGGCCCGCGCCTCCCGTGTGGCCGGCCGGAGCTGCGCCACCGGGGAAGCCACTGGCTCCGGCACGGGCGTAGGCCTCGGCCGTCGCCGGATCAATATTGTCGGAATAGAACCCAACCTGATCGTAGATCTTGCGTTTCTTGGGGTCGCTGAGAACGTCGTTGGCTTCGGAGATGGCCTTGAACTTCTCCTCTGCCGACTTGTCGGGATTAACGTCAGGATGGTATTTGCGCGCCAGCTTGCGAAAAGCTTTGCGAATGTCATCCGCCGCGGCAGACTTCTTTATGCCGAGAAGTTCGTAATAGTCTTTTTTGGCGGTGGTGGCCATGTCTACTGGATCTTTCGGCTGCCGTTCCTGAACGTCTCCGCCCACTCCTGCTTGGCCGCATCCACATAAACAGGAAAGCGGTCCACGCCATTCTCGGTCGCGCGAAAAACGTAGAAACGGTTTTCATCCTCTACAAACTTCAGAAAGTAGTCTTCTCCATTCACTTGGAATTGCATGTCATCCCCTCCCAGAACCCAAAAACAAGCCACGGATTTAACGGATTCTCACGGATTTCTTATCCGTGTTGATCCGTGTAAATCCGTGGCCGAGCCTTGCTTATTTCTTGTCCTCTACGTCCACATACTCGGCGTCGATCACGCCTTCGTCTTTCTTCTGGCCCGCGCCGTTCGCGCTCGGATCCGGGCCAGCCCCGTCTCCCGGCGTGGGGCCGGCGCCCGGCGCCGCTTGTGGCTGCGCTGCTTTATACATCTGCTCGGCCAGCTTGTGCGAAGCCTTGGTCAGGGTCTCGCGGGCCTTGTCCATGGCAGATTTGTCGCCGCCCTCGAGTGCCTTCTTGGCATCGGCGATTGCGTTCTCCACATCGCCGCGGTCCGAGCCCGAGATCTTGTCGCCTTGTTCCTTCAGCATCTTCTCCATGTTGTAAACCATCGAGTCCAACTGGTTTTTGGCGTCGATCTCGTCGCGCCGCGCCTTGTCTTCGGCGGAGTGCGCGTCGGCCTCTTTCGCCATTTGCTCCACTTCTTCTTTCGACAGGCCGGAAGACGACGTAATCGTGATCTTCTGGTCCTTGCCGGTGGCGTTGTCTTTCGCGGTCACATTCAGGATGCCGTTGGCATCAATATCGAACGTGACTTCGATCTGCGGCACGCCGCGCGGAGCCGGTGGAATTCCAGTCAAGTGAAACTTGCCCAGCGTCCGGTTCTGCGCTGCCATGGGCCGCTCGCCTTGCAGCACGTGAATTTCAACCGACGTCTGGCTATCGGCCGCGGTCGAGAACGTTTCCGTTTTCTTGGTCGGAATCGTCGTGTTCCGCGGAATCATCGGCGTCGCCACCCCTCCCAGGGTTTCAATCGCCAAGGTCAGCGGAGTCACATCCAGCAACAGCAGGTCTTTCACTTCGCCTTTGAGCACGCCGCCCTGAATCGCCGCGCCGATTGCGACCACTTCGTCCGGGTTCACGCCCTTGTGGCCTTCGCGCCCGAAAAGTTCTTTCACCAGGTTCTGAATGCGCGGCATGCGAGTCTGCCCGCCTACCAGCACTACTTCATTGATCTTCGAGGCATCCACGCCGGCGTCTTTCATGCACTGCTTGCACGGCCCAACCGACCGCTGAATGA
>JBAWFN010000153.1:0-38359 GCA_049591935.1 Terriglobales bacterium | reverse complement strand
TTTTGCGAATTTCCCTGGAAGGAGTTTTACAACAGCCACAGGCTATATCGCTCGTTACCCTCGTCAGCCGAGGCACAAGTGATGGGCAAGCAGTTGTTGCGATGTGGGACCTCGGTTGCCGCCAACTACAGGTCGGCATGCCGAGCCAGATCGCGGGCAGAGTTTGCGGCACGATTGGGCATCGTAGTGGAAGAAGCGGACGAGAGTATGTTGTGGCTGGAACTACTGGAAGATTCTGGCGTTATCCGGCACGAACGGCTCGATTCGTTGCAGTCGGAAGCGCGGGACCTTACAGCGTTGTTCACTGCATCACAGCATACGACTCGCGGGCGTGGTTGATGTAGGGTTGGAGCAAGAAATTACAAAGTACAAATTACTCAATTGCAAATGAGGTTTTCCGATCAATTCGAAACTCGCTTCGCGGAGATGCTGACGCATTATCCGACGAAGCGTTCTGTGCTGGTCCCTACCCTGCTTTACGCTCAGGACGAAGTCGGCTGCCTGACCGATGAAGTCATCTCGGAACTTGCCAGCCGCGTGGGCCTGACCGAACTCGAAGTCCGCAATGTGATCAGCTACTACTCCATGCTGACCACCAAGCCTCGTGGAAAGTACAACGTGCAGGTTTGTACCAACATTGCTTGCTTGCTGCGCGGAGGCGAACAACTTCTGGATCATTGCAAGAACAGGCTCGGCATTGGCCACAAGGGCACGACGCCAGATGGAATGTTCTCATTGGAAGAAGTCGAATGCATCGGGGGGTGCAGTTGGGCGCCGGCGGTGCAGGTGAACTACGCCTTTCACGAAAACCTGACCACGGAAAAGATGGACAAAGTTTTGGACGAGTACAAGCAGAAAGGAACGCAGTGAAGAAATTTGGCAATTGTGTAATTGAGTAATCTGGTAATTGAACAGCTCCCGGGAGGGACACCGGGGCGGTCTTTCAATTACTCAATTACTCAATTACAAAATTACTCAATGGCAACGTTAGTTTCCCATCCCGACGAAGTGAAGATCGTCTCCCGGCGATTTGGCCAGGGCGCGGCTGACCTCGACCGCTATTTGCAGCTCGACGGCTATAAAGCCGTGCAGAAGGCGCTCGCCATGCAGCCCGATGCCATCGTCAACCTGGTGAAAGACTCCGGGCTGCGCGGGCGGGGCGGGGCCGGCTTCAACACGGGAATGAAGTGGTCATTCGTTCCCAAGCAGTCGGCGAGGCCCAAATACATTCTTTGCAATGGCGATGAAAGCGAACCGGGCACCTGCAAAGACCGTTTGATTTTCGAGCATGATCCGCACGCCGTAATCGAAGGCGTCGTGATCGCAGGAATTGCCACCGGGGCGCACGCCGGATACATCTACGTTCGCGGCGAGTACCGATATTTGCTGGAAATCATGCAGAAGGCGATACGCGATGCCTACGCCAAAGGCTTTCTGGGCAAGAACATTTTCGGCAGCGGCTACGACTTCGAGGTGTATTGGCACGGAGGCGCGGGAGCTTACGAAGTGGGAGAAGAATCGGCCTTGATGGAATCGCTTGAAGGCAAGCGCGGTATCCCGCGAATCCGGCCGCCGTTCCCGGCGGTGGTTGGGTTGTGGGGCGGACCGACGGTCATTAATAATGCCGAGACGTTGGCCAGCGTGCCGCATATCCTGCTCGGCGGCGCGGAATGGTTCGCCAAACTGGGGCCACCCAAGAACGGCGGGACCCGGTTGTTTTGTTTGAGCGGGCACCTGAACCGGCCGGGCGTATACGAACTGCCCATGGGATACAACCTCAAGAAAATGATCTACGACGTGGGCGGCGGCATTCCCCATGGACGCACGCTGAAGGCTGTGGTGCCGGGGGGTTCGAGCTGTCCGATTTTGACCGCCGGAGAAATCGACGTCTCCATGGATTTTGATTCGATGATGAAAGCTGGTTCGATGCTGGGGTCTGGGGGCCTGGTGGTGGTGGACGACTCCACCTGTATGGTGAAATTCGCACTGCGCATCATGAAGTTTTACCAGCACGAGAGCTGCGGATGGTGCATCCCCTGCCGCGAAGGTACAGACTGGCTGAAGAAGACTTTAGTCCGTTTCCACTCCGGCGGAGGGGTAAAAAAAGATATCGACAACATTCAGTATCTTTCGGAAAACATGCTGGGACGCACGTTCTGTCCGCTAGGGGACGCGGCCGCCATGCCAACCATTTCTATTGTGAAGAAGTTTCGCAAAGAATTCGAAGATCACTTGGATGGCAAGCCGTGCCCGTTTGAGAAAGCCGGAGTCGAGCAGATGGCGATGGCGGATTAAAAGAATTGAGAAATTGGGAAATTGAGTAATCGGGAAATTGAACCCCGGTTCGGAATTGCCCAATTACACAATTACTCAATTACACAATTTTTATGGCTGACGTAAACATCACAGTCGACGGCAAGAAGGTCACCGCTCCCGCGGGGACGCTGCTCATCGAGGCCTGCAAGGGCGCAGGCATCGAAGTGCCGTCGTTTTGCTATTACCCCAACCTGTCACTCCAAGGCGCATGCCGCATGTGCCTGGTGAAGGTTGAGAAGATGCCCAAACTGCAAACCGCCTGCACCACGGTCATCAGCGAAGGCATGGCGGTGAGCACAGATACTCCCGAGATCCATCAGGCGCGGAAGTCGATGGTCGAGATGCTGCTGGGCAATCATCCGCTGGACTGCCCGGTGTGCGATGCCGGCGGCGAATGCGAATTGCAGGACATGACGTTTTCTTACGGGGCCGCGGAATCGAAATTTATCGACATCAAGAACCACCGCGAAGAGCAGCAGTGGTCCCCGGTGGTCTATTTCGATCGGCCACGCTGCATTCTGTGCTATCGCTGTGTGCGAGTGTGCGGCGAAGGCATGGACGTGTGGGCCTTAGGGGTACAGAACCGCGGCGTGAGTTCGGTGATTGCGCCCAATAAAGAAGATCATCTGGAATGCGAAGAATGCGGCATGTGCATCGATATCTGCCCGGTGGGGGCGCTGACTTCCGGCGCCTATCGCTACAAGACGCGCCCCTGGGAAATGAAGCACGTGGGCACGGCCTGCACCCACTGTGCGGACGGTTGCAAAACGACTTTGGGCGTGCGCCGAGCCGACACCGGCATGGAAATCGTTCGCGGCGACAACCGCGACAAGAGCGGCATCAATGGTGATTTTCTCTGCATGAAGGGGCGCTACGCTTTTGACTTCGCCAATCATGAGGATCGCCTTACCCAGCCACTGATTCGCAAGGACGGACGACTGACGCCTTCCACATGGGAAGAGGCGTTTGAACGGATCGGGCAGCGCTTCAGGGAGGTTCGGGATAGCGCAGGAGGACAGGCCATTGGCGTAGTTGGCTCAACCCGCACCACCAACGAAGAGAATTACCTGCTGCAAAAGTTCGCGCGAGTGACGCTGGGGACCAATAACATCGACCACCATCGTACCGCCGACTTCCCTGCCCTGGCATCTGCTCTTCGCGGCAAACCCGAAGCTACGGCCAGCATGCGCGACGTCTTCAGTGCCCCGGCGATGCTCCTCATCGGAAACAATCCTACCGAGCAGCATCCTTTGCTTGCCTGGCAGATTCGCAATAATGTCCGCTTGCACAAGGCGCGGCTTTACGTGATCAATTCAGAGCCCATCAAGTTGCGCCGGCAGGCCGCAAGTTTCATGCAGATTCCTTCTGGAAGCGAAGGGAGTGTGGCCAAGTTTCTTGCGGGAGACGACTCCGCGGTCGAGTCCATCTCGAATCCGGCTAGCGCTCGCGAGGCATGGCTCGGGTTCCGCGACAAGCTGCGTGGCGAACAGAATCTTGTCATTATTTTTGGATCAGAAATTCGCGGTCAGGAAGTTGCCTCGCTGGTCAAGTTCGGATCGGCCGTACCGGGCGCGAAATTGGTTTGCCTCAGCGACTACGCCAACTCGCGGGGCGCCGCCGACATGGGACTCTATCCCGATCTGCTGCCCGGCTACCACGCTATGTCCGACGCCGGAAAATGGCGCGAAGAATGGGGTGGCGTGCCGCAAACCCCGGGGCTCACCCTGCCCAAAATGGTGGAGAGCGCAAAACTCGGCAATCTGAAGGCGCTTTACGTGGTGGGAGCGAATCCCGTGGGGCGGCTTGGCATTGATCCCTTCAGCTTTTCGCAGGGTTTCGTCGTCGTGCAAGACATGTTTCTCACGGAAACGGCGTTGATCGCCGACGTGGTTCTGCCCGCCGCCAACGCTTACGAAAAATCGGGCACATTCACCAACACCTGCGGCGATTTGCAGTTCTTGCAGAAGGCCGGCGAGATTACCGGCGTCAAGTCCGACTTTGAAATGATCGTTCGCATCGCCGACGCCATGGGTTTCGAGGTACACAAGCTGGTTCCGTTCAGCCGCGGAACTCAGGCCGACATGGGTCAGTCGCGAGGCGCACAATCCGGCGAAGCGGATCGTCACAGCGTGTGGCTCGAGGCCCAGGGTTTGGAACCCAAGATGAGTCCTTTCGATCCGACGGCGATTCTTGATGAGATTCAACGGTTGGTGCCCGGGTACGATGTTTCCCGCGCCAATCTTCAGGCCGGAAGCGATCAGCACACTACGCTGTCGGGCAGTGGGGCCGGGGCTTCGCACGATCCGGAACTGATCGCACCCGCCAACGACACTTTGTTTACGTCGGGAACCTTGGGGCGTTATTCGCGTGCCCTGAATTCAGTAATGGAGAACCGGCAACGGCAGCCAGCGGAGGAAGTCGCCGCGGATTGAGTTCTGCGGCGTCATTCTTTATGCACCTAGTAGAGCTTTCGAGGAAGACCTGCATTGTTGAGCGTTGAAACTTTCGTCGCCGTGTCGCTGATCAAGACCGTGATCGCAATGGTTGTGCTGCTCACGGCGGTGGCTTACACCGTCTGGCTGGAGCGAAAAGTCGTGGGTCACATGCAGAATCGTTGGGGACCCACACGCGTCGGCCCCTTCGGCCTGTTGCAGCCCTTGGCAGACGGGGTCAAGTTCCTGTTCAAAGAGGATCTGACCCCGCCCCATGTGTATAAGCCGCTCTACATCGCGGCCCCCATGCTGGCGCTCGTGTTCGCCCTCACTTCGATTGCCGTCATCCCGGTGGGCAACTCGATTTCCATCGGCGGAATTCAGACCTCGCTGCAGATCGCCGACGTCAACATCGGCCTGCTGATCGTTCTGGGCGTTACTTCGCTGGGCGTTTATGGCGTGGCGCTGGCGGGGTGGTCCTCCAACAACAAGTATTCGCTGCTGGGCGGTCTGCGCGCCAGCGCGCAAATGGTGAGTTATGAGATCGCGCTGGGGCTGTCGCTGGTGGGGGTGCTGATCTTGTCGGGCAGCTTCAGCCTTCGCGAGATTGTCGATGCGCAGTCGGGAACCTACTGGGGATTCATCCCGCGCTGGAACATTTTTCCCCAGTTCATCGCATTTTTTATCTACTTGATGGCGGCGTATGCAGAAACCAATCGCATCCCGTTCGATTTGCCCGAAGCGGAAACCGAACTGGTGGCCGGCTACCACACCGAATACAGCGCCATGAAATTTGCCATGTTTTTCATGGCCGAGTACGCCAACATGATTACTGTGGCCTGCCTGGCATCGCTGCTGTTTCTGGGTGGATGGCACGGGCCGTTGTTTGGCCCGCCGCTGTTGCAGGCACTGCTGCCGGTATTCTGGTTTGCGCTGCGAATTTTTGCTTTTCTTTTTCTTTATATATGGGTACGCGGCACGCTGCCGCGTTTCCGTTATGACCAACTCATGGCGTTTGGCTGGAAGTTCCTGCTGCCACTGGCAATTGCAAACTTGGTGGTGACGGCCCTGGTAGTGGCGATTCGATCGTAGCCAACTGAAAAATGCTTCATCTGATTCTATTTTTGACGTTTGGTGCGGTTTGCGTGGCGGGTGCGGTCAACCTGCTGGTGCAGCGGCACCCCATCAACAGCGCGTTGTCGCTGGTGGTGGTGATGGGCTCGCTGGCCGCGGAATACCTGCTGCTGGGAGCGGAGTTCGTCGCCGCCGTCCAAGTAATTGTTTACGCCGGCGCCGTCATGGTCCTGTTTGTCTTCGTCATCATGCTGCTGAACGCCGGAGAAGAAGAACGCACCAAAGGCAGCCGGGTGGCGATGATCGTCGGCATTCCCGGAATGCTGGTGGGAAGTTTGCTGATCGCATGGGTTTTGCTCGAGCATTCGGGAAATCAGTCAGTGGCGGCCGGAGCGCTGCCCGGGCCGCCGAAAACCCTCGGCTGGCTGCTTTTCCACGACTACCTGCTGCCGTTTGAAGTCACCTCGGTGCTGGTGCTGATTGCGATTATGGGGGCGGTCGTGCTGGCTGCGCCTCCCCAATCAGCCAGGAGGAAAGACTGATGGTGCCGGTTTCCTACTACCTCATCCTCGGCGGGTTCCTGTTTGCCTGCGGCGTGGCCGGGTTTCTGATCAAGCGCAATATCATCACCATTTTCATGTCAATCGAATTAATGCTGAATGGCGTGAATCTCTCGTTCGTCGCCTTTGCCGCGGAATGGAAGGCGCTCAGCGGACAGGTATTCGTGTTCTTTGTGATGGTGGTGGCAGCGGCGGAAGCGGCGGTGGGGCTGGCGATCATCATCGCGGTCTACCGCACGCGTGAAACTCTGAATGTGGACCAGGTAAATCTGCTCAAACTATGACGCCGAACCTGCATCTCTGGCTGATTCCGGTGCTGCCGTTGATCGGTGCCGCCATCAATGGACTGTTTGGGAAACGCTTTTCCCGGCAAACGGTGGTCACGGTCGCGCTTGTGTTCAGCGGCGCCGCCTTGGCCATGGCACTGTGGATTGCGTCTCAGTTCGCTTCTCTTAGCGCGCCTCACATAGAGACGCTGGCCGCTTGGATTCGTGCTGGAGACTTTCACGCCGATTTCGCTTTCTATCTCGACCAGCTTTCGCTGGTGATGCTGCTGGTGGTGACCGGGGTTGGGTTTCTCATCCACATTTATTCGGTCGGTTACATGTGGGAAGAAGGCGGATTCTATCGTTTCTTCGGCTATCTGAACCTGTTCATGTTTTTCATGCTGACGCTGGTGCTGGCCAGTAATTACCTCGTAATGTTTATTGGCTGGGAAGGCGTGGGGCTGGCTTCGTACCTATTGATCGGGTTCTGGTTTACCAAAGATTCTGCGGCGTCGGCAGGCAAGAAAGCGTTCATCGTCAATCGCATCGGCGATTTCGGGTTCCTCATCGCATTGTTCCTGATGATTCAGCATTTCGGATCGCTCAATTTCATGGACGTGGCACAGCGTGTGACACCGATGGCCGCGGAGATCGGCGGCGCAGGTCTGCTGACTGCGATCGGTTTGCTGTTGATGGTCGGCGCGGCGGGAAAATCAGCACAGATTCCGCTTTACGTCTGGCTGCCCGACGCCATGGAAGGCCCGACACCGGTTTCCGCATTGATTCACGCGGCCACTATGGTGACCGCCGGCGTGTATATGGTCTCGCGGTCGCATGTGATTTTCGAACGTGCGCCCATAGCAATGATGGTGGTCGCCATCATTGGCACACTGACGGCGCTGTTCGCGGCGACCATCGGCATCTGCCAAACGGACATTAAGAAGGTGCTGGCCTACTCCACGGTCTCGCAGTTGGGGTACATGTTTATCGCGTGCGGGGTGGGAGCGTTTTCAGCGGGAATTTTCCATTTAATGACGCATGCGTTTTTCAAGGGTTTGCTGTTCCTTGCGGCTGGGTCTGTAATTCACGCGGTCGGCGGCGAGCAGGACATGCGACGCATGGGCGGACTGCGCACGAAGATTCCCTGGACGTTCTGGACCATGACTGCGGGAACTTTCGCCATTGCCGGCTTTCCGCCGCTTGCCGGATTCTTCAGCAAGGACGCCATACTGTGGCAGGCCTATTCCAGCCCTTATGGAAGCTGGGTGTACTGGGCGATCGGCGTATTCACCGCGTTTCTCACTTCCTTTTATATGTTCCGGCAGTGGTTCTTGACGTTCTTTGGGGAGTATCGCGGGGAAGAGGAACATCACGATCAACAGCCGCGGGCGGGGGCGCCCGCGCCACACCGGCATGTGCACGAGAGTTCGGCGGTCATGCTGGCCCCGCTGGTAATTTTGGCCATACTTTCGGTTTGCGGCGGATGGATTGGCAGCCAACGGTTCGACAAATTTCTGTCACCGGTCTTTCATTCGCAGACGGCCAGTTCCACAGCCGAAGCCCCGTCGACGCCGGCTGAACCCCAGAAGGAAAGCTCGTCAGAAACCTTGCTCACCGGCATTTCCGTCGGGGCAGCGCTACTCGGCTTTCTTCTCGCCTGGCAGCTCTACCACCGCCGTCCCAAACTGCCGCAGCAGATCGCTGCGTCACTCGGCGGCTTCTACCAAGCCGTCGTGCATAAATACTGGGTGGATGAGATCTACGCGACGGTGTTCGTGAAACCTTTGATCGAGGGCTCTACCAAACTGCTATGGCACGGCGTTGATCAGGATGTCATTGACGCGACTCTGGACAACAGCGCCGAGGGTGCACGTGAAGTTTCGGACGCGGTCCGTCACATGCAGTCGGGCAACATTCGTTCCTACGCAGGCTGGGTCGCCGCGGGAGCCGCAGTGGTCATCTTTTATATGGTGTGGATGGGGACCCGATGAACCCAGCCCTCGATACCTCGATCCTCAGCCTGGTCACGTTCGTTCCGTTGGTTGGCGGCATTCTGCTTTTGTTATTTCCTCGGCGCGACCGCGACATTCGGGTGTTTGCGCTGGTGGTCACGCTGCTGGACTTCGTTCTGTCACTGCACCTGCCGGTGCACCTGGCGCGCACCCAGGCGGGATTTCAATTTGAAATCAACCGGCAATGGATTTCGAATCCCAACATTCATTACCACATGGGTGTGGATGGCATTTCCGCGTGGCTGGTGGTGCTCACCACTTTTCTCACCCCGCTGTGCGTGCTGATCTCGTGGAAGTCGATCAACGACCGTGTAAAGGAATTTTTCATTCTGCTGCTGGTGTTGGAAACCGCGCTGATCGGTGTGTTCACCGCGCTCGACCTGTTTCTCTTCTATTTCTTCTGGGAGGCCACGCTGATTCCCATGGCGCTGCTGATCGGCATGTACGGCCACGGGCGCAAAGTGTACGCAGCGGTGAAATTCTTTCTGTACACCATGATTGCTTCGATGTTCATGCTGGCAGGAATTTTGTGGCTTTACGCGAAGACTGGAACCTTCGACTTCGTCAGCGTGCAAGCTGCCATCCGCGGTGGGCAAGTGGAAGGCTTTGCTGCCGCCGCGCCTTGGCTCTTTCTCGGATTCTTCATCGCTTTTGCAGTCAAGGTGCCGCTGTTTCCGTTCCACACCTGGCTGCCCGACGCGCACGTCGAGGCGCCCACCGCCGGCTCGGTCCTGCTGGCCGGAGTCCTGCTGAAGATGGGTACGTACGGTATGCTGCGCTTCAACCTCGGGCTGTTTCCCGATCAATCGCGCAGCAATGCGTGGTGGGTGATGATTCTGGCGCTGATCGGCATCGTTTACGGCGCCCTGGTCGCCATGGTGCAGCCCAACCTGAAAAAGCTGATTGCCTACTCTTCCATCAGTCACCTGGGCTTCGTGGTTCTAGGAATCTTCAGCTTCACGCAAGCCGGCCTTGATGGCGCGACTTTTGTCATGCTCGCCCACGGTGTCTCCACCGGCGCTCTTTTCATGCTGGCAGGGATTCTCTACGAGCGGCGGCATACCTATGAGATCGCGGAATTCGGTGGCCTGGCCACTCCGATGCCGATATACGCGACGTTTTTCCTGTTCGTCACGTTGGCGTCGGTTGGATTGCCTCTGCTGAACGGGTTCATCGGCGAATTTCTGGTGTTGACTGGCGCGTTTCGCGACCGGGCTGTGTACGGCGTTTTAGGCGCCACGGGCGTGATCTGGAGCGCGTGCTATTTGTTGTGGATGTACCAGCGAGTCTTTTTCGGCAAAGTGACCCACCAAGTCAACCTGACGTTACCCGACCTTGACGGCCGCGAGCGGGCGGCGCTTTGGCCAACCGCCATCGTTGCCCTGGTCATGGGCGTGGCTCCGCTCATTTGGCTGAACGCCATTGACCCCGCGGTACAGTCCGTGCTGGCGGCTCCCTTCACGGTGTTGGCGAGCAAGGTGGTGGGACGGTGAACAGCGCCGCCATGCTGCCGCAGACTGCCGACTACATGCGTTTGCTGCCGGAGATCGTGCTCACGGTATTTGGCATGCTCGTAATGGTGGTGGACGCTGCCGCCGAACCACGGGACAAAGACCGGCGAATCGAGAAGACTTTGGGCGCGATCGCGCTGATTGGCGCTCTTGCGACAGTGGCTGCGACTTTTGTTCAAGCGCAATATCCCGGCTTCGGCTTCTGGAACATGGTGCAGGTGGATTCGTTCAGCGTCTTCTTTCACTTCCTGGTTGCGGCAGTGACGGCCGTTGTTATCCTCACCTCGTTCGAGTACATGGAAGTGCAGCAGATCAGGGCCGGCGAATACTATGCCCTCATCCTGTTTGGTGCGGTCGGGATGAGCCTGATGTCCTCGGCTGTCGAGTTGGTGCTGATCTTTATCGCGCTGGAAATCTCCTCGATTTCAACCTACGTTCTTGCCGGCTTTCGTCGACGATCAGCCACCAGCAGCGAATCGTCGGTGAAGTATTTTCTTTTGGGATCGTTTGCCACCGCCTTCTTTCTCTATGGTGTGGCGCTGATGTTCGGAGCCACCGGTTCGACCAGCATTGCGGCCATCGGCGACGTTCTGCGCTCCGGCCAGATTCCGCTGCTTGCCTATGCCGGGGTTGCGCTCATGTTCGTAGGCTTGGCATTCAAAGTAGCCGCAGCGCCGTTTCATGTGTGGACGCCGGACGTGTACGAGGGCGCACCGTCGCCGATCGTTGGATTCATGTCCACCGCGCCGAAAGCCGCGGTGTTTGCGGTGTTGCTGCGGATTATGTTCGAAGCCAATGCGCCCGGCCGAGTCGGGCTGATCTGGGTGGTGGCGGCGCTTTCCATGACCATCGGCAACCTCGGCGCGTTGGTGCAGGACAACATCAAACGATTGCTGGCCTACTCGTCCATCGCCCACGCCGGATATTTGCTGGTTGCGTTCGCGGCGTTGCCCAACAACGGCATTCCTGCCGCCATGTTTTATACGGCTTCCTATGCGGCCATGAATGTGGGGGCGTTCGCCGTAGTCAGCCATTTCGGCAGCGCCGGAGAACGTTACGTAACGCTCGAGGACTACTCCGGACTGGGACGGCGATCTCCGCTGCTGGCGGCGACTTTGACCATTTTCCTGTTGTCGCTCATCGGCATCCCCATTACCGGCGGATTCTTTGCCAAGTTCTACGTGTTCAGTGCCGCTTTGCAAGCCAATCTGGTTGGCCTGGTAATCATCGGCGTGATGAATAGCGCCGTGGGCGCGTACTACTACCTGCGAATTATCGTGGTGATGTACATGCGCGAGCCGAAGCAGGAAGTTCCGGTGGCGCAAATCCCGGTGGGGCTGGGATTCGCTCTGGCCATCAGCCTGGTGGCAACGATCTATTTAGGCGTGCTCCCGGGCAGGGTTCTTGAGTACGCCTCGCGAACGGCGACGGCGTGGGCACGCTGATAGAGTGCCTCGTGGTTACCGCGTAACCGTGAAATCACTCGACGGAAACCGCAATATCCGCGTAGGAGAAAATTCGGGCTGAAAGCAGCCAAAACGCCAGCGTCTCGGCTACCGCCCACACCACAGGAAACCACGATAGCCCGCCCGGAGACCCAAACGAAGACTTCAGCACGGTCGCCGCCAGCGCGTATACCGGGATTACATAGGACCACTGCAGCGATCCAGTCACATAGCTGACCATGGCGGGCAAGCCCATGACCGCAGCCGTGGCCCCGGCGGCAAAGAATGGGTTGAGAAAAGTAGAGAACATCAGAGCGACAGTTCCGGCCAGCGCGCACCCCACGAGCAGGCAAAGCATGAGAAACCAGACGCGCCAGATGGGGAAGCCGGCTTCGCCCAGCGTCCAACTGCCGGTGATCCCCAGGGCGAAACAATAGATTCCGCATGCGATGGCGATCCCCAGCACCAAGCCTGAAAGATATTGCCGGCGGCTGACCGACTTCGCCAGCACGCTCAAAATCCGGCGGGACCTGCGGTCGTTATAAATTGCTGAGCTTCCGAAAAAGACGCTGAATGCCAGAACGTACACCGCGACCTGTTTGAAAACGAAAAGTAAGTCTTCGCGTTGGCGAACCGCGTCAGTGGCCAATCCTAGAAAGGCCAGAAGGAGGACCCAGAGCAACAGCACCAGAATGGGCCATCTCTGCTCGCGCACGAAGTTGACCGCGATCAGGAGCACAGGTTTCATGCCGCACCTGCTGCTGCCGACTTGTCGGCGGTTACTTGCAAGAAAATTTCTTCCAGCGAACGCCGCTCCGGGTTCACGCTGATCACCTCGCCCCCGAGTTGCCACACCCGTTCCAAAGCTGCGCGCTGCTGGTTGGCGGGGACGGAGAAACTGACGTCACCATTTCGCGCAACCGCCCCGGCAAAGCCATCCGCGGCAATCCGCCGGGCCACGATCTGGGTTCGCTGGCCCACTTGCAGCAGGTCGGCCGTCGTCCCCAAGCGCACCAGCCGGCCGCGATGCAGCACGGCCACACGATCGCACACCAATTCAACTTCCGAAAGCAAATGAGAACTCAGAAAGATGGTTTTCCCCGCCGCTCGTGCATTCAACAGCAACTCACGAACCGCAACTCGCGCGAGGGGATCGAGGGCAGAGGTCGGTTCATCCAAAATCAACAACTCCGGATCATTGACCAGCGCCTGGGCCAGGCCAACGCGTTGCTGCATCCCCCGGGAAAACTTGCTCACGTTTCGCTTGGCGTCGTCCTGTAGACGGACGATTTCGAGCACCTGGGCAGTACGACGTCCGAGTTGCACCGCTTTCATGCCGTTGAGGGCCCCGTAAAAGCGGATCAACTGCTCTGCGCGCCGCGGGTACAGGGCGACGTTCTCCGGCAGAAAGCCCACTCGGCTGCGCGTGGCCGGGTGCCCGAAGGGCTCTCCCAGCAACCGTCCGCGGCCGCTGGTGGGGCGCATAAAACCCATGGCCAGGTGAATGGCCGTGGTTTTTCCGGCCCCGTTCGGTCCCAGGAAACCGAGAATTTCCCCCGTCTCGACCCGCAAATTGAACCCATCCAGCGCAGGAAACCGCCGCCGGCCGAACAGACTGCGGTATTCCTTGCCTACATTCTCGAATTCCAGCGCGGCGCCCATGGCGTATTCATTCTAAATGCCCAGGCCAGACAAGGCTTCCACAGCCTCGCAAGCTATAAAGTTCGATTTGACAACTGCGCTCCGGCCCGGCATCATGGGTGGCACACAAGGTTCCATGTGGAGGGGTGTATGAGTAAGTTAGTTCGAAAGCTCTGGTCTGATGATCAGGGTCAGGACATCGCGGAATATGCCGTGATGTTGGCGGTAATTCTGGTCTTAGTGGTCGGGACCATACGCTTGATTGGCGCGAATGCCAACAACGCTTTTTCCGCAACGGCTAGTTCTATCTCGCAATAACAGGGCTGAAGCGCGGTCCTAGTCTCCATCGCCACTTCTACGACTTGGGCTGGTCACGCTCCACTGCTCTGGGGCGCGTCGGCTGTCGTTCAAAAGTAGGGCATTGGGCCGCTTTATGCCCCTGGCGAGAGCCTGGGCGGCTCATCCACTTCCAGCGGCCAGCGATTCTTCGCTGGCGTTTCTGAAGACAGCAGCTCCGCCGGATGCCTGAATTGCTCGTCTCGCTCAAACAGCAACGGCGCTACGAACCGAAGCGCCTCGACTTCCTGGCGCACCCGCGCCAGATCCATTTCCTTCTGCCGCAACACTTCGTGTAAGTTTCTCATGACGAATGCAGCGCTCCTGCAATACCCCTCAGGCCAAATCGGACATTTTTGGGCTGGAGACCCCACTTCGCAGGCTGGATTGCGCGAATTGTAATACACGGCCTGCATGGATTGCTATGACTAAAAAAACCGGGTTTGCGCCCAGGTACTGTCCGTGATATGTAAACTCTGCGTAGGTCGCTCTGGAAATAGGGTAATCAGGGCGTACCTAAATGGAGATCCACAGACATGGCGGTTGGTTCGGACCTGATCGAGTTGGACGGAATCCTGGGCGACAACGAGATCCACGTCTGGCATATCGACTTGACGACCCAGGCAGCGGCCATCGACCGGCTTTCTCCGCTCCTGGATCACCACGAGCAGAGCCGGGCAGCGCGATTCATTGTTTCCGAGCCGCGCATTCAGTTCATTCTGTCACGTGCGTCTCTGCGCATCGCTTTGGGCCAATACCTCCACATTGAACCTCGTCAGGTGCGTTTTCGCGCCGCTGAGCAGGGGAAACCGGAACTGGCGCAACCGAGTGGCTTGCGCTTCAATTTGTCTCATACCGACGGCACGACCGTGATCGCGGTGACCCGGGCCGGGCGGGTCGGTGTCGATGTGGAAAGAATCCGGGAGAATCTCGACCCCTTGCCACTCGGCGCTCGTTTCTTTTCGACAAAAGAGTCGGAGTGGTTGCGGTCGCAGCCTGCTGACCAGCGCTTTGCAGCCTTTTTCGCCTGCTGGACCGCGAAAGAGGCCTACGTCAAAGCTTGCGGATCAGGTCTATCCGCACCGCTGGCTGACTTCGGCGTGATCCCTCATCCGGGGGATGCGGAACTGCACCTGGAAATCTACGGCAAGCCCGAGGAATCACGACGCTGGTCGATGTGGCAGCTCGGCCTGGGTCCAGACTTGCGAAACGCCGTCGCCGTCGAAGCGGTGAACTGTCAGGTTCGTCTCGGGCATTGGTCGCCGGCAGGCGCCAAGATTTTGTAGTGGATCACGATCCCAGGTTCACAGAGGAAAACATGCAGACTGGAAAAAGAAAATTGCAGCGACGTTCTCACTTGTCCCATGTCGCGTTGGCCTGTCTGCTGGCGGGCAGCGGACTGGCATCCGCACAAAGCAAGACCGGAACCACCGCCCGACCCGAGGACGTGTCCTCGCCCTCGGCCATTGTCGGGGCGTCGTATCTCGCGATATCAGGCCCTCCCGGACAGACCCTCAATCTGGATCGATTCCGTTCTCTTTTCCTGCCCCAAGCGCAGTTAGTCAGCGTGAACGTAAAGGATGGCCAAGGGATGGCACGCGTCATGACTTTGCAAGAATTTACAGACATGGTCAGTGCCAGGATCGGCAAGGATGGACACCTGGAGCACGAGATCGCGCACCGGATTGAAGTGTACGGAAACGTTGCCAACGTCTGGAGCACTTACGAATCGCGCAAAACCGCGAATGATCCGCAGGTGACGCGCGGCATCAACAGCATTCAACTGATGAACGACGGCCAACGCTGGTGGATCAGCGGCGCGCAATGGCAACACGAAACTGACGAGACCCCGATTCCCTCGAAGTATCTGGCGGGGGATCGTTAGCACATGAGTTTGAACCCAAACCTGGCTAGGAGTACTGCGGTTGCCGCGCTGGGTGGGTTGCTGTTCGGGTTCGATACCGCTGTCATCTCCGGCGCCACCAGCACCCTCACCCAGACTTACCAGCTTTCACCAGGCGGGCTGGGCGTTACCGTGGCCAGCGCCCTCGGGGGCACAATCCTGGGCGCAATGTTGGCCGGATTTCCCGGGGATCGCTATGGCCGCCGCGATAGCTTGCGGATTATGGCCATCCTCTACCTGGTTTCGGCCGTAGGCTGCGCCGGGGCTTGGAGTTGGCCTGCACTCATCGTTTTTCGATTTATTGGAGGACTGGGAATCGGAGGATCGTCGGTTCTTGGCCCCATGTACATTGCTGAAATTTCTCCCGCGAAGCTCCGGGGGCGGCTGGTGGGATTTTTCCAGTTCAATATCGTGTTCGGAATTCTGCTGGCGTATTTCTCGAATTACCTGATCGGACTGCAACGATTCGGATTGTCGGAATGGCGGTGGGAACTGGGTGTAACCGGCATCCCTGCGGCCCTGTTCTTTGTTCTTTTGTTCGCTATTCCTCGCAGTCCACGCTGGCTGGTCAAGAAGGGACGGATTCCTGAAGCCAGAAACGTTTTGCAAAACACTGGAGCATGTGACTTCGAGCAGGAACTACAGGCGATCGTTGCCTCCATCGATTCCGAGCACCGGCAGGTTGCCGAGAGCTTGTTTTCGCGCAAGTATCTTTTTCCTATCTTCCTGGCGGTCACGATTGGAATGTTCAACCAGCTCTCCGGAATCAACGCCATTCTTTATTACCTGAACGACATTTTCTCTCACGCCGGTTTCAGCAAAGTATCGGGGAACTTGCAGGCCGTGGCTATCGGGGGCACGAACTTGCTTTTCACCGTGATTGCCATGTCGCTCATCGACAAGATCGGACGCAAAATTCTGCTGCTGGTTGGCGCCATCGGCATGGCTGCCTGCCTGGCGGGAGTCGCGGCGATCTTCTTTACTGGCCAGCACCAGAGCCTGCTGCTTGCCCTGCTGATCGGATACATCGCTTGTTTTGCCTTCTCCCAAGGCGCGGTGATCTGGGTTTACCTCGCAGAAGTCTTTCCTAATGCAGTTCGAGCCAAGGGCCAAAGCCTGGGCAGCTTTTCGCACTGGTTCATGAACGCGCTGATCTCTGGAACATTCCCGCTGCTAGCGGCTTCGTCCGGTGGCTATCCGTTCGTATTCTTCGCGGCCATGATGGTGCTGCAATTCTTGGTGGTGCTGTTGGTGTATCCGGAGACCAAGGGACTATCGCTGGAGGAAATGCAGAAGAAGTTGGGAATCGCGTAGCTCCACTTAGTGCTGCTCGAACAGTTCCGTCCGGTCGATACGTTCGCCCTTGAACACCACCGAGGAAATCCGTTCGGTTGCAGTGATGTCCTCAAGCGGATTGCCATCGATGATCAGGAGATCGGCGTCGTGGCCGGGCCGGATGGCGCCAATGTGTGCCTCGGCTCCCAGCAGCCGTCCGGCGTTGGCTGTGGCGGATTGCAGTGCCACTGCCGGCGGGATTCCAGCTTGCACCCATAGTTCCAGTTCCCGCTGCACGGTGGGGCCGTGGACGACGAGAAAATTACCTGCGTCGCTCCCGGTGACCAGCGCAACCTTGTGTTGGTACGCACGTTTCAAGTTCGCGGCCGCAATCTGCATGTCAATGGGATATTGGGCGAGGGAAGCACGAATCTCATCCGCGTCTTTGGACGCGAGCGCCTCTTCCGTTCCTCGCAACAACTCCGGCGGCCCGACCTGCTGCACCAGGGAACGCTTGAGCAAATCAATTTTCCCTGCGACGAAATCCTTGAACGCTTCCCCCACGCTCAGCGTGGGATCATAAAAAGTCCCCTGGCGGGCCATCTGATCGAACAGGGCATCCGGAATTGCCTCGCGGAAGGATCCGTGTTCGATGGAACTGGCCTGGGCTTGTACGGCATCTTCGACGTCGCGCACGTCGCCGGTATGGACTGCGAGCGGTAACTGGTCGGCATGAGCTTGTTGAGCAATCGCCGCGAAAATGTTGGGATCCAGCCGGTTAAACACCCGGCCCCCGGCCCCGGATTCCAGCACCGCTTTGATGCAATCCACTCCTGCCTTCTTAAGCTCATCCACCTGCTGCCGGGCCTCTTCCGGGGAGCCGGGAATGCGGGTGAACTGCTCCTCCGCCTTCTCTCGGATACCGGGCGGAAGCTGCTTGAAATACTCGGTTCCATGGCCGCCCTTCGCGGTAAACAGTGGACCGCAGGTGAATAGTTCTGCACCCAGCACTTCTCCGCTGTTGACCTTGGAACGAGTCTTTAGAATGCCGTCGAGCCCATCGCCCACGCTGCGAACCGTGGTGACGCCGCTATACAGATAGGCGGCCAGATTGCGCAGCATCATTTTGTCCGGATCGTACGCCTTCATGTCAGGATAAAAACCCGCCGGTGCGCCGAGATGGACATGCACATCGATCAAGCCGGGAAGAATGGTTTTTCCGGCGGCTTCGACAACCTCGGCATTCACCGACTTCGGCTCCGGCCCGCTGCCCTCGTAGACTTCCGCAATCTTGCCCCCGCGGACCAGCACAGCTCCATTCTCAATAACCGTGCCGTCTCCAACAAAGATGCGGGCCCCACGAATCAAGAAGGTCTCGCTGCGGCTGAGCTGGCGCTGCAGTATTTTGGTCTTTTCGACGTTGCTGCGGGTGTGCATCTGCCAAAGCCCGAGGCACAAAAACGGCGTCATCACCGCGGCTAGCCACAGCTTGGCCGAATTGCGGATCTTTTCTTCTTTCTCCCAGCGGAAGAGTTTGTAGGCGATAAACAGTCCCACCACCATGGTCAGCAGCAGGGCTGCGACGGGCTGGAGGTTGGCCGTGATCCCTTCATCGCGCATCAGCATCGCCTGTACCCCGGTGACCAGGTAGGTTGCGGGCAAGAACTGCGTCACCACCAGCAGCCAGGGAGGGAACATTGCCAAAGGAAAAGTCGCGCCACTCAGGAACAGCATGGGCAGGTAAACCAGCTGGATCAGAATCTGGCTCTCCTGCATGGAGTTGGCAACCGCAGCCAGAATCAAACCGATGGCACGAAACCCGGCGATTCCAACCGAGACAAAAATCACAATCGACCCCATGCTCTTCGGCCACGGCATGCCGTAGATGAAATGTGCCAGGCCAAACATCACGAACACGTAGGGCATGAAAATCATCCAGCCGGTCACGGTGGATGCAATCAGCAAGGGCGCGGGGGAAATCGGCGTGACTTTATAACGGCGCAGGATGTTGGCTTCCCGCTCCTGCACCGCGCGCATTCCCGCGCCAAATAGGCCGTTGCCCAGAATGCCGATAATCATGACCATGGCAATCACAATGGTCATGGCAGCGCCGCGCTCCGCATGAAAAGCCTGCGCGAACACAAAGAAGAAGACCAGGGGGAACAAATAATTGAAGAACAGCACCGACTTCTGGCGGAGGGCCAGTTTCAGATCCAGCGCGATCAGTGCCTTGTAGGCGTTCATTCGCGCAGGCTCTTTCCTGTGAGTTCGATAAACACGTCTTCGAGTGTGGGCTGTTTGAGATGCACGTCGGTGAGTTCCAGCCCCTGTTGATCAATCCACTTCACCAAATCGACCAGCGTTGCCGCCGGGCGGCGGGAATGCACGGTCAGCGTTCGACCGGCGGAATCGAGCGCGCTCTGTGTGGCCTCGGCCCAAGCGGGACGATCCGCAGGAATTGGCTTGGCGCAAGTGATCACGATGCTCGACGCGTGACGGCTTTGCTGTTGCAGACGGCTGGGCGTGTCCAGAGCGATGATCTTGCCTTCGTCAACAATTGCCACCCGGTCGCACAAGCGCTCGGCTTCCTCGATGTAATGGGTGGTCATCAAAATCGTGCGCTGCTCTTTTTTGAGCTCCTCCAGCAGAGAATGGATTTCCACGCGAACCTGTGGGTCGAGGCCAGTGGTCGGCTCATCCAGAAAAATGAGCTGGGGATCGTTGACCAGCGCCAGGGCCAGCGCCAAGCGCTGCTTCTGGCCACCGGAGAGTGTTCCATAGAAAGCTTCCCGCTTTTCTTCGAGCTGAAGGCGACGCAGCAGTTGATTCAAGTCCGCATGACGCGTGTAGAACGACGAAAATACCTGCAACGCCTCACGCACCCGAATCTTCTCTGGCAGGTTCGTAGCCTGTAGACAAACTCCGATGCGGTCTTTAAGGCTTTGCCGTTGTTTGTCAGGATCGAATCCCAGCACGGCAACCTGTCCCGCGGAGCGCGGGCGCAGGCCTTCCAGAATCTCTACTGTGGTGGTCTTCCCCGCGCCGTTGGGCCCGAGCAGGCCGAACACTTCTCCGGTTTGGATTTCGAAATCAATTCCTTTCACCGCGTGCACATCGCCATAGGACTTCTTCAGGCCTTGCACCGAGATGGCTGGAGTGTTGGATGACATTGGGGAACGACTAGGCTACCGAAGAAGGCGGTGCTGAGTCAAAGACAAGACTCCGATGTTCTTAGCGAACTTCGCCAGGCCCTTTGCGCTCTTTGCGGTCAAAAGCTCTTAACCGCAAAGTACGCCAAGGCAGCGCTAAGAGCGCGAAGAGTCCCGGTAAAACTTGCTACCCTCCGCTTGGCAACTACGTCCAATAGGAGTACAGTGTCTTTTTCCCGCAGGAATCTCTTTCTTTTTTTCAGATTGGAGCATGCATGCGCAGCAGATTGCTTCTTTTGCCCGCAGCACTGTGTTTAAGCCTTTTCTCCTTGGCACAAACCGCGGACGAATTGGTTGCCAAGAACATCGCAGCCAAAGGCGGAATCGACAAGATTCATGCCATCAAGACGATGCGCATGACCGGCAAAACAGTACTTCCGGGCGGGTTTGTCGGCGCCGTGAGCCAGGAAAATACACGTCCGAACCTGGTGCGGGAGACGTTTTCACTGCAAGGGATGACTGCGGTGCAGGCTTTCGATGGCGCCGCAGGCTGGCAGATTCAACCCTTCGGAGGACGCAAAGATCCGCAACTCTTGGGCGAAGACGATTTGCGCGATCTGCTGATTGATTCTGACTTCGACGGCCCCATGGTCAATTACAAGGAAAAGGGCAACACTGTCGAATATTTGGGCCACGATGTGGTGGATGGCGATGACGCCCTTCGTCTCAAGGTCACGCTCAAGAATGGCGACATCCTTTACTACTATCTGGATCCCGATACGTACCTCGAAATCCGCCGGGAAACGCAGGAGTTCATTCGCGGCTCGGTGAAGGAGAGTGCCAGCGAACTGGGTTCTTATAAGCCTGTCGCCGGAGTGATGTTCCCGTTTTCTCTCGCCTCGGGACCCAAGAACGATCCCACTTCCTGGCAGACCACCACGGTCGAGAAGATTGAAGTCAATCTGCCACTGGAGAATTCCGAGTTTGCGGTTCCGGCCTCGCTGAAAAAATGAAAGCGCCGGAAACATGCTCATGATCTCGTGCCCTATCGAAGAGGACTCTCAATGACTGCTACGATTGCCCGTTATGCACGCGGTTTGAAAGGGCTGTTGCTCTTATCCGTCGGCGCACTGTTGTTATGCCATGCCGCGGCCCAGCAGGCGGTTAAGTTTGACTCTGCCACCATTTCTGGTTTGCCGATCCGCAACATCGGTTCGGCCGCCATGAGTGGACGCATCGCGGCCGTGGATGCGATCGAGAAAAATGGGCGCGTAACCGTATTCGTCGGCGCAGCCAGCGGCGGAGTGTGGAAGTCGATCAACGGAGGCACCACGTTTAGGCCGGTGTTTGACCGTCAGCCGGTGCAGTCAATCGGGGCTGTCGCCATCGATCAATCCAATCCTGACACCGTCTGGGTGGGCACGGGCGAGGCTTGGACTAGAAATAGCGTCTCCATTGGCAATGGCATCTACAAATCGACCGACGGCGGCGAGAATTGGATCAACGTGGGTTTGCCGGATTCTGAGCACATCGCAAAGATCTTGGTTGATCCGAAAGATAGCAACGTTGTTCTCGCCTGCGCCACCGGGCATCTGTGGAACGACAACGACGAGCGTGGCGTTTACAAGACCACGGACGGCGGCAAGAATTGGAAAAAGGTCTTAGCCGGAGCCAACGGCTCAAGCGGTTGCGGCATGCTCGCCAGAAGTCCCCAGGAACCGAACACTATTTTTGCTGACATGTGGGACTTCCGGCGCCAGGGCTGGACTTTCCGCTCTGGTGGCCCGGGCAGCGGGCTGTTCAAATCGAGCGACGGCGGTAACACCTGGACCGAACTTACCGGCAGCAATACCAAAGGCCTTCCCGAAAAACCTTATGGACGAATCGCGCTGGCGGTTGCGCCTTCCAAACCACAAGTGGTCTACGCCATGATCGAGTGCAAGAAGAGCGCCCTGTATCGCTCCGATGATGGCGGACAAAGCTGGAACAAACTCGATGCCAGCCAGTACATGACTTGGCGGCCGTTTTATTTCGCCAATCTGATTGTCGATCCCAAGAATGAAAACAAAATCTTCAAAGTTGACCTCGGCCTTTTGCTCAGTGTGAACGGCGGTGAGAGCTTCAGTTTCGTAGCCAATGCCCACGGCGACTTCCACGACGTCTGGATCAACCCACTGAACCCCAACATGGTTTTTGCCGGCGACGATGGCGGCCTGTGGCGCAGCGAAGATGGAGGCACGCGCTGGAAGCACCAGCTCAACCTGCCGGTTTCGCAGTTTTACCACGTGAGCGTGGACAACGCGAACCCTTACCACGTCTATGGCGGCTTGCAGGACAACAGCGTGTGGGTGGGCGATTCGTCTTACCCCGGCGGCATCAGCAATTCGCGCTGGGAGAACGTCTATGGTGGTGATGGCTTCTGGGTATTCGAAGATCCTGCCGATCCCAATTACATCTATGCCGAGTCGCAGGGAGGCGAGATCGGCCGGGTCAATCGCCATACCCTCGAGGCCCGTAGTATCAAGCCTTTTCCCAAGTACAACGAGAAGAAGCTGCGGTTCAATTGGGACGCCCCCATTCACATGAGTCCCAACGAAAAGGGGACGATCTATCTGGGAGCGCAGTTTCTGTTCCGCTCGCGCGATCATGGACAATCCTGGGAACGCATTTCTCCCGACTTAACCACTAACGATCCGGAAAAACAGAAGCAGGAGGAATCCGGAGGAGTAACCATAGACAACTCCTTTGCCGAAATGCACACCTCCATCTACTCCATTTCGGAATCGCCGAAGAACGGGCAGATCATCTGGGCGGGAACCGACGACGGCAACCTGCAAATCACTCGCGACGGAGCCAAGACCTGGACGAACGTAGTGACCAACGTTCCCGGCTTGCCCAAGAATTCCTGGGTTTCGACTGTCGAAGCCAGCCGCTATGACGAAGCGACCGCGTACGCGACCTTCGATCGCCACACTTTCGGCGATATGAAACCCTATGCTTACAAAACCACTGACTATGGCAAGACCTGGACGTCATTGAACGTTCAGGAAAATGGCGCCGTCGGCTACGCCCATGTGATCAAAGAAGACAGCGTCGATGCCAGTCTGCTCTTCCTGGGCACCGAGATGGGTCTTTGGATCTCCTACGACGGCGGCGCCCATTGGGCGCAGTACAAGGCCACGAATTTTCCCTCGGCGGCGGTGCGGGACATCGCAGTGCAGGCACGGGATTCCGACCTCGTGCTCGCCACCCACGGGCGCGGCATCTGGATCATCGATGACATCTCTCCCCTGCGCGCGCTCACGCCTGACTTGATGACCAAAGACGCCGTCCTGCTCCAGGGCCGCCCCGCGATTCAGTACTTCCAGGCGAACGGTGGCTGGGCGGAAGGCGACGAGACCTTCAATGGTCCCAGCCGGCCTTCGGATGCGTTCATTACTTACTACCAGAAGAGCCGGCACATCTTCGGTGATCTCAAGATTGAAATCCTTGACCAGGATGGCAAGTTGGTGGATACGGTTCCAGGAAGCAAACATCGCGGCGTTAACCGTGCCACATGGTCAATGCGGCTGAAACCTCCCATTGTTCCACCCGCAGCGAGCGCCCTGTTTCAGGCAGCCCAGGGCCCGCGCGTTCTGCCCGGTACTTACACGATCAAGATGACCAAAGGCGACAATGTCTACACCGCGCCGCTGCACGTGGTGCTTGATCCCCGCGCCACCTACACCGTGGAAGACCGCAAGGCACAGTTCGACCTCGCCATGCAGTTGAGCAGGACCATGGGCCACATGAGCTACGGTGTAGCCGCTATCGAGGGAGTGCGCGACACGGCAACCGCCGCCGGCTCCAAACTCCCGGCGAAAGACGCTCTCCGCACGCGCCTCGATCATCTGGCGGAGGAGTCCGGAAAACTGCGTTCGAAGATCGTCGCCACCAAAGAGGGCGGCGCGATCACCGGAGAAGAACGCATTCGTGAGCGCCTCGGCGAAGTCTACGGCGACGTGAACGGCTATGAAGGCCGCCCTACCGCTGAACAGACAGCGCGCTCCGCATCACTCGCGAAGGAACTGGAAGACGTCATCACCGACTTCCACAAACTAACCGACGCTGAGCTACCCGCCATCAATGCCTCTCTGAAAAAGAAGAAGATGGAAATCATCTCGGTGCTCAGTGAGTCCGATTGGCAAAAGCAGCAGGATAGCGGGGCTGGGGCGAGGCCGCCAGCCAACCTGTTCCGGGAAGTTGATTGAGCGGTAGCAGCGTGTCCTCGCCTGCCCAGGCTATGCCTGTGAGAGGCTGTCGGTCAGAAGGCTCACGGCGTACATTCTTGCTCTGGCAAGGTACAATCCTTACACGGTTGAAAGCGGAGCCCCATCCACAGGGTAGACCCGAGGAAAAACCATGTTCAGGCACCAGACCGGGCCCCGGTGGTTGTTCATTCTTCTCTGTTCCTCCCTCGTAGTTGTTTCTTCACCATCGCCCGCTCAAGCTCCTCAGGAACTGGAGCAGGCACCCACCCTTTCAATTCGCGTCAGCAGCCGCTTGGTGCTGGTTGACGTAGTCGTGACCGACAAGCATGGTCAACCTGTGCTCGGGTTGAAGCCCACCGACTTCACCGTCACGGAGAAGGGCAAGCCGCAAAGGATCGCGGTCTTCACGGAACCCGGTCAGTCCGCCACTCCGGCCGCCCCTTCCCTTCCCGCCGGAGTCTACTCCAATCGCGCCGCATACCGTTCGCCGGGCGGACCTCCTACTATCATCTTGCTGGATGCGGTCAACACGCCTCTGGAGAACCAGACCGAGGCACGAACCCAGATGATGAAATTTGCGGTGGAAAACTTCAAGCCGGGCAACGAGGTCGCCGTGCTGGCTCTCACCAATGAACTCCGCATACTCCAGGATTTCACCACCGATCCCTCCATCCTCCAGCAGGCATTTCAACGCTATGGCGCCCAAAAACCTGGGCATACCGACGAACCGGCGGAGGCCATGAGGATCGAAGTCTCCGGACCAGGAGTCGGAGTAGCCGCTGCCCGCGTAACCTCCAGCCTGCAAGCGTTTCAGAAGGAAGAGGTGACCAACGTAGTTGACCACCGTGTGGAGATCACGCTGGCCGCGCTTCGCACTCTCAGCCGCATTGTGGGCGGAATTCCGGGCCGTAAGAACGTGATCTGGCTGTCTGCTGGATTCCCCTTCAGTCTTCTTCCCAGCCAGCAGGTCGAGGCTCCCGTCGAGTCCGAAAGCGAAGCCACCCAGGCACGCCTGTCGAAATGCGAGACCTACGGATGCCCGGACCCGGTCAGCGGCGCCGAGAGTTCCATGAACCCTGGTCAACAAAGGGTCTACACCAACCAGATCCGCAACGTTTCCGCTCAGCTGGCCAGCGCTCAGATCGCCATCTATCCCGTCGACGTTCGCGGGCTCGAAACCGCGACCGATTCCAGTTCCTACTCCAGCCAGCAAGCCATGAAGGAAATCGCAGCCGAAACCGGCGGCGCCGCTTTTATCAACCGCAACGACATCCATACCGGCGTGGAGCGCGCCATGGCTGACCACGCCGCTTCCTACACCATCGGTTACTATCCTGGAAACAAGAATTGGGATGGAAACTACCGCACCATCTCGGTGAAGGTGAATCGTGAGGGAGTAGAAGTCCGCCATCGTAGCGGCTACTTCGCTCTCGACCCCGCGAAAGAAAACGAGAAACTGTTTGAGCAGAACCTTTCCGACGCGATTCAGGACAGAATTCCCGCCACCCAAATTGTTTTTGACGCGCGAGTGTCCGCCGTCGAAAAAGGGAAGACTCGGGTCGAGTTCCTGGTTGATGGCGACTCTTTTTCTGTGGACGACGCCGGCCAGGGCAAGCATCTGAACCTGAATTTCGAAGTGGCCGTTTTCGCCCCAGACGGCAAACCAATCAGCACCCGCTTGATGAAAGTGGACAAGGTGTTGCCCCTTGAGACCTATCAACAGATCGTCAAGCAGGGCTTGGCCGTGCACCTGGACGTGGACACGCCTCCCGGAAAGAACCTCGCCTGGCTGGCCGTGCGCGACAACCGCAACGGCTACGTTGGCACCCTGCAAGCCACGGTCGGCCAGTAGAGAAGCCACCGGGCCGCGTGGGGATGCCCTCATGACAGCCGGCAGGCTGCCGCCGCTACATAACATCAGGGCTTTGTGTTGTTCCGAGCGAGCGCGGCGAAGCCGGTTACAATTCTGAGGCCGCGCCGTCTAAGAGGCCATGAAACAAAGGAGATTTACCGCGATGCGTCGTCTCAATTTTCTGGGTGTTCCGCTGTTGGTCGGTTGTGTCCTGTTCGCTCGCGCTGCCTCACCCCCCGACGCGCTGCCGGCCTTGGAACACTTCGACCCAGACCAAGTCGATAAGACTCTCGATCCTTGCTCGGATTTCTTTCAGTATGCCTGCGGCAAGTGGATCAAGGCGAATCCCATTCCGGCTGACCAAGCCGGCTCGGGCACGTTCACCAAGCTCTTTATCTGGAACGTGGCTGCGGTGCGTAGCACTCTGGAGGATGCCTCTAAGGCGTCCAGCCGCACCCCCGTCGAGCAGCAAGTTGGCGACTATTATGCTTCATGCATGGACGAAACCACCGTCAACCAGCGTGGGATCGAACCCCTCCAGCCTGAGCTCGACCGCATCTCCGGACTGCAAGACAAATCTCAGTTGCCGGAAGTCATCGCTTCCATCCATCAGGTGATCCGGCCCGCGAACTTGAATTTTATTGACGCGGAATATCAGGGAGTTCTCTTCGGCCTGTACTCTCAACCCGATTTCGACAATGCCCGCATCACCCTGGCCGCCCTCGACCAGTCCGGCATGGGTTTGCCGGGACGTGAGTTTTACTTGAACGACGACGACAAATCGAAAGAGATTCGCGAGCAGTACTTGAAGCACATCACCAAGATGCTGGTGCTGAGCGGCGAACCGCAGGCCCAGGCAGCGGCTGAAGCACAGGCAATCCTCAGCATGGAAACCAGCTTGGCCAAAGCGGCGATGGACATCGTCCTCCGCCGCGACCCCAAGAACCAGAACAACAAAATGTCACTGGCGCAAGTGCAGGCGCTTACGCCTTCATTCAATTGGAACCATTACTTCGCTGCGATGCATGCGCCGGCTTCGCCACAGTATCTGGTGCTGGCTCCGGATTTTTTCCGCGGCATGGAAACCCTCATTGCCTCCGAATCGCTCGACCACTGGCGCGCGTATCTGCGATTTTCGACGTTGAACTTTTCCGCGTCTTTCCTGAGCCAACCCTTCGTGGACGAGAACTTCGACTTTTTCGGACGCAGCCTCTCCGGTTCCAAGGAACTGCAACCGCGCTGGCGCCGCTGTTCCCAGAATGCCGACTCCGACCTGGGAGAAGCAGTGGGCCAGGCGTACGTGGCGCGATATTTTCCTCCCGAGAACAAGCAGCGCATGGTACAGATGGTGAAAGGCATTGAAACCGCCCTGCATCAGGACATCGATTCGGCCACCTGGATGTCCCCTCACACCAAGCAACTGGCACACGTCAAGCTGGCGGCGCAAATCGACAAGATCGGCTATCCCGACCACTGGCGCGACTATTCCTCGGTGGTCATCAAACGGGACGACTACCTGGGCAACATGCAGCGCTCGGCGAGTTTTGAGATCAATCGCCGCATGGCCAAGTTCGGGCAACCTGCCGACCGCTACGAGTGGGGAATGACTCCTCCCACGGTGAATGCCTATGAAGATGCGCAGAGCAACACCATCAACTTCCCGGCTGGAATTCTCCAGCCTCCGTTCTTTGACGGCAACGCGATCGACGCGGTGAACTATGGCGCCATTGGGATGGTCATAGGCCACGAAATCACTCACGGCTTCGACGACCAGGGCCGCAAGTTCGATGACCATGGCAACCTCACCGACTGGTGGACCCCGGCCGACGCCGCGAATTACGACAATCGCGATAAATGCATTCAGGATGAGTACACGCAAGAGGTGCCGGAAGCAGGCGTGAAGCAGAATGGCAAGCTTTCGGCGGGAGAAGACACTGCTGACAATGGCGGTATTCACCTGACTCTGGCCGCGTTGCAGAACACACTGAAGGCCCAAGGCAAGGATTTGGACGCCAATGCCGGCAACGGGCTGACCGATCTGCAAAGCTTCTTCCTGGCCTATGCCAATGTATGGTGTGGTGAGAACCGTCCGGAAGCCGCACGCACCGCGGTGCTGACGCAAGGCCACTCGCTGAACCGCTATCGGGTGAATAACGTAGTGGCCAACATGCCTGAGTTCGCTCACGCCTTCGGCTGCCATTCCGGCCAGCCCATGGTGCATGCCAACGCCTGCCGTGTGTGGTGAAGCGAAGACTTTGTGCTCCATACCTTCGGGGCTCCTTCACCCCAGGAAGCGCGGCCCGCGATCGGGCCGGAAACCTATTCGCGCCGGAGACTTCGACGCGGTCCGCAGACTATGCAAAACTATGCAACACCTACGATGGCCGCTAGTTTGTGAAAACCTCTGCTGAGAGCCGGGATGCTGCTTGACATCCTGCCCGGACCAAGACAAAATGCACGGTGTAGCACTTGGGTAAACCGCCTCCTCGCGTTCACTCCTCCGAGGTTGGCATCAGACTCATGTGTCTTCCGCCACACGTCCCTTAGTCCAAGCGTCGTAGTTTGTTCTCGACCGAGGCTGGGGCGACAGGAAAACCAATGAAGACCTGTATAGTCGTCGGAATATGCCTGATTGTCGTAGTTCTTGCGGCAGATCAATTGCCCGGCGAGACGCAAAGAACAACGGGCAAGGGCACGCAGGAGCCTGCAACGAGCGGCGCGACGCCACAGAGTGGGCATGCCGGCCCAACGGTTGTGCCTGCGACGTTCCCAGTAGGCAAACAGCCGTATGGCATGGCTTTTGATGGCAGCTACATCTGGGTGGCGAACTACGCCAGCGACACCGTCAGCAAGCTCCGGCCGAAAGATGGCGCTGCCTTGGGGACATTCAAGGTAGGAAGAGGACCGATCGGTTTGGTTTCCGACGGCGCGAACATTTGGGTCACCAACAACGCCGGAGGCAGCGTTAGTGAGCTGCGGGCCAGCGACGGTAAGGTTTTAGGCACTTTCAACGTCGGGCCCGGTCCTTTTTGGCCCGCGTTCGATGGCGAGAACGTCTGGGTGCCCAACGGCCCGCACACCATAACCAAACTGCGGGCCAGTGACGGCAAGAACCTGGGCGACTTCACGGTGGGTTACAGGCCGGTGGCAGCGGTCTTTGGCGCTGACTTCATCTGGGTAACCAACCAGGGTGACGGCACCGTCAGTAAGCTCCGGCCGAGCGATGGAACCGCGGCAGGAACATTCAAGGTGGGTTTTCAGCCTTTGGGAATAGCGTTTGACGGCGCAGACCTGTGGATAGCCAACCGTGGCGATAGCACGGTGAGCAAACTGCGGGCTAGCGACGGCCTTCTGTTGGGCACCTTCAAGGCGCCAGGCAACCCTTACGGAGTAGCATTCGACGGTGTCCATATCTGGGTAACAGGGGCTCCTTACGTCAGCGAACTCCAGGCGAGCGACGGATCCCAGGTGGGACTTTTTGATTTTCCCGCGAATAGTACCGGGGTTGCCTTCGATGGAACTAACATCTGGGTTACGCAATTTAAACTCAACGCAGTTGGCAAGGTACCGGGAAAACTCGGTTAGAGTTCAGTTTGCGAGGGTGAAACGAATCATGTGGAGAGAAACCATGGTGGACTACAGTAAGGTTGTGCGGGGCTGCGTCTTTGCCGCCTTGTTGCTTTTGTTCGTTTCTCTGGCCAGTGCTGGAGCAAAGGCCCAATCTCTGGCCAGTGCTGGAGCAAAAGCCGGAACCGCTCCGTGCAGCCCGGGTACGGGCGTCTGCGTCCTGACGTGGCAGCAGGACACAGGACTAGATACGGCCTGCAGCGAATGCGTCTACCGCACCGGGGAAAACCTGGACGAGGGCGCGCTAATCGCTAGCGCGATAAAGCAAGACTTCGGCTTACTCTGCTCAGCCTCGTTGGATGGGCAGGTCTTCGGCCAGCCGCTGGTGGTGACGAATGTGACCATCAACAATGTCACTTACGGCCGTGTAGTTTACGTGGTCACGCAAAAGGACACACTTTATGCCATCGACGGAAATCCCGCGGATAACCCGCCTTGTCAAATACTCAACGGCAATGGCAACGGCGTTAGCTTGCTGGCCAGCGGCCAGTACGAGGTGGACTGCAACCACGTGGGGGGCGGCAAGGTTTCATGTACGAATACCATCGGACCCTATATCGGAATTCTGAGTACACCCGTCATCAACCTAAGCGGCAACGGCGGAACCATCTACCTGGTAACGGAAACTCAAAATTGCGACCCTCAAACGGGGTGCAAACCCGCGACCTGGGGTCACTACCTGCACGCCGTGGACATCCAGACATTTGCCGACCAGAGCGTCCAGATTTATCCTCCGGGCGACCAGAGCGGCGCCAGCAGTTTCTCGCATGTCCACATTCAGCGTCCCGGACTCCTCTATCTTACGGCGAGCCAAAGCGGCCTGACCCAGGATACGGTCTACGTTGCTTTCTCGATGATGGATGGCGCGGGTCTTC
The DNA here is from genome assembly GCA_049591935.1 of Terriglobales bacterium. Classification (GTDB taxonomy): domain Bacteria; phylum Acidobacteriota; class Terriglobia; order Terriglobales; family Acidobacteriaceae; genus JABCZH01. Next base: position 7,835 of record JBAWFN010000153.1, on the reverse strand, counting down.
CCTATCCGAACGGAGCCATCTTCGGCTACAACCCTGGCAACCTGGTTCAGTCGGCAACTCCTTTCTACTTCCAAACCAGTGAGGGTCTTAACCAGAACGATGGTGGCGGCATCTGGCAAGGGTCGGGAGCGCCAGCCTTCGGATCTACGAGCACGGGGAAGCTCATCTACTTTAATACCGCGAACGGCAGTGTGGGCAACTCCCCGGTTACGACCTGGGATAACAGCTTCCTCAGCCTGAACCCGAATCTGACCATGCCCACGGGCACGCCCTACTTTACTCCCGTTGATCAGTTCTTCCGCTCTGATGCCAGCTGTACCGAGCCTGGCGGAAATGACGTCGACTTCGGATCTGGATCGGTCCTGCTGATTCCTGACAGCAAGCTGGCAAACTGGCCCTACGTGGCGGTCAGTGGCGACAAGGAGGGCGGCCTGTGGTTTATGGACCGTTCGAACCCCGGCGGCCATAACACTCAGTGCGACTTGCCGACTCCGACCTGCTCTTGTACTCCGAGCGGAAGCAATCCTAGCGGAAACATTCAAACCGTCTGGACAAGTACCCCATACATGGGCCATGAGATCCACAATGGCATGGCCTTCTGGGAGAGGTCGTTCCCGGCACTCCCCAGAGTTCCCTACCTGTTCGTGGTTCCACAGGGCAATTTGCTTCGCTATCAGTTGTGCAACTACAGTTTTGCAACCGATCCCGCCTGCAACCCGGTGCCACAGAGGGCCACCGGGAACTTTGCGGAGGGAGCCACGCCAACCATCTCGGCAGCGAGTACAACGGCCGTTTCGGCTGTTGTCTGGGCAACTTCTGAGACCGGTGGTCTAGCACAACCTACTGGCTGCACCAGTACCCCGCAGCCCGGCTGCGGAGGAACCCTGGAAGCCTTCGACGCGGTGTCGCTGAAGCTTCTGTACTCGAACCATACCTGCCTCAACCGCGACGTGCTAGCGCCGACCGTCAAGTACTCAGTTCCGACGGTGGCCAACGGCAACGTTTACCTGGGTACCCATCAGGTGGACGGCACCGGCGCGCCACTCCCCGGAGGGATGTTCTACATTTTCGGGTTGAATGCGGCCCAGTGCACTTAGTCTTCAGATAACCGGCGAGAAGAAGGAAAATTACGGAATGGACAACGCCGAAATTTGGAGAGATGCAGCCCGAACTGCAGATCAATTCCTGCACCAAAGCGGAGATGTAGCCAAACAAACATCCCCGCCCTGTCTTCCGAAACGCGAAGGACAAGGGCGGGGCTAGCGCACGCTTACAGCGCGCTGCAAACTGCTTTTACTTCCGTATACTGCTCCAGCACTTCGTGGCCCATCTCGCGGCCCCAGCCGGACTGCTTGTATCCGCCGAAGGGCAGCGCCGCGTCGAAGATGTTGTAGCAGTTGATCCACACTGTGCCCGCGCGCAGATCGGCCGCCAGGCGATTGGCCTTCTGGATGTCGCGCGTCCAGATGCCCGCCGCCAGGCCGTAGTCCGAGTTATTGGCTTGCGAAACTAACTCGGAAGGATCGTCGAACGGAATGGCAGTCACCACTGGCCCGAAGATTTCCTCCTGCACCACCTTCATGTTCGGGTTGGTGTTCACCAGGACCGTCGGCTTCACAAAGTATCCCTTGTCACCGAGTTTGCTTCCGCCAACAACTGCTTTTGCTCCCTCGGAGAATCCGGACTCGAGATAGCCGCACACCCGGTCCAGTTGCTCCTTTGAAACCAGCGGACCCATGTCGGTGGAGGGATCAAATCCAGCGCCCACCTTGATCTGTGACGCCTTCTCCGCTACACCATCCACCACCTTGTCGAAAACTTTCTTCTCCACAAACAATCGCGAACCCGCGCAGCAGCACTGCCCGTGATTGAAGAAGATGGCACTGGCCGCACCGGCGATGGCGGTATCCATATCCACGTCGGCGAAAACCACGTTGGGAGACTTGCCGCCCAGTTCGAGCGAAACTTTCTTCAAGTTCCCCGCGGCAGCCTGCACGATCAGTCTGCCGACTTCAGTGGATCCGGTAAACGCGATCTTATCCACGCCCGGATGCGCCGCCAGCGGCGCGCCTGTAGTCTCGCCATAGCCGGTGACGATATTGACCACGCCGTCCGGGAAGCCGGCTTGCTGAATCAGTTCTCCGAGGCGAAGCGCCGTAAGCGGCGTTTGCTCGGCGGGTTTCAAGATCACAGTGTTTCCCGTAGCCAGTGCCGGCCCCAGCTTCCACGCCGCCATCAGCAAGGGGAAATTCCAGGGAATGATCTGGCCGACCACGCCGACCGGTTCCCGCAGGGTATAGGCCAGGTAACGGGCGCCGGGCGTGTAGGGAACGGAAATCGGAATGGTGTTGCCTTCAATCTTGGTCGCCCAACCCGCCATGTAGCGGAACAGGTCGGCGGCCAACGGAACGTCCGCTGCTCGCGCCACGGTGAGAGGCTTGCCGTTATCCAAACTCTCCAGCTCGGCAAACTCCTCCAGATTTTCTTCCAGCAGGTCTCCCAACTTCCAAATCAGGCGGCCGCGTTCGGACGCCGTCAGCCGGCGCCAAGGTCCCTTCTCGAACGCATGGCGCGCAGCCGTCACGGCGCGGTTGATGTCTTCGCTGTCGCCCTCGGCAATCTGCGCCATGACTTCTCCCGTGGCGGGGTTGTAAGTAGGAAAGGTCTTGCCCGAGGCCGAATCCACCCACTTGCCGTTGATCAGCATCTTGTGTTTTCGGGAAACAAAGCTGGTGACTCTTGCTTCCGGTGGGACGATCTTCAAAGCTGTTGCCATATAGGTCTCCTCCTGTATCAAAAACTCGGGAAATCCATCACGTTGCCAACCTGCCGGACTACCCGCTGAAGCAGTACTCAATGCAAGCCGAAGGGCCACTTGGGATGGCGGAAGAATTGTAGCTCAGGTCAGGGGGCGTGTGCGGGGCAATAATTTCGGCTGCCCTGACCTCATGATATGGTCATGATTCGAGAATTCCCCGATGCCGTCCGCCAAAAATGGAGCCGCCAAGCGCAACTGGGTGGGCCTGGTCCCCTACGGACTCAACCAGCAGCACCCCAACGCCTACAAGGACATGCTCGCCACGCTATGGGAAAACCGCGACAACCTGGGCTACGCCTGGCGGATTCTGAACGACGGCTGCTGCGATGGGTGCGCTCTCGGCACCACGGGAATGCACGACTGGACCATGAAGGGCACCCATCTCTGCGCCGTGCGCCTGCAACTCTTGCGGCTGAACACCATGCCAGGCATGGATTGGCGGCTGCTGGAAGATGTAGCTCCTCTACAAAACAAGACCGAGAAACAGCTGCGCAAGCTGGGGCGTCTCGCAGTTCCGATGATCCGGCACAAAGGAGAAAATGGCTTTCGCCGCGTGTCCTGGGACGAAGCCATCGCCACCGTGGCGCGCGGTTTGCAGAACACTGACCCTCACCGGCTCGGCTGGTATGTCACTTCGCGCGGCTTGACCAACGAAGCCTACTACGCGCACCAGAAAGTCGCGCGCTTTATCGGTACCAATCACGTGGATACCAGCGCCCGCATCTGTCACGCTCCCAGCACCTCGGCGCTGAGCGCGACCGTGGGCTGCGCGGCCACCACTTGTTCCTACAGCGACTGGATCGGGGCTGACCTCATCGTTTTCGTCGGCTCCAACATCGCCAACAACCAGCCGGTCGCGACCAAGTATTTGTACTACGCCAAGCAAGCCGGCACTAAGGTCTTCGTCGTAAATCCTTATCTGGAGCCGGGTTTGGAGCGCTACTGGGTGCCATCGGTAGTGAGGAGTGCGCTGTTCGGCACGCGCATCGCCGATGATTTCTTCCAGATCCATGCTGGCGGCGACATTCCTTTTTTCTACGGAGTGATTAAGCACCTGATCGGGAACGGATGGGTGGACCGAGATTTTATCAGCCGGCGCACGGCCGGTTGGAACGAACTGGAAAACAAGATCAACAGCCTGCCTTGGGAAGCTCTGGAACGTGGTTCCGGTCTGTCGCGCGTGGACATGGCCCGTTTCGCTGAGACTTTCGGAAAGGCGCGCCACGCGATTGTCGTATGGAGCATGGGCATCACCCAGCATCGCTATGGCAGTGACAACGTGCGCGCGCTGGTGAATTTGCAGCTTTGCAAGGGCAACGTGGGACGCAAGCATACCGGATTGATGCCCATCCGCGGCCACAGCGGGGTGCAGGGAGGCGCGGAAATGGGCGCCATGCCTGGCGCTTATGTCATGGGCTTCCCCGCTACGCCGGAAAATGCGAGAAAATTCGCTGCTCCCTCGATGTGGGGTTTCGAACCGCCATCCTGGGAGGGGCTGAGCGCGACCCACATGATTCTGGCGGCCGAACGGGGCGAGATCGACGCCTTGTGGCAAAGTGGCGGCAACTTCAAACATACTCTTCCCGAACCGGAGATGGTTGCGCGGGCTCTGGGCAAGATCAAGCTCCGGATCCATCAGGACATCGTGGTCAATCCCACCATGCTGGTCGATCCCGCTGAGACCGTGGTTGTGCTCCCGTCGCGCACCCGGTACGAGCAGCACGGCGGCGGCACTGAGACCAGCACGGAACGGCGGATCATCTACAGCCCGGAGATTCCCGGCCCGCGCATTCCCGAGACCCTGGACGAATGGGAGATTCCGGTGCTGGTGGCGCGAGCCATGAACCCCGGCCGGGCAAACACTTCGTTCGCCTGGCAGGACACCCAGGACATTCGCAACGAGATCGATCGCGTCTGCCCCACCTATCAGGGAATCGCAAAACTCCGAAAAAAAGGCGACAGCGTGCAGTATGGCGGGCGCCACCTGCTGGTGGATCGCTGCTCGACTCCCGACGGCAAGGGGCATTTCACCGTGGTGGAACTGCCGGAAGAGAAAGTACAGAACGGCCGATTCCTGCTGTCCACCCGCCGAGGCAAGCAGTTCAACAGCATCATCAACGCCGACGTGGATCCCCTCACCGGCGCACACCGCGACGATGTCCTCATGGCAACAGAAGACGCCGCCCGGCTGGGACTTCAGACCGGCGACGCGATCACGCTACGCAACGAACTCGGTCAGTTCCGCGGGCGCGTGCGCGTCGACCGCATTAAGCCCGGGTGCTTGCAGGCGCACTGGCCCGAGGCTAACGTGCTCATTCCCGCCGGACGCCTGGATGCGAGTGGCATCCCCGACTACAACGCAACGGTGGATCTAGTGGGTGGGAATTCTCCGGGAGGATAGAAGCGAACGCACTCTTGATCAAACCCCAACGGCAGCGGTGGTCAAAGCGGCGGTCTTCGCGATTTTCGCTTCGGCGAGTGGCAACTCGACCGTCACCCGTGCCCCCTGAGGTTGGATATTCTCGATCCTGATCTCGCCGTCGTGTTCTTTGATGATGCCGTAGCAGATGCTCAAGCCAAGCCCCGTGCCCTTGCCCACCGGCTTGGTGGTATAGAACGGATCCAGGGCGCGATTCAAATCGGCGAATCCCGTGCCTGTGTCTTCGACTTCAAGAATCGCCCGGTTACCCCGCGCAAAGGCTCGGACGGTAATCTTTTTGGGTCCGGCGTCCGCTTCCACTGCATCGATGGCGTTGTTCACCAGGTTCAAAAGAATCTGCTTGAACTGGTCTTCATCCACCGCAACCTGGGGCAGGCCGGCTTGAACGTCGACCACAATTTCCAGTCCGCGCCTCCGCGCATAGTATTCGCGCAGCGACAAAACATCCTGCACCACGGAACTCAGATCAACCGCTTGCCGGTCCACGGCCCGCTGCCGGGAAAAGCGCAGCAGATTCTCCACGATTTTCTTCATGCGGCGGCCCTCATTCACCAGTTTGTCGAGCCGGTCGCGCATCGCACCGGGAGGTGCGTCTTCGCTGAGCAGTTCGCCGTATCCCATCACTGCGGTGAGGGGATTGTTGAGTTCGTGGGCCACGCCGGCTACCAGCTGTCCCAGAGCAGCCAGCTTCTCGGAGCGAATCAACTGGTTGTGCAACGATTTCAACTCCAGCGCGACCGACAAGTCCGCGGCCAGTAACTCGATCCGTGACAATTCAGCGGCGTTGACCGCTTCCACTTCCCGGGGCTCGTCAAGCGCGATGCAGCCCAGGTACCCGCCTCGTGCCGAGCACAGCGGAATGAGCAGTTCATCCCCGGTATTCCAATGCGGATTGGGGGCGTATTTTCTCTGGCTCTTGACCGGCTGGTACTTTGCGGCTTCCTGGTGCGACAGCAGAAATGAGTTCTGTCCAATCTGCCGGCCGCGAGAGCAAAAGTCCTTGATGTCGTTGGGGGTCCACCGGCGCACCTTGCTCTGCAGCTCGGCTACCGCTTCCCGCGATAGCCCGCTGGCTCCGGCCAGCCGCAGACCATGCCCCCCATTGTCCAGTTGAATGGCGGCGGCCCGAAAATTACTGGCTTCTGCGATCGCGCAAGCAATCTCGTCGCATAACAATTCCACCGTCGCCCCGCTCAGCAATCGCGAGGTGATGGCGGAGAAGCTTTCCAACTGATGATTCTGGGCCCGCTCCTTACGCTGCATGACTTCGATGGATTCGGACTTGTCCTCGACAATGGCCAAAATCATTCCGAAGGCGACAAACATTTTCGGTGTATTCCAAAGTTCCGCAGGGACGTTTAAGGAAGGCGCAAAATGCTCCAGCAGCATGGCGACAGGAAATACCGCGCCCCAGCAAAAGAACCCTCCTGCAACCGTCAGGATGCCGGGTGAGGGCCGCCAGTAGTTCCGGCAGATCAAAACTCCAGGCAGCGCGAACCCCAAGCCCAGCAAGGCTGTTAAGCCTTCATCGAAGGAGCCCAGGCAAGCGGCACGGATAGCCCATGCACCCACTCCCACGCCCAGCGCCGCCAGCGAAAGCACGTACCACAACGGTCTCTTCCTTACCCACGCCAGAAAGACGATGGCTCCGCCAATGGCCATGGTTAAGCTCACCACGAACGGCCAGCGCGCATGCACATCGTAGGCAACAAGAATTACGTAGGCCACCGATGGCACCCCGGTAACCGTCAGCATTAAGCTACGTTTCATCCGGTCATCGACCACCGATGCCACCGAGGCGACAAAAGCCACAGCGGAAGCCTGCAACGAGCCCAGATCCAAGGCCAAGAGCCAGGGATTGGACGCTCCGGTGGCGGGTTCGAACATCTGTGCCACAAAATGGGTGAAAACCAGAAACCAAGCCACTAACCAGAGTTGCAAGCGTGCAGAATGGCTGTGACGCTTCAGTCCGGCAAAAATACCTACCAGCACGGCTACGGTTACCAGTGTAGGAATTTTTTCCAGAATGGTCATAGAAAGAGGCTTAAATTAACCGTATTTCAAGCCGCCCCATAAGCCAAGATATCGCAGGTAACCAAAGTAATTGTGGGCGGATTCTTGCCCCTCCCCCGCAACTTTTATCAACTCCAGAGGTTTATGAAGCCAGGGGATGACAGTCTTGCTATGTTCGCGGGTTGGAACATTCTTTGTCATTCTCGGTTGACCACATTCGTGATTAAATAATAGTTTGGTACTTCATGCAGGCTACTGAAATAGAAGCAGTTACAGATTTTTGTGACAGAATGCCAGGGTTCCGAATCCAACCCAGTGCGGCTGTGGAACATCCAACTCTGTACTCACACTCACGGAGAAGAAAGTGAAAAAACTAACTGTTGTCCTCCTTGCATTTGCCTCTTGTCTGCTGGTCTCTAGCGCCTACGCGCAGCAGTTCGACGCGGCCTTTGGCGTAAGCACGATTTCATCTTCCTCGGGAACCATCACCAACGGCCTCTTCTTCCCGTCCGACCGCGGCGGCGCCTATCCCGGCTTCAGCGCCGATCTACTCCTGCGCCATCG
>JBAWFN010000152.1:0-13842 GCA_049591935.1 Terriglobales bacterium | reverse complement strand
CTTCGCAGGCGGAACTGGTGGAAACCTCGCGCAGTTCGACTACCGACACCATCGGCCAGCGGCGTATTGACAATCTTCCCATCAACGGCCGCAACTACATCAATTTCGCGCTCACCGACTCCCAAGTAGTACGAGACAACGCGCCTTCGATCGGGGCAGCGCCCACAAGTGGGCTTAACATCAGCGGGCAGCGGGCGCGGTCGAATCTGGTGAACGTAGACGGTGCGGATGCCATTGATAACTCGACCAACGGAGTGCGGTCGACGGTGTCGCAGGAAGCGGTGCAGGAATTTCAGATCATCAATAACAGCTATGCGGCGGAATACGGACGGGCGGCGGGCGGAGTGGTCAACATCATCACGCGTTCGGGGTCGAACGACTTCCACGGCGACGTGTATGGCTACTTGCGGAACCGGAACTTCCAGGCGGTGAACCCGTTCAGCACCACGCCCAACCCGGCGTATACGCGAGTACAAGGCGGAGCGGCGTTTGGCGGTCCGATCAAGAAGGACAAAACGTATTTCTATTTCGCATACGAGATCACGCGGCGGCATGAGACCGGATTCTCCAACATTGGGGCGGACAACTTCGATTTGGTTCCCTTCAATAGCGCGCTGGCCGGACTGCCGTTTGGGACGATACAGCTGACGCAACCGCAGGTACAGTTTCTGACCAATCCGGCGGTGCAGCAGCAGGAGTTCCTCAACCCTGCATTTGGACAAGAGGTGGGACAGTACGCGGTGCTGGCAGCGGCGTCTTCGGGGATGGCATTGAATGGGGCATGGCCAACGTCGGTGGTGCAGGCCTTGACGGGCGGGGCGTTGTCGAAGTTTTCGGCTTTCCCGACAAGTTGTGCTCCACCCGGACCGTGCTTTGTGCCGTCGGCCTTCCAGACGCTGCAATCGCAAGTCGGCAACTTTCCGATTTTTGAGGGAACCAGCCTGTATTCACTGCGCATCGATCACAACCTGACCAGCAACAATCGCATCATGTTGCGGGCGAACGTAAGCCCCAGCACGGTGACTGGAATTGAGGTCAATGGGGAAAACCAGGTTTCCGGGCAGAACTCCTATTCGCGCACTTCGCAGCAAACCTATCGCGACGTGACCGGAGTGTTTCAAGACACCTGGACGATCGGCAACAACAAGGTCAACCAATTCAGCTTCCAGTATGCGCGCCGAGGTTTGTCCTATTTCTACTCCAGCGCTCCGGGCGGTAGCGATGTAGCGGTGAACATTCCGGGATTTGCCTTCTTCGGGCGGGAACCCTACTCCTACATTCAGCGGGTCGAAGAGCGTTACCAGTTCACCGACAACTTCTCCTGGACGATGGGCCGCCACGACACAAAATTTGGAGTGGATTTCAACTACATTCCGCTCACGGCGACCTTCACGGTCAACTATGGCGGGGAGTATACGTTTGGGGGGCAAGACGTTTTCCCGGTGAGCCTGGCTCCGCCAGCAGGAACGGCGTTCCCACAGTTCAATGCCATTCAGGCGTATGGCGCTGGGATTCCGACCGACTACGTGCAGGGAATCGGAAATCCCCACGATGCGTTCTCCAACAAGCCGCTGGGGCTTTACTGGGAGGATTCGTGGCGGTTTCGATCGAACTTGACCTTCAACTATGGAGTCCGCTACGACGTGGAGTTTCCGCCTCAACTGGCGGCACCTAATGCGCTGGCGCTTGCCGCCTACAATCAACTCGGCCTGCAGAAGGGGATTAAAACCGACACCAACAATATTCAACCGAGGCTGGGAATGGCCTGGGATCCCAAGGGCGACGGCAAGACTGTGATTCGCGCCTCGTACGGCATGTTCTACGATCATCCGCTGCTCGGCCTGTATTTCCTGGGCGATGCGTCGGATGGATCGAGGAGTGGCCAGTCGCTGCTGTTCGGAGCGGCCCCAGGATGCAACACGCAGGTGCCGTCATTGAGCCTGACGGCGACCAACACTTTCCAGGGACTAGCGGGGAACTGCTTCCCAGCGGCGGTCTCGGCGTTCGGCTATGAGGCCAACCAGCAACAATTCAACTCCTTCCTGCCCAATTCGCTATTCATCAATCAAGGGTACCTCGCGGCTGGGGTGCCGCTGGTGAGCCAGCTGTTTGGCTATCCGCAGGCCAAGAACTTTGTGTACGCGTATTCGCAGCAAGCGAACCTCGCGGTGGAGCGCGAGTTGGGCGGCGGCTTTGCCTTGAATCTGGCCTACAACTGGAATGGCGGGCGTCACCTCAATCGGCCGATCAACGCCAACACGGTACGGGGAGACTTGCTGACCCAGAACTGGGAAGCTGCGTTTGCGACCAATCCCGCGGCTACCGGCTCCAACCCGCTGGGTGTCGCCTCGTGCGGCCCGAGCCCGTTTGCTGCCCTACCCGGAGCCATGCCTTTTTACGTTCCCGCCGCATTGGTCAGCGATTTCCGGCCGGGCGGACTGAATCCTTCCATGGCGGGTGTGTTCGCCCCCTGCGTGCCGCTGGCCCAGGCCGATCTCAAGGCGGCCGGCCTGAATGCCGCCTGCAACCCTACGACGCTGGCGAACTGCATCCCGTTCAGCGATATGGATGCGAATTTCTCGAACGGCAGCTCAAACTACAACGGATTCACGACGACCTTGCGTAAGCGTTTCAGCAATCACTACGAACTACTGGGTTCGTATACGTACTCGCATGCGATCGATGACTCGACGGATCTGCAATCACCCCTGGTGCCGCAAGACAGCTTCTATCCGCAACTGGAACGCTCGAACTCGCTGTTTGATCAGCGGCATCGCTTTGTGTTCAGCGGGGTGTATCAAAGCGGGAAGCTTGCGGGCGACGGCTTTGTCAGCAAGTTCTTCAGCAACTGGACGTTTGCGCCGATCATTGAGATTTCCTCGGGCCGGCCCTACAACCTGACGACAGGCAGCAGTGACAATTTCCAGTTCGTCTCCAGTGGGGGGCGACCGAATGTCGTCCCGGCGGGTACCCCCACCAACGGGTGCGGCTACCCGACGGTGGCATCGTCGGTCTCGCCGACGGGCTTCTTTCAGGAGCCTTGCTTTGCCGACCTTACGCCCCAGCAGTTGGTTGCGCCCAACGCATTGCTGTTGCTCGATGGCAACTTTGGCCGCAATGCTGCGGTATCGCCGTATACGGTGTTCAATGATGTGCGGCTGGCGCGGCGCATCTATCTCGGCGAGCGCGTGAACCTGGATTTGATTGCCGATATGTTCAACATCGCCAATCGATTTAACGTGGCGCAGGTGAATCCATTGTTCACCAACGCGGGGCAGCCGACGGCGGCGTATGATCCGCGGCAGTTCCAGTTTGCGATGAAGGTGAACTGGTAGGAACGGAGTCCGGATGGGAGGACTTGCGCAGCAGCGATCGCCGGGCCTCAGCGGCTAAAGCCAGTGTTGAGAATGACCGGGTTATGGCAGCGGTGAATTTGTTTATTCCGGTTTTCAGCGGTCCGCGGTGGTTGACGGGAGGATCGGTGGGGCCGGAAGCCAGCGTGTTTACTCCGATTGCGCTTTTGATTGTGGCGGTACTGTTCAACTGGCGAGGTCGAGAGGTGAAATATTTGACGGCGGCGCCGGGTCAAGGTCTCTAAGCTAGCAGCCAGGGAGTCTCCGCGACGACTGTTCTTTCGCCGCTCCGCGGCTTGCTTGTTTTTGGCCACTTTTCCCACGGCTTACGCCGTGGGCTTTATTCTTGCGCCGCTTCGCGGCTTAAGCCCGGCAGTTGATCCGACGACAAACTGACGTTTAGGCTGCTGCGTCAAGTTCTGATGCTCTGCGCCTGCTACACTCTTTGCGTCGTTATCCTTGGCGATTGCCGGAGTTCCGTTCTGCATGGCCGAAAATTACACTCCTACAGCGCGCACCCGTTTGGTGCGCGAGGCCGAACGTGCGGTTTACGACCGTGCCGCAGCTTACAAAATTCTTGACGAGGGTTTCATCTGCCACGTGGGATTTGTGGTGGATGGCCAGCCATTTGTGATTCCTACTGGGTATGGACGTGTGGGAGATAACCTTTATATTCACGGGTCGGCGGCGAGCCGCATGTTGCGGAATTTGGATCAGGGAGTGGCGGTGTGTGTGACGGTCACGCTCCTGGACGGGCTGGTGCTGGCGCGGTCGATCTTCAATCACTCGATGAATTACCGTTCGGTGGTGGTATTGGGGACAGCGGTGGCGGTGCAGGATCCGGGGGAAAAGCTGGAGGCGCTCAGGCGGTTGTCGGAACATATTTTGCCGGGACGGTGGGCGGAATCGCGGCAGCCGAACGAGAAAGAGATCAAGGCGACGCTGGTGATGCGGTTGCCGATCACGGAATTTTCGGCGAAGGTACGGCAGGGTGCTCCGATTGATGATGAGGAAGACTACGCGTTTCCGACGTGGGCGGGAGTGATTCCACTGCGGATGGTTGCGGGGGCGCCTATTGATGACCTGAGGCTGATGGCCGGGCAGAACGTGCCCGAGTATGCGAAGAGGTATTCACGGAAGCGGTAGAGAAAAGCGTTCACCACAGAGGCACAGAGACACAGAGAAAACCCAACGGCTTTAACCACAAAGGACACGAAGGTTCACAAAGGGAAAGGCAACGGCTTTAACCACAGCACTCAGGGCAGCAGCAGTAATTTTCCTGTGGTCTTGCGGGCTTCGAGATCGCGGTGGGCCTGCGCGGCATCGGCGAGCTTATAGGTGTGTTCCATGCTGAGTTTGAGTTTGCCATCGGCGACCATCTGAAACACGGCGCTGGAGCGGGAACGCAGTTCTTCTGTGGTGGCGATGTAATTCCAAAGCGTGGGCCGGGTGACGAAAAGAGAGCCTTTGGTCGAGAGTTGGATGAGATCAAACGGGGGAACCGGGCCGCTGGCGCCTCCGAACAGCACCATGTAGCCGCGGGGGCGCAAGACGTTCAGACCTTTTTCGAAAGTGGTCTTGCCGACGCCATCGTAAACCACGTCAACGCCCTGGTGGTTGGTGAGCCGCTTGGTTTCGGTCTCGAAATCGGCGTGGGAATAGAGGATGACTTCGTCGGCTCCCGCTTGACGAGCGAGCTTGGCTTTTTCTTCGGTGGAAACGGTAGCGATGACACGGGCGCCGAGATTGTGGGCCATCTGCACGAGTAGATTTCCGACACCGCCAGCGGCGGCGTGGATGAGGGCGGTCTGTCCGCGGCGCAGCGGGAAAGTGTCGTAGAGCAAATAGTGCGCGGTCATGCCTTGCAGCAGGACAGCGGCGGCTTGCTGGTCGGACACTGCCTGCGGAACGGCCACCAAACGGTCGACTGGAACGGCAGCGTACTCGGCGTAAGTGCCGAGGATGCCGGTCCAGGCGACGTGGTCGCCAGATTTCACAGAGGTGACTTCGGAGCCGACCGACGATACGACGCCGGCAGCCTCTTGCCCGAGAACGAATGGCAGCGGAACTTTGTAGCGGCCTTCGCGCTGATAGGTGTCAATGAAGTTGACGCCGCAGGCCGCAATCTTGACGAGGGCTTCGTTGGGTTTGGGTTGGGGGACGGGCAGATCGACTAGTTGCAGGACTTCGGGGCCGCCGGTTTGTGATATCTGGATGGCTTTCATGGAGGCTTAGATTATCGAAAACCAGTTCCCGGTTCTCAGTTCTCGGTTCTCAGTTTTTCGGTTCTCAGTTTTGGCTGAAGGTAACCTGCCGACCCGGTCCCAAAGGTAACCTGGACCACCCCGATTGCGGATTGACCCGTCTACCCCCTGAGAGTAGCATTAGCTGACTCCTGTGGAAAGCTGGGCGGGTGGCTGTAAGTAATAGACAGATATGAGCATTGGCAAGCAACACTGGTGGATGGCAGGAGGAATTGCCTGCGTCCTGGGCAGCCTGGCGTGCCAGACTGGGCCGCGTCCGGCGGCACTACTGCCTGCGAAACAGGCAGGCGCGCCTGCCATCAGTGCGAGCGCACCTGCTGCGGGGTCCGCCCTGGCCGAAACCAGGCCAGTCGCGATGGCGCCGCCGCAGCCGGAAGTTCAGCCCGATGCAGCGGCCGACCTGATCGCCCGGGTGGAAGGGCAATATCAGGCGGGGCAAGCGAACTACCAAGCGGGGCACCTGGAAGCGGCGAAAGAGAATTTTGATCGCGCCTTCAACCTGCTGTTGGAGAGCCCGTTGGATGTAGGGTCGGATGAGCGTTTGCAGCAGGAGTTCGACCGCCTGCTAGACGGGGTGAACGGGCTGGAGATGCAGGCTCTGGAGCAGGGGGATGGATTCAGCGAGCAGAAAGCGGAGCCGGCGCCGATCGACGAAGCGAACGAGGTAACCTACCCGGTGGATCCCAGCATTAAGGCCAAGGGGGAGGCGGAAGTCAAGGAGACGCATTCCGATCTGCCGCTGATGATGACCGATCCAGTGGCGGGCTACATTAACTACTTCTCGACGCGGGGACGGGGAACGTTGGAGCGGGCGCTGGCGCGAAGTGGACGTTACGAAGGGATGATTCGGAGAGTTCTGAAAGAAGAGGGCGTACCCCAGGATTTGATCTATCTGGCGCAGGCGGAATCGGGATTCCATCCGCTGGCGCTTTCCCGGGCGGGGGCACGGGGGATGTGGCAGTTCATGGGCAGCCGGGCCAAAGGGTACGGATTGGAGCGAAACTGGTGGGTGGACGAGCGGCAAGACCCGGAGAAAGCAACCCGGGCGGCGGCACGACACTTGAAAGACTTATACAACCAGTTCGGGGATTGGTACCTGGCGATGGCGGCCTATAACTCAGGCCCGGGAACGGTGCAAAACGCGGTCAAGCGGACTGGGTATGCGGATTTCTGGCAACTGTACAAGCGCAACGTGCTGCCCAAGGAAACGCGGAACTACGTACCGATCATTATTGCCGTGACCATCATGGCCAAGAACCCGCAGCAGTATGGGTTGGAGGACGTGGTAGCGGAGAAGTCGGAGGCTTACGACACGGTTGAAATCGACTATCCCGTGGATCTGCGGCTGGTGGCGGAATGTGTGGACGCTTCTGCCAGCACACTGCAGGAACTAAACCCCAGCCTGCTGCGACTGACAACCCCCAACAACCAAGAGTTCGAACTGCACCTGCCGGCCGGCAGCAAGGACATTTATCTGACGGCGATACGGGCGATTCCTCCCGACATGCGGGTATGGTGGCGGTACCACAGTGTAGTTCCGGGCGACACGCTGGCCTCGGTGGCCAAGGCTTACCGCAGCAGCGGTAAGGCGATCGCGGAGGCCAATGGGCTGGGTGAGGACGAGAAACTGACAAGGGAGAGTAAGCTGATCATCCCGGTGACACCGGGCAAGCATCCTGTTGGCGAGGGTGAGGCGGCATATGCGCGGCATGTCACACGTTACAAGGTGAGAAGGGGTGACACGGTGGAGAGTGTGGCGGACAATTTCGGCGTCCCGCCAGCCATGGTGCGCCGCTGGAACCACTTGAAGGGCGACAGTTTAGCAGGACGACGGGTGCTGTACGTTCGCCTGCCGGTTACCCCGAATTTCGAGGAGAAACGGTCGGTAGATTCGATTAAGTCAAAACCCAGGAAGACGTTACGTGCCACTGACCGGCAGGAGGCAGTGCGGCATACGGTGGAACCCGGCGAGACCCTGTACTCGATCGCGAAGTCCCATAACACTACCGTGAGCGCGCTCAAACAGCAGAATGGCAATCTGGCCACGCTGAAGCCGGGGATGATCCTGCTCATCCACGGCGGGCAATAGCTTCCCGGCTGCCTGCCTGGGGAAGGCGATTTCAGTCGCAGAATCGGTTACCATCAAGCCTTGCCGATTTCGGTTGCGCAGCCGCCACGGAAGGAAACCCAAAAATCCGAGTTCGGTGTAATATGCAGGAGAGTCGGTAAGCACGCGATATTTTTTGTGACTAACGGGCGAAAAACTGCTGTGCTATAATCGCGCCCCGCCGAGTCATATGAGAGAAATGCAGTTTTCTTTTTCAGAGTAGGCAGTGTGCAGCATCCGGTCATCGGGGCAACCGGAAAATCCAGGAGGAGACAATGACTTTTTACGAGACCCTCTATTTACGGGACGACGAGGTGGATGAGTTTGGCGACAGCGGCGCGTATGGCGAGTCGCTGGAAGAAGACTACGAAGAGGAAGAGGAGGAGGAAGAAGCCGAGATGCCGGCGATGAGAGAGCCGGGACCCATGGTTGAAGCCCCGGCCCCTTCGATGCCGATTTCGAGCGGCAGCGGCGGCGGGGGCGCTCCCAAGCCTGCGGCCAAGAAGGCAGCGAAAAAGAAGGCAGCTCCCAAGAAAAAGAAAAAGGCCGCCGCCAAGAAAGCTGCGAAGAAGAAGCCGGCGAAAAGGAAGCCGGCCAAAAAGAAGAAAGCCGCCAAGAGAAAGCCGGCGAAGAAGGCCAAGAAGAAAACCAAGAAGTCCGCTCGCCGGCGACGATAAGGACATTCAAACTGCAACTCAGTGGCCGCAGCTTTATGCTGCGGCCTTTCTGTTGCAGGCTGACTACACCAGCTTATTTGTTGGCTTGGACAGCGCTGATGCACTTTCCGTAAAGCTCGAGCAGGTGGTTGGCGTATTCGTCAGGTTTGGTAGCGGCACCCGTACCCTGAAAGCCGACGCCGGACGAGGTGGTGCGACCGTAGCCGGTGGTCATGGCGATGAATTTCATCAAGTCGAGGGCGATGTCTTCATTGCGGCGCGCGCCCGGGGTGACGGCAGTGGTTTCGTCCATGAAAGCCTCCGTGGGAATGCGAATGCTGGGAACGTCATCGTCCATCTGAAGAAATCCGGCAGAAGAATGATGATAGCACGGGCAGGAATGGAGGGGCGATCAGGATGGCCGACGAGTTCGGATTCACGCGACGCCGGCAGGAACACGTTTGTTGCAACACGGGCGCAAGCTGAGAATCGAGTATCTGGCGAAGCATCTCGACGGGCTAACTAGAACAGACTTGGCCACGGTGGATGAAGCGGTTGAGATTCTGGCGCGGGTGTTGCAGGAGTGGAAGTAGGATGCGGCCGCAATCAGGTTTCGAAGCCCACATGACAGACCCGGCCGATCAGGTAGTCGGTGGGCTTCATGCCTGCTTCCATGGCTAGCACGTCTACCGGGTAGGCCTGATTGTGCGGGCGGAGGACCAACTGATCGCCAGTAACTTCCACATACTTAACCGTGCAAACACCGGCTTTGTTGACGGCATACATATTAGATTCGCCTTTGCGATAAGGCTTGAGCGAGTTGTAGTGACGATCGATGAGCACGGTGGCACCGGGCAGGAGGCGAGGATACATGCTCATGCCTTCGCGGGCATCAATCTTGATGAGGACAAAGCGTTCCCAGCGGCCACGGGCGGATTCGATTGCAGGGCGGAGGCTGCGCAGGAAAGTCTTCTTGAACTTCAGTATGTCCTTTACGTTCATGCTCATGATGAGGGACTCGGTGGCGGCAACTGCACCCTCGACCAAGAGCACGTTTTGAAATTCGTCGCTGGCGGGGGGCAAGATGCTGGCACGCTTGTTGACTTCAGCGGGATCGACAAGATCGAGGACAGAGAGATGCTGCACTTTGAGAACTTTGTCCATACCCTCGAGGCTCAGGCCACGCTTGCGATTGAGGAAATTGGAGATATGAGCTTGTTTGTAACCGGTCTGCGCGGCCAGGCCCAAGCCGGTCAATTCTCCTTCTCCGATGCGTTGCCATAGAGTCTTGCGGAGATTGTCCTGGAGAGTCTTGAATTTCATGTTCCCGAGTCTACCAGTTGTCTATAGCGCAATGCTATTGTGAGTATTGAGAGAACAACTTCCGAACGTAACGAAACACACAGCTTTCCACAGACGCCAACACCGCGGTTTCCGGCAAACGACCTTGACGACAAAAAACATTGAGCTATACGATGCAAAATGAAATATAACTTCGAATGTAAAGAGCAGGACACGAACATGGCATGGAACGGGCAGGCGGAGAATGACGAGAAGGCCTTTGTGGAGTTTCGCCGCAAGGTTCGCTCGGCCGATGTGCTTTCGGCCGCGATGGAGCAACTGCTGCGAGCGCTGCAATTTAGCGGGAAGCTCAGCGTGGTGGTACAGAATGGGCGGGTGTTGAAATCTGGCTATGAGGAGGGTTATTTCCGGCAACCGACGACTTAGCGGCAGTTCCAAGTAAATAGTTGAACCAGGTTATCCGTAAGAGAAACGGGCCCTGTGACCGAGCATCGGTCCAGGGCTTTTTTGTTGAGCGGCAGGCTTCGGGGCCACGGCCTCAAGTTGCAGGGTAAGGGAAGAACAACGACTTACAGAGACGGAGGCGTCATGGAAAGTGAAGGTTGGGAGATCATTCGGTTGGAACTTAAGTACTGCGAGCGCTGCGGCGGACTGTGGCTGCGGCGGCGAAACACGGGAGGAGTGTATTGCGCGGGGTGCAGCTCGGAGACTTCGGAGTTTCCGCTTTGCGGCCGGAGGATCAGCCGGCCACGATTGCCGAGCAATGGACGGTTCAAAATTGAAAGCCAGGATGGCGCAGCAGGGTTCATAGTTTGTGACGTATGGGGGCACGCATGACGGACGAGGAAGAGGATGGACTAGGGGAAGCAGCGACGTATTCCTGGGAGGAAGACGGTTGGGAACCAGGTTCAGGAGGAGAGGCGTGGTGCGACGACGAATTAGCGCTGGATCAGCCTGGGGAGGGGGTGGTTGAGGACGAGAGTCTTAGTCTGGAGGAGAGCTACGAGATCACTCCACCTGCCGATCCAGATCTGTGGCTGTACCGGGACCGGACATCCGGCATTCTACGGCGTTATCTGCGTCTGGCGGTGGAAGTCGGTCGTTTGCCGGCGCTGCTGGGGAGGGAGTTCTTCCGAACGCGGGTTACGTCCTACCATACGCAAACTTTCGAGGACACGGTAATTTTTGTGCACGATGTGGAGCGTTGCCTGGGCCTGCTGAACAATGCGGAGATTGAGCTAATCGGCGTGATTGTGATGCAAGACCATGCTCACTACGAAGCCGCGCAGATGCTGCGATGCACGCGTCGTACCATTGTGCGGAGTTACGGAGAGGTACTGGACAGATTAAGCGAGATTTTCCTAGATAGGGAAATATTGAGACGACTTCCCAAAAAAACTCCGGTTACGACCGGAGCTTGTCAAGGGGGTGAAATTGGTGAAATCGCCGCAAGTAGTTGAGAGCGGACAAAATATATTTCTGGAAATCGTGTCTCACTTACCCTTTGAATCTGCTATTCTGAACTTAGATAGAGAAATTTATCGAGAGGCGCGCTGAGCCAAGCGCGCCTTTTGCTTTTGGTAACTCATTCTGTGGAGCCGGGAGCGGATAAGGGTGTGGCAAAATCCAGGAAGAAGACGCGCAAGCCGAAATGTCCAACCGTTGCAGAGAAGCCGGTGGCGCTGGAGCCGATGAACCCGGAAGCTCTGCGAGGCCACATCAGCCATCTGGTTCGCGTCGCTGCCGTGGGAATGGTGACGACCACGATCGAGCGGGTGAAGGAAGGGCAGTATCAGGCGATGAAATATTTGTTTGAGATGATTGGGCTGTTTCCGGCGACTGCACCGCCGGACATGCCGCAGGACGAATCGCTTGCGGAGATGCTGCTAAGCCGGTTGGGGATACCCGAGAACAGCGGTTCTGAGAGATCGGCCGCCAAGGGTCAGCCGGTCACAAGGCTGGGCCAAGGGGAACAACGTAAAATGAGCGAGCGATGGATATGACTTGGATTACGGACCGGATTGCGGTCGGAGGCGGCATTTGGACCGCAGCACACATGGCGGAAGTGGCAGGCACGGGTGTGAGTCACATTCTGGACATGCAGATTGAGTTTGACGATACGGCGCTGGCAGCGCCCTATGGGATACGGGTGCTGTGGAATCCGATCGACGATGACTTTCAGCCGAAACCTCCAGAGGTCTTTGCGCGTGGCGTGGAGTTCGCACGGGAAGCACTGGACGAAGATGGAACCCGGCTTTTCGTTCATTGTGCCGCAGGAATTCACCGGGCGCCGATGATGGCGTTGGCGATATTGTGCTCGACGGGGTGGGAGATGGAAAAGGCACTGGAAGCAATGGAGAAGCGGCGTCCGGTGGTGGATTTCGCACCGGTTTACGTGGAGAGCGTGAGGCGTTTTTTGGATAGAGCTTCTAGCTCTTAGCTTCTAGCGTTCAAAACCGTTGTGGTGAGGTGATTTCAGTATCCGGATTTTCAGCATTCAGTTTGTGACTTGAGGAGTGATGTATATGCGCTACGTATGCCGCCCGATGAGGCGGCTTTTTTTATTGCTGCTGCTGACGGCGACGGTGGCATCGGGGCAGTCGCTGCCTTTGACAACGATCAGCGATGTTGTCTATGAAGCTGACGGATCCCCTGCTCAGGGCACGCTGTTGATCTCGTGGCCGGAGTTCACTACGAGTGGTGGGTTAGCGGTGGCCGCAGGAAACAGCAGTGTGACGCTGGGGACTGGGGGGGCGCTGTCCACGTCTCTGGTGCCAAACATCAATGCAACTCCCGTCAATACCGTTTACACGGTGGTGTACCCGCTATGAGGGAAATGGACGAAGAGGGCCAGAACAGGCGCGCAACGGGATTCGGGAAACAGCCGCTGGTGGTGCGAGTCACAGACAACGGCTTCCAGTGCGAAGTGCTGGAAAAGTTGGCGCGTCTGGAAGCCAAGATGGACATGCTGATGGGAACGTCGCAGCCGGGGCGGGTCACTTTGCTGGAGAACCGCTTAAGGACGGTGGAGAATAACGACCTGAGACGAGGAGTTTATGAACGCATTGTAAACGCGCTCATTGCCACCGCAATCAGCGCCGCGATCGCAATGCATGATCGTTTGGGGATCAAGTAGCCGCGGGCTGCGCTGCCAGCCGGCGTCAGGTTCGAATTCAAATTCATCAACCGGAGGGAAACAACTTTATGAACTTCTTGTCCATCCTGATGCAGACGATTGCGTTTGTACCGACCATTGTCAGTGCGATCGAAGGTTTGTTCAAAAGCCAGTCGGGCGCTGATAAGAAGAACGCTGCCATGTCGTTCTTGCAAGCCGCGCTCGCCATGGCGGAGGCGGTTTCGAGTAAGGACATTGCCGACGAGGCCGGATTCAAAGCCGGCTTGGAGGAAATCATCTCTGGAACGGTCGCATGTTTAAACGCTTCCGTCTGGGCGAAGACCGCATAGTCGAATCCTGCGGCGTACACCTCACAACCAGCGCCCGCACACGATTTTGCAATTCCAACAAAGGACAACTCATGAAAACCCATCTGTTTTGCCTGCTACTTTGTCTATGTCCGTCGCCTCTTGCCTTGGCGCAGAACCCTCCGACTCCCTGTCCGGGGCCGATCGGGACGCTTTGCGTGAATGTCACCTGGCAACTGTCGTCGACGCCGGGCGCAACCTACAACGTCTTTCGCGGGATCGGTCCCGGCAAAGAAAGCACAACCCCCTATGCCACGGGAATCGCCGGAACGCTGTTTCAAGACACGCAGGTGACCGGCGGAAACAACTACTGCTACGTGGCAACGGCCCACACGGGAGGAGGGTCAAGCGCAGCTTCTAACGAAGCTTGCGCTCAGCCAGATCCCCCAACAGTGCCGACGAGTGTGGTGGCTGCTATTCCTTAAGAAAAAATGTTAGTCAGAGACGCGTTGACCGAACGCGAGCTCGAATTAGTGAAGCTGGCGGCTCTGGGGATGAGGAACCGGCACATTGGGTGGCGGCTGGGAATCGCAGAAGATACGGTGAAACATTGGTTCGTCGCGATCTTCGACAAAACCGGGACCTGGAGCCGGTTGGAGTTGGTGATGAAGTGGGTGGGGGAGCAGGGGGGAGGGTCTCTTTCCCGAAATGGGCGCGGTTGAGAACTGAAATTCATC
>JBAWFN010000151.1:0-1549 GCA_049591935.1 Terriglobales bacterium | reverse complement strand
AATTTCGCCCAGGTTCTCGCGCATCTCAGGTGGCATCCAGTCCATCTTGAGCGCCGAGTAGATCTCCTCTTCAGTTGCGGCGGCGACGATGACAGATTCGTCATCGAGGCGGCCCAATGACCATTCGCTCAGCGTGTAGCCCATTTTGAGCGCCCGTTGGCGGAGGGTGACGTTATGGGCCTTCGAACCGGTGAAGTACTGCAACGCCGCGCCGTACGAAGCAGAGGGCAGCAGACGGACGTCTACCTGCAAGCCCTGGTCGACATGGAAACTCACCTTATTTTCGCCTTTGAGGATCATGTCGTGGATTCCGGGATAGGCGGCGACGTATTCGACAGCGGCTGAAGTTTGGCCAGGTTCGCAGGCGGGGCCGGTGGCCAGCAGGTCGAGATCGCCCACGGTTTCGCGCCCACGACGCAGGGAGCCAGCCGCCGTGACCTTCTCGACCCCTTTGAATTCCAATAGGTAAGCTGCAATTCTGCGGGCTTCTTCGTCGGCCAGGTCAATGCGGCAACGGCCTGTTGACCGGCGGTAGTCGTCGATGCCCTTGCGCAGCTTCTCGATCTGTTTGGCACCCATGCGCGGCAAACCCACCAGGCGCCCGGCGTCAATGGCTTGAGAGAGTTGGTCGATGGACCCGATCTTGGCAGCGTCCCAAAGCAGGGCGACCGTCTTGGGGCCCATGCCGGGCAGCTTGAGCAGAGCCAGGACGCCTTCTCCATACTTGGCGAGCAGTTCATCCCGCTGGGGAAGCGCGCCCGTGGAGGCGATTGCCTGAATGCGCGTTGCCATGCCCTTGCCGATGCCGTCGATCTCGAGCAGACGGGCGGTATCGGTGGCGACCTCGACGAGGTTGACGGTGGTTTGCTCGGCAGCTTCGGCCGCACGCCGGAAGCTGCGGATGCGGAAGCTGTCGGCGCCGTCGATCTCCATCAGATCGGCGGTCTCGTCAAGCAAACGGGCGATGGTTTTGTTGTCCATCAGGCTCTCCGCGAGCAGTATCGGTCATCGTACCGGTTGAGGCCAATGGGCATCCGGAAAAGCCAATCGGCCTGCATTCACAGCCCGACGGACGCAGCTTTCACCACAGTCACAAAACCGCTGGTGAACACATCGCATATTGAAATGGATCAGAGAAAGATGCAGGCACACTTCAAGTTAGCCGCATGAAAGCGGTACTTTCGGAACGCCGTCGTTACGCGCTAAGCGGCGTTGTGGGCACTATCCCGGAAGCGGATGACAGCATCCGCCTGCGGGCCTTTTTGGCCCTCAACGATGTCGAACTCGACCTCGTCGCCTTCTTTGAGCGTTTTGTATCCATCCAACTGGATTGCTGAGTAGTGAACGAATACATCTGGCCCGTCTTCGCGTCCGATGAATCCGTAGCCCTTGGCGTTGTTAAACCACTTGACCTTCCCTTTGTACTGAGCCACAGGCTCCCTCTTTCTTTGCTTCGTGCGGGGAATCCGGGGTGAGGGGATCACAGCCCGGTACACGTTAAGACGCGAAAGTGGAAAGAAAGGTTGATTCCTTTTGCGCACTTGCGTTT
>JBAWFN010000150.1:0-14945 GCA_049591935.1 Terriglobales bacterium | reverse complement strand
CTCCTTGCCGATTGGATGATCCGAGTGGCCCGAAAGTAGCTATGTGGTGCGCTACCGTGCCCGCCCTTCGGCGGCCAACTCTTCAAGCCATGCTTCGATGTCTGACCGTCTGAAGCGAATATTGCCGTTGATGCGCAAGATCGGAATCGGATGTTTGTGACGCACTTGCGCACGAGTGCTCGTTAGCTCATAAATCTGGCGTCGGGTCATCTTGAGCATGGCTGCCAGTTCGTCGATGGTCATGACTTCAGTTGACATGCCCTTTCACGGGCGGACAGTCTAGCAGTGCAGGCCCCTCACTGTCGATTGTGGCTCGTGATCCCAAAGAAAGCCAAGACGTGGCCGGGGCGAACTCAAAAGTTGACCGTATTTCGCCCCGGCCTATACCATGGGGATGAAACGGAGAACCGAATGTCACCGCTAAAGGTGCTGTCGATACAGGCCGTAAAGGAGACGTACAAGCAGGCCCGGAAGAGCACTGTGGAAGAGTTCGATGAATGGGACGAACTGAAGGCCAAGCTGACGGCTGGTTTGAAGGGACAAGAGGCGGTCGTCATCACGCTGAAGCCGGACCCCAAGAAACCCAGCCACAAGAATCTGCGCGGCACGTGGAAAAGACACGTGCGGAAGTATCTTCAGCGGGCACGTCTGGACAAAGAGTACACGGTGCGGGCCCTGCGTGACGGCGTGTCCGGGGACGATGTCATCATCGTTTCCAAACAGTCGCCTACTACCTCAAAGCGAAGATAATGGCCGTCTGCCATGGTGCCCACCCGCGCACAGGGCTGGATTGCTGATCGAAACGTATCGAGTACGGCGACTTTTCGTTTATAGGCGTCCGCAAAGAGGCTGGACGGTCTGCGGTGTCAGTGGCCGAGTGCGGAGCGCACAGCAAGCAGCGGGGCGCGGAAACGAGGTGACGCAGGCGCTTGGCCAACCCCGAAAACAGATCGACACGATAAATGAACATCAGGATGGTACGCAGAACGAGCACGGTGATTGGATACTATGGATACTATTCTCTCCAGTAACAGTGCGACAGGTGAGATGAAACAAGCACAACCTCCTGCATTCTAGGTAGGCATCTAAAGGGCTTATCAAGCAACGGCATTGTAATCAGCACCTTGCGGAAGCGATGCTAAAATCCCACTCTCTCCGCCAGATTTTCGGCGCTCCATTGTCCAAGATCATATCGGGCTTAGGTTGTGCTTCTCCCCGGTTAGTTCGCTGCGCTTGCGGAATTTGGGGCATGGGGCTACGGGGTAATGTGAAACACCGTCCCGAGACCGTCGAAGCCGCCCATTCCCATGCTGCCATAGACATCGCCCGCCGAGCCCGTAAAACGAGGTGACGACACCATGGCCGAAAAATGCGGAAAAATGCGGGGACAAGAAATGCAGGGACATGAAGCGCGCATGTAGAATCCCTGACTACCGGCAAATGAAAGGTACCTATGCTGCTGTCCCCGTCAAAGATCGCTGATCGCGGTGGTTGGGTGCGCACCGTGGCGAAATCGCTCTTTCACTTCAGCCTAGCCTGGCTATGCCTGCAAGGCGTATGGGGCCCGGCCGTTGCACAAGCCAAGAGCGCGCTTTCCTCGGGCGTTCCCCTTGCGTCGCCATCGACCCCGTCGGTGGCCGCTCGTCTGGCCGCTCAAAACGCTCTGTTCAAGGAACAATTCGAAGATGACATGAGAGCTTCGCCGGAAAGCGAGACGGCCAGGGGAGATTACCGGGATAACGCGATGCTGGATGACTACTCTGTGGCCGCCAGCGTGAAACAGAACGCCGTCGATCGCGGGTATCGCGCGAAGCTTGAAGCGATTTCTACGGAGGGGTTTCCCGAACAGGATCGTCTCTCCCACGATCTGCTGCTTCACGTTCTGGATGATCGCATGGCGGACTACGCGCTGAAGGATTATGAGATGCCCATCTCGCAAATGCAGGGCATCCACAACAGCCTGGCGGATCTTCCGAACTCGGTGCCGCTCGACAGCGTGCAACACTACGAAGATTACATTGCCCGTCTGCACCAGATCCCCCGCGCCTTCGAACAAACCATCGACGTGCTCCGCCAAGGAGAGAAGGACGGATTGATGCCGGTGCGGGTTCTGCTGGAGCAAATCCCGGCGCAATGCGAAGGCACGATTACTGAAAATCCTTTCGTGGCGCCCAGCAAGAAGTTTCCTGCTTCCATCTCTGCGGAGGAGCAGAAGCGATTGACGCAAGCGATCGAGCAGGCAGTGAACGCGGAGGTGCTGCCGGCTTATCATCGCTTTGCGGATTTCATCGCCAAGGACTACGCTCCGCATGGCCGCACCACCATCGGTCTGAACAGCTTGCCGGACGGCGCCCGCCGATACCAACAGGCCATTCGGGAACAAACCACCACAGAGATGTCCCCGGCGGAGATTCATGGGCTCGGGCTTCGAGAGGTCGAACGAATCAATGGGCTGCTCACCAATCTTGCGGTCAAAGCAGGCTACAAAGACCTGAGCAGCTTTCGGGCCGCGCTCAATAGCGATCCGAAATACATACCGAAGTCTGCGGACCAGATCGTCGATGACTTCCGCCGCTACGTTGGGCAAATGCAACCACGGCTGCCCGAACTGTTCGGAGTGTTCCCGAAAACGCCGCTGACGGTGGAGGCTGCGCCTGCCTCGCAGCCTAATAATCCCACGCACTACATTTTCGGCACCGCGGACGGAAGCAGGCCGGCACGCGTGGTGGTTGCGACTTCCAACTATGCCCATCGAAAACTGCTTCCCGACGAGACCCAGGCCTACCACGAGGGTATCCCCGGCCATCACATGCAGATTTCCATCCAGCAGCGGCTCACCGGCCTGCCGGAGTTTCGTCTTCATGTGGTCAACAATGCCTACGCCGAGGGCTGGGCCGTGTACGCGGAAGCGCTGGGTAAGGAGATCGGCTTTTTCCAGGATCCGGCCTCAGATTATGGACGGCTCAACCTGGAGTTGATGCGCGCGGTTCGTCTGGTGGTCGACACCGGCATTCACTCCGAAGGTTGGACGCGCGAACAGGCAGTGGCCTACTTCCGCGAAAGCGGCGCGGCCGACGAGCCTACGATGCAAGCTGAAGTGAACCGGTATATTGCATGGCCTGCTCAGGGCCTCAGCTACCAAATCGGAAAGCTGAAGATTCTCGATCTCCGCCACCGGGCAACGCAGAAGCTTGGTCCCCGCTTCGATATCCGAGCCTTCCATGATGAAATTCTCAGTGGAGGAAGCTTACCGCTTGACATGCTGGAAGCCCGCGTCGATCACTGGATTGGAAGTCAGCTGGCGAGTGGCGCTTCTCGATGAAGGTCGCGGATAGTCGGCAAACAGGAATGGACGCTCACCCTCCCAGCCAGAATAGGGGAACGAGACCGAATGCGGCCAGGGCCGCCAGCAGCGCCAGACTCTGCACGCCGGTCTTGCGGTCAGCCAAGCTATAGGCGTAAATTCCTTTCACCAGATTGTTACTGGCGGCAGCGATCAGCACTGCGGCCGCGGCAACCTTCAGCGGTGTGAGTGTACCCGCAGCCTGGGTCATCCCCATGATGAAGGGATCTACGTCGGTAACACCCATGATGGCGGCCAGAGTGTTCACTCCTGCTCTTCCCAGATAAGTTACCGCCAACTGGGTGGCCACCAGCATGGCCAGAAACAAGGCAGCGAATAGAAACGCCGCCAACAGCTCGAGGGGATTCTTGGGTTCAAACTCCCGCTGTACCGGCTTCGTAGTGGTGTCAGCCCTGCGGGTCCAGAGCCAACCGACGCCCACCCCCAGACCGGCCAGCGCCAGAAAAGGGAGCGCGAGCAAAGACATCAGTTGCCGGTTGAAGAGGGCGAGAAGCGCGACCAGGCGCAGGTACATTACGCCGGAAGCGATCAGGATGCCGCCGGCGAAGAGGTGGGGATGCGGTTCCCGAGCAGCGCGCCGCGCCACCACCACCGTAGTCACCGTCGATGAATACGCCCCGCCCAGCAACGCCGCCAGCACCACCCCGCCCTGTTCCTTGGTCAACTTCTGTAGAACATAGCTGCCGTATGAGATGGTGCTGACCGCGACCACGACCAGCCAGGTCTTGAAAGGGTTGATATGGAATCGGCTAAATTCCTGATTGGGCAATACGGGCAGGATGACGCCGGTCAAAAACAGAAACTTGGCGAAGGTGAGAATCTCTTGCGGAGCGATGCGAACCGCAAGTTTCTCAAGCGCTGCCTTGAGATCGAGTAACAGCAGGCTGGCAACGCTCAGCGTGGTAGCAACCCAAAAATGCCCGTAACAGACCAGCGCCCCCACCAGGAAGGTAGTCAGACCGGACATTTCTGAGGTGACACCGGCGGCCTCAGCAGAGGAAAGCTTGTGCCAGTAAGACAAGAGCAAGAATGCGGCGATCACCAGAAAGCCGACGGTAAGCGGCAGCAGTTGTGTGCCTGAAAGCAGAGCGATGGAATAGCCAATCAGGCCAATGAGCGGAAAGGTGCGCACTCCTCCGAAAGAGTACGACTTCGTTGCCGCCTTATGTTCTTCCCGTTCGAGTCCTATCAGGAAAGACAAAAAGAGGACCAAGATGATCTTCAGAGCGTCGGGAGGTAGTCGCTGGTAAAGTTCCACTAGAGTTGTGCCTTCTGCTGCCCGTAGGCTCGACCGTGCCGCTGCGATCGACCGCCCACTGTGCCTCTACACTATGCCCTGAAACCTATATTAAGCGCGCGTCCGTTTTTTTGTTGGGTGGGATACGCAGCGCCTGTAGGTTCCATTGCATCGGTGGCCATTGTCCAGTCAGTCATATTCAGGCCAGTCATATTCACGCCAGTCATATTCAGGCGAGTCATGGTCGCGTCCGCGAAGCGGGAGGGTGCAACCAACGTCGCGGGTTCGGTATCCAACTTTCATAGGGGAAGCCTGTTACCGGGGTTATCTCTGGCCATTTTGGCCAGTATTGTATAATTCCACGAAGCAGGACCTATCGCTGACTATTATATGCAATGGCTGAAGCATCGCCGGGTTGGTGAGCGCAGATGGCAGAGCGTGGTGATCGTGATTGCCATTTGTTCATTGACAGTCAGTGTTGCGACTCGTTTTGGGACACCGTGGCGTTCTCAGTCTCACATCGCAAGATCGGCCGACCACCGGCCAGCGGAAGCCAAGCGGCAGCACCTCAATAAGGATGCAACTCAGTGGATTGCGCCGAATGTCAGTTTCAGCATCCGGACGACCGTCGTCGCCGCCCATTTAGCTCCCGCAAGACCTCTACGCGTCACCCGCCTGTTTGATCAAAGTCTGTACAACCGGCCACCTCCGTCATCTCCATTCTTTCTGTAGTCTTTTTCCGTCATCAATTCGCATTGGGCTTGACCGTCTTGCTGTGGTCATCGGCATGGTTGCGACTTTTACTTGTCTGGCCACTCGGCTGATGCTAGTAGAAGGTCATTTCACAATTCGTGGAGAGGATTCGCATGGCTTTTGAGGATGCCATATCGGTTGAGGCGTTTGAGGCCCTACGGCGTTTAGATACCTGCACGGTTTCGAATACGATCGAGGCCTTTCAGGTGAGGCTGCGAAACGCCGGTTTCGCCGACGCCCGCATACGCTGCATGTTCGAAGACCTTCCGCCCATGGTGGGATACGCCGCCACCGCCCGCCTGCGGAGCGGCGAGCCGCCAATCGCAGGACGGATTTATGTAGATCGTACAGATTGGTGGAACAGCATTCTGCAAGTGCCAGCGCCGCGAATCGTGGTCCTGGAAGACCTGGACAAGCCGCCAGGGTTGGGAGCATTTCTCGGGGACATGCATGCGGCAATCCTGGTAGCGCTGGGGTGCGTGGGGTATGTGACGAATGGAGCGGTGCGGGAGCTGCCGCGAGTAAAGGATTTGGGGTTGCAATTGTTTGCGGGAAATGTGGCGGTCTCGCACGCCTATGCCCATATCTTCGACTTTGGATTGCCGGTCACAGTAGGGGGATTGGAAGTGCATCCTAGCGACCTGCTACACGGAGACCGCCATGGCGTGTTGACGGTTCCCAAGACAATTGCCGCGGAGATTCCAGCGGTTGCGGCGAAATTGCAGGCGGGTGAACACAGGGTGATCGACCTTTGCCGCTCCCAGGAATTTTCAGTGGAAAAGTTACGGCGGGTACTCAAGGAGTTGAGTTAATTGTAGATTTGCTGGCCCAGATGCCAGAAAGGGCTGGTGTTTAGAGAGCGATGAAACTACTTCAGAAACGAAATAGTAAGCGGGCATATTCCGTTGGAGCATTGGGCCTAGCTGCGAGTCTAGCCGTGATGCTGGCAGCCGGACTCTCAGGGTGCAGCGGCGGCCGCGGCGAACAGGTCGAGGCGAATTCACCAGCGATCACGGTCGGCGTGACCAAGGTGGTTAAGAAAACGCTGAGCCGGCAAATTACTTTGTCCTCGGAGTTGGTGCCCTTTCAAGAGATCGACGTTTACGCCAAGGAGTCCGGATATGTGCAGAAATTGGACGTCGATTACGGGACTCATGTAAAGGCGGGCCAGGTGATGGCCACGTTGGAGATTCCGGAGTTGCAGGCGCAGTTGCAGGAGGACCAAGCCGAGATCAAGAACGCGATGAATCAAGTGAGCCGGGCGGATCATGAGTTGAAACGCTACGATGCCCAGTACAACGCTCTCCATCTTGAATACACGCGATTGAACCAGGTCTTCGAAACCCAGCCCGGCATCGTCGCCCAGCAAGAGGTGGACGACGCCCAGGGGAAAGATCTGGCCGCGGCCTCTCAAGTTGACGCAGGCAAGGCAGCGTTGGAAGCGGCCCAGAGCCAGTTGGCGGCGGCCAAGGCAAAATTGGTCCACGATCAGACGCTGTTCGACTATTCCAGGATTACAGCGCCATTCTCGGGAGTGGTTACCGAACGCTATGCGAACCTGGGGACACTGGTGCAGGCGGGAACCAGTTCGAGCACGCAGGCCATGCCGATCGTCCGGCTTTCGCAGGATGACCTGTTCCGCTTAGTAATTCCGGTGCCGGAGTCTTATGTGCGTTACATCCACATCGGCGATCCTGTCGATGTTCATGTGCCCTCCCTGAACCGGACGTTCCCTGGCAAAGTTGCGCGCTTCTCGGTGGATGTGAGGGAAGACACTCGCACCATGCATACCGAGGTGGACGTTCTGAATCCGGAACGCGTGCTGATGCCAGGTCTTTACGCAGAAGCCGAGCTCGGGCTCGACCAAAAAGACAACGTCCCGACGGTGCCCTTGCAGGCCTTGAATCATGAAGGGAACAAAACCTCGGTTCTGGTGGTGAACCACGATGGACAACTGGAGAACCGCGCGGTACAGGTCGGACTGCAAACCACCAGTGACACAGAAATCGTCTCGGGATTAAGCGAGGGAGAGCAGGTCGTAGTCAGCGATCGTAGCGGACTGAAAGCTGGTCAAAAGGTTCATCCGCAGGCGGTGGCCGTGATGCAGTACCAGGAGCAGAACTCGCAGTAAAGGGACAATTTCCCATCCTGTCGCAAAGACGCGACAAGGATGGGGCACCCGGCTGATGGGATAACGTTTATGCCCGGATTTTCAATTCGCAATCCGTACTTCATCATCGTGATCGGCCTGGTGCTGCTGGTGATTGGTGTGACTAGCGTCGCCCGGATGCCGATAGACCTGTTTCCTCCCATCAACCTGCCGGAAGTGGTGGTGGCGACTTTCTATTCCGGTATGCCACCGGAGGATGTCGAGACCGATATCACCGACCCGCTGGAGCGTTTCTTCACGCTGGCTGCGGGTGTTGACCACAGTGAGTCGCGATCGATGCTGGGCGTGAGCATCATCCGAGTGTACTTCCAGCCGGGGACGAACCCGGATGCCGATGTGACCGAGTTATCCAACCTGGCGCTGGCGGACTTGAAGCGGCTTCCGCCGGGAACTCTGCCGCCGGTGGTGTTGAAATTCGACGCCTCCAGCTTGCCGGTGGCGCTGGTCACGGTCAAGGGAGAAGGTCTCAACGAAACTCAGCTTCACGACTATGCGCAGTTCCAGATCCGCAACCAGATCGCGGTGGTGCCGGGCGCGGAGATTCCGGGCGTGTTCGGCGGAACTTACCGTCAGATCATGGTCTACGTCGATCCGTATAAGTTGCTGTCCCGTCAACTGAGCCTGATGGACGTGGTGGGAGCAGTCAACGACGCCAACCTCATTCTTCCGGCCGGCGACGTCAAGATGGGGCCCTACGACTACTTTGTTTATTCCAACAGCCTGGTGGACAGCATGGATCAGTTGGGCCAGGTTCCGCTGAAAGTCAAAGGGCACTCCTGGGTTACGGTGAGCGACGTGGGAAAAGCTGAAGACGCCCACCAGATCCAAACTAACGTGGTGCGCATCGATGGGCAGAAATCCGTGTACATCCCGGTCATGAAGCAGGGCGGCGACACCAACACCATCGCCGTGGTGGACGGCCTGCGCGCGCTCACGAAACATCTGTACGACATTCCCAAGCAGATGACCACCAGCATCGTGTTCGACCAGTCCGTGTACGTGAAGGAAGCAATCAAAACCGTGTTGCATGAAGGATTCCTGGGGCTGATTCTCACCAGTCTGATGATCCTCATGTTTCTGGGAAGCTTTCGCGCCACGTCGGCGGTGCTGCTTTCGATTCCGTTGTCGGCGCTGGCCGCATTTGTGGTGCTGGCACTGATGGGGGGCACGGTCAACACGATGATCCTGGGCGGAATGGCGCTGGCTTTCTCGCGCGTGATCGACAACTCCGTCATCTCGTTGGAGAACATTTATCGTCATTTGGAAATGGGAGCCGCGCCCATAGTGGCCGCCGAAGTTGGCGGCGCGGAAGTGAACCTGGCGGTGCTGGCGGCAACGCTCGTGGATGTGGTCGATTTCTTTCCTGTGATTTTTCTCTACGGAGTGGCCAAGTTTCTGTTTTCCGCTCTGGCTTTGGCCTTCTGCCTGTCGCTGCTGGCGTCATTTGTCGTAGCCATGACCGTGATTCCCCTGTTCTGCTCACGTTTTTTGAAAGCGGTGCCGCACGCCGCCGAGCATCGGCATGAGGAATACGAGATTGAGCCGGAAAAGGCGGTAAGCCAAGCCTGGATGGACAGATTCAATGCCCGCTTCAACCGGATGTTCAATAAGATCCTCGACTACTACGAGCATTGGGTGAGGCGGGCACTGCAACGCCCTGGCCTGACGGTCGCGGCGCTGAGCGGTGTGTTCGTGCTGAGCCTGGCGATTTATCCGCTGCTGGGGCTGGCGTTTTTCCCCAAGACCGACGCGGGCCAGTTCACCATCAATATGAAGGTTCCGACCGGCAGCCGCATAGAAGTGACGGATGAATACGTCGCCAGAGTGGAAGACCTGATCCGCCATACGGTGGAAGCGAAAGACCTGAAGCTGATCGTGTCGAATATTGGCGTGGTGCCGGATTTCTCCGCGTTATACACCACCAATGCCGGCGCTTATACCGCGACGGTACAAGTGCAGCTTAACGACTCTCACCACTTGAGCAGCTTCGACTACATGGACCGGGTCCAGAAACGGATGGCGGACCAGTTTCCCGACATCCGGACATTCTTCTCCAGTGGCTCGATGGTGGATGCGATTTTGAATAGCGGCATGCCGGCGCCGATTGACGTGCAAGTGAGCAGCCCCAATCTGAAGCAGATTTATGACATCGCGCAAAACCTGGCAACGCAAATTCGGCAGGTGCGAGGAGTGGGCCAGGTTTACATTCCGCAGGACATGAATTACCCGGGGCTGCGCCTGGATGTCGACCGCGTGCATGCGGGAGAGTTGGGCCTTACGCAAAAAGACGTAGTGGACAACGTCATCACCGCGCTCAATTCCAACTACATGATTG
Source organism: Terriglobales bacterium (assembly GCA_049591935.1). GTDB lineage: Bacteria > Acidobacteriota > Terriglobia > Terriglobales > Acidobacteriaceae > JABCZH01. The sequence goes on along the minus strand of JBAWFN010000150.1, from coordinate 5,086 downwards.
CTCCCAATTACTGGGTCGATCGCAAGAGCGGCAACGATTATTACCTGACCGTGCAGTTCTTCGAGAAAGGACAATCGGCCATTCATAACATGGCTGATCTTGGGCAGATTCCCTTGCGTGATCCGGGCGATGGAGGAGGAATCAGCTGCGGCCCGACCGGTGCGGCCCGGCCCGGAGGCTCGTCGCCGGCGTGGGCCTGCGGTGGCCAGGGCAGACCGATTACGGTGCTCAACAATGTTGTGAGCGTGAAACAGATACAGACCCCGACCGAAGTGGACCACTATCAGATTCAGCGGGCCATGGACGTCTACGTGACTCCTGCGGGAGAAGATTTGGGACGGGTCACCGACTCGATCCGCGACATTCTGGCGAAAACCAATATTCCCGGCAATGTACGTGTGAACCTGCGCGGCATGGTGCAGGGGATGGAGGCATCGTTCAAGAGCTTTGGGCTCGGCTTCCTGATTTCTTTTATCTTGCTATTTCTGATTTTGACGGCGCAATTCAAGTCGTTCATCGATCCTTTTCTGATCATGCTCGCCATCCCCATGGGATTTATCGGTGTGCTGATCATCTTGCCGCTCACGCACAGCACCTTGAACGTCATGTCACTGATGGGAGTGCTGATGCTGGTGGGCATCGCCGATTCCAACAGCATTCTGATCGTTGACTTTGCTCACAATCTGGAGCGGCAGGGCTTGTCACCGGCTGACGCCGTGGTCACGGCTTGCCGTGTGCGCCTGCGGCCGATCTTGATGACCTCGTTAGCGACCATTATCGGCATGATTCCCTTGGCGCTGAGATTGGGGACCGGAGCGGAACAGTACACGCCCATGGCCCGCGCCATCATTGGTGGTCTTACTTCTTCGGTTCTCCTGACTATCTTTATTGTGCCGGCGGCGTACCTGCTGGTTTATGGCCGCAAGCAGCCAGCCACAGAAACCGTGCCCACGGAGCCGGCTGAATGACAGAACGATTGATTCTTCCGGGTGACTGCGTGCCCTTCGACAGGCTGGGGATCGTGCTGTGCGAGGAGTTAGTCATGCCTGCGATTGCAGCGGGCGGTTGGTGGAGGAGATCATGAAAAAGAATCTTTGGATCGGGATGGCGGCGTTCGTGCTCGTCGCGCCAAGCCTCTATGCCTCTCCATACGTGCAAGGAACGGTCGTCCACGTTCAGCGAAATAAAGTTTATTCGCCGGAGTACACGATGGGAGGCAGCAATCCGTCGGATGCGCCGCTGACCTCGCAGTACTACGCTTACGAGGTTTCTATACGCGTCGATTGCAAGACCTATGTCGGCCGATACGAAACCCCGTTCAAGTATCTGCCATCGGTCTTTACTGCGGATCGGCCGGTCCAACTGCACCTAACCAAGCACGTCATGTACTTTGACCTGCCGTATGACCCGGACATGAAGATGGGCATTGTGCGCCGCAGTTCGGGCTGCGGCCAGACTCGCTAGTGGCGGCGGTTTCGGAGGAGGGGCTCGCTGCAAAAATCAAAGCAGCCGCAAAATAGGGCGTCATCCTGAGCGCAGCTGTTCTTCAGGCGGAGCGAAGAATCTCCCGCTCCTCAACATCGTGCTGCTTGAGATCCCTCCGCCCGCTGGTGAAAACGCGGGCGTTCGGGATGACGCCATGGATGAGGCATAAGAAATTCAAATTGCGCCATTCCCGGGACGGGGAAGGCCCGATGGTGGAAAGAACAACGATTTCGTCCTGCTGCGTGAACGTTGGAATTTCGACGAAGTGCGTCGAAAGAGGCAAATCCATGAAGCGACAACTCAAATATTGCGTGGCGTTTTTGTTGTTCCTGGCCATGCCCTTGTTTGCCCAGGTATCCATGAATATGCAAACGGCAGAAAGTCTTCCGCCGGCCCCGGTTGCACAAATGAGTCCGACGCAAGCGAGCAGCAACCCGTCGCTGAATACGCAGGCATCGTACGCTCCCCAGGCCGCACCGGGACTGCCGATGTCCCTCACCTTGAAGCAAGCAGAAGCACTGGCGATCAAGAGCAATCCGCAGATCTCGGTGGCTCGACTGATCGCGCTGGCTTCCCAACAAGTGACGCGGGAGGTCAGGTCGAACCTGTGGCCGACGGCTACGGGTGATGTTACCGGCGTAGATGCGCAATCCGGCAGCCGCATCACGGCCGGCATGCTGAACAACCCGATCATCTACGAACGCGCCGCCGCCGGGGTGATGGTCACGCAACTGATTACCGATTTTGGCCGCACCACGAATCTGGTCTCCAGTGCGAATTATGCGGCCAAGGCCGAGAACCAGAACGCCATGGCTACCAAGGAGCAAGTGCTGGTGGCGGTGGACAAAGCTTTTTACAACGCGCTGCAAGCGCAGGCGGTTCTGACCGTAGCACAGCAAACCGTAAATGAACGCCAGACCGTCACCAATCAGGCGGAGGCGCTTTTCAAGAACAAACTGAAATCCGAACTGGACTTCAGTTTTGCAAGTGTCAACCTGGCACAAGCTCAACTGCTGTTGCTGGACGCTCAGAACAACCAAAATGCCGCTTTCGCTACGCTATCCATGGTGCTCGGATTCTCGACTTTGCAGAACTTGCAGCTTGTGGAGGAAGCGAATCCGCTGACACCGCCGCCTGGCAATGTAGATGATTTGATTTCCCAGGCTTTTTCCGATCGTCCAGAAATACTTTCACTTCAGTTTCAGTACCAGTCTGCGAGGAAATTCCAAACTGCGGAGCGAGACCTGCTGTTCCCGAGTATCCGGGCCCTCGGGGCAGTGGGAGACACAGCGGTGGGAAACGCAGCGGTCGCTCCGAATCCCGGAGCTCTCAGCAACACCTACGGCGCGGTCGGTGCGAACGTCGAAATCCCGCTGTTTAACGGTTTTCTGTATACGGCAAGAGCCCGTGAGGCGAACCTCAGAGCGCAAGCGACCGAGGAACGGCTGCGCGACCTGCGCAACCTGATTTCGCGCGACGTGCGCACCAGTTGGCTGAGTGCGAACACAGCGTACCAGCGGCTGGCAGTGACCCAGCAACTGCTGGAGCAGGCCAACCTGGCGCTGAGTCTTGCGCAATCCCGTTACAACCTCGGTCTGGGCTCAATTGTTGAATTGAGCCAGGCACAGCTTCAGCAGACGCAGGCCCAGATCACGAACGCACAGGCCGGCTATGACTACCGTCTGAGCTTGGCGGTTTTGACCTACGAGACCACGGGGATCTGACCGTGAATTCGTTGATTCGGCAAGTCTGGTTGCTGTGCCGGAGGAAGCACACGGGATCATCGGTTCGGGGGCGGCGCAGAAAAAAGCTACCGCTCAGTACCCGCCAGGGGCTCATTCTAGTATTTGGCATTGCCAGCTTCGTGGGGTTTGTCTTTATCCTTATGTACTACATCTGGTTCGTTCCAATCGAGAAGTCAATGCAGTGATGCGGGTGTATCGGTGGTGGAATGCCGCCGGCTGCGCTGGTTTGAGGACTATACTGGGCGTTTCAGGCCTGAGATGGAATTGTCTGACGGAGGATAAGTATGAATCGCATTCTGATTGCAATGTCCCTGGGTGCGCTACTCGTGGCGAGCGCATCGGCGCAAACGTCATCTGCACCAGCTGGCGATAGCAACGGGCCAGTATCCAACATTGCAACCGTTCGTGGCTGCCTTGACGGCGAGCGAGGAAACTACATCGTCGTGGAAGATAGGAGCGGCGCGGTCTATGTGCTGAAAGGCGTCGGCAATAAACTCGACAGTTATCTGCACCATGAGGTTGAAGTGAAGGGAAAAATGCTGCCCGGGACAATGAAGACCGGGGTACGGCCGGAGAAGGCCGGCAGTAATCCCAGCGATACCGTCCACGGGGTTGACGGGGTTCCGTTGCGGGTGGCCAACATCGAGACGGACGTGCGTACGATCTCGAAACACTGCAAAGCTGCTGACCAGGAGTAAGGCCAACCTAAGAGTTTAGACGCGGGGAAGTCAAGACAGCGCTCCAGCACGAGTCCCAACCGCCCCATTGAGCGGGGATCTGGGCGAGCTTGGATGGAGCACGGGGCGGATGCTAGACTGCGCAAATGGCTAACCAAAAGAAAACCAAGAAGCGGCCGGCGAAGTCAAAGGCCAAGTCAAAGTCAAAGGCCAAGAGCAGTGCCAGCAAGAAGGTCAAGGCGTTGAAAAAAGTGAAGCGTCCTAAGCTGGCGAAAAGGAAACCGGCTGCGAAAAGGGCAGCCAAAAGGACGGCAAAGAAACCAGCCGGGACGAGACGCGGGCGCGCCGACGCAGCGCCTTTCTCCGTCGATCGACCCCAGCCTATTTCGGGCGAGCAGTCAGGAGACTTGCAGGGACTATCCAACGTCGAGAGTGCTGACTCGGAGAGCGTCGACGAATTGCTGGAAGAAGGGAACGCGTTCGAGGCGGACGCGGTGAAGGGCGTTGAAGACGCCGGAGACTTCGAGGAGAGGGAAGTCCATACCCACGAAGTTCCCGAGGATGACGTGCCTGAAGAATATCTGGATGAAGAGTAGGGAGTCGAACTCCTTCACTGGAGACTGGAGCAGGGATGCACTGACGGCTCACCTTTTCCTGCCAGCAAAGCTCTTCCGAGACTCAAATTGGTCGATCTCGACGGTTCCTTCGGGGAACTTGGCGGTGATCTTCAATTCTCCACCCATTGCTTTAACAAAGTCCTGGAGCGTGCTGACATACATATCCGCGCGGCGCTCCATCTTGGATACAGCAGCTTGGTTGACCTTCAGAATCCGGGCGAGATGGACCTGAGTCATCTCACGGGCTTCACGGAGCTCATTTAAGGGCATCTCGGTCCGGTACTTGGCTGCGAGAGCCCGTGAGCGCTCGCGGGATTCAGAAGACATCCTCGCCCGGAGAGTATTGAAATTCCTTGCCATTCTCTTGCTCCTGTACCGGGTCTGTCCAGACCCTGATTAACAACCGTTACTTCTTTCGTCTTTGTTCCATTGCTTTTAGATGCTGGTCGAACAAGTTATCAGCGATTGGTACAAATTCTTCGTACCACCTGGGATTGTCAGTTTTGTCTCCGCCGATCAGAAGCAGGGCGGTGCGGCGGGGGTCGAACGCGAACAATACCCG
>JBAWFN010000149.1:0-60102 GCA_049591935.1 Terriglobales bacterium | reverse complement strand
CCGGAATCTTGAAATTCGGCGTGCAGATGCCCGTCTTTCGCATACACGGACACGCGCAGATCGCCCCCCTGACCACTCTCCAGCATGGCATCGACGGCATTGTTGATGATGTTCAGAAATACCTGCTCCAGTTGATGGGGATCAGCCGTAACCCCCGGGACTGAGGAGTCAATCTCACGCTCCACCCTGATGTTGTTGACCTTCAAATCGTAATCGCGCAGCGACAGAGTTTCGTCGAGCACTTTGCAGAGATCCACCGGCTGTTTTTGGGGCTTGCGTTGCCGGGCAAAAGACAGAAGATTCTGCACCACACGGTGGGTACGTTGCGCCTGCTTAAACAGCTTGCCTACAAACTCCGAGGCGCGCTCACTCAGTCCTTCACTCTCCAGCAATTGGGCGTAACCCAGAATCGCAGTCAGCGGATTGTTCAACTCGTGCGCCACTCCCGCGATCAACTGACCCACGGCCGACATTTTTTCGCTCTGGAGCAGTTGTTCCTGGGTCTTGCGCAGATCCTCATAGGCCCGGCTGGTTTCCTCGTACAAGCGGACCTTCTCGATGGTGGTTGCCAGTTGCCGGCCGATCGCCACCAGCAGATTCTCATCGTTGCTCGAGTACTCCCGGTTCTTCCGGCTGCTGATACCCATGATTCCGATGGGTTTGTCCTTGCTCCACAGCAGCACCCATATCCACGAACAGGCGCCATCGCCGCGAATGAAATCCACCGCCAAGGCGGGAAGATGAGGGAGATACTCCTCGGTGATCACCTCGGCGCGCGAGCGCGTCACCAGATCGCCAAAACCATCCGCCAAATGCACCTCGGAACAGCGCATGCGTTCCGTACTGTTCTGCCCCCAGGACGCGCGCCGGCGGAATATGACGCCATCCAGATCGGCCAGGTAGATGGACCCGGTCTCGGCTCCAAGCAGGGAAATCACTTGCCGCAAAGTCAGATTCAGAATTTCATCCAGATCGAACGACTGGGTGGCGATGACCGCCATCGCATTCAGCGCGTTCAATTCGCGGTTTCGTCTGCGAACTTCGTCTTCGGCTCGTTTCTTTTCCGTGATATCGAGCAGGAACCCCTGATAGCGGTCCACATTGCCCTTGGAATCCCGGGTGGCGAAGCTGCTTTCGAGAGCGGTAATAATGGCGCCATCTTTTCGCCGCAGCGTAACTTCAAAATTCCGCACAAAATTATGGACATCGATCTCCCGGCGGAATGCGTCTCTTTGCTCGGCCGAGGCGTAGAGTTCGGTGTCCAGGTCGACTTCCATCAACTGGTCGCGCGTGGGATACGCCAACATGCGCACAAAGGCGTCATTGCAGTCGAGCAGCTTGCCCCCCGGAGTAGCCACGAACACTCCCTCCTGGGCCTGCTCGAAAAGCAGCCGGTATTTTTCCTCCGCAGCGCGCCGGTCGGAGGTATCGCGCACCACGTGAATCGTGCCTTTCTGGCTGCTGCTCTGGTCGCTGTAAGTCGAGGTCGAGATCATGGAAAACCCGCCGAAACAGGGGTCGGGAATTTCATGAAAACCGTCTCCGCTGCGGTTGCAATACGGACACCCGCTCCAGGGAGACACATGCGGCAGCACGGCTTCGCAAGGCTGCCCGGCCACATCCGCGGGCGCTTGATCCAAGTGTTGCAGCAGGGCCCGATTGGCCTTCATGATGCGGAATTCGGAGTCGTGTACCAGCACCAGGTCTTGAATCGAATCGAAGGTGTTCGCCCATTGGCGGTGCGAGCGCAGAATCTGTTCCACCAGCCGCAGGTTTTCCACCGCCAGGCCCAACTGGTGCGCACTGGTGGCCAAGAACTCCAGATCGTCCGGGGTGTAGGAAAGCCGGTGTGCGCTGCCCAGAGTCAGCACTCCGATGGTGGATTTCTTGCCTAACACCGGAACCAACACGCAATGCTCGAAGCCCTCTTTTTTCAGCGAAGGACGCACATAGTCATCCGACGCGGAGGTGCGGACCACCAGCGCCGCACCGCCGCTGAGGGTGCGCTCGAACTTGTCATCGGTCGGCACCACACCGCGATCGCGAAGAAAATCCTGCGAGAGACCGATTTGCTGCACAATCACCATCTGGTCGCCTTCGAACAGCCGGAACCATGCCGCTTTGGCGTGCATCAGGCGCTTTAGTTCTTCGAGAGCGGTCACCATCATCGGTCCGTACTGTTGGGCGCGGCTGATGCTGTTGGTCAGGGCATTCACCACGCCTAGGCGGCGGGTGCGCAATCTGGAATCATCCAGCACCACCATCAGCAGGCTGGCTCCGAACAGCAGGTCGGTCACCAGCCCGAAGCCCGGCGGTAGATACACGCTGAACGGGTCCCAGTCCAGATGCACCATCAACAAGCTGACGGTCAGCAGCCACGGGCCGATTTCCCATCTTGCCCAGCGAAAACGCACGAGCTGAATCGCCGCCGCAAAGGTGATGATGCGGTAACCCACTTCCAGACCCACTCGCAGTTCAAACGAATCCGGCCAAAAAAAGGCGCGGGCCGCAGCATAGGCAATGAGAAGAATGGAAAATGCCAGCAAGGGAAACAACAGCTTGCGAGCGTGGGAATAGACAAAGACCGCGCAGGTGAACAGCGAAACCGCCAGAATGAACTGCGACTGGGAAATCGCCACCAGCAACTCGGGGCTGCCACCGCTGAGCGTGCTGTGCAGGGTCCACCCAGAGACAAAGTAGGCCAGCCATCCCAGGATCCAGATCAGCAAATAGCGCTCGCGAAAAGTGCGAAATACCAACAGGCTGGCCGCCAGGACGACCAGGGTGGCGGACTCCACCGTCATCATCTTGGGGACTGCCAGCTCCATGGCGGACCAGCCGCCGTACACATAGGTATAGGTTGCAATCAAGGCTTTTTGGGTGCTCCATTTTTGATACCATGCCCTTCCCGGTTCCCAATCGGGTTTCCGACACCCCTTAGTTACTTTAGGAACCCGTAAATGGGACGGAATTCACGGTAGACTAGGGGGGTTATGCCCTCTGAGCGCATTCTGGTCGTCGACGACGAGGAAGCCATCCGCGAGATTGTCTGCTCCATGCTGACCGCCGCGAACTACCGCTGCGGACAGGCCTCTTCCGGATTGACCGCATTGGCGTTGCTCGAGTCCGGGGAAACCTTTGATCTCATGCTCTCCGACTTGATGATGGCCGATCTCGATGGCATCGGCCTGTTGGAGCGCACCAAGGAGAAATTCCCCGACATGCCCGTGGTCATGGTGACCGCGGTGCACGACATCTCAGTGGCATTGGCGGCCATTCGCAACGGCGCTTACGACTACCTGCTCAAGCCCTTCGAGCGCGAACAACTGCTGGCCACGGTGCGCCGTGCGCTGGAGAACCGGCGCTTGAAGCTGGAAAATCACGCTTACCAGACGGGATTGGAAGCCCAGGTTGCCGCCCGTACGCAGCAACTGCAGCAGACCATGTACGATCTGGAGCGCTCCTATGACATCACGCTCGAAGCCCTGGGCGATGCTCTCGACCTTAAAGACGCCGAGACCGAAGGCCATTCCAAGCGCGTCACCGCGTTCACCATTGCCATTGCCCGCTCCATGGAAGTGCCCAAGGAAGAAATCACCGTGATCGCTCGCGGAGCCTTCCTCCACGATATTGGGAAAATGGCCATTCCCGACGCCATCCTGCGCAAACCGGGTGCGCTGACTCCGGACGAAATTACCATCATGCGTGAGCACTGCTACCGCGGCTACCAATTGTTGAAGAGAATCACCTTTTTAGCGGAAGCCTCCGAAATTGTGTATTCCCATCAGGAACGCTACGACGGCACGGGGTATCCCCGCGGACTCAAGGGCGAAGAGATTCCGTTAGGCTCGCGGATCTTTTCCGTGGCGGACACGCTCGATGCCATCACCTCTGACCGCCCGTACCGTGCGGCACAGTCGGTAACCGCCGCGCGTGAGGAGATCGAACGCTGGTCCGGACGTCAGTTCGATCCTAACGTGGTCAAAGTCTTCCTCTCCATGAAGGAACACATCTGGAGCGATCTGCGCAAGGAAATCGACGCCCAGATCTACCGCTTCGCCTACTCCACCGCCAAAAGCGGCGTCTAGCTGTAACCTGCAACTTCCGCCGCCGGGAGCGTTCTCATGGTGGTGCTGTTTGCCGCGTATACACTCTTCGTATCATCCTCAGGAGGATCTATGAGACTCCGCTCAGCGTTTTGTGTTGTTCTACTGGCTGCCACGACACTGGCTTTGGGACAGGATCGACCCACAGTTAACGCGCAGCCGAATACCGTGTACGTCTCAGCCGACGGGAAGTTCGATGCCAAACCGGACACGGCCGTCGTCCAATTCAATGTTTCCGCTCAGAAGAGCAAGTCTCGCGAGGCTTACGAGCGCGCCTCGCAGGCAGTAGAGCAGGTGCGAGAGATTCTTCGCTCCAACGGGATGGATCCCAAGGAAGCCGAAATCGGCGCTTTTGCCATTCAGCCAATCTACGAATACTCCAACGCCAAACCAAAACTCGTGGCCTATCGGGTGGACACCGACGTCACTCTGAAGCTGAAGGATTTCACCAAAGTCGCCCCCATCGTGCAGCAGTTTTCCGACATGGACGTGACTGGCAATCAGTCCGTCAGTTACACGCTGGAGGAGATCGACGTGGCGAAAACCAAAGCCGTCGAAGATGCCTACCGTCGTGCCCACTTGTCTGCCGCTGTGATCGCCAAAGCTGGTGCACGCACCTTGGGTGATTTGTCTTACGCCTCGGTGGATACCTTCGAGAATATACGAATACAGGTAATGAACGGGGCGCCCAAAGTCGCTCAAGCACTTGCCGCTCCTGCGCCCACCGAAGAGTTCAGTCCACAAAAGATAAGCGTCACCGCGCACGTGAACGCAGTATTCAACTTGAAGTGAGGATCGAAATCACTGCGCCGACCCTGGCGCCCGGGTCTCATTCGGCACTCGCGACGCGTCCAAGGGAACGTCACGCTGCACCAGTAACTCCAGAGTGGTGCCTGCATCCAGCTTCACATCATCGCCGCGGCTTAACATCGCAATGGCGGTGCCGACAGCGCCGCCGACTCCAGCTCCAATCAGCGCGCCCTCGCCTCCCCGGCTCAGCCCTCCCACCACCGCTCCGGTGCCCGCTGTGGTTGCAACGGTTCCAACCTTGGAGCCGGTCTGGCCGTCTTTTTGCAGGGTTCCTTCCTGATCTTTCACTCCGGTCTTATCCGCTCCCGGCGCATTTTCCACCGCACCAGGGAGAATCACCGTGTAGCCACTGGGATAGATCAACGTGGTGAAGTGCATCAACACCTGGGCTCGTCCTTTGATTCTTCCGCCGCGCTGGATCTGGCTGATTCTTCCCTGCACATAGGTTCCCGCAGGAATCAGGACGCGATTGTTGTAGACCACCGGGAACGTAGTCTCGGCATAGACCGCATCGCCGGTGCGCGTGCCGTGGGTTGAGATGGCATGCTTCAGCGCCACCGGCACCTTGGTTCCTGCCGGAATCACCAGTTCCTGAACCACGGCAGCGGCCGCTGGCGCACTGGGGACGGGAGTGGGATTGCTCTGCGCAAAGACTGACGCCGCCAGCAAACATGGAACGACCACGAAACGCATATCACCCCCAAGGACCCTAAAGACCCAGCCGTGTAGAAGCTGCCCCAACCCTAATCAAAAGTAAGATGCGGGCCTGGGATGGGAAGGTTTGCCCCCAAGCGGAAACGGGGCAAACCCAAATTCAGCTCGCAACCCGTCGCGTCATGTCATTCGACCGCACATTGCCCATGAAGTGCGATTGCAGCCTCTGGGCGCACAACTCCCCGCATACGAAGAGAGTCCCTTCTCGCTTGGCGATGTCTTCATCCCAGGGCGCCAAATACAGGACGGGACGATTGAACTCGCCGAAAGAAGTCCACATGAGCCACCAGCGATCGGTGGCTTGCTTCAGTTGTCCGCAGTTGGGGCCAGCACAGCGATGGACGGGTTCCATGACAACTCCACTGTCCGGCCCAGGGTTCGCCGGTTCGGTCCACCATTCTACCCGAAGCGGTCACTTGTAGATTAGATACTTCTGTCTCATCGGTTGAAATTTTTCCAGGCGTTCCTGCCAGTCGGCGGCGATGCGCCGCGGATCCTGCCCGGCCACAATGGCATCGTACGCCGGCTGGTTGACCAGCAGTTCGATCATGCGTTCCATATGGAACTGTTCCGGGTAGAGTTTGTGCAGCGCCGAAGCCAACTCCACCCCCAATTCCGGAGCATCGAAGGCGTTGCGCTCGGTCAGCAGAATATTCACCCCTTCGCACTTCTGGCCAGAATAGTTACTGGCGTCCGGAGTAAAGCTCACCGGCACAAAACGCACGCCGGAGATCTCACGAGCATTCAGAGATTGCGCCAGTTCACGAGCTTTGATCCACGGTGCGCCCACCAATTCAAACGGCGTGTCGGTACCCCTGCCGACCGAAACATTCGTTCCCTCGACCAGCGCCACGCCGGGATACAACGCGGCTTCCGTCAGGCTGCGCAGGTTTGGCGAGGGATTGATCCACGCCAAACCGGTTGAATCGTACCAGTCGCCACGCATCCAGCCTTCCAGGGGAACGACCGTCAGGCGCGCGTTGATGCTGCGTTCGCTATTGAACAGCTTGGCCAGTTCCCCCATGGTCATGCCGTGACGCACGGGAAGGGCAAAATAGTTGGTGAAACTCTCCTTGCCAGGATCAGCCACCGGCCCCTGGACGAACGAGCCAGTAATCGGGTTGGGCCGGTCGAGCACCGCCATCTCGATTCCCGCTTTAGCCGCGCCCTCCAGAAAATACCCGAGCGTGGTTTCGTAGGTATAGAAACGCGTGCCGGCATCTTGAATATCCACCACGATTGCATCGAGGTTCCTCAGGATTTCAAGGGATGGCCGCCGAGCCGCGTCCGTCGCACCGTACACGCTATAGACCGGAACCCCGGTCACTGCGTCTTTTGAATTTGAGATGTCGGTGGTGTCGAGCGTTCCCGTCACTCCATGTTCAGGACTGAAAATCGCTTGCAGGGAGATTCCCGGCGCCTGAGCTAACACATCGATGGTGCGGCGTCCCTGGGAATCCACTCCGGTCTGGTTGGTCAGCAGCCCGATCCGCTTCTTTCCTTGCGCCGCTCGTAGCGGCTCGAAGTCGTGCGCCTCGAGTATGTCAATTCCTGACCTGACCGATCCGTTGCGTACGGCAACCCGCCGCGCGGCGTTTTGTGGTTCGTTGTATCCAGTAATGCTTTTCCAGTGCAGCTCATCTTTCTCTGTGACACTGAGCGACAACTCTGCCGCCACTGCGGTTGCAATTTTCGACCGCAGCGCCACCGCACTTCCCTTCCCGCGCGGATGCACGGCATTGGTAAGCAGGATAATGAAAGTGCGGGTGGTGGGATCGATCCACATGGAAGTTCCGGTGAACCCGGTATGCCCGAAACTTCCCACCGGCAGCAGGTCGCCGCGGTTGCTCGAGAAAGGAGAATCGATGTCCCAGCCGAACCCGCGCAGCACTGGTGCCGTCGGCGGCTGTTGCGGAGTGGTCATTTTTTCGACCATCAGCGGAGAGAGCACGGGGCCGCCAGTGAGCAGAAACTGGGCAAACTTGGAAAGATCGTCCGCCGTTGAGAACAATCCTGCGTGGCCGGCTACGCCCCCCATTCGGCGTGCGGTGGGATCGTGAACGATTCCGCGCAGCATGTGGTCGTGTTCGTCAAACTGAGTGGGTGCGATCTTCATCAGCCAGGAGGATGGCGGTAGAAACCGTGTCTGTGCCATTGCCAGCGGTGCGAAGATGTGCTGCCGGCAATATTGCTCCAGCGGCATTTCGGAAACCCGCTCGACCAACGCTCCCAGCACGATGAAGTCGATGTCGCTATACAGGAATCGCGAGCCCGGCGGATTAACCAACTTCTCGGCATAAGCCATTTGCAGTGCCGTGTCGCGCCCCTGCCACGGCCGCGATAAGTCGAGGTCTTCGGGCAGTCCGGAGAAGTGCGTAAGCAATTGCCGAATGGTAACGTCTTCTTTGCCGTTCTGCGCAAACTCGGGGATATATTTTGCCACCCGTTCATTGACCCCGATGTCGCCCTTCTGCACCAGTTGCATCACCGCAACTGTAGTGGCCACCACCTTGGTGAGCGACGCGATATCAAACACCGTGTCCACCGTCATGGCTTCGCGCCGAGGCTCAATCGACCGGTTGCCGAAGGCTTTGCGATACACCACCTGGCCGTCATGCCAAACCAGCAGCACCGCGCCGGGAATCTGAGCATCCTGGATGGCAGATTCGACAATGCGATCGAGTGAGGCAAGCCGGGGAGTTGAGCTTACTGGCTTTCTCGTGCGCCCTGCCGCGGCGGAGTTCGGGATCAGCACCAGCACCAGCGCCAACGCCAGGGTTGCGAGAACTTGCGCGCGCAGCCGCGAATTGTTTCTGACGGAGTGAATACTTTGACTTTACACAAGCGCGATAGGCTCCTCAAGAAACTCAAGTAAGGGGTACCGTTTGTGCCAAAGGGGAGCGAGCGTCGGCTTCGAGTGCAAACTATTTCATTTTGGTCATGTGTCTTGACTTTCCGGCAGGGTCGAGCGAGAATGCTCGCGCTCGACGGCGGCACCACTTGCCGTGCTGGTTCGGCCATTTGGCGAGCGACCCCGGGGAACAATTTCAGACATTGCAACTGAGGAGGATCTCGGTGAAACATCTTCAAGTGTCTTTTAGGCGACTCGCCTTGGCCGGACTTGCAATCGCCATGGCCGCCTGGCAATCAGCCCATGCCCAGACCCTCACCGTACTTTATTCCTTCACCGGGGCCGCCGATGGCGGCTATCCCGAGAGCGGGGTGACCCTCGATGGCGCAGGCAATGTATACGGCACCACAGAGTTCGGAGGCTCGGGCAATTTCAACTGTTCCGGTTGCGGAGTCGTATTCAAGGTAAGCGGAGATGGCAATGAAACCGTGCTGCATAGCTTCACCGGCAAGTTGGACGGTGCTATCCCCCTCTTCGGCACCCTGTTCCGCGACCCGGCGGGCAATCTCTACGGCACTACGTCCACCGGCGGCGCCAACGGCGGTGGGACCGTTTTCCGCCTAGGCCCGAACGGAAAGCAAGTCTCAATTGCCTTTCCCAACGGAACTGGCGCTGGATTCTCAGCCGCGGGATTGACGCCGGATGGCGCTGGTAACGCCTACGGCACCACCCAATATCGTGGGACCGGATGCGCGCCCTTCGGCTGCGGCACCGTATACAAGATAAGTCACTCTGGGAAGATAACTATCGTTTACAGCTTCCAGGGCGGGACCGACGGAGCCAACCCCATCGCCGACTTGGTCCGGGACAACGCGGGGAATCTCTACGGCACCACTCTCGATGGTGGCGCCGGCAGCGCCGGAACCGTATTCAAGATCGACTCGACCGGCAAAGAGAGCGTCCTCTACGCCTTTATGGGTGGAACCGACGGTGGCCAGCCTCATGCCGGATTGCTTCGCGACAGTGCGGGAAACCTTTATGGCACAACCTCAAACGGCGGTGCCAACCTTCGAGGCACGATCTTCAAGGTCGATTCCGCCGGCAACCACACCATCCTTTATAGCTTCTGCCCCCAAAGTTGCCAGGACGGGCAAACTCCCATGGGCAACTTAGCCCGAGACAGCGCCGGCAACATTTACGGTGCGACGCAGTATGGCGGCATTGAGGAAGGTGGAGTCGTATTCGAACTCGACGCCAATGGCGTGGAAACTGTTCTTTACAATTTTTGCAGCGTGGGCGATTGCTCCGATGGGGACGGGCCCGTATCCGGCGTCACCCGTGACAGCCAGGGCAATTTGTACGGTACGACTTTCTATGGTGGGGCGGCGGACTATGGAGCTGTCTTCAAACTCACGCCATGATTGATCCCGTGCCGACGATTCTCAAGATTGAAACCGGACAAAATCACGAAGGAGTTTCTATGCAAAACCTCGGATCGCACGCAAACCGGTTGATGCCCGGCGCTCTCGCCATCGTCCTGGTTCTCGCCATCGCCTTGTCCCCGGTCTCGGCGCGAGCTCAGACTTTCACCGTGCTTTACTCCTTCACCGGAGGTTTCGACGGAGCTAACCCCTACGCGCCGCCGATTCTCGATAGCGCCGGGAATCTTTACGGGACGACCAGCGCTGGAGGCTCCAGTCTGTGGTGTGCGATTGGCTGTGGCACCGTCTTCACCATTAATCCCGCCGGTAACGAGAGTGTTTTGTATAGTTTTGCGGGTGACCAGGATGGCGAATCTCCGCTTTACGGTCCGATGCTGCGCGACGGTGCAGGCAACCTCTATGGCAACACCTCTAGCGGCGGCCGCAACGGTGGGGGTACGGTCTTCAGGCTAAACCCTGCCAACAAAGAAATCATAGTCTCCCTCTCCGGCGTTACGGGACCGGAGGGCCCAACCGGAGGGCTGGCGGCCGATGCTTCCGGCAACGGTTACGGCACAACCATTGATGGCGGTACCGGTTGCGCCCCCTATGGATGCGGGACCGTGTTCGAAATCAATCGCGCGGGAAAGGTGACCGTATTACACAGCTTTCAGGGAGGAGCATCAGACGGTCTGACTCCTTTTTCAGGTGTAATCCGTGACAGCGCCGGCAACCTCTACGGCACCACGTTCAATGGCGGGCCAAATAACGCTGGCACCGTCTTCAAAGTCGACTCGACCGGCAAGGAAACCATCTTGCATGCTTTTGACAGTGTGGATGGCGACAATCCCTTTGGTGGCCTGGTTCGCGACAACGCCGGTAACCTCTACGGAACCACCGACGGTGGTGGCCCAACCTTCGCCGGGGAAGTATTTAAGCTGGATCCCGCCGGCAATCTAACGGTTCTCTACGGTTTCTGCTCGCAGTCAGGTTGTGCAGACGGATACGCTCCCTTCGGCACACTGATACGGGACAGCGCGGGCAATCTTTACGGCACAACGGTCGCCGGCGGCGATACTTTCAACGGGACCGTGTATAAGCTCGACACATCCGGCAAGCTGACAGTTCTCCACAGCTTCAACGGGACCACTGATGGAGCGCAAATCTTGACGGGTCTGACCTTCGATAAGGCCGGTAACCTTTACGGTACGGCCTCTTACGGCGGTGCTTACGGCTACGGCACGGTTTATAAGATCACACCCTAGATCGAACCTCGAATCCGAACCGCCTGCGCGACTCGTCATCAGGAGGGTCTTGCTTCCACAACGTTTACCTGGGATCGCACATGGCGCACCCACCCCGTAACTTTACCGCCCTCCCAATCTTTGCTATAACCCGAACATCGAGCACACCAAGACTTTGGCGAATCCCTTTCCAGTGCGTGCTTCCGGCGGGGCTTCGGCCCGATTACTGATTTCCGCGTACCAACCGCAGGACACGGTCTTCGCGCCAGCTTTCGCCTTGCTCCAAAACGCCATTACGGAACGCGTCTTTCCCGCAGCTTCAGTGGCCATCACCCACAAAGGCAAGCTGGTCGCCCGCAAGGCCTTCGGCCGTTTTACCTACGAGCCTGATGCTCCCGAAACCACTGCCGACAGCATCTTCGACGTGGGTTCCCTGACCAAAATTGTCGCCACCACCAGCATGGCCATGATCCTCTACGAACTCGGCCTGCTCGATTTGGACATGCCTGCGGTGGCGATGGTGCCAGAGTTTGCGGCCGACAATCCCCGCAACCCGGAAGTCACCATGCAAATGTTGCTGACGCATTCTTCTGGTCTGCCCGCGCACGAAAAGCTGTTTCTCGACGCGAAAAATAGAGAGGCTCTACTGGCCGCGGCTTTCGCTACTCAGCTCACCGCTGATCCGGGCACAAGAGCGGAATACAGCGATATCGGCTTCATCATTCTGGGCAGCGCGCTCGAACGCCTCGCCGAGGAGCCGCTCGACAGTTTCTGCCGCCGCGAAGTCTTCGGTCCGTTGGGGATGCTGCACACCGCGTTCCGTCCGCCGGCATCCTGGCATGATTCGATTCCGCCTACCGTCGACGACCGTGGATTCCGCCAACGAGTCATCCAGGGTGAAGTCTATGACGAAAACGCCAGCGTCATGGGCGGAGTCGCCAGCCACGCCGGATTGTTCGCCACAGCAGAAGATCTGGCAATCTTTGCCAATGCCATGCTCGAGGGCGGACGGCCCATCCTTCGCCCCGAGACTCTGGCCGTGTTCACACGACGCGAGTCCTCTCCGCCCGGCACGACTCGTGCTCTGGGCTGGGACACACCGTCTTCGCCTTCGCAGGCGGGAAAGTATTTCTCGGCTGGCTCATTCGGACATCTAGGCTATACCGGGACTTCTCTGTGGATCGATCCCGAGCGCCAGCTCTCCGTGACCCTGCTCACCAACCGCACCTGGCCGGATGCCGCGAATCAGGCCATCAAGGTGCTTCGCCCCAGGTTCCACGACGCCGTGGTCGAGGCGCTGGAGGCGCAGCGTTGAAGCGCAAGACATCGCGCGCATCAGCCTCATTGAGCCGTCTCTCGAGCGAGCAACTGAATCCCGCTTCCAGAAACCTGGATTTGAAGAGTTCTCTCGATATCGCGCGAGTCATCAACGCTGAAGACGCCAAGGTCTCCGCCGCGGTGAAGCGGGCTCTGCCGCAGATTGCCCGTGCCATCGATCTCATCGCATCTGCCCTGGAGCGCGGCGGACGTCTCATTTACGTGGGCGCTGGCACCAGCGGCCGCATCGCGGCGCTTGATGCCGCCGAGTGCCCGCCGACGTTTGGCACCGATCCCAAGACGGTGCAGTTCGTCATCGCCGGAGGAATCCAAGCGCTGGGGTCAGCGGTTGAAGGCAACGAAGACTCGCGCCAGCTCGGCGAGCGCGAAATCGCCCGCAAGAAGCCGGGAAAGAACGATGTAGTGGTGGGCATCGCCGCCAGCGGAAGGACTCCATTCACCGTTGCCGCGATTCAATACGCCCGCCGTCACGGCGCCAAAACCGTCGCCGTCACTTGCAATCGAGGATCGCAGCTCGCGCAGTTGGCCCACGTCGCCATTGTGACCGAAGTCGGACCTGAAGTCATCGCCGGCTCCAGCCGCATGAAAGCCGGCACTGCACAAAAAATGGTGTTGAACATGCTTTCCACCGGCGCCATGACCCGGCTCGGCTACGTTTACGGCAACCTGATGGTGAACGTCCATCTCAAGAATGAAAAACTGGTGGAACGCGGGGTCACGATTGTGCAGAAAAGTACGGGCGCGAGCCGCGCCGCCGCAGAGAAGATGCTGCGGGCCGCAGGCAGCGTACCGGCAGCTTTAGTCATGTTCCAAGCCGAGGTCAGCCGTGCCGACGCTGCCCGCGCGCTACGCGCCGCCAACGGCAATGTACGCGCGGCCATCGCCGCCGCACGCAGCTTGTGAACAACCGACAGACGGTGCCCTTCCGATTAACCCCTTCCGTCTCGCCCCCAACCCTTACTCCCGCTAGAATGATGGGACGCCACAGATTGGAATTGCCATGGGTCTGGCGCCGGTACAAGTCAGAGCAGAAAGCCATCTTGCTATGGACAAGTTTGTAATTCGCGGCGGCAATCCGCTGCTCGGAACCATTCAGGTCAGCGGAGCCAAGAATGCCGCGCTGCCCGCGATGGCCGCTGCCCTGCTCACCGAGGAACCGGTGATTCTGGAAGGCATCCCGCAGGTGCGCGACATTGAAACCACGCGCAAGCTGCTCGCCGCCATGGGCGCGGAAGTCGAGTTGGGTTACGGGCGCGCCCAGCACCGCACCACGATTTGCTGCAAGCATCTGGCTTCCCCCGAAGCTTCGTACGAATTAGTCAAGACCATGCGGGCGTCCACGCTGGTGCTCGGCCCGCTGGTGGCGCGTTGCGGACGAGCCCGGGTTTCGCTTCCCGGCGGCTGCGCCATCGGCGCTCGCCCCATCGATCTGCACATCAAGGGGCTGGAGCGTCTCGGCGCAAGTATCCGTCAGGAACACGGATACGTGGAAGCCAGCGCCAAGCGGCTCAAAGGCGCGGAAATTGTTTTCGACAAAATCACCGTCACTGGCACCGAAGACCTGCTCATGGCCGCGGCTCTAGCCGACGGCGAAACCGTGATGCACAATTGCGCCCGCGAGCCGGAGGTCGCTGATCTCGCCGACTTGCTGAACAAAATGGGTGCGCGCATCGAAGGGGCAGGCACTTCCACCATTCGGGTCAAAGGCGTTGCCAAGCTCAACGGCGCCAAGCACCGCATCATTTCTGACCGCATCGAGGCTGCTACTTTCATCATCGCGGGCGCACTCACTGGCGGGGACCTCAACATCTCCGGCTGCGAACCCGCTCACCTCGAAGCGCTGTTGCAAAAGCTCGAAGCCACCGGCGTCAAGACTAAGCTCGGAAAGCAATCCGTGCGCGTCATGGGCGACAATCCGCTCCAAGCGTGCGACATGGTAACCGAAGAATATCCCGGCTTCCCTACCGACGTGCAGGCGCAATATATGGCGCTGGCCACGCAGGCCGAAGGCACGTCCATCATCACCGAAAACATTTTCGAGAACCGCTTCATGCACGCACAGGAACTGCTGCGCATGGGAGCCAACATCAAGATCGAAGGCAGCCGCGCCATCGTTCGCGGCAAGAGTCCGCTGAGCGGTGCGGCGGTGCAGGCTTCTGATTTGCGCGCGTCTGCCTCGCTGGTGCTGGCGGCGTTGGTGGCGGAAGGCGAGACCATCATCGACCGCGTCTACCACATCGACCGCGGCTATGAAAATATCGAAGAGAAGCTGCGCGGAGTCGGCGCGCAGATCCGGCGCATCGGGGAAATCCTACCCAAGAGGTGAGGCTTCAGCAGCGCTACAACTGATTCGGAGTCTTAATCATGAGACGGAGTAACTTCGCATTACGACTACAACCCTCGTTACTGGAAGAGTTGCGCAAAGCTGCGGAAGTGGAGGGTGTGGCTCTCAACCAACTCATCAACGTGGCCGTAGCGGAAAAGGTTTCCGCCTTGCGCACCGAGGAGTACTTCCGCGAACGAGGTCGCCGCGCCAATCGGGCGGAAACGCTGCGAATTCTGGGGCGTGCCGGAAGAGGAAATCTCCCCGCGGAAGGCGACGAACTTCCGTTCAGCGGGAAGAAGCCGGGACGGAGGACTGCGATTGGCGCGAACACGTTGACCGGACAGCCCCGAATTCTTAGGAAAAAGAAATAGCGCGAATCACGAAAACGTAGGCCGTCTCTATTAGATACCGCGGCTATGAAAATATTGAGGAGAAATTGCGGGGGGTGGGGGCACAGATCCGCCGGATTGGCGAAATGTTGCCTAAGAAATAAGCTCCGCGCTCATCTCCAAACTACGGGATCACATAAAACGGCACGTTACTTGTCAGCGTTCCGCTCGGCACCGTCACCTTGATCTTGCCCGTCGTACCACCAACCGGGACGTGAGTCAAAATAAGGGTAGACGAGACTACGCTGAATTGGGCCGCCGTGCCGTTAAATGTAACGCCCGTCGCGCCGGTCAGTGCATTCCCAAGAATTCCGACTTCCGATCCCACTTTGCCGCCGACCGGCAGGAATTTCACGAATGGAGTCAGACCCGTAGCCAACTTGTAGATCGTCCCATTGCCGACATTCCCTCCGCTGGTCGTACCGTAGAAATTTCCATCGGTGCCCTGAATTGGGGGCCCGAACGGGTCGGTACCGTCCGCACAATTCGGCTGCGCGCAAAAGCTATAAAGCGTGGTGAGGGTGCCTTGGGGTGTGATTTTGAAGATGGTACCGCCCAGGATTCCATCAGCGAATTGCCCACCTTCGGATGTTGTGCCATAGAAGTTTCCGTCGGTGCCTTCCACCAAACCGCCACCGGGGTCGGCGCCGTCAAGGCAACCACCCACCGAACAAAAGCTGTAAAGGGTAGTCAGCTTCCCGGCGGGCGTCATTTTGAACACCGTGCCTAACCCATTCGGGCCGCTGGCCCCGCCGCGATTGGTCATTCCATAGAAGTTGCCATCCGTGCCCAACACCAACGTGCTGGCTGCGTCTCCAGTGGTGCAGCCCTGCTGCTCACAGAAGGTGTAGAGGGTGGTCAGTTTCCCGCCCGGCGTGATCTTGAAAATCGTGGCCGGAAAGGAATCGAATTGATTGGTTGCACCGTAATAGTTCCCATCCGCTCCTTGCGCCAGCGAGGTCGTCGGCAGCAGACCGTCGGCGCAATTCGGCTGGCTGCAAAAGTTGTAAATCGTGGTGAGCGTCCCCGAGGGAGTCATCTTGAACACATTGCCGCAGTAGCCGTTGTCAATGCATAGCGGTCCGTTCCCGCCGTCCCGGGTCATTCCATAGAAGTTGCCATCCAAGCCTTGCAAGAGCCCGCCTTGGGGAGTGGAACCATCCGTGCAATTCTCCTGAGCACAAAAGCTGTACAGGCTGGTTAATTTCCCTCCCGCCGTGACCTTGTACACCGTGCCACCAACAATATTTCCCCCGGCTTCGGAGGCCGTTCCGTAAAAGTTCCCGTTCGTAGCGAGTATTAATCCGGACGCGGGGGTACTTCCGTCGCTACAGTTAGGCTGGCTGCAAAAGTTGTACAACGTAGTCAGCCCGCCCGCTGGAGTCACTTTAAAGATGGTTCCAGCCGGATTCGACCCAGTGCCGCCTTCTTCGGTTACGCCGTAGAAATTGCCGTCTATGCCTTGAACCAAGGGAGCGAGCGGGTCCCAACCGTCGGTGCGGTCGAAAGTGAATAAATTGGTGAAGCTCTGCGCCGGCGCGGCAACTGCCATCGCGGCACAAACGAAGAACACTACACAACCCGTTTTACAAACGTCGAGTCTTGTCATGAGGAGACCTCCGTGGGTGTCGGAAATTCGCGATTCGCCGCTCGCTCACTGCCAAAGCGCCAGCTAAGACCAACTGGAGGCCGCAAAGGGGGGAACGTCGCGACCTGCCGGGCATGGGAATTATGCCCCCGTATGCCCTGCTGGTCAACCGATTCCTCCACGTTCTCCCCAACCGCCACCCTCGCCGGCCCACCCACTTCCCCAGAACTACCCCAAACCCGATCTTCATCGAACCGCTAATCTCCTGGTTACCACCGTCCGGAAAAGGCCCTATAAAGAGGAAATCCTGCGTGTTATACTGCGCATCAGATGAGGTAGTCGGGGCTGTTTTCGCCCGAACCGAAGGAAACCAACGATGGTTCGTAGTTCTCGTCGCACACTCTTCCTGGTAGCGATCATTCTTGTGAGTTGTGGCTTTTTCGGCCTGGTGTATGGCCAGAAAATTAACCCGTCGGCAGCCCCCGGCGGCGACGCTGACGTTCGCGACAGCCTGCACACCTTCACCGACGTGTACAGCCTGGTGGAGCAGAACTACGCCGAACCCGTAAACCCAGACAAAGCCATCTACAATGGCGCCATTCCCGGCATGCTGCACGTGCTCGATCCGCATTCGAACTTCTTCGACCCCAAGGCTTACTCGCTGCTGCGCGAAGACCAGCGCGGAAAGTACTACGGCGTGGGCATGACGGTCGGCCCCCGTAACAATAAAGTCATTGTGATTGCGCCCTTCGTGGGCACGCCCGCCTATCGCGCCGGCATTCGTCCCGGAGATATTATCGTCGCCGTCGACGGCAAGCCCACCGACAACATGAGCACCGGCGACGTCGCCGACCTGCTGAAGGGTCCTAAAGGGACAACGGTTCACATCACCATCGTGCGCGAAGGCGCGGACAAGCCAATTGAATTTGCCGTGGTACGCGATGAAATTCCGCGCTACAGCGTCGACCTGCATTTCCTGATTCGTCCCGGCATCGGCTATATGCACGTTAGCGGCTTCAATGAGACGACGGAGAAAGAAGTCGGCGATGCCCTGGATCAGATGGGCGATCTGAAAGGCTTGATCCTCGACCTGCGCCAGAATCCTGGCGGCTTGTTGAGTGAAGGCGTAGGCGTGGCAGACAAGTTCCTGCGCAAGGGCCAGCTGATTGTTTCCCATCACGGACGCTCCTCACCCGAGAAACGCTACGTCGCTACCCATGGCGACGGCGGGAAAGAATATCCGCTGGTAGTGCTGGTCAATCGCGGAACGGCCTCGGCTTCGGAAATTGTTGCCGGCGCCATTCAGGACCACGACCGCGGCCTGATCGTGGGCGAAACCACTTTCGGCAAAGGCCTGGTGCAGACCGTCTATCCGCTCTCCGAAAACACCGGCCTGGCCCTGACCACCGCCAAGTACTACACCCCGAGTGGCCGCTTGATTCAGCGCGACTATTCCAATGTTTCGCTTTACGATTACTATTTTGATCGCGACACGGACAACAAGACTGCCAGCCGCGAGGTCAAACTCACCGACAGCGGCCGCACCGTGTACGGCGGCGGCGGCATTACTCCGGACGTAAAATTGGACCCGGTCAAGAGCAATCATTTCCAGGACACGCTCTTGCAGCACTATGCGTTCTTCAACTTCGCCAAGCACTACATGCTGAACCATCATCCCGCGAAGAATTTTGAAGTCGATGACGCGGTGCTGCAGGACTTCCGCAAGTTTCTCGACAGCGAGAAGGTTCCCTACTCCGAAGCGGACATGCTGGAGAACAACGACTGGGTGCGTTCCAGCCTCAAGAGCGAAATCTTTGTGGATGCTTTCGGTCAGGAAGAAGGCTTGAAGGTACGGGCGGAATCTGATCCTGAAGTTGTCAAGGCGCTGGATTTGCTGCCTCAGGCCAAGGCTTTAGCTGAAAACGCAAAGCGGATCGTCGCCGAACGCACCAGTTCGCAGCCCTTGAGCCGGTAGTCCGGAACCGGCAAGGCTGGGGCCGCGCAAGAGTGGTATATTCGCCCAATCTTTCATGGGCCTTTCTAAACAAGTGGTCTGGCTGTTACCCGCGTTGTTTGCCGCCATCGCCGGGTTCACTGATTGGCGTTCCCGCCGTATCCCCAACTGGCTGACCGTCGGCGGACTCGGGTTAGGCGTTCTGGTAAATTCGCTGACCCGCGGCTGGCTCGGCGCCAAGGATTCCCTTCTGGGTGCGGGCCTGGGTCTGCTGTTACTTCTGCCCTTCGTTTTGCTGCGGAGTCTGGGCGCCGGAGACTGGAAACTGATGGGCGCTTTGGGGGCATTTTTGGGCCCGTCTGGTTTGATCACGGTCCTGTTTGCCACGGTGTTGGTGGCCGGTGTGATGGCGTTGGTTCTGGTGATCTGGAACGGGCGTATACGCCAAACCTTGCGCAACATCGCGCACATGCTGGCCGCGATTTTTAGTTTTCATCTGCCCGGGCCAGAGGTTTCTCTCGACAACCCGGAAGCTCTCAAGGTACCGTTCGGAGTAGCGGCCGCCATCGCGGTGGTTCTGCACACGGCAGGGCGTTTTTGGGGGGTAGCTTAATGGATGACCACAAGCAGCCTGCAGCCTCGACCAAGCCATTGCGCCAGTTCGCCACCAATGTCGGCTCCGAGGTGGCTGAGGCCGCCCTGGTCTTGCCTCTAGTTTTCATGATGCTGCTGGGGATTTATTGGTTTGGCCGCGCTTTTAATATTTACGCCACCATCAACCACGCCGCACAGCAAGGAGCCCGCGCGGGAGTGGCACAGACCTGCGCCACTTGCGGCAACGCCAGCGTCCTGAACAGCCAGGGGCCAACCATCATCACGAACCTGATGAACGCCTCCCACGTAGACCCTGCCCAAATCCAATCCTACCGACCCGCTCTGAACTTCTGCAGTGGAAACACGGGCAGCAACTGTGTCTCCGTTGGTTCCAGTGGCACCATTTCCATGTGTAACAACGTGCAGATCACTCCGGTCACCAGCCCCGGCCCTCCGGTTTGCGGCGTGGCCGTCTCCTTTCAGTACCCCTATCAGTTCTGGCTGCCCTTCACCTCCCTGAACAATCAGCAGATCGCCCTCAAAGTGAATGTGCAGATGAAGGGAGAGTATTGATGATCCACCTGCTACCACGAGGCGGGCGCCCCCTCCGGCTGCGCGCGTGGGTGGGCCAGTTCGCTTCCATCGAAGCTTCCTCGCTGGCAGAGTTTGCGGTGGCTCTGCCGTTGTTGGTGGTGCTGGTGGTCGGTATTTTCGACTTTGGTGGGGCGTTCAATCAAAAGCAGGAACTGAATGCCGCGGTACGCGAGGGGGCGCGCTTCGGGGCCAGCCAGCCCACCAACGATCTCGCCTACACCACCGCGCCGCCTTCCATCGACGCGGTGCGCTACCTGGTGGATACGTATCTGCTGAACAGTAAAATCAATGACTGTGGTCTGGCCACCACAACTGTCCCCGGCTGGAGCCCTACTGGATGGGTTTACACCGCTAACACGGGTTGTCCTGGTACTTTGACTTTGACCATCGCCAAAGATCCTCAGACCGGCGCGGGCAATCCAATTCCCACTTGCAGTCTGCTAGCGCCGTCGAATAGCTACGGGTCCCCTAATCCACTCCCCAAGGTCTATGTCGCCTGCACCCAGGTCTTGATCTCGTATCCCTATCAATGGCATTTCAACAGCGTCATCCAGGTGCTGGTGCCCGGTTCTACGATTGCCCTCACTCAGATCGTCACCAGTGCCACCGTCCCGAACATGAACTAAAGCCGGGTTGCGAGGCGCTCGATTCCCCGCACCGTCGACCTCCGATACCGCAGAAAAACTCCGACCATCCCTGAGGCCACCAGCAATATTGTGCCCGGCTCAGGCACCGGAGAAACCGGTACCGGCTTGGTGCACGGAATGGTTTTGGCCAATTCCACGCCGCCTTCCTGCTTCTTCTTGGTTGGCGAACAGACCGCAACCGGAACGCCTGGGGGGATGAGCGGCGGAAACCACCCGCCGGGGAACGGGTTCAGCGGTGAAGGTTGCGGGCCTAGAGGTAACGCCACTTCGGGAAACGGAATTTGGATTGCGCTTCCAGCCATCAGGATCGGTTCCTCGAATTTTTCCAGCGCTGGTTCCTGGGGAGAGATCGCTTCCACCGCAACTTCGGAAATCTGGTTCGCGCAACGGGTGCGGGCGGTAATATTTCCGTCGGTGATGACCTTTTCGCCTTTGCGCAAGCTGACCTTGTGCCTGGTCCAGAAAATCCGGTCGCCGATGCGATACGACAAGTACACCAGCCTCGCTTCCTGTAGCTCAATCACGTGGGCGTTGCGAAAATCGAACCCCGCATAATGGCGACCGACCACCCCATCGTGCTCGCTGACCTCACGCAGTTCTTCTGCCGCCTGGATTCCTCCCGGAACCACAGAATAGGGATATACGATCCGAGGTGGACCGGAAACTGGGGCGGAAACTGACGTGGCAGCCAGCGCTGCCAGGTTTTGGCTTAAGTCTCCCTGCTCCCATTCGCTCGGCAACGGGTTCGAGGATGAGTGCCAGCTGGAAGGGAGATGGAAAGACAGCCACAAAACACTAAACCCGAGAAGACTCAGAGCCGCCAGAGCAGCCGCCGCCCGCCGCAGCCGCCGGCGGAAAATCGATCTGCTGGACCTGCGCTTGCGCACCCGGCGATTACGATCGTTCAACGTGGCTCCTACACCATACCCGTACCCGGCCAGTCGGTAGGATAGGAACTACTTCTCGGTGCATTTTTGTTTCCAGACCGCTCCCTGCCAAGTTCAAGATATTAGGGGCAAGCAGAGGGTCTGCGTGGTCACAATCCTAGCAGAGTAGCAATTTGTTTGCATGAAGCTACGCGCGGCGAAGTTGACCGAGGCGCGCAGTACTACACTAAGTGCAGACACCGGTGCCCAAAACTTGCCAAATTGCCGGAGGATCGTTCCTGGCGCTGCTTCTGCTATCAAGTGGCTGGGCAAATCCACCGCACCAGACGCCAGCGCCCCCCACCCTGCGCTGGACGGAAGGTGAGCCGGGCTGCACCTTCAGCGCCGACGATGATGGCCGTTACCGCTACGGCCTCTGGACCAACGATTTTGGCATCGTGCTGGCCATTGACTCCCAGGAACTGCAAAAGGCCGGCCGCCGTACTGAACCCGTCTTCACCGTGCTTTTGACCCTGCGCTATCGCGGCAAGGATTCCCTTTCACTCGATCCGCGCGCCATTACGCTGCAATTTGTGACGCACTCAGGTGATCTCCACGCGGCGCTCGATCCGGGCGAGCTCGCGGCCAGGTTTCGCTCCGATTCCGAGCAATTCGCTAAAGCCACCGAACATGACATTCGCAAGCATCCCGGGAAAAAAGAAGAACTGGAATCCGCACTGGAGGAGCATCAAAAGAATATTTCAGACATGCTGGCGTTTCTGGACACGCGCAGTCTGCCAACTCTCAGGCTTGATTCCGCCCATGCGGACGCGTCGGGCTGGGTGTACTTCCGCGCCAGCAGCAAATGGATCGGCGACTGGAAAAAGCAGGAAGAATTTCTTGTGCGGATACCACTGGCCGATAAGCTGCTCGAGTTCCCGTTCGCCCTGCCGCCCAGCGCCGGCGATCTGCTCCTGCGCCGGCGATAAATCTCGAAGCTGCCCCGCGTTCACCTACCCGCGGATTTCCCTACGACAAACATAACCCCGTCATTTTCGGTGTAAATTTTTCCGTCCCGGCCGAGCGAAATGGGAGTGTAGGCTGCGCCAAGGGCGGATTGCAGGAAGGCCTTCCCTTTCAGCGCACCGCCCTGGTTGATTGCGTAGACATATCCGTCTTCGCTGTCGGCATAGACGGTACCGTTCTTATCGACCGCGGGCGCGTTGACGCACCATTCATAATTATCCACACTCTGGTACCGCCACTCCAGGGCCAGGTTGGCATCCAGTTGTGCGATGTAGTAAGGCCCGCCCCCGTCGTAATCGTTGTCCTTGGTGATGACGGAATAGGTGCCATCGTGACTGTAAACCGCCGGGGTGTCGTCCCAACCGAAATTGAATTCGGCCAGGTACTTTCCGGAAGAACTGAATTTCAGCATGTAACCCTGATCGCTGTCGGGAGCGAGAACTCCGTAGAGTACGCTGCCGTCGGGCAGAACTACGGGAGTCGCCGAGGAAAGGTCGAGGATCGCGCCCTGGATCTGCCCGTTGTCCACGGTCAAGGAAGTGTTCCATTGGGGAGTAAGATCCGAATTCACCGCCAGCATGTAGGCATCGATCGCATCAAAGTGAGCCGTACTGGCGGTATAGATCGTCTTGCCATCCGCCGAAACCGCCGGGGCAGAATTGACTCCCGGCCGCTGCGAGCCGCAACCGTTGCAACTGGCGGGCGCCAACTTGGAGTAGCTGACGGTCTGGACGACGCCATCGGGCGCAACCTTTACCAGCCAAGCGCCCTGGATATCGGAGCCCCATGGATCGCTGGGATCCAGTTGGATCACATTGTAGTAGACATCGCCGTGAGCATCGATGGTCAACGGCCCAGAAACAAACCGGTGAACATTGATTTCCTTGCCGAAAGGGTTGTGTTGCGTCACCACCCTGCCATTGGACTCGTTCAACTTGTAGATGGTGCCGCCGGGGCCAGGAACAAACACGAACCCATTCCACAGGGCGGCGTGGAAGACCGGCTCCCAACCGAAAAGACCGAGCCCGTCCCCGTTTCCCTGGTCGCTGTTGGGCTCTGGTTTCCAATCGGTCTTAAAGTTCCACAACTCCACCAAAACACCGTTCTGCCAGGTGAAGGCACGCTCATTCCAAATCTCATCGTTCCAGGCATCAGGCCCGCAAGGGTAGGGCTGACCGGAACCGGGCGGGTCGCACGAAACATATTTTCCCGTCTTGAATGCCATGAACACATGGCTGCCATCCAGCAATGGAACCTGATAATGGGCCAGCAACTCCCCGCCGCTTTCGGCTTTTTCCTGAGCTACGAAAGGGTCGTAGGTTATGTCGGCGAGTTGGGCTTGGGGGGTCTGGCCGATCGCGCCGGTCGCACTGGTGTGCAAGGCGGTGCGGCCCCACTGCGGCCAATCCTGGACGGGTGCAACGATCCCGGCCGCGTGGATAGCGCTCCAGGCTATCAGTGTTAAGACCACACAAAGGCTGAGAACGAGGATCCTGCGTGTCATGGTGCCACTCCTGATGTGCCACAGCTCCGGCAAGTATTGGGCGCTACCACGGCCATCTCGTGACAAACCCCAAGCAACCATACACTGAAATGCCCGGATGCCGCTACCAGTCGCGGTTACGGACGAAATACGAGTAGAGCTTTCGCGGAAGAGTATGGGTGCGGACGACTGTGCAACTTGTCAAGAAAATGTCAAGAGACGGTAAAGATTTGCGGTGGACGGCCGGAGCGGAGTCGAAGGGTCTGGACCGTTGAGCGAAGCTCAACTGCCTTTTCCGCCCTAGCTGGCTTTCCGGTTCTCCGCTTCCTTCTGCGCCACCACGCGCAATAGCAGATCGCGCAGCGAAACCAAGCCTTTCAACTGCTTGCCATCGGTAATGGGCAGGTGGCGAAAGCCGAACTCGCGCATTAGGAACAACCCGTTTTCTACTGTCTCATCCACACTGATCGACTTGGGATTGGCAGTCATGACCTCGGAAACGTTGGTGGTCCCCGGCATACGTCCCACGGCCACCACGCGGTTCATGATGTCGCGCTCGGAGACAATTCCCGCCAGTTCGCCGTTACGCATCACTGGCAACGCTCCGATGTTGTGCTCCATCATGAAACGGGCCGCTTCCAGCACCGACTTGTCAGCCTCGATCGAATAAACGCGGCGGTCTTTCACCAGATCGTAAATCGATGCCATAACTTCTCCTTGCGAACTAAGGCGGGCCTGACACCGGGCGCTGCAGCCCCGCGAGCACATTACTTTATCACACAGGGTCGACGCAGCGTCCGCTCGCAGGCGGCAGGTTTTCTTTGCGATCTTCGCGAATCCTTTGCGCTCTTCGCGGTTAAAGCTCTTGACCGCAAAGTACGCAAAGCCCGCGCTAAGAGCGCGAAGAAGCCTCAGAAATGGCAAGCTCCGGCCTCATCTGCTATCTTCTTGCTTCGTCCTTAGTCAAGCTGGAAACGCCGCATAAGGAGCCTTGATGCCAGAAACCGCGCGCCCGGAACCGTCGAGAGTCTATCGCTGGATGGTGCTCCTCATCGTGAGCATCGCTATGTTCGGCAACTACTACGTCTATGACGCGCTCAGCCCCCTGGCCGACGTGCTTAAGCAGCAACTGGGTTTCTCAGATTCCAACATCGGCCTCTTGCAGGCGATCTACAGCTTTCCCAATATCTTCACGGTGGTGATCGGCGGGTTCATCATTGACCGCATTGGGTTGCGAAAGTCGCTGATGATCTTCGGCGTACTCTGCCTCATCGGCCCCGCCATTACAGCAATGGCCGGACACCTCTGGCTCATGGCCACCGGACGCCTCATCTTTGGCATGGGCGCTGAATCGCTGATCGTTGCCGTCACCGCCGCGCTGGCCCGCTGGTTCAAAGGCAAAGAACTGAGCTTCGCTTTCGGCATCAATCTAACCATCGCGCGGCTGGGTTCGTTCGCCGCCCTGAACTCTCCCACTTGGGCGCGAGCGGCGTACGCCAATTGGCGCTGGCCATTCCTGATTTCGCTGGCCTTCTCCACCCTGTGCGTGTTGGGCGCGGTCATTTACTGGATCATGGAAGTCTACGCCGAGAAAAATTACCATCTGGGCGAGGCCTCAACTGACAAAGTCGTCTTCGCCGACCTTTTCAAGTTCGGCGTGAGCTACTGGTACATCGTCGCCCTCTGCATCACTTTCTATTCTGCCATCTTCCCGTTCCAGACCTTCGCCGTGAAATTCTTCATGGAGGCCCACGGAACTTCACGAGAAACCGGAGGGTTTCTCTCCAGCATGCTGACTTTGTTCGCCATGTTCGCGACTCCACTATTCGGTCTGCTTGTGGATCGCATTGGGAAACGCGCCGTGCTCATGATGTTCGGCTCCATGCTGCTGATCCCCGTCTACTTGATGATGGCCTATACCAAAGTGAATTTGTATGTGCCCATGGCGATGATGGGCGTGGCCTTCTCTCTGATCCCGGCGGTCATGTGGCCTTCCGTGGCCTACATCGTCGATCAGGCCAAGCTGGGAACGGCCTACGGGCTGATGACTATGATCCAGAACATCGGTTTATTTGGCTTCAACCTGATGATCGGCTGGGCCAACGACTACGGCAACGCCAGCGCTGCCAATCCAGCCGGCTATCGTCTGGGGATGTGGATTTTTTCTATCTTAGGTTTTCTGGGAGTTTTCTTCGCCTTCCTGCTACGCCAGCGCGAGAACGGACCGCATGGACACGGGCTGGAGACCATTACCACGGCCTCGGGCAAGACCTAGGCCGCGGCCGACTTAATGCGGAGCAACAGCTGGGGCAGGATAGCCGGCTCCCGCTATCTCGATGTACTGAGGGCTGCCGGTCGTGCCGGCATAGACGATGCCCACATCGAGCGGCAGGGGGCCGGCCGCCTTTGGTGCAAAGGTCACCGTGATGGTGCAACTGGCTCCCGCTGGAAGGCTTCCTACGCAATTGTTGTTCTCCGCGTAGCTGCTGACATTGCCGAAAAGCTCGATTGCACTGACCGCTATAGACCATGTGCCCACGTTGGTTAGAGTGAAGTTCTGAGGCGCACTGCGAAGCCCCAAGTTCAGTCTTCCGAAGTCAAAGAAGGTGGGCGTTACGCTGAGCGCAGTTTGCCGGTAAGTGGAGATTACTAATTTTCCGCTGAGAGGATCGGTGTTAAGATTTACAAAGCTCAGGCTTCCGTCATGCGGAAATCCCACTGCCTCAGTAGTCGTCGCGAACAGTCCCGACGACCAGGATTGACCCGCCTGGAAAGTGCCATCTCCATTCCCTAGAAACACGGAGAATGCGCCCTGAGTGAGTTGGATCAGATCGAGCTTTCCGTCGTTATTGACATCCAAGAATTGCAAGCCGAAGGCATCCGGTACACCGTCGTTGTCTTGCTGGTTGAAACCGCCCTGACCGTTCCCTAACAGGGTGACGTAGTCGCCGGTCACCAAGTCCATGTTGTTGTCTAGGTTCACGTCTCCTGCAGCGACCCAGTTGACCCGGTTTGGCGTTGAATACTTAGCTGGCGGCAGGAAGGTACCATCGCCAACCCCGTTGAAAACGTCGACCTCGCCACCGTCGCAGTTGTACCAGCACGGCGTAGCGGCGACGTCGAGAATTCCGTCTCCATTAAAATCCCCGATCGCAGGGACAGAATAAAACTCCGGGGCGACGATGAAGACCGGATGAGAGAAAGCGCCCTTGCCGTTGCCGAGCACTACGTAATTGCTCGACTGATCCTGCTGCCAGTGCGTAAACATCAGGTCGAGTTTGCCGTCGCCGTTGAAGTCGGCCACAAGCGTCGGGTCTCCGGGTATTGCGCCGCCTCCCGGAGCCAAGGTGAAGTGGCCGTCGCCCGTTCCCAGGAAAACGTAAAGGACAATAACGTCGCCGTAGGTCTGGTATGCGAGCGCAATGTCCTGGTTCCCGTCACCATTAAAATCGCCAGCTACAAGACTGGAGGCCGGGAAACGCAACTTAGTTTCTACGGGCGGCTGGAAGGTTCCATCCCCGTTTCCCGGATAGACCAGGATAAGATTCTGGTGGCCATTGCTCCATCCCAATGCGAGGTCAAGTTTACCGTCGTTATTAAAATCGGCCATTACTGGGTCCGAAATTCCTTGGTTAGGCAGCAAACCGGGACTGACAACTGTATCCCGCCGCGCGAATGCCATGGTTCCAATCGGCGCACCCGCCGGAAAATACTCCACATTCGACACCCCTCCACCCGGTGCTGGGTTCGACACCGTGATCGCGGCAACGTTTTGATGAGCCACATCCGCCGCCGAGATCGCCGCATCGACTTCGTCCTGAGAGACCAACGTCGTCGTCCGTGGCGAGCCGTTCCAGTTCACCACCGAGCCTGGCCGGAACCCTGCCCCGGCAACCTTCAGAGTGAAGGCGCCACACCCCGGCACCACGCTGGTCGGTGTGAGCGGCTGAGTTAAGAATGGAACAGGATTATTCTGAGCAACAGCAGAAATGGCAATCAACCACGACAGGCAAATCAGGGCGAACTGCTTCATGGACTTGCTCGCTTCGGCAGGATGCCGTCCCGGGGACCCGATCCTCGAATGACCTGAAGTCGGCAATGCAGTTTTATACAGCCAATTCGAGTTGTCAACCGGCGTGACAGCAAATTTACAGAGCCGTCGAAGTCTTTTCAGGTAGAGTTGGGTTCAGGCTTTCTGCGTCCTGGCCGCTAACCGTTGAATCTATTAGGAAAATGCCTTGAGGTCGGGGACGCTGGGGTCATTTTGTCGTTGGCGGAGTCTAAAGCGAGTGACCGGGGGGTTGTCCGAGGTTACTTTGGGGCCATCTCCCCGGCTTGCAAGCAATACAACGAAAAGCTACTTACGCCGCATCACATTGAGTGCGGCCGGAATAGGCAACTTGACGGACGCGAAAAAACTACAGGGCGGCAAGCTTTCTGAAGCCGCGGCCATTGAGCGGGCGAAGCAGGGCGATGCAGAGGCGTTCGAGACTCTATATCACCTGCACAAGCGGCGGGTGTATTCCCTCTGCCTGCGCATGACCGCCAACACCGCGGCTGCCGAAGACCTCACTCAGGAAGCCTTCCTGCAGTTGTTCCGCAAGATTGGGACTTTTCGCGGCGAGTCGGCCTTTTCCACCTGGCTGCATCGCATGGCGGTAAACGTCGTGCTGATGCAGCTTCGCAAGAAGGGCTTGGCGGTAGTTCCGCTGGAAGATACCCTCGAAACCGATGAGGAATCTCCCCGCAGAGAACCGGGCGCCGACGATGTAAGATTGTCAGGGTCGGTGGACCGCCTGCAATTGCAGCGTGCCGTCGCAGACTTGCCCCCTGGTTACCGGCAAGTTTTTCTGCTGCATGACGTCGAGGGCTACGAACATAACGAGATTGCGAGCCTGGTGGGATGCTCCATCGGCAATAGCAAGTCGCAGTTGCACAAAGCACGAATGAAGTTACGGGATCTCCTCAAAATGAGCAGAGCTGAAAAAGCCACGAAGCCGTGAGGAGTTCAAGAAATGCGGTATCGGGGAGAGAGGTAGTATGACCTGTCAAGAGTTTGAGCGGGTCTTGCCGGAGCTTGAGGGCGGCCGTAATTTTGAAGCGGATGAGCACCTGCGAATGTGCTCCCGCTGCTGGGACCTGGTTTCCGATCTGGATGCCATTTCGCAGCAGGCCCGCGCCCTGCAGGCCAGTGACGAGCCCAATCCACGGGTTTGGAACTCGATTGAGATCACGCTACGGCAAGAGGGCCTGATTCGTCCGTCCCCACTCGACCGTCCCGCGCGGCAGTCGGCGGGATGGCGGTTGCGATGGCTGGCGCCGTTGGCGGCTGCACTCTTGCTGGTCTCCGGTTTCTTACTGCGTGAACACCGCGGCGGCGCGGCGCAACTGGTGGCCAGGAGCGTACCGTCGGCGGCAACTGTGTCGCAACCAGAGACGATCCGCCAAGGCGGTGTGGATCAGGCCAGCCAAGATGAAGATCAGTTGCTCAGCATGGTGGCCGCGCGCGCCCCCGACCTCCGGGAGGGTTACGCGAGCAACCTGCGGGCAGTCGATGCTTACATCCGTGATGCGGAATCGTCGGCGCGCAGCAGTCCCAACGATACGATTGCTCAGCAGTATCTAACCAACGCTTACGAGCAGAGAGCCATGGTTTACGAGATCGCCATGGCGCGTTCTCTGCCATAATTGGGTACAGGGGTAACGTGCAAGGCGGGGCCGGCACAGAGCGCGTGGCCGGGAATCGGGGAGACGTCAGGTATGCGTAGGAGTATTGGTTCCAGAGAAGCGCTGGTTATAGTGTTCATGGTCACGGCGGCTTTGGCCGGCGAGGTTCACCAGCAGTACCACTTTAAGGTGCGCCGCCACTCCAGTATTTCCATCGTCAATCCCTACGGCCTAATCTCGGTCAAGCCTGCCACCGGGAACCACGTACAAGTGAATGCCACTCTGTACTCCGACAAAGTAGAAGTTGACCAGAACCAGGGCGGCAACCATGTTTCCGTGGTTTCTCATTTGCTGCCCGGTGCGGACAGCACCAGCGGACGAGTGGACTACGAAGTGCTGGTTCCAGCCGATGCCAGTGTGACCCTGCGTTCCACCAGCGGCCCGCTGCGAGCGGAACGACTTCACGGCGATTTAGTCATGGAGGGCAACACCGCCACCGTCGACGTTCGCGACGTCAGCGAGGGTCATGTTCATGTGAAGACTCTCAACGGGCCCGTGACCCTGACCAACGTCAATGACGGCCACGTGGAAATCACTTCCGTGAGCGGCGATGTGGCTTTGAACGCCGTGAACGGCCCGCTGGTTTCGGTCAATTCCACCAGCGGCTGGATTCATTACGATGGCGACTTCGGTGGCGGTGGAGAATACTCGCTGATGACCCATACCGGCGACATCGAGGCTACCGCCCCGTCGTATGCCTCCATGGATGTCGTCGCGAGCTCCGCCCAGGGTAAAGTCGAGAACGATTTCCAGTTGCATCCCCCGCATTCCTCCTTCGTCTCCCGCGCAGGGAGTGCCTTCGCAGGTACCATGGGAAAGGCTGCATCTACCGTCAAGTTGCTTTCCTTCAGTGGTAAAATCCACCTCAAGAAACGTTAAGAACTGGTCCCGGTAGGTCGTGTGCCATCGCAGGTTCAGGCCTGATCCTGGGGATAGTGCATTCATGCTACAAGCCGGCAGCCACAAGGCAGTGTTTCTGGTGGGCTTTATGGGCGCCGGCAAGACCAGCGTAGGCCGCAGCCTGAGCCGGCGTCTGGCATGGGACTTCGAAGACTTGGACGATCGCATCCAGGCCCGGGCAGCACGGTCAATCGCGGAGATTTTTCGTGATTTGGGCGAAACAGAATTCCGCCGCCTGGAGAATGCCGCGCTGCGCGAGCTTTTGAGTGAGCTCAGTGCCCGGCCCCGCATCGTGGCCTTGGGTGGTGGAGCTTTCGCGCAGCCCGAAAACGCGGCGTTGCTCGAAAGTGCAGAGGCGCCTGTGATTTTTCTGGATGGCCCGGTGGAAGAACTCTTTCGCCGTTGCCAGCAGGAACAGCGGGAGCGTCCGCTGTTACGAGATGCGAAACAGTTTCACCAGCTTTACGAGCAGCGCAGGGCTTCCTATTTGAAGGCTGCGTGCCGCATTGACACTGGCGGCAAGAACGTCGATGCGGTCGCGGCGGAGGTAGCATGCAGGATCGGTTTGGAATGAGAACGATGTCAAAGCACGGTGGATTCCTCGCCCGCACTCTCCTGTGCACCCTGCTGGCCGCCAACGCCTGGGCCGCGACGCCCGAAAAGGAGACTCCGGGCCAGACCGTGGACTCCGGCTCTTTCGGGGTCTTCATGAACGGGAAACGAGTGGCCACGGAGACCTTTTCCATCCACCAGGGCAGCGCCGGAAGCTCCGTCACCTCGCGGTTCAAGACCGAAGCTGGCCCCGATCCGGCGGAACAGTCTTCCGAATTGCAACTGACCGCCAACGGGGAACTGAAAAGTTATGAGTGGAAGGAGATTAGCCCCGGCCAGTCGCAGGCCACCATCCTCCCCATCAAGGACTTTCTCAGCGAGCGCTACAGCAGCGGTCCGACGGACAAGACCAAGGAGCAACCCTTCCTGCTGCCGGTCTCGACCAACATTCTGGATGACTATTTTTTTATTCAGCGCGAGGTCCTCGCCTGGAAATATCTCGCTACCAGTTGCAAACAGGAGAAAGGCGCGATCAACTGCCCCATGAAAGAAAAGGCGCAACTGGGGACCCTGAATGCGCACGCTCGCGCATCGGCGCTGGTGAACCTCCAGTTCTCTGGCAGGGAAAAAGTTCTACTTCATGGGGCGGAACACGAACTCATCCGGCTGGATCTGAAAAGTGAATCCGGCGATTGGGTGCTCTGGCTCGACGATTCGTTGAAGTTGCAACGGATTGTGGACGCGGCGAACACTACCGAAGTGGTGCGAGACTAAGTGGCCCTCACGGACGCACGCGCGGCGCGGGTTTTGACCACAGGGTTGTTGTTCGCTCTGGCGCTTGGCTTTCTTTACATCACCCGCCGCACTCTGATTGCTTTCCTCTTTGCCGTCTTCTTTGCCTACCTGGTCGACCCCGCCGTGTCGCGGGTGGAAAAGTGGACTCACAGCCGCGGAGTCGCAGTGGGCGTCATCTACTTCCTGCTTCTGGTTCTGGTGATCACCTTCTTCTTTTTCGTGGGTCCCAATATCGGTCATCAGGCGCAACGCCTGGGCGACGCCATGCCCCAACTGCTCGATCAGGTCAGCTCTGGCAACATTGCCGTCACCATCGGCCAGGAGCGCGGTTGGAGCGCCACCACCATTCATCAGACCCAGGCTTTCCTGACCCGCTATCGGGATGATCTCTTGTCCATCGCCCAGCGGGCCGGAGTCCGCGCCGCCGAGGCGGCCAAAGAATCCTGGCTGCTCATTGTTGTCCCCATCCTGGCGGTATTTTTGCTCAAAGACGGTCGCGCCTTCGGTGAAGTCGCCCTTAGCTTCGTGCAAACCCGGCCGCAGCGCGAGTTCTGGGAAGGCGTGCGCGGGGACCTGAATCGCATGCTCGCCCATTTCATCCGTGCACAACTGACGCTGGCGGCATTTTCGCTCATCGTCTATACCGCTTTCATGGGGCTGATGCGGGTTCCGTACGCGCTCGTGTTGGGAACTGCCGGCGGAATCATGGAATTCATTCCCGTGGTCGGACCGCTCATGGCCGCTGTGGTCATCCTCGGAGTAGCACTCTTGATGAGCTATCACCACTGGGTCATGCTGCTGGTGTTCCTGGCGGTCTGGCGTTTGATTCAGGATTACGTAGTGTCTCCGCGCATCATGGGCAAGAGTATGGAATTGCACCCACTGGCGGCAATTTTCGGAGTCCTGGCCGGTGGCGAGATCGCCGGGGTGCTGGGAGTTTATCTTTCCATCCCGGTCATGGCCAGCCTGCGCATCGTCTTCCGGCGCTGGCGGCTGTACGCCGAAAAGAGGCGCTTCGGCCCGTTGAACGAGTATTCCTTTGGCGCAGAAATATCTCCCCGCGAGTAAAGCCTCTTTACCCGCTCGCGCCGACTCCTATCTCCACTTTCACATTGCGCAGAAACTCGGCAGCGGCTTCCGGCAACACCGTGTTGATAAACATCCCGGTACCCAGTTCGAAACCGGCTACGCGGGTCAGACGCGGAATAATACTGAGATACCAGTGGAAATACTTTACTCCCGCCCACTCCGCCGGGGCGCTACGGATGGTGTAGTTAAAGTCTGGATTCTCCAAACCGTGGTAAATCTTCGCCAGGACCGTCCCCAGGTTATGTGCCAGGTCTCCGATCTCCGGGCCGCTGATGTCGCCAAAGCTGGCCATGTGGCGCCGGGGATAAATGTGGGTACAAAATGGTGTGGACGACGCAAAGGGCTCCAACGCCACGAAATGCTCCGTCGCCATCACGATGCGCTGCGGATCGTCAAGCTCTTGTTTGATGACCTCGCAGCACATGCATTCTCCGAATTCATCGTAGTGCCGTAGCGCCTCTTCCAGCCTCTCTCGCACCTGATTGGGGATCACGGGAGTAGCCACCATTTGGGAATGGGGATGTTCCAGGCTGGCGCCTCCCTCCAGACCATGGTTCTTGAAGATGGTGATGTGGGCGATGCGCGGATCATGGCTAAGCGCGTCGTAGCGCGATTTGTACGCGCGCAACACATTGGCCACGTGTGCCGGTGGCATCAGGGCCATGACATGGGAATGGTCCGGGGTGTCGATGATGACATCATGCACGCCAAAACCATCCATGGTGCGGTGGGAGCGGCGGATGACCCGGGCAACCTTGGCATCGCGGTCCAGCGCCCCGAACTTGTTGGGCACAATGCGGACTTGCCACTTTTCCTGACTGTCGGTGGGAACCCGCATCACTTCCGGCGGAGTTTTCCCTTCATTCCCTGGGCAAAACACGCAGGTTTCTACAAATGCAGCGACTTCCTTGACCGGGCGGTGCTTGACCATCTCCTCGGGCCGCTTGGCCCGCTCGGTGGCGATGATGACCCATTCTTTGGTGAAAAAGTTCTGGCGTAGTTCCGGCATAGTTACTCCTCGGATTCTCTATCGACACATTGCCCGGAAATCATGAATCCCGGTGCAAACCCTCCATCCACAGGCCTCCTGCACTGTTATAAAATTCAAAGCAATCATGCCGACAAGAATCCCTGTTGGAATCCTGGGCGCAACCGGTGTCGTCGGACAGCGCTTCGTCCAGATGCTGGAACATCACCCGTGGTTCGAGGTGGCCTGGCTGGCGGCTTCCGACCGCTCCGAAGGACGTCCCTACAAAGAAGCCGCCCGCTGGAGGATGAAAACTCCCCTGCCCGCGGCGGTCGCGGAAATGACTGTCTCCCCGGCTAAACCCGAAGGCGCTCCGCGAGTGATCTTTGCCGCCCTGGATGCCGGCATCGCCGCCGAACTGGAACCTCGTTTCGCCGACGCCGGACACGCCGTGGTAACCAACTCCAGCGCGCTGCGCATGCAGAGTGACGTGCCCCTGGTAGTTCCAGAGGTCAATCCCGGCCACATCAAAATGCTGGAATGTCAGGCGTGGCGCCGCAAATCAAAGGGCTTTGTGGTCACCAACCCCAACTGCTCCGCCATTGGCCTGGTGATGGCGCTGGCTCCCTTGCAGCAATTCGGTATCGAGACGGTCATCGCCGTCACGATGCAAGCCGTCAGCGGCGCCGGATATCCCGGAGTGGCCTCACTCGACATTCTGGGCAACGTGATTCCCTACATCCCAAAAGAAGAAGAAAAAATGGAGGAGGAAACGCTCAAGCTGTTGGGGCGGCTCGACGAATCAAAGTTCGTTCCCGCGCCCTTCGCCATGAGCGCGCATTGCAATCGTGTAGCTGTGGAAGACGGCCACACCGAATCGGTTTCGATTAAGCTAAAGAAGAAGCCGGCGGCGGCGGAGATCATCGCGGCGTGGAGCCAATTTCGCAGCGATCCCCAGCAACTGCAATTACCCACCGCCCCCGCGCAGCCGGTGCGCTATCTGGAGACCATAGACCGTCCCCAGCCCCGGCTCGACGTGGACGCAGGCCACGGCATGACCGCCAGCGTCGGCCGGCTGCGCCCGTGCAGCGTACTCGACTGGAAGTTTACCGTGCTCTCCCACAACACCATTCGCGGCGCCGCCGGCGCTGCCATCCTGAACGCCGAACTGCTCAAGGCCAGAGGGTACCTCGATTGAAGGGTCGGGCGTGCAATCATCGTGGATCCGCGTTCCTCCGCGTTCCTCCGCGGCCAGGGTGTTCTTCATGATTGTCATGAAATTTGGCGGCACCTCGGTGCAAGATGCCAACGCCATCGCCCGCGCCGCTGCCATCGTAAAGCAACGCCTGGCGCAAAAACCCGTCGTCGTGGTCAGCGCCATGGCCAAGGTCACCGACCAACTGCTGACCATGGCCCGGGCCGCCGGCGCCGGCGATCGCAAGACTGCACTCGAGCTCTCCCGCGGCCTTCGCGAACGTCACTACATGACCGCCGGCGAGCTGCTGGGAACCGGCATGTTTACCCACTTCCACAGCGAATTAGAGGCCAACTTTGAAGCCTTGGATGAACTCCTGCGCGGCATCGCCGCAGTCGGCGAACTGACCCCACGCACCACCGATCACGTGGCCGCCTACGGCGAAATTCTCTCCAGCAAGATCATCGCCGCTGCTTTTTCTGCCAAGGGCCTGGACGCCGCGCTGGTTGATTCCTGCGACTGCATCATCACTGACAACACTCACACCCGGGCTGTGCCCCAGATCGAGGAAACGAATGAGCGTCTGCGAGCCCAAGTGCGGCCTTTGGTGGTAGCGGGAAAAGTACCCGTGATGGGCGGATTCATCGCCGCCACCAAAGCCGGCGTCACCACCACCATCGGCCGCGGCGGCTCTGACTATTCGGCTGCCATTATTGGCGCCGGCCTCGACGCTGCGCGGATCGAAATCTGGACTGACGTGGACGGTATGCTCACCACCGATCCCAACATCTGTCCCGACGCCCGCCGCATCAAGCTCATCAGTTTCGACGAAGCCGCCGAGTTGGCGTATTTCGGAGCCAAGGTGCTGCATCCGGCAACCGTGTTGCCCGCGATCCAGAAAAACATCCCCGTCCACATTCTGAATTCGCGCAACCCGGACTGCGAAGGCACGCGGATCGCGGCGCGTGTGCCCCATTGCCGCAACTTTTTCAAGGCGATCGCCGCCAAGAAACGCATCACCATCATCGATGTTGCCGCGCCCCGCATGCTGTTGGCGCACGGCTTTCTGCGCTCGATCTTTGAAGCCTTCGACCGTCATCGCGTCGCCGTTGATGTTGTCTCCACTTCGGAAGTCAGCGTCTCGCTGACGGTTGATTCCAACGAATCGATCCCTGCTCTGGCCGCCGACCTGGCCAAACTGGCCGACGTGAAATATGAAGGCCGTAAGGCCATCGTTTGTCTGGTCGGCGAGAATTTGCGCGAAACGCCGGGCATCGCCGCCCGCGTGTTCGGCGAGCTCTCCGACATCAAGATTCGCATGATTTCCCAGGGCGCATCCGAGATCAATCTGACTTTTGTGATCGAAGAAGACGACGTGCCCAAAGTGATTCAGCGGCTGCACAAGACATTCTTTTCGGACCTGGACTCAGAGGTTTTCGCATGACCTTGATGTTCTCGGCGTACTCGGCGGGTAATGACTTTCTTGAACCATGAACGTGCTCATCCTAGGCCGCGGCAAAACCGGTTCTCTGGTGGCGGAAGTCGCCCGCGCGCGCGGTCACGAAGTCGCCGTGCTCTGCGCTGCTGACAATCCAAACGGCTCGGCCTTGACCGCTTCGCGCCTGACCCCATCTGACGTCGTTATCGACTTCACGACTCCCCATGCGATTCTCGGTCATATCGACGCCTGTGTGAAACACAAAAAGAATATGGTCGTCGGCACGACTGGCTGGTACAACGAACTCCCGCGAATTAAGCAACTCGTGGAGAAGAACAAAACCGGCTTCCTCTATGCGGCAAATTTTTCCGTCGGCGTGAACCTGTTCTTTGACGTCGCCCGCGCCGCCGCCGCCGCGCTCCAACATCAGTACTCCGGCCAAATCTTCGAGCGTCACCACGCCCAGAAGAAAGACGCTCCCTCCGGCACTGCGGCCGCAATGCAGAAGATCATCCAGGCAGCTTCTGGAACCGACCTTGAAATCACCTCATTCCGGGAAGGCGACGTCGTCGGCATGCACGAACTGATCCTCGATTCCCCGGCTGACAGGATCTATCTCTGCCACGATGCCAAGTCCCGCCGCGGATTCGCCGAAGGCGCCGTGCGCGCCGCGGAATGGCTCGCCGGCAAGCAGGGATTCTTCGACTTCAAAGACGTCTGGCGAGGGCTGTAAAGGGAATGCAGGACGGGGCGCCCGCCGGTCATGCAGGCGTTGCCTTTTGCCGTCTTCCTTCATTCGCGCTATCTTTGTCCTATGCAACTCCGTGGATGCGGAACCGCGCTCGTAACTCCATTTCGTCAGGACGGCTCCATCGACGAGCCTGCCCTGCGCAACCTGATCGCCTGGCAAGTCGAATCTGGAATTGATTTCCTCGTTCCCTGCGGCAGCACCGGCGAGACTCCGACTCTCTCCCACGACGAGTGGCTGCAGGTGAT
The DNA here is from genome assembly GCA_049591935.1 of Terriglobales bacterium. Classification (GTDB taxonomy): domain Bacteria; phylum Acidobacteriota; class Terriglobia; order Terriglobales; family Acidobacteriaceae; genus JABCZH01. The sequence continues at coordinate 22,492 of JBAWFN010000149.1, read as the reverse complement.
CGATGTCACCATCGAAGTCGTTGCCGGCCGCGTGCCCATTGTCGCCGGAGCGACCTCGAACTCCACCCAAGAAGCCGTCGCCAAAGCCAAAGAAGTTTCTGCCCGGCCCGGCGTCAACGCCATCCTGACCGCGTCGCCCTACTACAACAAGCCGACGCAGGAGGGCCAGTATCGCCACTTTCACGCGATCGCGGACGCCGTGGAAAAGCCCCTCATTCTGTACAACGTTCCCGGCCGCACTGGAGCGAACATCGAACCCGCCACGCTGGCCCGCTTGGCGGAAGTCCCAAACATTCTCGGAGTGAAAGAAGCCAGCGGCAACATCAGCCAGATCGCAGAAGTCTGCAATGCCGTCCCCGAACGCTTTTTGGTTTTTTCCGGCGACGACGCCATTACGCTGCCAGTGATTGCCCTGGGCGGCGTCGGAATTATTTCCGTTGCCTCCAACGAAATTCCCCGCGAGATGGCCGACATGACCCGCGCCGCGCTCAATAACGACTGGGTGACTGCCCGCACCGTTCAGCGCAAATACCTGACCTTGATGCAGAGCAATTTCATCGAGTCGAATCCGATGCCGGTGAAGGCGGTGCTGGCCATGATGGGTAAGCTCGAAGAAGTCTATCGCCTGCCGCTGCTCCCCATGCGCCGCGACACTCGATCCAAGCTACAAAAAGTCGCTGCCGATGTCGGCCTTATCAGCAAGCCCGCGGGCGCGCAGTCCGAAGCGGTGAATTTCTTCATCTACGAAAACTGGCTCGCTGGCCCCCACAAAGTCGTCCTGCACCGCTCCACCTGCGGCCAGTGCAATCACGGCAAGGGCCGCCCCGCGGGCCACAATGCCAATCACTCCCGCTGGCATGGCCCTTACGCTTCGCTGTCGGAAGCCCGCAACGCTTCCCACAGCATGGCTAACATCCTGATCCGTAGCGAGTGCAAGTGCGTTTGAAGTTGACCGGTCTTCTGTGATCCCCTGTGACCTCCGTGGTTAAGGGATTGCTGCGGCGCTCTTGTATACTTTTCCCTTCATGTCCTCCCTTAAGTCCGCCATCGAGCGTCTCGCCTCTCTCGGCGAGGTCGAGAGCAATCCCGAAGCCCGCAAGACGTTTCTCGAATTCCGTGAGCAACTTACTCAAGGCAAGATTCGCGCCGCTGAGAAAGTCGCCGGGAAATGGGAGGTCAACGTCTGGGTAAAGCAAGGCATTCTGCTGGGCTTCCGCCTCGGTGAACTCAGCCAAATGGACGACGGCTCCACTCTCTCCTTTGTCGACAAGGACACCTTCCCTGCCCGCCGCTTTTCGGTCGCTGACCGGGTGCGGGTTGTGCCCGGAGGCTCTTCCATCCGCGTCGGCTCCTACGTGGCCCCTGGCGTGATCTGTATGCCGCCCATGTTCATCAACGTCGGTGCGTATATCGACGAAGGCACGCTCGTCGACTCACACGCGCTCGTGGGCTCCTGCGCCCAGATTGGCAAGCGGGTCCATCTCAGCGCCGCTGCCCAGATCGGCGGGGTCCTCGAGCCGGTTAACGCCGCCCCTGTGATCATCGAAGACGATGTGTTGGTCGGCGGCAACTGCGGCGTCTATGAAGGCACGGTGGTGCGGACGCGCGCCGTGCTCGGAGCCGGAACCATTCTCACCCGCTCCACTCCGCTTTACGATCTGGTCCGCGGAGAAGTGTACAAAGCGGCCGATGACTCGCCTCTGGAAGTCCCGGAGAATGCCGTGGTCGTACCGGGATCACGGGCGGTGAAGAAAGGCGCTCCCGCCGGATGGAATCTTTCGCTCTATACTCCGGTCATCGTGAAATACCGCGACGAAAAAACCGATCAACGCATCGCACTGGAGGACTGGTTGCGTTAGCCGTCACGACGGGAGCGATTGCTGCTCGGCGATCATCCTTGCTCGAATCGCCAAATGCCTCTCCCGGAAATGCTTCCGCGCCCGCTCGCCCCAGGCCCGCACAAAGTAATAATTTAACCCCGCGCCAATCACCGAACTGGCCAGCGGAATCAGCCGTCCTGACCACTTCTCTACCGCCTCCGTGCTGGCCCGTGCGGCAACCCGCTCAATCACCCGGGGGACAAAGCGATTTACCACTTCCTTTTCCAGCAGTTCCTTGCTGATGTCCACTCCCGCGGCGCTGGCCGCGGCAATCCACAACTCCGCCATCTCCTCGTCGGTGTTGAATTCAAATCCGTAAATCAGGCTGAGCTTCTGGATCATCCGCAGCGTAATCCCCGCCAGAATGCTGAGATCGGGCACAATGGTCACGATCCCGCCCAGGCCCAGCCCGGCGCCCTCAATCGCAGCCACCTTCATCCCGCCTTCAATGATGCGCCCAGCCACCTCATCCAGCAGACCCAGGTCCACCGAGTAGAGCCCCTGGAAACTGCCGATCGGCAAACCGTAAGCCGCACGAAGCTGTAGAAGAAATTTTCCGGGATCAACTTTGACGGTGTGGTACGCCCGCTCGAAACCGCGGCGCACGCCACCCTCCACCCGCCTCCGCAACCACGATTGCCCGGTTGGTTCTGCCATCTACTTCAATTATCGCAGAGAATGCGTCCGCGTTCGATCACAGCGCCTGGGGCTCATCGGTTTTCTTTGCGATCCTTGCGGACTTCTTTGCGTGCTTTGCGGTCAAAGCTTTTATCTTTCAAGACGGCAGAGGCGTATCTTGAACCTCGCCCGGCCTACTTGCTGCGACCACCTGTGCTAGCATCAATTGATCCCTAATGCCAACTGGAAAACTGCATATTGTGCCGCTGGGCGGCCTCGGCGAGTTCGGAATGAACTGCATGGCGGTGCGCTGGGGCGACGACATTATCGTCATCGACGCCGGCCTCATGTTCCCCGAAGCTGAACTGCTGGGCGTCGACATTGTCGTCCCCGACATTTCGTATCTCACCGAGAACCGTCAGCGCGTACGCGCCATCATCCTTACCCACGGCCACGAGGACCACATCGGCGCTCTGCCCTGGATTCTGTCCGAACTGAACGTGCCCGTCTGGGGCACCGAGTTCACTCTGGCCTATGTCGAAGACAAACTCGACGAGCATGGGCTTCTTGATGACGCCGACCTGAACGAGATTCGGCCTGGACAGCGCTTCAAAATCGGCCCGTTCACGATTCACCCTATTCCCGTCACGCACAGCCTGGTGGACTGCGTTGCGCTGGCCATTCATACGCCGCTCGGAGTGATCATTCACACCGGCGATTTCAAGGTCGATGCCACCCCTACCGACAATCGCCTGTTCGACCTTCACGCTTTCGCCGAATATGGCAAAGAAGGCGTGCTGGCGTTGTTTCAGGACTCGACCAACGTCGAACGCAAAGGCTACACTCCCAGCGAGCGCGCCGTGCGCCGCAAGTTTGACGAAGTTTTTGCCCACACCCAGCGGCGGCTGTTCATCTCCTGTTTTTCTTCCTCTATCCACCGCATCAAACTCGCGGTTGAGATGGCGTGGAATCATGGGCGGAAAGTGGTTTTTGTCGGGCGCTCCATGAATAGCTCGGCGGAGATTGCCGAGGATCTTGGCTATGTCGAGATTCCTGAAGGTCTGCTCGTCCATCCCGGCGAAATGAAGAACTTCCCGCCAGAAAAGATTTGTGTTTTGATCAGCGGCACCCAGGGCGAACCCATGTCCGCGCTTTCGCGCGCCGCGGTAGACAATCACAAACACGCAAAAATAGAAAAAGGCGACACCGTGGTGCTCTCTTCCCGCATCATCCCGGGCAATGAGAAGGCTATCTACCGCATGATCGATCACTTGTTCCGCCGTCAGGCCCACGTGATCTACGACGACGGATCGTTTCCGCCCATCCACGTCAGCGGCCACGCCAGCCAGGAGGAACTCAAGCTAATCATCAACCTGGTGAAGCCGAAATATTTCATCCCCATTCACGGCGAGTACCGGCAGTTGAAATTGCATGCCGAAATGGCAGCGTCGATGCCGGGCTCCGTGGGCAACGTCATGCTGATTGAGAGCGGCGACGTCCTTGAGTTCGACGAACTGGGCGCGCGCAAAGCGGGCCGCGTAAACGTAGGCCGCGTCTGCATCGATTCCGGCTCTCGCACTGACGTAGTCGAAGACCTCATCATCAAAGACCGCCGTCACCTGAGCGAAGACGGCATCGTGCTGCCCATCATCGCCATCAATAAACTGACAGGCCGGGTCGAGACCACACCGGAAATCGTGACCCGTGGCTTCGAACCGGGCGAAGACGGCTTCGTCGAAGGCGCACGCCAGTTGGTGATGCAGACGCTCGAAGTCTCGAGTGACGAGGAAAAAGCCGACTACGGTGTGATCAAAGAAAAGATTCGCGCCGATTTGAAGCGCTACATCTCCAAGCAGACGCAGAAGCGTCCCCTGATCATGCCGGTGATACTGGAGATTTAGACACCGAGCCCGCGCGCTCGCCGCAAGTGGCACTCAGCCACGAGACGAACAATATAGGGCCACCATTGGCTGGTTCTCGATTACACAGACCTAACCCAGTAGAGCCTCAATACTCCGGCTGCCCCGCACCACATGAAGGATCAGGACGTCCTCACCTTCGATGCGGTAGATGATGACGTACTCACCCACGGGAAAACTACGCAGCCCCGGCCGTAACTCCTCGTCGCGCCGGCGTCCCAGACGCGGGTGGCGGGAAAGCATGAGAAAACGTTGAGTGATGGAATCAATGAGCCGGTCAGCAATTTCGAGGCTGCCGCTTTCTTTTGCGACGTAGTACCAAATGCCGTCAAGTTCAGCTTCGGCTTGGGGTGCTACGCGATGCGACATTAGCGGCGAGAGGATGTCTCGGCGGAAAGGCGGGCACGGCCGCGCTGTTTCACTTCATCGGCCAGCTGTTGCATGGATTCCGGCGTAATAGCGCGTCCTTCGCCGCGAGCCAGGGACGCCTCCGACGTTTCAACCGCGGCCAGAATCTCGGCGCGCGTGCGTTCCCTCTCTTCCCACAGCAACAACGCTTCTGCCACCGCATCTTCGGGACGGTGAAATCTCCCCGTCTCGATGGCTTGGCGGACGAATGCTTCCTGGTCGGGAGTCAGGTGCACTTCCATAGACACAAGCATAAGAGGCTAGGATTGCAGCGTCAAGCAGGACCTATCGCCCCGCTTCGAACCGCAAGCTGGAATCCCACGGCTTTGGTAACGGCGACTGGAGTAGAAAGCCGAGGGTTGCCCCGACCTGACAATGCTTGATTTGAGGATACGTCTACCTTAGCGGGTCAACCCACCGCAGCCCTGGAAACCGTGCAAAGTCGCGATCGGCGCTGTGCAGGACGCCACCATACTCGATGGTAAGCGCGGCAATCTGGGCATCGTTGGCGAGCGCTCCTGATGCCTGGCCATCAATCAGTGTCCGTTTCAACAGATGCCAGTGATGCTCTCCCGGCACCAGAGTGCGAACCGTCGGCTGCATCAGCCAGCGGTCCACAATCTGAACCGCTTGCTCCATGGTCAAGCGGGCACCCGGCAGTCTCTTATTCGTCATGATGCGCAAGAAGGCCGTGATGGCGTGCCATGGAAGTCCTACCGCTTCGCTACCAGACAAAGTCTGCTCTACCCATGCGCGGGCTTTCGGATGATGGGCAGAACCGCTATCGTAGGCGTAGATCAGCAGATTGGCGTCGAAAACAATCACCGGTGGTCCGGTCCTTCAAGGGAGTCAAGCAGGTCTTCGACTTTGTCGTAATGAGGAAGCCCCAGATTAATCGGTGTCACTTTGAATGGCTTCTTCAGAGGTTGTTTCACGGTCAACCCGAGACGCAGGAAATCATTGATCACTTGCTTGAAGGACTTCCCGGATCGCCGCTGTTCTCTCTCGAGCAGCCGGGCCACGTCTTCGTCGATCGTCAGAGTCGTTCGCACATCATGATGTTATAAAGTTTAACATCATGATGTCAAGCCGCCCGCCACGGCACTGCGGACCGCAGTTTTGCATTAGAATGGCCGTGGTCGTCACCATGGTCACCCTCCACGACATTCGCGAAGCTCAGGCCCGCCTACGGGGAGTTGCGGTCCGCACCCAGCTTATCGAAGCCGTATTCCCTCTGCCCACGTCCGCTCCCGATGACCGCCGGCTGTTCCTCAAGCCGGAAAACCTGCAACCCATCGGAGCCTTCAAACTTCGTGGGGCCTACAACAAGATTGCCTCGCTCAGCAAAGAGGAACGAGCTCGCGGCGTCATCACTTATTCCAGCGGAAACCATGGCCAGGGCGTTGCCTACGCTGCGCGGGCGTTGGGCGCGACTGCCGTGGTGGTCATGCCCAGCGACGCGCCTGCGCTCAAACGCGAAGCCACAAAAGCACTGGGTGCGGAGATCGTTCTCGTAGGCCCGGGAAGCCTGGAACGCCAGCAACGGGCCGAAGAACTGGCCGAGCGCCAAGGCTACGCCATCGTTCCGCCCTTTAACGATGAGAAAATCATCGCCGGGCAGGGCACCATCGGCCTGGAGATTCTGGAAGACCTACCGATCGTCGAAACCGTTCTGGTCCCCGTGGGTGGCGGAGGCATGATCAGCGGCGTCGCCGCCGCCATCAAACTCAGCAAACCGTCCGTCAACATCATTGGAGTCGAGCCCGAGCTTGCCGCCGATGCGCAAGCCAGTTTCCGAGCCGGAAGGATCACCGAGTCCTCCGCCGAACAGGCCACCCGCACCATCGCCGATGGCCTGCGCAGCCAAAGTATCGGCCCCATCAATTTTGAACACATCCGCGCGTACGTGGATGACATCATAACGGTGAGCGAGCTCGAAATCCGGCAAGCGATACGGCTCTTGGCCACCGATCCCAGGACTGTCGCGGAGCCCAGTGGCGCGGTGGCCGTGGCTGGATTCCTGTTTCATCGCGGACAATTGCCCAAGGCCCGGCTGCACGCGGCGGTCATCAGCGGCGGAAACATCGATCCGCGAATGCTGGAAGAAATCAAGCAATCCGCCGCCGTAGAGACGTAGACATATGACCCTGAAGTCCGCACTTGCCTTACTGACCCTGCTCTTCGCCAGCGTGCTGGCGCCGGCCGCGATCCGCGGCGCCATGATGCGCGTGGCCACCATCTATGTTGCGCCGGACGCTACTTCTGCCAAGCTGGCCGAGGTCGAACGTGGCCGCGAAGTGGTTGTCATTCAAACCAGCCGCGACTGGATCAACGTCGAAGCTCAACTCACCGAAGAGCGCGTCGTTACCGGCTGGATACTCGAAAAGGGCGTGGTGCAGTCCTCCACTCCCAACGGCGACAGGATTTTGTTCGGGGAGGCAGTCGATTCCGAAGACCAGGCCAGCCAGCGCCACGGTCGCCGCGGCGCCGCCCAGGACGCCCTCCGCCTTTACTACGAAGTTTCCCAACTCTTCCCCACCTCCCCGATTGCCGGCGAGGCCATGTACCGTTCCGCCGACATCCGCTGGCAAATCGAGAAGGCGGACGTCATGACACGCCCCTCGGCGCGCGAAAAAGAGGCCTTCCTGCGTGCGGGCATGAACGAAGAATACTTCGAGGAAGTGATGAAGAAATTTAAGGGAAGCAAGTGGGCCGACCTCGCTGCCTTCCATTTGATCGACAACAAGCTGTGCGGCGATTGGCAGGGTACTTCGAAGTGTCCGGCAAAGGAAGCTGAGATGTACGAAAAGTACGCCAAAGCGCGCCCTAACTCCCCCGCTGTGGCCGAGGCCCTCTACGACGCCGCCTGGCGGCAGTCCGCGCTGATCGAGATCTACAAAACTGAAGACCAAGCCAAGAAGTCCGAAGAGTCCCGCGCCAAGGCGATCGCGCTGGCAGAGAGAGCCTCAGAGGCATCCCAGGGCGACTGGGCCGCCCGTGCCCAGCGGCTGCTCTATCTCATCCAGCAGGGCGTGCCCACTTACGGAAACGCCGAGGAGTGAGGTGTTTCGCACTCCACCCAGGTGTCAGGACATGGTCGCGGCCAGTACCAAAGCTGGCAGCCATTCTGCCACCAATTTTCTGCGATACTCTTAGCACCTTTTCCGTAAATGAGGATAAGCCTTGCCAATCTATCAAGCCGTCGTCCTGGCCATCATTCAGGGTCTCGCAGAATTCATCCCCGTTTCCAGTTCTGGCCACCTGATCATCGTGCGCCGGCTGTTGGGCTGGAATGAGCTTTCGCCCGCTCACGAACTCACCTTCGACGTTGCCCTGCACTTTGGCACCTTGCTCTCGGTCCTGTTTTACTTTCGGCGCACCTGGTTTCAGATCATTCGAGCTGCTCTGGGAGGAAAGGTCGTACGGTTCTCCGAAGCCAGCAGCGGCGAACAGGACCTGACCGCGGAAGAACAACGAGAAGAACGCATGCTGCTCTGGTTTCTGGCCATCGCCACCATCCCCGGCGCCATCGCAGGCAAATTGCTGGAACACTCGGCCGAAGACTACTTCCGGGAGCATATCTATTTGATCGCCGGCGCTCTGATCGCGGTAGCTCTGGTAATGTGGTGGGGAGAAAAAATCGGCCAGCTCAAGAAGCCGCTCGCCGGCGTTAGCTTTGCCGATTCCCTCATTATCGGCTGCGCTCAAGCCGCCGCCCTGGTTCCCGGCGTGTCCCGCTCGGGTGCGACCATTACCGCGGGCTTGTTCCGTAATATGACCCGGGAAGCCGCCGTGCGATTCAGTTTCCTGCTTTCCACCCCCATCATCGCTGGCGCAGCTTTGCTCAAGGCACACGAACTCAAGAAAGAAGGCCTACCGCCGGGCATGCACGCGCCGTTTCTCGTGGGCGTGATCGTTTCCGCCATTGTCGGCTACGGCGCCATCGCCTGGCTCATCCGCTATCTGCAATCGAACAGCCTCAAGGTATTCATCGTTTACCGCATTGTCGCGGGCATCATCGTCATCGGGCTGGCAATTGCCTGGCATCTGCAATAGTCCGGCAGGCCCGCTTCGGGTAGGTGTCCTCCCTGCCCACCACCGCAGGTTGTGTTTGTCATTCTGGGTACCGGAGGAAAATCCACGGTTGTACGCCGCCCCGCTTCTTGTCATAATCAAAGAGCTCTGGCGTAGTCGCATCGCAGGTTTCGTTGTGTCTCTGCGTGACGAAATACGCCCATGAAGTATTTCAACCAGCTGTTCACGCCCACCAACAACCGGCGGCTCAATGAGCTGATCGGCTTCCTGTTGTGCGTCTCCGCGCTTCTCCTGTTTCTTGCCCTGGCGTCTTATTCGCCGCTCGACCCATCTCTGAACAGCGCTTCCGTGTTGACCGGCTCCCGCGCCGCTCGTAATTGGATCGGAATGGTCGGGGCTCTGTTTTCCGACTTGATTCTGCAAGCTTTGGGTATCGGAGCATTTCTGCTGCCGGTCTTTCTCGGCGTGTTGGGTCAGCGCTGGTTCCGCTCCCGCAAGATTGCTTCTCCTCTGGCCAAGTTCCTGGGCGCAACCTGGATGTTGATTTTCCTTCCCGCCATGCTCTCGCTGCTCCCCGGCCACCTGCGCTGGATGGGCGCGATTCCTTTGGAAGGCTTATTGGGCCGCATTGTCGGCGATTTTCTCATCCACTATTTCAACCCCGCCGGCGCTTACATTGTTTGCGCCACGGTTTTGGCCGTTGCCCTGTATCTTTCGACCGCCTTCTCGTTCTCTGCGCTGCAGGTGTGGGCGCCCACCCGCTTTGCCTTCGTAGTTGCCCTGTTGAATCGCTGGCGGGACTGGCAGGAAGAACGCGCCAAGCGGCGCATGCAGAAAGATCTGGAAAAACGCCGCGCCTCTCCCAAGCCCGTGATCACCACCCAGATGTTCCCGGCGCGGCCGCCCGCTACACCACCAGCTCCCGCTAGGGGCACAGAGCCGGTGCGCACCGGCATCGACCGCACCTTTGCCGAGGAACTCGAGCTGCCAACGCAGCCGGTCGAGCCCGTGATCGCCGCTCCTGAGGTCACCGAGCGAGCCGACAGCACCCAGAAGCCAAAGACGACTCTGCCCCGGATCGCTGGCGGTTATAAGCTTCCGCCCAGTTCCCTGCTGCACCGGCCCGATGAACAGCAAGCCATCGACGCCGATGAGCTCAAGATTCTGGCCCAGGTGATGACTGAGAAATACGCTGAATTCGATGTCACCGGCCAGGTTACGCAGATCAATCCCGGCCCGGTCGTCACCACCTTTGAGTTCAAGCCCGAGGCTGGCATCAAATACAGCCGCATCACCAATCTCACCGACGACCTGTGCCTGGCGATGAAGGCCGAGAGCATCCTGATTGAACGCATGGCGGGCAAATCCACCGTCGGAATTCAAGTCCCCAACCGCGACCGCGAAATCATCTGGTTACGCGAAAACATCGAATCGCAGGAGTTTCTCGGCTCCAAATCGAAGCTCACCTTGGCTTTGGGCAAGGACATCAACGGCCGGATCGTCACTGCCGATCTCAACGCCATGCCGCATTTGCTGATTGCGGGGTCTACCGGTACCGGCAAGAGCGTGGCCATCAACGCCATGATCATGTCCATCCTGTACAAGTCCACGCCCGAGCAAGTGCGCCTGATCCTGGTTGATCCCAAGCGCCTTGAACTCGGCAACTATGAGGGCGTTCCTCACCTCTACACGCCCATCATCACCGAGCCTAAGCTGGCTGCAAACGCGCTCCGCAATGCCGTGCGCGAAATGGAGCGCCGCTTGAAGATCCTGGCCGAAAAAGGCGTCCGCAACATTGACCAGTACAACAAGCTGTTTGATGAAAATGGCACTCCCAGCCTGTTCGGCGATAAAGACGACGAACGTCCACTTCCTTACATTGTCATCATCATTGACGAATTGGCCGATCTCATGATGCTCGATTCCGGTAACGTAGAGGAGTCGATCACCCGCCTGGCGCAAATGGCCCGCGCCGTCGGCATTCATCTGGTGCTGGCCACACAGCGGCCTTCGGTTGACGTCATTACGGGATTGATCAAGGCGAACTTTCCCGCGCGTATCTCTTTCCGCGTGGCCACCAAGGTTGACTCCCGCACCATTCTCGACGCCAACGGCGCCGAGGCTCTGCTGGGCCGCGGCGACATGCTCTACCTGCCCGCAGGCACCGCGCGCCTGCACCGGCTCCATGCTCCTTTCGTTACGGAAAAGGAAATCGCCGCCGTGGTCGAATTCTGGCGTTCCCAGGGCACGGCTGAATATCAGGAGCAGTTCCTGCAGGCCCCGCAGGAAGAGCGTGGGATGGGCCCAGGCGACGAAAGCGGCGGAGAAGACGGCGAGATCGAGCACGATCCGCTTTACGAAGATGCCGTCAAGCTGGTGGTCGAGTTCGGCAAGGCCTCCACTTCCCTGCTGCAAAGGCGCCTGCGCATCGGCTACGGCCGCGCCGCTCACCTGATCGACCTGATGGAGCGCGACGGCATTGTAGGCGCTGCCGATGGCCCCAAGCCCCGCGAAGTGCTCAAGCGGCCCACATGGCTCTCGGAAGTGGAGGAGTCGCTAAGATAGGCTCATCCGGAAGCATCCTCCACGTTGCGAAGAGTTCACGTCTCTGACGTTACGCCCTCAAATGGTTGGGACGACTGCGCTCGCCGGTGGTTTCGCCAGGCGCGCAGGTTCCATCCGTACAGAACCATGCAGAATAAGTTCGCCGGAATGAAGCCCAACTGCTCGGTTCGAACACCAATCACACAAATGATAGCGCTATTCACTCCCGCCAGAATCCAGCCCTTCCAGCAGCCTCTCCCTACAAGGATGGTCGAGACCACCGTAAGCACGCACGAAACATAGTCAAGCCTAAACACGAGCAAAACACCTCCAGGATTATTCTGCCCGGAAGCTCTGCTTCGTTCTGTGATCTCATCCCCTTCTCGACGTAACGATGGTAACTGTCCTTCAGTGCTTTAGAATCGAACGTGAACCGGGAGCTGCCATGAAAACCCTCACTGAATACCTCAAATTCCACACCAAAACGCATCGCGCTTACGTTCATATCACGCCGCAAGTTGAAACCGCCGTAAAGAAGAGCGGCGTGCAGGAAGGCATGGCCCTGGTCTCGGCTATGCACATCACCGCGGGAGTTTACGTGAACGACAACGAATCCGGCTTAATCGAAGACATCGACCAATGGCTGGAAAAACTCGCGCCGTTTGACAAGAACTACCAGCATCACCAAACCGGCGAAGACAACGGCGATTCCCACTTAAAAGCCCTGCTCATCCATCACGAAGTCATCGTCCCCATCACCGCCGGCAAGCTCGACCTCGGCACCTGGCAGCGCATTTTCTACGCCGAATTCGACGGCCAGCGCGATAAGCGGGTCATCGTGAAGGTTATGGGCGAGTAGCTATTTTTCCACTGTGAACACCACCGAACCCATGGGGCTGATCACGGGTGTGTTCCCGCCAGAAATGGTATTCGCCTGAACTGTGGCAATATCTCCTGAACTCGAGTAGGCATAAAGAATATGCCGTCCAGTCGCCAGCGTCGGCAGCTTCACTTTCGCGTACGAGGTAATGTTGTTCTCGGCCGTCAACGTGGCCGCCGTCCATGTCCCCTGCCACCCGTCCACCTGATAGAACGCCTGCTTTGGCACCAGAGCAGCGGCGTTTTGCGAGAAGTTGCTGGTAGCGGCAATCAGAAAGCTGGGCGTCGTGTTGTGCGTCCGGAACAGCGGCGTGGTCGCGATGGTCATACTGTCCTTCACACCCTGCGCTGCCATCGCAATGGGAACCTCTGTCTCCCCGGTAAAGTCGGAACTGGGGAACCACAGCGTGGTATAGCTCTGCCCGGCTCCGGCCAACAGGCCGGTGCTGAGGTCCACCGCCAGGGCGTGGGCCGCATCGTCATATGCGCTGGGAGGGAGGCCGGAGACGGCATTGGTCAGACCATCAATCACCGCGACCACCGACGTGGTCGTCCCGCGATCGCTGCCCACGTATATTTTATTGATGAGCGGGTTGACCTTGATGTCCACTGCGTCCGTGATGTCCGCCCCCGACAAGTCGGACAGTAGCGCGTTCGACGTGCCGCTATATATGACAACGTGGCCTGTGCCTGCGCTGTCCATTCCCAGGTAATAATTTCCAGTAATCAGATTGGCGGCGATGGACTCGAACTCATAGTTGGGAAGCGTAACGCTGATGACCACTGAGTTCTTGCTGGTATCGATTACGTAAAGCAGCGATCCCGTCACCACCACATAAAGGCGGCTATCGCTTGGGTTAAACGCCGCACCGATCATTTGACCACTCAGTGGAATGGTGGCAACTACCGATCCTGCCGAGGGATCGATCACGGTCACCGGATTCGACGCCGCATATACCAGGTTCTTCGCAGAATCAGCAAAAACTAACGTGCTCCCGGAGGAAGTGGTTGCAACCGACTTTAACAGCGCTCCCGTAGAGCCATCCAACACAAACACATCGGTGCTGAAATAGTCCCAGGCAATAATTTCATTTGCCGCGTAATCCGTCGCCAAACTCCGGATGTTGGCATTTGGCGGAAGCGTGCCCAGCTGCGTGGCGACGTTGGTCGTCCCATCCACCGAATAGAAAAGAGCCGCGCCATCTGCCACGTAGATCTTGTTGGTCGCGGAATCGACCGTCAAAGCCTCCGAGTAACCGCTGCTCAAAGGAATCGTCGTGACCCCCGCACTATCCTGACCCAGTCCATTGGCCCCCGCTCCGGCCTGCGCCTCATTGATTGCGAACAAATTGCCCACCCGCAAAGTGTAGGTGGTTCCAGTCGCCGGATTCACGTCAATGGAGTCGTTTCCAAGGTTAAAATTCTGAAAGTTGGCCTCATACGCAGGAACAGTTTCTCCCGGCGTAACATCGAAAACACTCACCGTGCCGTCAGAATTGTTGGTGACAAAAGCCCGGTTGGTCAGCGGATCGAACAAGATTTCCGTTGGCCCGTTGCCCGAAATCAAGCGGTGGAGATTGCTTAGAAATCCCGGGGTAAGAAAATCGATGATGTAAACCACATCGCCTACGGGGTCGCCCACTGGGTAGGTTACGCCGATCTGATTTGTGGCCGGGTTCACGGTCAGGGCCCGCGCCTGAGTGAGGTCCACACTATAGAAATTGCCCAGCGTGAACAGGCCCTGTCCGAGTGCAAACCAGATGTTTCCGTCGCCAGTATCGTCGATGAAAAAAGCTCCGACGCCGCCGGCGTCGTACGCGGACGCAATCGCGTCCTGATCGCCGTCGCCCACCTCCTCCAGGACTGAGTATCCGTTGTCGGCATAAACCACCGTCACCGTGTTCGTCGAAGGGCTGGTCGAGACCGAAACATTCGTAATTGGATCCACCGAAATCGACGTCATCCCGCCCACAAGATTTCCCACTGTCGTCGCGATCTGATTCTTGGTTCCGTCGATCACCACCTCCGACCCGCTGGAACCCAAATAACAAGCCACAAACACTGCATGGGTCGCCAGGTTCAGCGCCATCGCACTCGGATGCATCCCCATGGAGAGCGTGCTCAAGAGCTTTCCGGTGGTCGCGTTATAAATCTCGACTTGGTCTCGCGCCTGGTCCGCGATGTAAACCTGGCTCAGGACCGTATCCACCACCATCCCAATCGGCATGCCCCCGACCTTCAACGTACCCACAACCTTGGTTCCCTGAATCGCGGTAATCGTTCCCCCGTTGACGCTGGCCACATACACCAGATTCGCCGCCGGATTCGCAGCGATGGATGACGGCCCCGCCGCAACCTTCACCACCGCCTTGACCATCAAGCTTTCCGAGTCAATCACCGACACCGTGTTGTCGCCGGTATTCACCACATAGACACTATGCGTGGTCGGGTCGATGACCATGGGACCGGGGGCTTTCCCAACGGGGACGGTCGCCAGGGGGCCGACAGCCCACAAGGCGGCCGGCGTGAGTCCTACAATCAGGAAGGCAAGGGTGGCACGAAACAGGGATCGTCGGGCGGCAGCAGGCATGACAAGAACCTTTCTGGAGGCGCGATTGTGGTATCAACTCTCGACCTGGAGGAGAACAACTTCGACTCGGCCGGAACTTCCCTTATGCCTCGAAAGCGGGAGCTATTCTACCTCGGTTGCGCTCGCAGGCGAAGTGGGTAAAGACTTTCATCTTAAGCGCATCGAGTTGATCCTTGATCCGGCGCTCGGGGGGCAGCACCGGCCGCCTATTGCTGGAAACTCTCTATCGTGGCATCCGCATTCTTGAACAGAGAAATAAACTCTGTCGGCGATACCATGTAGAAAATTTCCGTCTGAATGCCGCCTACCGTGATCGTGCCCCTGCTGGTGCCGGTGGGCAGAGAATAGGTTCCGCTGGTATCCAGGTTCTGCCCCAACCCGCCGCTGGTGCTGCTGTCGGTGGTGAAGTTCACCGCGCTGACTCCATCCGCCACTTCGATGTCCACCTGAGTGCCTGCGCCTGGCAGCACCGTCGCAATCGAACCTCCAGCATAGGTTCCTGACAAAGATGCAGTCGTGAACGGCCCCGATTGATTCTCCATGAACCCGAAGGTGACGTTGGCATCGGTGCCCATTACAAACGCCTGATTCGTACTCACCATGTAAAGCACGCTCTCAGCGCACGCCGTTCCAGAATAGGTAAGAGTCGTGCGTCCTGTGGACGTGCCAATGCTACTGTAGGTCCCCGTGCAAGACGGCGCCGAAATGATACTCCCGGTATTCTCGTCGGTGTTCACCGTGAAGTTCACGACTCCATCACCCGTGAACAGGCCCACTTGGCTCTGGGTTACCGCGCCGCCTCCCGAGCCACTGATGGCACTGGTTTGCAGCACACTGGTGGCACTCAACGAGGACGAGCCAAACGGCAAGGCTTGCTGCAGCATCGATCCGCTGACCTGCCCGGCCGCTTGGTCAATCTCCATCAGCAGCAGTTGCGTGGCCGACACAATGTAAAAGCTATAACTCGTCGTCCCCTGTCCCGTAATGCTGATCGTCGCGGTCCCCCGTCCGGTGGTTGAATCGATGCCCGTATAGGTCCCGGTAAAGGCAACATTCTGCGTCACACCGGCGTCATTCGAGTCCAGCAAACCGTTGGTGAAATGGCTGACGCCATCGGCTTGCATCGCACCTGCCAGAGCATACCGGGCGCCGGCCGCATCCGCCCCGGAAAATCCAAAAGCATAGTTTCCGAGGATCTGTGCCGCGGAAAAGGCGCCGGGGGTCTGCTTCAACAGCACGCCGGAGTTACGCGTGCCCGTCCCCGTTTTATCGTCGAATTCGATGATCTTGGCATTGCCATTCGGTTGCACCGCCATAGCGAAGGTACGGACTCCGCTGAGCGGGACCGTAAGTGCCATGGTTCCCAAATTGTTAGAGCCGATGGAATAGGTTCCGGTGAACGTCAGGCCAACTTGCGGACCACTGGGGTCATTCGTATCCATGATCCCGCTGACAATGCTGCCGGCCCCGTCAGCCACAAAACTCCCTGCCGCCAGAAACTGTCCGTTGGGACTAAACCCGCTTACCAGGAACGCATAGTTGCCATCCAGTTCGGCGTTGTTTGCGGTGCTGGGATTGACGGTGATACTTAAGCCCGCGCTCGCGGTTTGCGGCGTCGGGGTGGTCGAGTCGGTCACCTGCACGGTGAAATTCGAAGTCCCCGCGGTCGTGGGGATGCCCGAGATCACCGCGCCAGTCAACCCGAGTCCGGCCGGCAAGCTGCCTGCCGTGATCGCCCAGGTATAGGGCGTTTTGCCGCTGGCTGCCTGCAACGTCTGACTATAGCTCGCACCCACCGTGCCGGCGGACAATGACCGTGTAGCCACTGACAGCGGCGGTGCTGGATTGATGGTGATGCTGAGCGACTGACTCGCCACCGTCCCGCTGGAGTCGGTAACTTGCAGGGTGAATGTGGAAGCGCCCAGCGCCGTGGGCGTACCCGAGATGACGATCGAATCACTGGTGCTGGAGGACAGGCTTAGCCCCGCAGGCAGGGTTCCGGACGTTTGTGCCCAGCTAAAAGTCCCGGTCGCGCCCCCGGCGTTGACCACGCCGAAGTAAGGAACTCCCAGCGCTCCAACGGGAAGCGAGGTGGTGGTGATGGTCAGCACGGAGTCGACCGTAATCGACAGCCCGGCTGTAATACTGGTATTCGCGACCGATGTTGCCGTGACCGACGCCGTGGTGTCACCGGTTAGGGTGGCCGGAGCCTGGTACGTCACCGAAGTCTTGGTCGGATTGATCAGTGTGCCGCCACCCGAAAGACTCCAGGTAACCCCTTCGTTGCTCGGATCGTTGGACACCGCCGCGGCGATGGCCTGGAGCTGTCCCTGATTGATCGTAATCGCAGATGTGGCGGCGGGCGTAAGCGTAATGCTAAGCGCGGAGTTCGATGAACACCCGGACCACGCCAGCGCGCAGGCCAAGCCTGCCAGCGCAAACAGCCCTCGAAGTCTGAATTTTCCCACGGCCTTCCTTCTCACTTGGACTCACTTGCAGAAAGTCTGATGGTATAGATGCGCATCCCGCAAACGACGGCAGCCAACCCAGGTCGCGGAAGATGGCAGAGAAGCCGACCCCACCTGCAAGCATGCACCCGCAGGCGCATCATGACTCCTGCTGCAATCCGCTAGAACGAGAATAACACTTGCAGATCAATCCGGCGATTGGCTCCAGCCGAAGAATAGGGCCCACCCGCCAACGCATTGGACTGATCGAACAGAGGAGAGCTAAGGCTTCCCACCGGCGGAGCCAGGTTCACCCGGTTCAACACGTTCCTCGCCGATGCCGTGAACGTCAGGTTGTAGCGCCGGTCCGTGGTCGCCCCCCCGCCAAACATTCCTCCACCGCCGCCTCCGCTAAGCCCCCTGCCACCCAAGCCGCCTCCTGGCCCACCGCCGCCACGGCCTCCGCGACCTCCAGGTCCGCCCCCAGAATCAGAAGTCCCTCCCTTGGTTTCTTTGCCAAAGCCAAAAGTCTTGCTCAACCGCAAATTCAAGGTGAATAGCGTCGGCCCTGTGCCCGAGTTCACCGGAACGATGGCTTCGCCGGCTGTCGGCAGAGCGTTGAACGTACCCAGCGGCGTGCACAGGATCGACGACGTCTGCATCGTAGTGTGAGCGCAGGTAGCCGTCGAAACAATCCCTGGCCGGTCGTTGAAAATTGAGTCTCCGTTCAGGTCCTGACCCGCGGTGATGTCGAACGGCGAACCCGAAGTGATCAGCAGGAACGGACTCAAACGAATTGCGTATGGAAACGAAAAAGAACCAGCGATCAACCCGCGGTGCCGCACATCGAACGCCGATCGGCCGTAATCTGCCATGGGGTCGTACTGGTTCGTAAGGAAGTTCGCCCCGTTCCCGCCCCCTCCCGACCCCAGATCACTATTCGAGTAGTTTAAGCTATAGAAACCGAAAAGCGAACCCTTTGTCCCCAGGCTCATGCGGGAATTCACAATCAGCTGGTTCTGCCGGAAAATTCCCTCCGAGTCATATTGGTAGATGTTTCCGGTACCGCCCAGAGGCCGCACTCCACTGCTGGGATTTTGGGGATCAAAAGTCCCCGGCAGCGGCGCGTTGATGTTGCGCAGGAACAACTGGTGTTCACCCTGGGAATGAAGATAGGTGACGGCAGCAGTTCCCCGCTTGCCCAATTGACGTTCGAGGCTGACCGCGGATTGCCAGGTCTGCGGCGCCCGCAGCCCGGGCGAAATCTGATAAATCGTCGGTGAGACCACCGAACCCCCAGCTGGCAGAGTGGGAATGTTCGGATAGAAATTTGGATTTGCCACCAATATCTGCTGCTGCGTCACTCCGTTCAGGCGCTCCGCCTGCAGCACCGAGGATGAAGCAAATCGATCATAGAACAACCCCGATCCCACCCTCAGCACCGTCTTGGGCGAGGGATTTTTCCCTCTTCCCAATCCCCAGGCAAAAGCCAATCGCGGCGCCCAGTCTCCGTGGTCATGAATATCTGTCTGCGTCTCAAAACGCAGACCGTAGCTCAACGTCATGTTGGGCCGAATGCGCCAGTCATCCAGCGCATACAAACCTGCATCCACCAGCGTTACCTCGCTCAGCGCCTGGCCCGTGGTTATCGAAAACTGGCTGGCGCCGCAGTCCAAAGTCGGATTCGCCGAAGTTGCCGCGCACGTCGCCCGGCTCTGGGCGGGCGTTAGGCCATTTTGCAGTCCTATCGCAGTGGTTTGAAATGCGACAATCGAGGGAAAAGTATACGTCCCGTTGAAATTTGAATTCGAGCTGTTCGAGTCGGTCGCGGCTCTGAGCCGTCCACCAAACTTGATGAGATGCGCGCCATGCACGATCGAAGTATAGTTCTGCAACTCATAGCGGTTCTGGTTGTCGGCAAACTTCCCCGACGAATTGCCGCCATCCGTAAATGCGCCCACCACGGAAATGGTCGGAGCCGTGCTCAGGGCCGTCTGATTGGTCTCATCGCGCACAAATTGAAATCTTGTCTCATTCACGATCTTCGTACTCACCACCTGAGTGTCGCTGACCTGGAACGTATGTTCGATTTGTGTGGAGTCATACCCCTGCGACGATAATGAGAACTCTCCGATCCCGTCGTCGGTGTCGGTATTGCGAAAGAACTGGTAGCGCGCCGTCAGGGTATTGTTTTTGCTGATCTGGTAATCGATCCGCGGCCCCAGGTTCAGGCGGCTGCGCGGGTTCGGAACGGCATCGGTAAACTGCACCGGATTGAACTCTGGATCCAATATCGTCGCATTCACAATGTTGGAATCGTCAATGTTCCGTCCTTCGATGGTGAAAAAGAACGATGCCTTCTTGCTCAGCGGCCCGCCAATGCTCGCGTTGTAGAGCACGGAATGGTAGGCCGGAACTTGCGCAAAGGGATTCGACGTATTAAACGACGAGTCATTGCCATCCACCATGACTTGTCCGTGAAACTTATCGGTCCCCGGCTTGGTAAAGATCTCGATCCGCCCGTAGCCCAGTTTGTCGTACTCCGAGGAAAACGGATTCTGGTTGATGCGGATCTCGCGTATCGAAGCCTTGGGCGGAAGTTGCCCGGCAGTGAAACCGTCAATGTAGATTTGCCCGCCATTAGGACCGGCGGACGGCCCAGCCAGCGCCTGCAAGTCTTGTAGCAACTCATCCGGATCGTCCGGCAGCGCCTCCAGGTCCTTACCCTTGATCACAATCGCGCTGGCATTATTCGAGGATTCGGTGCTGACGGTTGCGCCCTCCTCCTGCACTTCCACTTTCTCTGGTCTCACCGCAATTTCCAGCGCCACGTCGACCTGCTTCGCCTGCCCGGCGGCCACGGTTACCGCTTGGCCCGTCGATTTCGAGAAACCCTTGGCTTCCGCATTCACCGTATAACTGCCAGCTGCCAGGCCTTTGATTTCATAATTCCCCTGGTTATCTGTGACCGCATGGCCCGCTGCTCCGCTGGCGGGCGCTGCCGTTACCGTGGCCCCCGGAATCACCGCCCCCGAGGGATCGGTCACGTGCCCATGCAGGCTGCCATCTTGTGCCCACAAATGACACGGCGCCATTACCAGCCACAAAAGTATCGCCCAACTCACTCCCCGTACACTGCCAACTTTCATTGAGACTCCGAACCATCGCTGATTTCGCCAAGCCGGGCCCGCATCATGGATTCCCACCGCCCGCCGCCTCACCCCCGGCCCCGCTCAGGTTCCACGGGGATAACAACATCGCAGCCTGCCCACCCTTGGGCGACGCCGTCAGAATCGGCTCTACCCCGGTAAGCAGAGTGATCGCCGTCGGCGAATTGGTGGTCGTACCTTCCGTCGCCACAATCATCACGGCAGCGCCCTTCTGCAAGTCAGCCACCGTCACTGCCGGCAACCGGCCCAGCATTTGCTGAAAGTCTCCACGCCCGCCACCGGACCGCGACCCGCCATTGCCCCCACCCGCAGACCCCTCGCCCGGTTTGGCCGTTGGTGCGCCCCCCGCTCCTGGCGCATCTTCCGCCGATCCCCCTTTCAGCCGCATCGCAATCCGCTGCGCCATCATCGCGGGCAGTTCGCGTAGTTGCGAATCCGTACCGATCTTTAACACCACCGCTTTCTTCGTGGCCAGATCCATCACGTTGATTTCTTGTTTGGATGCATCCGTCGAGATCACCGTCCCGGCAACGTTGCGAAATGTTCCGGACACGATTTCTTCTGCCGCCAGCTCACTGCCGTCAGCGTTCTTCGTGCCCCGCGCGCGCAGTTGGTCGCCGGCCTTGATCTGATCCAATGTGCCCGCTTTGGCATCGTCGAATTTCACTGAGTCGGTCGCATAGCGCCGCACCACCGTTTCCTTGGCAACATGCACCGTCGCCGCCTTACTACCGCCCAAGGTCGAAATCGAGATTGTGATGTTCCCCTTGGCAGCATCGATTGCCGTGACCAGCCCACCCATCCCGCGCTTCTGCCAGTCATCGCGTTCCTGCTGCTGCTTGGACGCAATGTCAGCCGCCTTCATCACAATGACGGCCGTCGCCTGCACCGAACTGCCATCGCTCGACGGCTTTCCCCTTGCCAGTATCCGGTCGCCCACTTGCACATCCTGCAACTGCGCCGGGGTTGCGCCCTTCAAGTCTTTTTGTCCGGGAGCCGTGCGCAGGATCCTGGTGGACTCTCCGACCACCACATTCACTGTGGCTCCCGCATCGGTGGTCAGCGTGATGGCATTTCCGGCGACAGCTTTCACCGTCCCCACCGGCTTTACGATCGCGGCCGCTGGCTCCTGGGCGAAGCCGTTCCCGGTCCACGCCAACACTGCCAGGCAAACCACCAACACATTTTTCCGCATCGTCGCCGGTCCTTTATGTGAACGCACAGCTCTCCCCGCTCACGCTTCACTCTGGAACCTTATAGGATATTCGACCACGAGCCGCTCCGGGTAGTAGTAAAGAAACGTCAACCAACTGTAAAGTTTATTGGAAGGGGCCCAAATTACTGACACTGCGGTAGCATTGCAGTATCCAGAGACCGTACCATGGAGTCTCACAACCCAGGAAGGAGATAGGAACATGATAAAGACGCCTATTGTGGCTCGGTGCCTGAGTGCTGCCTTGCGCAGGTTCCTGATGGCAGCAACGGTGTTTCTTTTCGCGACCGGTGCTAGTGGAGAGGTCAACCAGTGCGTCAAGGGCACGATCAATTCCAAAGAGTGCTGGGTGGGTCTACAGGTTTCCGGCAACAGCGTGGTAGTGACGCCCTCCGATGTCGCGATGTATTCCGACACCAAGCTCTCCTGGAAGCGCACCGACGCGCCTAATCCTCCCGACAAACCTGATTTTGCCGTGGATTTTTCGAGCGATGACTGCACCCCATTCGGCGGCGTCTTTCATTTCGATCAATCGAGCCTTGCGCCCACAATCGATCCGCTTCCGCCGTCCCATTTCGAAAGCTGCAAATACAAGGTGACGATTGGAAACCTGACAGTCGATTCCCAAGTAGTCGTCATCGGAGGACAAATACACCACCCCAGCTCATGGAAAAAGCGCCTGGGCGAGTGGTAGATTGCCCGGGCAATAATGGAGCGGGAGACGGGGATCGAACCCGTGACATCCAGCTTGGGAAGCTGGCGTTCTACCGCTGAACTACTCCCGCTCAA
>JBAWFN010000148.1:0-29717 GCA_049591935.1 Terriglobales bacterium | reverse complement strand
AGTTGGAGCTTACTGCACCGGCCGCGGGCGGCTCGCAGAAAAAGAGTTGACAAAGAGGCGCGCCTCGAAACCGGCTGTCCAGTAAGGCTTTCGGAGCGAATACTTGTGGAAAAACTGAGGACGGCGGAGGATAACCGGAGTGCGGGAATTCTCCCGGCTCCAAACCTGCGCAACCCGGCGGACTACGCCACTTGGTTGTTTCCTCGCTCTGCGGTTGCACCCATGTGTACCGAAACCAACTTCGAAACCCCTGGCTCCTGCATGGTGACTCCGTACAACACCGGCGCGATGCTCATGGTTTTCTTGCTGTGGGTGATGAGCACGAACTGGGTTTGCTCACTCATCTCTTTCACGAGATCCGTGAAACGCCCAATGTTGGCTTCGTCCAGCGGCGCGTCCACTTCGTCCAGAATGCAGAATGGGCTGGGTTGATACTGGAAGATGCCCACCAGCAGCGCCAGCGCGGTCAGTGCCTTTTCGCCGCCCGAGAGCAACAACACGTTCTGCAACTTCTTTCCCGGAGGCGAAGCCACCACGTCGATGCCGCTCTCCATGTTGTTTTCCTCGTCCGTCAGCCGCATGAAGGCATGGCCGCCCCCGAAAAGCTTTTTGAACGTCGCTTGAAAATTCTCGTTGATCCGGCCGAAAGCTTCTGCGAACTTCTGTCTTGAGAAAGTATCAATCTCCGCGATCGTGGCCTGCGTATTGGCAATCGAGTCGAGCAGGTCCTTCCGCTGAGTATCGAGAAAGGCGTGACGATCGGCCGTCTCCCGGTATTCTTCCAGGGCCATCATATTGACCGGCCCCATGGCATCGAGTCGGGATCGCATCTCGCGCTGGGCCTGATCTTCCACCGCCAATTGCTCTCCGGCCACAATCGCAATCGTGGCATCCGCCATGAGTTCAGGACGTTGCATCCCCAGTTCGTTCAGGCAGGTTTCGGCCATGTACTCCGCATCCGATTGCAGTTTCGCTACCGCAGCAGCCAATTCGCCGCGACGGTCCCGCGCCTGGTCGAGCAACTGACGCGCGCCGCGCAGGGCTTCATCGATCTCCGTGAGGCGAGCCCGTACTTGGTCCGACTCAAACTGCAACAGCCCTTCGCGGGCTTCGCTGGCGTTGCGCTCCGCTGTCAGATCGTCCAGCAGCCCAGCCAGTTGCCGGTTCTCGGTCTCACGCTGCACGCGTTCCACAACCGCGCCCTCAATCTCGCGTTGCAGGCTGCCCACCCGCTCGCTCATGTCGGC
Source organism: Terriglobales bacterium (assembly GCA_049591935.1). GTDB lineage: Bacteria > Acidobacteriota > Terriglobia > Terriglobales > Acidobacteriaceae > JABCZH01. The sequence goes on along the minus strand of JBAWFN010000148.1, from coordinate 28,470 downwards.
GACCAGCGTTCCCATTCGTTCCAGCACCGCCGCCGCCGCGCGATGCCGTTCTTCCAACGTAGCTGCTCGCGCCATGTACTGGGAAGCATTCTGTGTGGCCCGATCGCGGTCTTCCCGCAAGCCCGCCAGCTCTTCGTTCGCAGCCGAAGCCAGGCGCTCCAACTCTTCCCGGCGCTGCTGCAACTCCTCCAATTCCGCTTGCCGCAGGGTCATCAGGCTGACTTGTTCTTCCCGGTCGTCGCGCAGACGCTGCAGTTCGCCGCCGCAGGTCTCCAGCCGTTCCGCCACTCGAGTCATTTCCGACTCCAGTTGCTGCAGCATGTGGCCCGAGGTCATGGCGTGTTTTTCCGCTTCCCGTTTCTCGCCCTCCAGCCGATCCAGCAGGGAAGTGAGGTCTTTGATTTCTCGTCCTAACCTCAGTACTCGGGTTTCTTCGTCGCGCAGGGCCGACTCCAATTCGCCGAGCATTCGCAGGACCTCGCGCAGCTCCCGCTTCATGGAAAGCGGTCCCTCCGCCCGCTGTTTCCCCCCCGTCACCGTCACGTTGTGGAAACACTCCCCGGACTGTGCCAGGAAAAACGCGTCGGGATTCGACAAGGCCAGTTCCCGGGCAAATGCAGGATCGGGAGCGATGTAGCCGTCGCGCAGCTTGGGAAGAATCACTTCCAGCGACCTGCCAAAGCCATTGAGCACGCGGATGGCATGCTTCAACGGCACCACTGACCGGCTGGGCGACAGCGCCCGCGCCGCCTCGTCCACGGCAAAGGAAAACTTCGCTTGCGAATCCTCAGGATGCACCAAAAACGTCGCCCGCCCGTCAACATCGGATCGCAGCAGGCGCAGGCCCTCGTCCGCCGCATCCCATGACTTCACCACGATGTAGTTCAGTTCATCGCGCAGAAAGTCCTCAACCACAGCCTCGTATTGGGGTTCGACTTCGAGAAAGTCTGCGAGGACGCCTACCGGAGCCAACCCGCCGTTCATCGCCCCGGACTGGAAAAGCCGCCGTACCGATTCCGTCGAATAGCCGTGTTCCGCGACCATCGCCTCCAGCGATGCCTTCTTCCCAATCGCCGACGCGAACTCAGCTCGCAGACTGTCCAGCCGATTCTTCCCATCCGACTCTTCGCGCCGCTTCGACTCGAGTGTCCGGCGCGCCTGAACGATTTCCTCCGCCAAGCCGGTCACCTGCTGCGAGACGGTCTCAAATTCCAACCCCAGTTGGCCGCGCTGTCCCCCAAAGGCTTCCACCTGCGAGCTGGCAGCTGCCATCTCCGCGTGCAGGCGCTGGGCCTCGCGATCCACCGCCGCGACCCGTTCTTCCGTTTGCGTAAGCTGATTCCGTAAGTTGGACGCCGCACCCACCGCCTCTAAAATTGCGCCACGGGACGCCTCTTGCCGCTGCTCGAAAGCCCCAAGCGCCTCAGCCGCCGCCGTAGCCGCTCGCTCACGCTCAGCCATTTCATGTTGCGCGGCAGATAAATCGGCCGCCGCCGAACTCAACACCTGCCGGTTCGAGTCTCGCTCTGCCTCCAGCGCTGCCAGCCGGCTCTGCGCTTGCGCCATCTCGGATTCCGACGCCGCAGCCCTCGCCACCAATTCCGTACACCGCTCCTCATTGTGGCGCCGCTGCGCCACCGCGTGATTGCCCTCAATCTTGATCTGATTCAAGCGCTCGCGGTTTTCGCGTATCTCGCTCTCAATCGCGTATCCCCGCTGCCTGCGCTCGCCCTGCTCCCCTTCCAGTTGCTGCACCCCATCGCCCTGTAGTCGGATCTCCTCGGAAATCGCGTTGACCTCTCCCTCCAGAGCTGCGCTTTGTTGATCCCACTGCGCAAACTTGCTGGCCAGCACCACCCGCAACCTGGCCCTGAGTTCCTCCCGGAGCTTGGCGTAACGCTCCGCCTTTGACGCCTGCCGCTTCAGCGAATTCATCTGCCGCGTAACTTCCTCGAAAATGTCATTCACCCGCGCCAGGTTGAGCTTGGCGTCTTCCAGGCGAGCTTCCGCCAGCCGCTTCTTGGTCTTGAATTTGGTGATTCCCGCCGCTTCTTCAATGATCGCCCGCCGGTCCGTAGGCCGGCTGCTCAAAATCTGCCCAATGCGCCCTTGTTCGATCAGCGCATACGACTCCGGTCCCAGTCCCGTCCCCATGAACAATTCCTGAATATCGCGCAGCCGGCACAGCTTGCCGTTCAGCAGATACTCGCTGTCCCCGGATCGGAACAACCGCCGCGTAACCACGATCTCTCCCGCGCGGAATTGCTGCTGAAACTTCCGCCGCCGGATCTTTAACACCACTTGCGGCCCCAGGTTCACACCCCCACCCGGCGCAGCCGATTTGACCGGCGGATTCGGGTTTACGAAAACTGCGAACAGCGGCTCATCTTCGGCGTCCGCGTCGAACACACTGTCGACTCTGCCCGGTTGCGCTTCTTCCGTGCGCTGTTCCACTTCCTCGGCTGCTTTCGCCCGCAGTTCGGCCTCATCCCAATCAGTCGCCGGCATCTCATCTTGGATTTCAACTTCGATTGGATTGGCCACGTCTGCGCCGCCACACACCTCGGGATCGATCAGTGTTAGCGCCACCTCGGCCATACCCGTCGGTTTGCGGTCGCGCGTCCCGGCAAAGATCACGTCCTCCATGCGCGATCCGCGCAGGGTCTTGGCCGACTGCTCGCCCAGCACCCAGGAGATAGCGTCGGCAATATTGGACTTGCCGCACCCGTTCGGCCCAATGATCGCCGCGACCCCGTCCCCGTGAAACTTGAGTTCGGTGCGGTCGCAAAAGGATTTGAACCCGAGAATTTGCAGCTTTTTCAGTTTGAGCAACGTGTACTCCTTGGTCGCGCCAGCCTGACCTCTCGCTTCGCCGTCCCAATCGAAGTCGAGAACCCGCCCTGTTTACCAATGAGATGCCCGCGCTTGCCGTCGGGCCAAAACCTACCCTAGGCCAAATAACGCGAGCACAAATCAAAGCTAATGTAACGGTCAAATTGCGCCGGGGTCAAGCAAGAAAACACTATATCTTGTATGACCCTTCGCAATACCACGTCATTTTGCACACACAATGCAGCAAAGTTGTAGAATTGGGCGAGGGAAGACAAGAAGGAAGGAAGAGTCGCGAGAGCACTGACAGAGTAGCGCGACCCGCCGCTTCGTGCAATAAAGAAAGCGTGTGAACTTGTATGGCTGGAGAACCTGAGAAAGAACCCGAAAGCCCGCCCTTGTCGATCCGGGCAGACCGATACAGACAGGAAGTGGAGAAGGTTGTTCGGGAAGTTGGAGAGCACCCACTCTTTGAGTTGAAACGTTCCTGTGCCCTAAGGGAATTGACCGAAAAGATTGAATTCGTTAAGGACGTCCAGTCAATTTGCACATCAAAGATTGAGTCCGAGAAGTTCCTCGTCATTGGTGCCGACGAAAAAGGCCGAGCATTAGTCAACGTTGACAATTCGGCTGATTTCGAGGAAGCCAACGTGAGGCAATTGCTAGAGAAGTACTTGAACCCCATTCCGCTGTTCGAGGTCTTTACCCTGCAATCGTCGGAGGGCAAGAATTTCATTCTGTTCGTTTTCCCTCCCCAGAAGACGCGTCGCATAGTTGCAAAGGTCTCCGTTAACCACGCGTTTGAGACTGCTCCGAAGGCGCTGCTGCGGAAAGGGGATTTGTGGACAAAGGGAAACTCAACCGCGAAACGACTTGCAGGCGCGGAGGACTGGGACGAGATTTACGAGGACCTGATTGAGTTCGAGACCGAAAGCAGGACTAGGCAGCGGACGGCGCATCTCTTGGAACGTGTGACAGCCCAGGAGCGGCTGCGCGGCGCGCACAACATCACATCCGTACCGACCTTCGGCACGGATGAGGAGTTCAAGGTCCTAATCGAAAATCTCTCCGTTTCCGATGACCGGCCCAGGTTCCGGGCCTTGCTGGAAGGACTGAGGGATGATTTGGTTGAGGGATGGCACGCGATCGACGGCTTCGAGCCGGATAAATACGGGTCCGCACAGTCTATCGTGCCAGATCGTGTGGCTGCGGTTCGTGACCACAAGACGAATGTATTCATGCCGGCAATGCAGCGCTTGAGGTCGGCGGCGATTTACGTGATCAAGAACGGTGGCCCGACAGAGTTCCTACAGATGGCAGTAAACCTCCTGCAGGAGGTTTACGAAACAAGCGACCGTCTCCGGGGATCTTACCTATGTTGGCTCGGTCCCAGGGGCCTCATGCCGAGTGCCTCAACCGAACACCTCACCCACACGGTTCCGGCACTGGAAACCCTGGTTTCGTTGCATCTCATCGGTGCATACATTTCTAAACGCAGAAGATTCGAGTATCTGCGGAGCTTGGTGACGCCGCTGGTGTACAGAGCCGGGCAAGACTCACCGCCGAAGTTAAGGCAACCTATGGCATTCTGGCCGTTGAAGCGAGGTTGGGGTGAGCCAGCCGAACTGGAACATCGATCGGGACAAATTGATCTTTGTGCCGACCGGGTGCAAAAAGACCCGATTCTTTTGAAGGTTTTTGGGTCGAAGGCAGGGGCAATCGAGTCGCTTTGTCAATACGAACTGTTGCTTGAGCTAACCTCCTCACTTGCGGTGAATACCCACGAAAACCCGGAGGCGGTTGCCGCAATGAAGAAGAAATACCCTTCGGTCAATTTTCAGTTCGGACCAAGCTTGATTGCATTTCCTCTGGACAACGTAACCTCTTTGGCGGGCACGATATTCACGGCAATCCAAGCTCGCGACGAGGCGCTGCTGGCAAAGTTGCTTTTCGACCCTGCTCTCGTTTTCTTTCTAACGTCGGAAAAAGGTCTGCCCTTCATCAAGATCCTCAACACATTGAGTCGAGACCGGGATCAGCTCCTGATGTATCTTAATCGGTGGTACGAGTTTGGCGCGCCTTGGCCCCAAGAAATCACTGAAGCGATGGCCGCGTTGGTTCCAGAGTAGGTAAAATCATGAGCCGAGCAACCTATCCCTTGAAACTGCCAACCTCCATCAAGAAGGCCGCGCAGCGCCTCGCGAAAGAGGACGGTGTCTCACTAAATCAGTGGATCGCATCCGCGGTTGCCCAAAAGGTTGGAGTCGTGGAAACTGCGGCGGAGTTCTTCAGGGCAAAGGCCGGCAAGGCCACCGGGTCTGCCCTGATGAAGTTCCTGCGTAGCGCGCCCAAGACCGCACCCGAACCAAACGATACGGTCTGACACAAATCTGACGCAAACAGGGGAGACGGTCCGTTACAAATGTCTCTCTAGTTCCTCGACACTCAGTTCGACATCCCGCAGGATCGATCGCAGGAGACCTGGCCCAATGGTTTCGCTTGCATGCACGGGAACTGTCGTCACCCTGCCGTCGGTGTGCTTAAGGAAGACATGACTGCCGCGAGTGCGGACTACCGAGAATCCAAGCCTCTCCAAGGCTCGCACAATTTCCCTGCCTTTGGCTCGAGGCAGGCGAGTCATACCGATATCTGCTGGATGCCTACGAGCTCAAGAGACGGTTCGCCTCGACCATCCCCCGAACACACCTCAATGACTTCCCGGACGCGTTTCATAAGTGTGTCGAGGTTCTTAGCCTGGGTGTGGCAGCCGCGTAATGCCGGGACCGTAGCCACGTAGTAGCCATCTTCATCGCGCTCTATTACGACTGTGAACTTGCGGGAGCGTTTCATAGCCCGATTCTAGCATGCAGGAAAAAGGCCCCGGCTTTGGGCCGAGGCCTCCGAAATCAACAACCTGAACTCGAGACGACGCCCTTGTCCCAATCTCTCTATTCCCCCAGCTTCTCAAAGAACAAACAGATCGATTCAATCCCGCGGTAGAAGTTCGGAATGTGGAACTTCTCGTTGGGAGCGTGCAGATTGTCATCCGGCAAGCCGAAGCCCATCATCACGCTGGGAATCTTCAGCACGTCCTGGAAGTCAGTCACAATCGGAATCGAGCCGCCGGAGCGAATAAAGACCGTGTCTTTTTTGAACACTTCGTGCATCGCTTCAGTCGAAGCTTTCACGTACTTGTTGTCGGTTCCCACGACACAGGCAGGGCCTTTGCTCCACACCTTGATTTTGGTTTCGATCCCTTTGGGCGTCAGCTTCTTCACATACGCCGTATATCGCTTGAGGATGTCATCGGGATCCTGATTGGGAACCATCCGCATGGAAACCTTCGCCGCAGCCTTTGCCGGAATCACCGTCTTGGCGCCCGGAGCGGTGAATCCGCCGGGCATGCCATGCACTTCCAGCGTCGGACGCGCCCAGGTGCGATACAGCACCGAAAAGCCCGGCTCGCCCGTCAGCACCTTCGATCCCACTTCGGTCTTGCGGTAATGCTCTTCGTTGAAGGGCAGCTTCTTCCAGGTTTTCAGTTCATCTTTGCTCGGCGCCTTCACATTCTTATAGAAGCCCGGAATCAGGATCTTGCCCTTGGCGTCTTTCAGCTTGCTGATGATTTCAATCAGTGCGAAAAACGGATTGGGCGCCGCCCCGCCATACACGCCGGAGTGCAAATCAGTCTTCGCGCCGACCGCTTCAATCTCGGTATAGACCAACCCACGCAGTCCCACACACAACGTCGGAAGATCAGGCGCAAACAATTCCGTGTCACACACCAACGCGAAGTCGGCTTTCAGTTTGGCTTTCTGCTTGCGCACGTATTCCGCAATCGACTCGCCGCCCACTTCCTCCTCGCCCTCGAAGATGATCTTCACGTTGAGGGGTAGCTTGCCGCCATGGCCCCTCATCAACGATTCCAGCGCCTTCACTTCCATCCACAACTGGCCTTTATCGTCCACGGCTCCACGCGCATAAACATTGTTGTTGCGCTCGGTGGGCTCAAACGGCGGAGTGTGCCACTCGTCCAGCGGGTCGGGAGGCTGCACATCGTAATGCGCATACATGAGCACCGTCGGCTTGCCCTGGGCATGCAGCCAGTCCGCATAGATCAGCGGATGGCCCTGGGTAGCGATGACTTCCACGTTTTCCATGCCAATTCGCCGCAGCTCGCTGGCCACGTAGTCGGCTGCCTTTTGCACATCGGATTTGTGTTCGGGCGCGGTGCTGACGCTGGGGATACGAAGCAGATCTTTGAGTTCGTTTAAAAAGCGTTGCTGATTCTGACGCGCATAATCCACTGCCGGGGAAGCCATAGTCTGTCCTCATTTCTCGCGCGGGAACGCGATTAAGACGGAATCTGAATGTATGAAGCTACTAAGTATACCTGAGGGAGATGGCCGCAGACGCGGGCCGATTGCGGGATGCGCAGCCTCTTTACGCATGCGCCATTCGCATCCGCCGTCCGCCATAGGCTGCGGTGACCAGGACAACAGTTAGGACGAAATAAAAGACCGGCCGGCTCGCCGCTGGCGTGCCCCCAATGAAGTCGAATCCCGGTGCGTGGTTCAACGGCCCCAGGTACCACCACACCGTGTAAATCGCCTCGAACGGCTTTGAGGTTCCGCTGCACACGCCCAGGGCAAATGCCAGGCTGGGAATGAAAAGCGCACCTGCAAACCACGCCAACAATCCCTGCCAGTCTCCTCCAGTCAGCAAGCGCAGCGCATAACCACCACTGGTAAGCATGGCCACTATGACTCCCGCCACCCACACCGCGGGCAATTGCCGGTGCAGCGTTCGCGCGGAAGAAAAAATGAGCGACTCCGTGGCGTAACGCGACTCGCGCGCCCCCATCTGCGACCACACCAGCACCGGCCACAGCCACGCCGCGGTCAGCACGCCCTGCCGCGCTTTCGCAGTAGGAGACGCTGCCCCAGCAATCAATAACCCGAGCGCCACTACGTACCACCACCACCGCTGTCCTTTCAGCATCAGGCGTAGCTCGGAAACCACCAGTGGCCAAAACCGGGCCTCGCTGCCTCCTGCGCCGAGCGGGGTAAGATGACCAGCCGCAGCCCGACTTTCCGGCGACGTCACAGTGGCCACTGCGTCTCCATTTGCTCCCGCCGCGGCCAGTGATGGCTTTGCCTTTTTAAGCGACCACCCGCGCGCCGGATCAAAACGATGGAAGAACAACCCTGCAACCACTGCGACTGCCAGGGCTGCCAGCATCCACAGCAGATGGTGTAAAACGATCTGTGGAGTCCAATCCACTCCAGTCCACAGAAATCGCTTGGTCGCAAGGCCACGCTCCCCGATGTTGAGCGCAAAGTCGTTCTTGTAGGCCGGATTCACTTTCCTCAGCGCGTCCTGCATGCTATGCGCGATCACAAACAGCCCGGCAAAATCATCGAGGCCCTTCTGATCACTCACGGCGAAGGCCGTTCCCCAGAGAAAAAAATAGACCACATTCCCGACGCCACCGCGCAGCACCGGCAACGTCTCAAACAGCACTGCGACCGCGGCGGTGATGGCCATGGCCGGAATCCCAACCCACAGAAACGGCGCCAGCAACGTTGCCAGCCGGTAATGTGTCTCCTCGGCGCTGGCGAACTGCATGAAGAGCGCGGTCACTGCCACCACCGCGATCATCAGCGCCAGAACCGCAAAATTGCTCAGCGCTTTTGCCAGCGTGTAGAAAACTCTGCTCATGGGAGTGCTGGCCAGGATTCTCCCCACTCGTGTCTGCTCATCCCGCAGAATGGCGTTTTTCACGATATAGAAGCCCACCAGTGAGATGAACAACGTGCTCACCAGGGTCATCATGCTGCCCACCCATGCCGAGTTGAACACGCCGCGATACTCGTCCAAACGCAACACGATCAGTCCGCTCGCTGCGCCCCAGGCCAGGTAAGCGGCGAAGGCCAGAGTCAGCAGAAAGCTGTACCGCCGCACCCGCTCCAGAAAGTCCGCCCGCACCATGTGGTACAGCACCCGCGCATGATTCATGCCGCAACTCCGGCACGATGATGCGCCAGACAAAACAGGTAAGCATCCTCCAGATTCGGCGTAACCGGCTGGGCCCCGCTCGGCGCCCTGTCCGCCAGCACCCGCGCATGTACGCCGTCGCTGCGCCGCGAGGTGTTACTGATCAGATATTTCCCCTTGGCGGCATTCAATTCTGCGCTGGGCAGCACCCACTCCCAGACTTTGCCCTCCACGTGGCGAAGCAACTCCTCCGGCGAAGCATGTGCCACCAGCGTCCCTTGCGCGATCAGCGCGATGTCGGTGGCAGTGGCTTCGACGTCAGAGACAATATGAGTCGAAAGAATCACGATCCGCTCGCCCGAAAGGTCAGACAACAGATTGCGGAAGCGGACGCGTTCCTCGGGATCTAGCCCAGCCGTCGGTTCATCCACAATCAGCAGTTGTGGATCGTTGAGCAACGCCTGCGCGATCCCCACTCGTTGTTTCATGCCGCCCGAGTAGCCGCCCAGAGGCCGTTTACGCACATCGGCCAGGTTCACCAGGTTAAGCAGATCGTCGATGCGGCGGCGTGAAGTGGCAGCGTCCAAACCCTTTACCGCTGCCAGGTATTCCAGAAACTCGACAGCATTCAGATTCGGGTAAACTCCAAAGTCCTGCGGCAGATATCCGAGAACTGCCCGCAATCCATCCGGATTCGACGCCACGTCATTCCCGTTCCACGTTACCTTACCCTCAGTGGCACGTGTGATCGTAGCCAGAATGCTCATTAGCGTAGTTTTTCCCGCGCCGTTCGGCCCCAGCAATCCCAGCACGCCGGGGCCGAGTTCAAGACTGAATCCCTTCAGCGCCCAATTTCCTCCGCGATAGCGCTTGCTGACTTTGTCGATGACCAGCTTCAATCGTTCCTCCCGGCTTAGACAGGTTAACGGATGAAACGAGTGGGGGCTAACAGAAGTTCCATGAATTGGGATATTAGACTTGCGTTATGCTGCGGAGGTGAAGGAATCCAGCCAGCCGGTTCGCGAACAAGATCGCGTCGGTCTATGCTTTCTTTGCTTGCATGCGCGGCGGATGGAATCGGACCGCGGCTCCATCTTTTATCGCTGCGCTCTGGCGGAAAGCGACTCGCGCTTTCCCAAATACCCGCGCCTGCCGGTTCTCGCCTGTTCTGGATTCAAGCCGAAAAGCTAGACCTGCATTCGCGCAGCGCAAACGCTGCTCTCACTATAACCAGCCCCGAGCCTTGTAGCACTTAATACCTTCGTTGAGCGCGGCCTCAATGTGCTCGAGAAGATCCGCCTCCAGCTTCTTGACATGGAAGCAGGTCTTGCCCTGTAGAAGTTTGTTCAAAGGCGCTGCCAGCTTTTTCTTGAGAGCGGGTTCGATGTAGATCGGCATGAAATAGAAGCCGACGTAACTCTTCTGAAGAATGAGGCTGGCCAGCGAGATGGCGGTCGGCTTGCCGCCGTACACGCCCGGAATCGCGACCGCTTTAGGGATGCTGAGATGCAGGTCCTTCTTGCTGCGAACGGCTCCCCCGCTGGTCTTTAACGGCGGCGAGTAGCGGGAAAGAAGCTGGTGAAGGCGCTCGTAAATGTCTTCGAGCGATGCAGTTTTCGAGCTCGCCGGGACAGCCATGGCAAGGAATCGTACGTTACTTCGCCGCGCAACCGCAAGCGCGTTAGAGATCGGGTAATGGGTCAGTTTGAAATCCCACCGCTTGTGATGGGTCATCCTGAAGGCCCGCGTTTTCACCAGCGGGCCGAAGGATCTCCCTCGCAACGGCTTTCCGGGCAAGGAACTCGCTCGCGTCGCCTGAGAAACGGCTGCGCTCGGGACGACCCGTCACGGAGGGGAATAATGGCAATAATATAGTTGACGAATCAGTCTGAAACGGTCAGACTGGGGCCAGCTTAGAGATTATTGCCCGTGAAAGGTAAGGTTTCACGTGGCGCAAGCCAAATATATTGGAAAGGCGAACGACGGAGGACTTGCCGTCTCGCTTGTACGCTCGTTGTTTTCGTGGGCGTCCAAGACAGGATAAGCGCATGGCCGTTTTTGTAGCCGCGTCCGATGAAACAAGCGGTGGGAATGTTTTTAGCACCTACCACTATTCGGGCTGGGTCATGTCCGAGGATGATTGGTCGCGTTTCTTTACTCCAGCATGGCAAGAGTGGGTTCTCAACGGGCCTCCAAAGATTCCTTACTTGCACATGACGGAAATGCGAAGCAAAGCCTGGAGGGAAAAGTGGGGCATCACCGCGAGAGATGCGGATATACGACTAGATAACGCGGCGCTCGTGATCGATCAAATGGGAAGTTTGTTTCCGATAGACGTATCTATCGATGGAAGCATATTCCGTCCGCTTTACGAACCCCATAAACTAACGACCACGTCTGGAGCGGTCAAAGAGTTTCAGCCGGATTTTTTTGCTTTCTTGCCATATGTGTACACCGTTCTCGGCAGAGTTCATGCGAGGAATCCAGAAGCTGAGAAGATTGACTTCCTCGTTGAAAATAACGGCGAGATCACCAAACACATACACGAGTTTTACAGAACGATGCCAGAGGCGCTGGCCTATATAAAGGCCAATCACTTAATTCCCTTGCTCGGGGAACTATTACCAGCAGGGAAAGATCGCGTTCCATTGCAAGCAGCCGATTATTTGTGTTGGCACGCTCGACGTGCAAGAGCGCAAACTCTCACAGATCGGCGCGATTTACGGCGTTGGGGAACTATTTCAGATCGAAAGGGACTGTCTATTCCCATACCTACCGACATTATGGTGGGATTAGCGGAGGCTTTTAAAAAACATGAGCAAGAAAACACAGACAGAGTTCGAGGCGTTCGACAACACCATGCGAAAACTAATAAGCGTTCCGCATAGCGAGATCAAGGCCAAACTGGACGAGGAGAAAGCAGCCAAACAACAGCGACCGAGGAAGGAAAAGTCGCATGACAAACAATCCGGCACCAGTTGATCTCCAGTGGGTTAAGGCGCGCTCTAAATGTTCGCTGGCAGCAATCTTTAAGGCTCTAGAAATGGGCGTAAAGGATGATGTCAACGAAATGATATCCCTACTAGGTGACAATGATCGGGTTAAGATCACCGTGATGCCGTCGCGCACCGGCTTCTGCGTAGTACGAGAAGACAACAATATTAACTCTATCTCTACATCGTCGGTAGAATTCACCCTGGGCAAAGATGAAATTGTGGTTGAGTCAGCCCGTCGCAATGTTGTGGAGGGGGTTCTGCTGACAGCCACCGTAACACTCAACAATGATGGCGACTGCAAATTGAAAGTTAAGGATGTTGAATTGGAGCAATGGCAGGTGAGGCGAATGGCCCTTGAAGGGCTATTCTTTCGCCCGAGCAATAGCTAAACGCTTCGGCCCGTGTTTCCGGCCAAAAGAATTAGACGGGAATCGTTTCTCCCACCTTGCCTGCCAGTTCGGCAAAGGTGAGCCTTGCCGCGAATGTAGGTCTCGTCAATTTCTACTTTGCTGTGAGGACCACCGCCCAACTTGCCGCCCTTCTTGCCCTGCAATCCCAATCGGATTCGATGGAGCATGAACCATGCAGACTTCTGAGTTACACCGATAGCGCGTCCCAGCTCGTAGGAGCTAACACCGTTCCGGCAATTAGAGAGCATCCACACGGCAACAATCCACTTCTCACTTGCAATAGGCGAGTCCTCAAAAATGGTGCCCACCTTGGCAGAGAACTGCCGTTTGGGATGGACACTCTTGCACTGCCACTTGCGCTGATTGTGCAGGAACACAACGTCAGTGCGGCCGCAAGTCGGACAGGTAACGACACCATCCGGCCAGCGAAGCAGGGTCATGTAGGCCAGAGCGTTGTTCGGGTCGCCGTAGAAAATCACTGCCTCTTGCAAGGTCTTTGGTTGGTTGTGCTTGCCGTCCATGGGAGGAATCATAGGTGGATAAGGCTGATTTGTCGCGTATATTATTGCCAAAATAATGGTCGAAAATCCAAATTGACCCACCACCAAAGATCGGATTTCCTTGCCGGCATTTATTAGCCGGGCCGTTCAAACCGCGCCGGGGAAAACGGCGTCAGATCCAACTCCGGTTTCATCCCCGTGACCACCTGCGCCATCACGTGCGCCGTCACCGGTGCCAGCAGAATGCCATCGCGAAAATGTCCCGCCGCTACAAAATATCCTGGCGTGCCGGTCGCTCCCAGAATTGGCAAATCATCCGGCGTCCCCGGCCGCAGGCCCGCCCATGACTCGATCACCCGTGCCCGCTCCAGCCCCGGAACCAGCGCCACCGCCGCATGGTGCATGCGCTGAATCGTGTCCGCGTCGGTGCGCTTGTCATAGCCCGCCTCTTCAACGGTCGACCCGATCAGCACCCGCCCGTCACTTCTAGGTACCAAATACACCTCGGACGCACGCAACACATGAGACAACTCCGGTCCGCCCACCACACACAGCATTTGTCCTTTTACCGGCCGGGTAGGGAACTGGTGCGGCAAAATCTGTCCCGCCCACGCTCCCGCGCAATTCACCACCACCGGCGCCTGATAGCGGGTCTTGTCCGTAATCACGCCCGCGACCCGGCCATCGCCAAGCAGCAAGCTTTGCACCGCAGTTCCCGAAGAAATGTCCACCTCACGGTGCTTGGCAGCCTCGAGTGCTGCCGCCGTCAGCGCCCGCGGATCCACACTGCGCTCCTTCAAATAAAACGCCGCGCACTTCGCCCCGGCCAGTGCCGGCTCCAACTCCGCGAGCCTTTCCGCAGAAATCTCCTCAGCGTCCAATCCGTGAGCAGAATGAGAAACAAGCAACAACGTCCCCTGATCACGCAGGTCAACCTTCACTCCTGATTCATCCTGCAATTCATGCACGAACTCGGGATACATCCGCGCACTCGCCCGCGCCAGGGGTTGCAACGCTGCCGGCGTTTCGATTGCGCAATCGCACAGCATTCCCGCCGCCGCGTGCGAGGCTTCCCGTCCCGGCTCTCCCCGCTCCACCACCAGCACCTTCGCACCGCGCTTGCGCAATGCGATCGATAACGAAAGACCAATAATGCCGCCACCGACGATGATGACGTCCCAGGTTTTCACTTCTGCATTGTAGAAGACCGCGGCGATGTGAGTTGAAATTGAACCAACTGGCTTAATGGTGGACCCGGAGAGACTTGAACTCCCAACCTCTGCGTTCGAAGCGCATTGCTCTATCCAGTTGAGCTACGGGTCCGCCGTCTCAAAGTATACCGTCCTTCGTACCTTACTTTTCAGAGTCCGCCCCTTGCCAAGCCCGCCAGTTTTTGTGACGATAAGACTGTCCTCTTTGCATCGACCCCGGGTGCTTTACCAGACAGGCAAGAGCTGCAAGAACTCACGTGCACAAGTCCTCCACAAGACGTTACGCTCGCTACCGCACCGAGTTGCCCCTGATCGTCAAGGTCTTGGGGCAGGAGGGATATCTTCGCATTCATGGTCGCTGTTTCGAAATCGCCGAAAATGGCCTGGGAGCGGTCGTCACCAGCGAGTTTCGCCCCGGAGAAATGGTCTCTCTCGAGCTCTCCATTCCCAAAGTTGCGGAAACCCAAATCCTGCGCGCCGTAGTCCGCCATCGCATGGGATTTCTCCACGGCTTCGAGTTCGTCGGCATTCTTCCCGAACAGCGCGCTCATATCCGCGCCTTCTGCCGCACTCTGCCGGCCGGCTAGGGCGAACGTCGGGTTTCCCCTGTGTAACCCCGTGTCCGCTGCTGCTAAAAGCGTTTTCTTCCCGCTTCCACACCGTAACCAGTTACCACTCGTACCTTGGTAATTTGAAGCTGTGGATTTCCATGCCTATGATCGGTTTATCAGCCACTGGGCACCGCTGTGACCATGCAGTCTCCCGCCAATACGCGCCGCTGGCCACGTTATCCGGTCAATCTTCCGGTCAGCGTTTTGCTCTGCGATGGGCCTAAGGAAAAGCACGTCAGCGGACTTGGAATCGAGATCAGTGAAGGCGGTATGTCACTGTACGCTGGAATCCCGCTCCAACCCGGCGACCTGACCGAGATCGCGTTTACCCAGCCTTACAACGCCCGCATTACCGCCGTCGTCCGCAATCGCACCGGCTACTGGTTCGGCCTCGAATTCATTTCTCGCCTGCACTCCTAGCCGCCCGCTAATTCTTACTCGCCCCGCCCGCAACCTCATCCAAAAATGCCAAATACGCCGCCACCAGCGTGTAAGTCTGGTAGTAATCGTCCAAATTCATGGCTGCAATCCGGTCCTTCGAGGTGTGCAGGATCCGCGAATTCCACGTTGCCTGCGTCAGCGAGTGGATGGTGATGCTCGGAATATCGCGATCCGCAAACTGCTCCGAATCGGTGCTGCCGATCTGCTCCACATTGACCGCTTTGACCGGCAAACTCAGCTGCCTGGCAATGTAAACCAGCGCGCTGCTCAACTTCTGGTCCGAGTGAGTCGCCCAAATCTCAGTCGGCGCCAGCCCCAGCGTGTCCATGTTGACCATGGCATCGGTTGCCCCAACCTGCTCCTTGGTCATGTGCCCGGCATAAAAATGCGATCCGACTTCACCCTTTTCCTCATCCGTGAACCCGATGAAGATGTAAGTATGCGTGCGCGGCTCAATCTTCACCGCCTGGTAGAGCGACGGCAGCAGCGACGCCCCGCTCCAGTTGTCCACCACTCCATCTCCCGCCGGCACATGATCAAAGTGTGCGCCCACAATGATCACCTTGTCGGAACTCCCCGGCAGCACGCAGATGACGTTCGGCTGCCGCGCTCCCTTGACCGCCTGCTCGGAAAGATGCTGCTCGTCACATCCAGCATCGGCAAATATTTGCTTGAGCGTCGCTTCCCGTTGCGGATCACTGCCGGCATACTTCTTCAGGCGGGCTTCCACGACTTCCCGAGGCACCGGCTGGTAACGGATGGTTTCTTCAGCGGCGAGGGCGACCTGTGACAACGCCAGCCCAAGCGACAATAGCAGGAGCCAGCCGCTCACAAGCTTACGAAGTTCCGGCCCATGCGCCTCTGGATGTAAGTTCATTTCGCAGAAACTTCGAGCAGTTGCTGGAACGGCAGGTCGCTGACCCTCAAATATTCCGGCCACCCTATCAGAGCAAACGCAAAGGATGTCTGCTCAGATTGCAGTAGCCTAAGAAAAAAGCTGTTCTGATCGCGAACATCCAACTGAGCCGCGGCCGCCGGTTTCGCTGGCGCCCCTGACAGCCTTGGTAGGTGTCCCATGGGCGGATATAACCGTTCTCCGCGCGATGTCAGATCGCAGTGAAATAAGAACGGGTCGCACTTCGTCTGCAATTCAGGCACTGCACGGAGCCGGGCGAGACTGCCATCGGCCCGGTAGCAGTATTCGGTATACGGCTGTCGCTGTGCCGCGTCATCCTTCGATGTGATCGCAACCCGAACGACTTTATCGTCCTTGTACCAAACCAGCGCGAGCGGCTGCGGCTTGCCCGCGTCTCTCCATGCAGCTCTGTTGGAAAATTCCACCCATCCCGACGCTGCACCCAGACCCGAAAACACCTGCGCGAATACCCGAGGTTGCTGGGGCCTAGAAAAATCTTCGACTGCCGCGCAATACTTAGTGAGTGTAACCAGTGCGTACTTTTCTTCCCTAGGCCCGCTGTAATCCGCCGATTGAGCTACCAAGGCAGGGACAAAAATCATCAGTGAGAATAGTAGCGCTAGCCTGTTCATGGGCCGCTCCGGCCAACTTTACTTGCTAATCTGACATTCTATCGCCGTCAGCGCATATTCAGACACAAACTATCACTCAAGCCGCCGTCCGGCTGCGGATGGTTTCCAGCAGTTTCATCGCCGCCTCTCCCGGATCCTGTGCTCCAAACCCTTCGTCCAGCACCACCAGCGACACTGCCGGATCAATCTCCTCCATCGCCTTCTTCGTCGACGCGCCATGCACCGACTGCATATTCGCGCCCAGAACAACCAGTTTTGCCTGGGTCGCCTTCAACAGAATTCCAGCGTCGTGCACGTTGCCCGTCGTCACGGCCCTGTAGCCGGCGCGGCACAACACTTCTCCCAGCAGCGCCCGCACGTCCGCCGAATCGTAAACGCACAAAATGCGCAGCTGCTTCTCGCCCTCTTTGTCTTTGGAGTAACGCGGGCCCAAATACGCCGCCACAATGGCTTCCGCTTCCGAATCATAGACCTCGAATAACGTGATCAGGTTCATCATCTCCAAAGTCTTTCGCACCGCTTGGGGAAGGGCACACAGTTTAAGATCGCCGCCGCTGGCTCGCGCGGTCGAAGACAGCCGCACCAGCGCTCCCAGCCCGCTGCTGTCGATGAACTCGATCTTTTCTAACTGGAGGACGATCTCATGGTGTCTGGGCAGGACTTTTTCAATCAGAAACTGTAGCGAGTGCACGTCCGCCCCGGCGACGATGCGCCCAATGCATTGCACCACCATCACGTCGCCCACCGGACGGCCGTCCAGACGAAGTGCCATTGCTCCTCCTAAGCCCCGGTCTGCCTGTTCGCAGGGGGCCGATCACACCAAGGTCTGACACTATAACGACGTTGCCGCGTTCTTAACAAGTCATTCTGAAAAGCGGCCGTTCAGATTCTTTCTGGGTTAGCATTCCAAGGCGAGGCGATCAGGTAAACCGGGGGTGGTTCAGCGGTTTACGGCCTACGGCATCCAGCGCGGCGAATTTCTGGGCCGCCAGCGCGTGCTTGGAAGTATGTCCGGTGCTGGATCCTTTTCGTTTCCTGACAAAAATTGGCGCTGTGCAGGGGTACGATCTCCGCTGCCGCCAACGAGGCCACAGTTTCAATAGGTGAACGACTGAAGCGCACCCACCCCTAGGGAATTCGTAACGTCCACAAAACCGGTGCGGTCGCTGGGGTGAAGAGCGATATGGACAGGATACACGTCGAATCTCTGCGTAAAGAAGTCGAATCCGTTGAGAGTCTCCTGCAAGTTCCCCTGTGTGTCATAAACATAGATCGTGCTTGTGTTTGAATTGAGCTGCTGGCTCGATATGGGTTGTGCAACCAGAAAAACTCTATGGATCGGATCGAACTCGACGTCGACTCCGGCGCAGGCGTTATCGCAGTTTTGTGGGATTCCTGGCAGCGTCTCTTCGAAGCCCGTCTGATTTGTGAGATCATAGAACTCCACACCAGCATCGCCGAAGGTTGTGGTAACGGCAATATTGTCAGCGGAATCGACTGCGATGCCCTGGACCATTCCCGATCCGATGCCCAAGAACGTTGTGACTTTGCCGCTGGCCAGGGAAATCTGGTAAACGTAGGACGGTCCAAACGGCTGGCCACCCCCCGCCAGAACCGCGGTATTGGTCTTGGCATTGAGGCCGACGATACCAGCGTAGGATCCAAGCTGTACGACCGGGCCGAATTCGTTGCCGGCGACATCGGAACCAAAAACGTATTCCAGCTGCTTAAGGTAATTGAAGACCTGGAATGCATTGACCGGAGTGCTCTGGTTGCGGCTCACGCCGTAAACTCGCTCAGCCTTATTGTCGAGGTTCCAGGGTCCGGTAATTTGATTGCCCTCGAGCGGGTTGAGCAATAGATAGGTGTTGGCAACGTGATCGAACGTAATGCTGTGCTCGTGCATGACGAGCCCCACCGAAGGACCGGAGACTCCCCAGGTGACGTCACCGTCGCCGCAGCCGTATGAATCGCCCTTGTTCACAATCTTGATGATCTTGCCGGATTCCTGGTCGAAGGTTTCAGTTGCGTAGGGGCACGCGCCGTTACCGAGCGTCAAGAATTCGCTGAGCAGCCCTTCCGTACCGTTTTGATCGATGTCAAAACCGAGGATCGTACCACCCTTTGTCGGATGCACGAACACATTGCCGGGGCCGACAAGCGGCTGGGAGCTGCCGGTGCCAGTCTGCGCCCGTGCAACATAGAAACAGGCCAACAAAGCCATTGCAATACTCAGCCGCTGAACCCTCGAGAAGAACTTTGTGGTTGTCATTTTCAGATCCCATTCCTTCCATTCATTTCATTGCGCACGCGGACACAAGAGGTGTCGTGCCGCCGTAAAATTCTGGTCAAGAATCGTGTGCAAGCCCGGGAAGCGAACGCTATAACAATCAAGGTGCTGCTCTGTTCGCTGTAGATCCTTACGCTTGCAGTTACAGTGGTTACTGTCGTTCGCGGGGCTCGCATCCCCCTCGAACCTGTCAATAAGCTTTCGAGAAATGTCTGCCCAGGTGTGGTGGAGCGAGAAACCGGGCCGGCGAAACCTACCCCAGCCGACCCGGAACAAGGTTACGCTCGCCGCGGTCAGCGGACTGCGAGTCCGGAGGTGGACGCGGGCAGGCCTTGCAGCTCGTTGTCCTGAGCGAGTGAGCCGTTGAGTGCGATCCCGAATCCGTCGATAACTCCGGTTCCTGGCCCAAGAACGTAAAGGAACCTTGAATCGTTGCTGACGGCCAGATCGATGGGAGCACTGCCGGCGCCGAGGTCGGCGGTTATTCCGTTGGAGTTCAGCAACTGTAACTGTCCGGCGTAGCCGACGCTGTACCCCGACACCGTGCCGCTCGCGGTGTTTGTGGTGTATGCAAAGCGGCCATCATTGGTCAGCGCAACCCAGCACGGCGCTGTCTGATTGTCGGCGGTTCCGCTGCTAATCGTGTGCAACGACCCGTCACGGGAGACAAAATAAGAGGATAGAGCGCCGGCGTTCTGCGCTCCCCCGAATGCATCCGATACGAATAGCTCGTCACGCTTCCCAAAGGCAAAACCGTATGGTGTCTGCGCCTCAGACGCAATTACTTCCCTACCGATGACACCGCCGTCGTTATCGAGCGAGAACACGTCGATTTTGTTGGTGCTCTTTTCACTGACGATCAACAGGTTGCCCTCAGGATTGAAACTGACCTCGGCGGGACCGACCGAAGGTGCGCTCAGCGGTATCCCATGGGAAATCTCTTGGAGGTGTCCGGTCGGGCCCACACTGAATCCAGCAATGGTGTCACGGCCGCCGACCGCTCCGCCGTCGTTGAGGACGTAGAGCAAGTTGCCGAAGGTTGTAAGACTGATGGGATTCTGGCCACCTGAAGCGGTAGTGCCAACCAGGCTAAGGCCGTTGGCGGTCGCCGCGAACACTGTAACGCTGTTGCTGCCAGCATTCACTGCGAATAAGAAGCGATTGCTGCTGTCGAGAATGAGAGCACCTTGGCTGGCTAAACCTGCTCCGGAACCCAAGTCGCCTGTGGCGAAGGTGCCGCCGGATGTGAGCTGCCCGTTCACTGAACGATTAAACATCAGGACTGCATTTCCCGTGTTCGAATTACTCAGGGTGTACACTGCTCCTGCCGCGGCGCTCGCCGGCAGGCTCCAGATCGCAAATGTAAGGGTCGACAATATCGCCATGGTCAGTTTGAACTTCATAGTATTTCTTCCTTTCTTAATGGATTTAGGACGACGGTCAGTTAAGGTTCAAAGCGAAATTCATACCCGTAAATCTGCTCGCGTGATGGAAAAGCTGTCTTGCGGAAACCGGTTTACCGCTTTAACTGGTATGTCGACGGGCAGAAACAATTCCCCCTCAGAATTCTTCGCACAATGCACGATGACCCTTGTCCGGCATTTCCGGTGTCTGTGGTGTGCGAAGTTATTTGCGGCATTGCTGCTGGCCGGTCTTTTCGCGACCTCTGCGGAAGCTCAGTTTTACGCGGGAGCACTAGGAGGGATTTCAACGCTATCCGGAGATACGGCAGCTTCCGTCAATTCAACGTCGGCGGATTTTTCAACCTACAATCCGCAAAACGGCCTGGCATTGAATGCGCTTTTCGGGAGGCATTTCAATGACTTCCTAACCGTACAAGGCGACTACGTTTGGAACCGAAACGCCTTGCACCTGAGCGCTGCCGCTTCTGGCTCAGGGTCAATTGGAGATTACGAGGAAACCCGGCGAAGCTCGCAACAAAGCCTGTTTGCGAGCGTCCTGGTGTATTTTCGCAAAAGAGAAAGCCGGATAAGACCCTATCTCTCCGTGGGCACCGGCTGGGTGCATCTTTCGTCGACGGACGAGACGATCACGGTTATGCAAGGTTTGCCGTTGCCGCCGCATGACTTCAGCGCCAATATGATTGCCCTGCGCGTACCTGTGGGCATGGATGTCCGTCTCCACAATGGCTGGCTCTTTCGTTACACCTTCAGTGAGACGCTGAGCAGGAATCCGATCAGCGACGAGCTATCGCCGCCCGGGCCGCACAGCCTGAAGAACTTTCAAAACTTGTTTGGAATCGTTAGGCAATTTTGAATTTTACGCCCAGATTGGCTATGAGTTCTTGAAGCTCACGTACGGACATCCGCTCCAGTAAATGGGCGCGTTCTCGATTTGCTCAGCCATTACCCGGGCATGACAGGCTCGACATAGGTTGAGAGACTTGGCGCGTTGGCCGACGGGCGCAATCTGCACCAGATCCTCAAAAATGCAAAGTTTTCGCCCTTGAGTTTTGTTTTCCCGGAGACTCATCAGCGGCCCCTCCTCCGTTTCCAGCTTCATGAGCGCGGAGTAAATTCTTGCCTTCAGGCGTGCGGGAGTGTGTTCGGAAGCCGTCAACCTCTCCGCATCCGCAACGCGCTGCATGAACGTGTCATCGGGAAGATAGGCCATGGGTCCACCTTTCTCGAAACTCAGCCCGGGCTCGAGCTAAGAGTCGTTCGATTGCTTTCTCGGTCTTGCCGGTCTTCGAGGCCATTTCGCGGGCGGAGATTTCATGCCAGTAGCGCCACACCAGCACCAGCCGATGCAACTCCGGAAGCTCGTGCAGCACCTGTTGCGCCTTTGCCCGCACCTCATCTTGCTCAAGAAGCTGATGAGCATCGAAGATCACGGCGGGAGGGATGGTATCTTCCTCTAAGTCGTCGAGGACGTCGGTGTCGCGGAAACGCTGGCGGTAATAGTCTTCGACGCGGTGGCGTGCGATGCCGAGAATCCATGATTGAAGTGGTGCTGTCCCTTGATACTGTTTAAGACCTCGCCAGGCAGCCAGAAAGACTTCCTGCACCAGATCGTCGACTTGGTCGTAACGGGGCGCGAGGCGGGCACGGACGTAGCCGTAAACGCTGTCCCCGTAGCGGGCCACGAAATCGGCCGTGGCTTTTCGGTCTTTTTGCAGCAGGCAGGCGACCAACCCAACGTCTTCGTGCGCTGAGTGGACGGTATTCGGCTGATTCGAAGCTTCCTGCCCCGGAGGATGCACCTTAAGTTCTCTGTTTCTATTGTCGCCGAAAAGGGAAGCCTCCCCCGCCAAAGTCTTGGGACTTCCGAGGAAGCACGGCCGCGCCCAAGGAACAATTTGAAGGTAACATGGTGCGCCCGGACGGACTCGAACCGCCAACCCTCAGCTTCGTAGGCTGATGCTCTATCCAATTGAGCTACGGGCGCATGCGTGGGACTTGCGTGGTGAACCCGATTATAACGGAAGGCGGCATCGGGATGAAAACCGGCGTGTGGCCTTGCTCGGGCTGGCAAGCTGGGCGGGGATTTCAGCAGGCTTCGCCAAGACCAGCGTAGCCCGCGCGACACATACGTAATTCTTTCCCGCGCGTAGAAATTCCTACCAGGTAACCGCTGGGGGCCGATGTCCTATTTTCAGCAGCTTAAGATTGGCAACTTGGATGCAACATGACAAGGCAGACGAAGTGGCGCGCAACGGGGCGTTCTTGAGAATAACTTCGGCCAGAGGTTTTCTTGGACGCCCCTTTGCATTTCATAGGAATTATTTCAAGTTCGGTTGGCCGAAGGTAAGCCCTCCCCCGGGACGCTCTAGGCCAGCGCCAACCTGGCCCCGATGTCGATTCCCGCCTCGCGCAGCAATCCTGCAATCACCGGCTCTTTCATCCGAGAGGCGTCGAATTCCACCCGCACGATCCGCTCTTTCTCATTGAAAGTAATGCGGCGGATGCCATAGACCTCGCGCATGCCAGCCAGCGCGCGCATGCTTTTCTCTCCGGGACGACTATCGTAGTGGTAAGCCACTTCCAACTGAGTCATAAAAAGGCGGTTTCCCTCTCCCTTAACCATACAACAATCGATATCGCAAGCGGAGTAATCTATAGAAACCATGGCGCAAGCGTCCGCAGTGGGAGCAAAGGATAAAGACCCGGTCTGCGGGATGACGGTTGACCCGGCGACCGCCAAACACCAGCGCCAGCACGGCGGCCAGACCTATTCCTTCTGCTGCCAAGGCTGTGCGGAGAAGTTCCAGGCTGATCCGCAGAAGTATCTGGTCCAGCGGGCGGTTCCTGCCATGATCCAAATCGCTCCCGCCAAGCCGCAGGCACGGGCAGGGGAATACACCTGTCCCATGCATCCCGAGGTGGTGCGGCCGGGGCCGGGGACGTGTCCGATCTGCGGGATGGCGCTCGAGCCGCGCACGGTCAGCGCACAGGAAGAGGATAATCCCGAGCTGCGTGAGATGAGCCGGCGATTCTGGGCGAGCGTGGTTCTGACCGTTCCGTTGCTCGTGGTAGCCATGGCTGACATGCTAGCGAGCATGCCGGTGCAACATGCGCTGCCCGGCGGTTGGCTGCCGTGGATCGAGTTGCTGCTAGCCAGTCCCGTGGTTCTGTGGGGCGGATGGCCATTCTTCGAGCGAGGGTGGGCGTCAGTGGTGAATCGCTCGGCCAACATGTTCACGCTCATTGCCATGGGCACCGGCGTGGCTTATCTGTACAGCTTGGTGGCGACCCTGGCGCCGGGGATTTTTCCCGAGGCGTTTCGTGACATGGAGGGAACACCGCCAGTGTATTTCGAAGCGGCGGCGGCGATTGTCACCTTGGTGCTGCTGGGGCAAGTGCTCGAGCTGCGCGCCCGTAGCCATACTGGCGCGGCGATCCGAGCGTTGCTTGGACTAAGCCCAAAGACTGCGCGAATGGTGCGCGAGGGGAAGGATGAGGACATTCCGCTCGATCAAGTGAAAGTGGGCGACCGTCTGCGGGTTCGTCCCGGCGAGAAAATTCCGGTAGATGGTGTGGTGCTCGAAGGCAGCAGTTCGGTGGATGAATCCATGATTACCGGCGAGCCGATTCCGGTGGAGAAACCGCCGGGTAGCCGGGTGGTGGGCGCAACGGTCAATGGAACTGGATCGTTCGTGATGCGGGCTGATCGTGTTGGCAGTGAAACCTTGCTGGCGCGGATCGTGCAAATGGTCAGCCAGGCGCAGCGCAGCCGTGCTCCCATTCAGCGCCTGGCTGATCGCGTGGCCGGGTGGTTTGTGCCGGCGGTTATTGGCATTGCCGTGCTGACGTTTGTGGTCTGGAGCCTTGCCGGTCCACAGCCGCGGCTGGCACACGCGCTGGTGAATGCTGTGGCGGTGTTGATCATCGCGTGTCCGTGCGCCTTGGGATTGGCGACTCCGATGGCCATCATGGTCGGCACGGGCCGGGGAGCACAGGCGGGAGTGCTGATCCGTAACGCCGAAGCTTTGGAAACGCTGGAGAAAGTTGACACCCTGGTGGTCGACAAGACTGGAACCTTGACCACGGGCAAGCCGACGGTAGAAGCAGTGGTGGCGAGCGCGGGCTTTGACGAGTCGGAAGTGGTGCGCCTGGCGGCGAGTTTGGAGCAGGGAAGCGAGCACCCACTGGCAGCTGCTCTGGTGACCGCGGCAACGGCGAACAACATCGTGCTTGGAGGTTCGTCGGAGTTTCGGTCGAAAACTGGCGGAGGAGTGAGCGGCAGAGTGGCGGGCAAGGCGGTGGCGGTCGGCAATGAAAAGTTTCTGAGCGAGTGCGGCGTTGGCGTTTCTCCTCTGGCTTCGCACGCGGAAGAACTCCGCCGTCAAGGACAGACAGTGGTCTTTGTAGGGGTGGACGGGCGCGCGGCGGGAGTGATTGGCATTGCCGATCCGGTCAAGCCCTCCACTCCGCAGGCGCTTCGCGATCTGCGAACCGCGGGTTTGCGGATTGTCATGTTGACGGGCGACAGCCAAAGTACCGCCGAAGCCACGGCTCACGCGCTCGCTATCGACGAATTTCAAGCCGGAATACGGCCGGAACAGAAGGCCGAGGTGGTGCAGCGTCTGCAAAAGGAAGGCCGCGTTGTGGCGATGGCCGGCGATGGCATCAACGACGCACCGGCGCTGGCTCAAGCCGATGTTGGCATTGCCATGGGCACAGGAACTGATGTCGCCATGGAGAGCGGCAACGTCACCCTGGTGAAAGGCGATCTGGCGGGTATTGTGCGCGCGCGAAGGTTGAGCCAAGCAACGATGCACAACATCCGGCAGAATCTTTTCTTTGCGTTTGTCTATAACTCGATTGGCGTGCCCATCGCGGCAGGCGTACTGTATCCATTCTTTGGATGGTTGCTGAGCCCGATTCTGGCGGCGGCGGCCATGAGCTTCAGCTCAGTTTCCGTGATTGCGAATTCGCTGCGGTTGAGGAACGTGGAATTGTAGATTTGCTAGGGAGTACGAACTCGCTTGGCGATTTCCGGCCCACAACGTCTGAAATGGTCGACGTTCCAAGTGTAAATAATTGTCGCTTTGACTTTCAGGGCACAATAAGCGATTAGGGCATCGTAGGTAGTTCCGCCCAGGACCCCGTGCGCGGCGGCCTCGGTAATCGCTGAGTGGTACTCGTTTTCGTCGAGAACAACGGTCGACAAGTGCTCGCGGAGTTCCTCAAGCACGAGCAGCGCCTGCTCGCCGCTCATTCGTTGTTTGCCCGGAAGTCGGGTCAAGGCAGCGTAAACTTCGGCCATGCTATGTGCGGCCCAATAGGCAGCGTTCTGGGGTGCCTGCTGATAGACAGAAAAGCTGGGTTGGTGATGCTCGTGGTGTATCGACGAAGCCGCTACGAGCACTGAAGTGTCAAAGAAAATCCTCATTTGGACTTGCCAATATTGCGCCGGTCTCGCTCCTCGCGAACTTTACGAAGGGTCTCATTGACCACTTTCGTGCTCAGTGGTTCGCCGGAGTCGAAAACCCAGCGACCCTGTTTCTTGTACATGCGGCCGCCGCCGCGAGCGGGACGCAAAACGATGCGATCTTCGGAGCTCTCCAGCTCCAGAGAATCCCCCGGCGCCAGTTGCAACTCCTCCCGCACCGGCTTGGGAAGTACAACCCGTCCCGCCTTATCGACTGTGAGTGTTGTCACCATAATGGCATTTTACCATCCGTCGTGCCATTTGCAATACCATCCATAGTGCCATTCATAATGCCATTGTATTTGCCACGCCCTGCCCGTCGTTAATCTCTCTAAGTCCCTCATACATTTGACACTCGCGCCCGGCTGCTCAACAATGGTCAGAACCAAACCCACACCGCACCCAGGAGAAGAAGCTTATGCCGGACGAAGAGCAACAAGTAGCTGAAGTCCACACGGAGCACGAGGGCAGTGCCGGAAAGTGGATTCTGCTGTTGCTGGCGGTGATCTACGTCGCCGGCTCGGTTTATTTCTTTTACACGCTGCGCGGGCGCATCGACGAACTGTCCAAGGGGCAGGGAGCGAGTAACGCGCAGATTGCCGAGCTCACCAAGCGCATGCAGTCGGCGGAATCCGACTCGGAAGCTCTGGCCACACAGTTGGGCATGACCAAGAAAGAACTGGCGGAGCGCTCCGCTCAATTAACGCAACAGCAGCACGCGGCCGAACAGCGCCTTGCCGAAGAGCAGAAAAAGGAGGCCAGCCGCATCAGTCAGGTCAGCGGCGACGTAAGCAATGTGAAGACCGATGTTGGTGGCGTGAAGACTGACGTTGCCTCCACCAAGGCTGACCTGGCAGCCACGATCGCCAAACTGCAAAGCACCATTGGAGACCTGGGAGTGCAGAGCGGGCTGATCGCGAACACTCGCCAGGATCTCGAAGTCCTCAAGCACAAGGGCGACCGCAATTACTACGAATTTACCCTGGTGAAAGGCGCCAGCCCGCAGCCGGTTGGAACCATCAGCCTGCAACTCAAGAAAACCGATCCCAAGAAGGGCAAGTTCACCATCAACGTCAGCGCCGACGACCGCACCATCGAGAAGAAAGATCGCAACATCAGTGAGCCCATCCAGTTTTATACCGGACGCGACCACATGTTGTATGAACTGGTGGTGTGGACGGTGGACAAAAAGCAGGCCACCGGCTATCTCAGCACGCCCAAGAGTGCACCGACTCCTGTGACCACCGGCGAATAGCCCGCATGTTTCCGGGCGTTCACGTTCTTGGCGAAATCGCGTTGCGGACCGGGGTGATTTACCTGGTTGTCCTGGTTGGCGTGCGCCTGAGCGGAAAAAGAGAAGTGGGCCAGATGACCCCCTTCGACCTCACGCTTTTGCTGCTGATCAGCAACGCGGTGCAGAACGCGATGACCGGCCCGGACACATCGCTCGCCGGCGGAGTGGTGGCTGCCACTACTTTATTGGTAGTGAATTATCTAGTGGCGGAGCTTTCCGGCGTCAATCGCCGTTTCCGCAAACTGGTCGAGGGCCAGCCCAGCCTCATGGTGCACGACGGCGAGGCCATCGCCTCCCACATGGCGAAAGAGCATGTCAGCCTGGATGAGCTTCAGAGAGCCATGCGTGAACATGGCATCGCCACGCTCAAGGATGTGGCGCTGGCCGTGCTGGAGGTGGATGGTTCCATCAGCTTTCTGAAATATGACGAGATCAAGCCCGACGCCGGCACCGATCTGGCGCGCAGAAAAGGATACCTACAGAAGCACTAGGGGAACGAACTACTTTCTCAATCCGGCTGACCAGTTCGTAACCACTTTCTTTGCGCTCTTAGCGAGATCTTTCGCGCACTTTGCTGTTAAAGCCTTCACCGCAAAGGTCGCAAAGCGCTCGCAAAGATCACAAAGAGGCCTTGGATCTGGACACTCCGCCCCGGCTCCTACTTGGTGAGCACCAGCGGCACCGGCTGATCGTAGGGCTGGATGGTGACTCGCAACAATTTGCGGCCGGCAAACGCCTCTGGAGTGACTGGAAAGCTCACCACGATCGTCCCCTTCGCCTGACTCCCGACATCGACCTTGGCTTCCCGCTGCAGAGGAGTCTGAGCATATTGTTTCAGCGCGGGGAAGGCTTGATAGTAACGGTCCAAATCGACGGCGGACACCGCGTCGCAGTCGAAAGTGTTGTCGGAGGTCTGCAATTCCGCCTTGATGGTCTGAATCCAGAATGGCTTGGCCCCGTTATTCTGAAAAGCCACATTGATCGCCACGATCACGGCGTGTTGATTGGGAATCTCGACGGACACCACTTCGTCGATCGCCCCTGTCGCGGTCGGCCGCGGCCGCTGCACGAACGCCGCAATCGCCCAGACGACCACGATGATTCCGATACCGATCGCGATAATTTTAAGTGGTGGAAGGTTTTTCTTCGCGGTGCCGAACTCCTCGCCGATGCGGAAGGGGGTGCGAGGTTGAGGAGGAGTGGCTGCGGACGGCGGAGCCGGCGGCGTAGGCGTTTCTTCGGTCATGGGCGTTGCTATCATTCTAGCCGTTTCGGGTTTCAAATCTACAAAGTACAGATTTGCGGTAGTGGGTCAGTTTCACGGTTGAGGGCTACTCAGACTTTGCGTCCTTAGCGGCGGTTCTTTGCGATCTTTGCGGTAAGAAAGCGGTTAACCGCAAAGGCCGCCAAGGATTCGCAAAGCCCGCGAAGCATTGCAAACCAAACTGA
>JBAWFN010000147.1:0-75193 GCA_049591935.1 Terriglobales bacterium | reverse complement strand
AAGGCAGACCGGGATTGACGATCTGCGACTGGCCGAAATTGTTGGTGCCGGAATCAAGCGTGGTGCCGATGCCGATACCGATCAGACGACCTTCTTGGCGCGCCGCTGTCTGCTTCTGTTTCCATTCCCCCCATCCGATTTTCTGTTTGGCGAGATCGAGCATCTTGGGATAGTTTCCCGAGTCGTAGATGCATCCGTTGGGCGTGGTGTAGGGAAACTCTTCGGTGCGAATGTAGTTGCGCAGACGCATTTCGTCGGGAGCAATTCCCAACTTGTGGGCGCAGATGTCGACCACACGTTCCAGAAACCACAAATGCTGCATGCGGGAGTATCCACGATTGGGGCCAACCGGACACTTGTTGGTGACCGCCTGCGAGAAATCGATGCGGGCGTTTTTGAAGCGATACACACCCGGAAAGACCTGAGACCAGATGACGCAGCCTAGAGGCTCATAGCGCGGATAAGCGCCACAATCGTCAATGTGGCGGGAGGTGATGGCGGTAATGACGCCATTCTCGTCGAGTGCGATGCGGGTGTCACGAAAAGTCCGCTCATTGCCATGCGCGCTCGAGGTGATGTGTTCGGAGCGTGTCTCGACCCACTTTACAGGACGGCCGCCAGCTTTTCGTGAGGCCAAAGCGCAGACGGCCATCTGTGGATAGCTGGTGATCTTGATGCCGAAGCTGCCGCCGATGTCGGAAGTCTCAACCCGGATGCGGTCGATGTGGACCTGCAGATGCGCGGCCAGAAACTGGATGGCAAACGAAGGAAAAGAATTGTTGCACTGGTAATAGATGCGCTCGTCTTTCGCATCCCACGTGGCAAGGACCACATTATTTTCCAGCGGCGTGCTGGAGAAGCGATGGAAGTGCATGCGGTCGATGGTCACGACATGGGCTGCGTCCTGGAAAGCCTTGGCGACATCACCGTATTCGAAAACGCCGTTCCAGACCCGGTTGGTGCCGGCTTCTTCATGGAGCAGGCTTTTGTTTTCCAAGGCTTGCTCAGCGTCAATCACGGGATCGAGAGCTTCGTACTCGACTTGCACGAGTTCGGCGGCGTCGTCGGCGAGCGCGGGAGACTCGGCTAGCACTGCGGCAACCGGCTCGCCCTGATAGCGCACTTTGACGGCCGCCAGGGGATAGTCTTTAATTCGCGCGAAGGGATCAGGTCCGATTTCGATAAAGGGCTGAGTCTGAGAAACGATCTCAGCGCCGGTTAGAGCGCAGGCGACGCCGGGAAGTTTCTCGGCGGCTGAAGTGTCCACGCTCACGATTTTCGCATGAGCGTAGGGCGAGCGGACGAAGCGCAAGTAGAGCATCTCCCGCAGCTTGATGTCGTCGGAGAAGCGGCCGCGGCCGCGCAGCAGACGGTTCTCTTCCTTGCGGGGAAGCGCCTGGCCGACCCAGTTCTTCGTAGCTTTACCGTTTGAACTGCTCAAGTCTTGATCTCCACCCAAGCCTTTGCGATCTTTGCGGCCGTTCTTTGCGAACTTTGCGGTTGAAGGCTCCTGGACCGCAAAGGGCACAAAGACTTTTCGCAAAGGACGCGAAGAACACCTTCTACCCCAACGCTGCCTGCAATCCGTCAATCAACTTCTGTACGTTTTTCTTGCCTAACGGCTCCAGCAGGCCTCCGGCAACTGAGGCCAAGCGTCCGAAAATTTGGGCCTCACCCTGCCACGCCACTTTCGTGCCGCCATTTACCGCCGACAAATCGAAACCGGCAACAAACGAAACATTCCCTCCCGCCACGCTGCCCTGGCCTTTGTACTGCGCCCGCCGGGGACGGTCGGCCTGCGCCAATTCCATTTTCACGTCGGCAGCGCCCTTGATATAGGAAATGCCAACGTTCACTTTGACGGCAAAATGGGTCACATCCTGCACCGACATACTCTGAAACTCGGGCAGCAGCGGCGCAAACTTATTCGGGTCAGTCAGAAAATCGTAGACGTCTTCCAGAATGCGCTTGACCTCGAATTCGCCGTCCAGTTTGATGGCCATGGCCTCAGACCCCCTTCATGTTTTCCGCCGCGAATCGCATGGCTTTGAGAATGTTCTGGTATCCGGTGCAGCGGCAGGTGTTGCCGGCAATGGCTTTGCGCATGGCTTGGTCGTCGGGCTGCTGGTTCGTTGAAAGCAACTGTAGAGTGGAGAGCATCAGCCCGGGCGTGCAATATCCACACTGTAGGCCGTAGGCATCGCCGAAGGCTTTCTGAATGGGATGCAGCTGCCCATCTTTTTCCAGGCCTTCGACGGTGGTGATCACGGCACCGTCGGCCTGCACGGCAAACATGGTGCATGACTTCACCGCGGCGCCGTTCACCAGAACGGTGCAGGCGCCGCAATAGGTGGTGTCGCAGCCCACGTGGGTGCCGGTGAGATCGAGTTGCTCGCGGAGCATCTCCACCAGCAGCATGCGCGGCTCGAGTTCGAGCGAAAGCACTTTGCCATTGACGGTAACTTTCACCGGGATCTTGGCGATGGTTTCAGGCATAGATATGGCTCACTTCAACGTGCTCTCCCCGGGCGCGACGGACAGCGATGTCAATGGCTCGCCTGACTAATGCGCCAACCAGCGTGCGTTTGTAGTCAGCGGAGCCGCGCATGTCGGATTGCGGATCGGCGGCGGCGCGGGCGGCTTCCGTGGCTGCTGCCAGAGTCTTCTCGGAAATCGCCCGGCCGCGCAGGGCGGCTTCGGCGTCTTTCGCCTTGATCGCAGTCAGGCCCACACAACCCAACGCGATGGCTGCGTCCGTGCAAACATTTCCCTCCATAGTGAGCTGCACTGCAGCGCTGGCCGTGGGATACACCGGAGCCGCCCGCTTGAATGCGAGATAGGCCCCACCGCTGCCTTTCGCTGGAATCTTGACCACGACTTCGCTGACCAGTTCGTCGTGGGTCAGCGTGGTGGTGTAGGCGTCTTGAATGAAATCTTGCAGATCGACCGTGCGTTCGCCATTTTTCCCCAGGCATCGAACCTGCGTGGATAAAGTGCTGAGCACAACCGCCCAGTCGCCGCTGGGGTCGGCCTCAGCCAGCGAACCGCCGATGGTGCCGCGATTGCGAACTTGCACGTCAGCAATGCCGGCAGCACAGTCGTGCAGAATGGGGATTTTGGAGGCGACAGCAGAATTCTCGATTTCTGCGTGACGAGTCAGCGGCCCCAATCGCAGGGCACCGTCGTTCTCCTTGAGATAGCACATTCCCGCGATAAAGTTGAGGTCCACCAAATGTGTGGGATTGGCGAAGCGCAGCTTCATCAGCGGGATGAGGCTCTGTCCGCCAGCCAGGAACTTGGCATCGTCGCCAAGCTGGGACAGCATGGCCGCTGCCTCTTGCAATGATCCCGCGCGGTGATAGTGAAAGGCTCGCGGATACATTATCGGTGACCGGCATCCACTTGGGCTTCACGGAACGAAACCCACGTGGCCCACAAGCTTAGCAAAGGATCCGCCTTGCGACTACTCAGGCAGGTTTAACCCTGCCGAATCTTCCCGTAGGCTCCCCGGAAATAGAGCAGCGGTTCACCTTCTCGCACTACCACATCTTCAACCTCGGCAATAAAAATGGTGTGGTCGCCGGCATCCTGCGCGGTGTGCAAACGGCACTCCAGGTAAGCCAATGCGTCTTGCAAGACCGGCGTGCCGTGGGCGGTGCGGTCGAAGCGGGCTCCCGCCTCGCGTTCCGCATCCTGATGGGTCTGCGCAGGACGGGCGTAGTACTCGGACATCTTGCGCTGGCCCTCGGACAAGACGTTTACTCCAAAGCGTTTGCGGGTGTGCAGGTGAGTGTGCGTCCGGGCTTTATGGTCAACGCAAACCAAGACCAGCAAGGGATCGAGAGACACAGAAGCGAAGGCGTTCGCGGTCATGCCATGCACCTGGCCTTCGTAGTCCACGGTGATGACCGTGACCCCGGTGGCGAAGCTGCCCAGCGCTTTGCGGAAGTCGGCCTGCGTGACGCTCATGGAAGGTCTGAAAGTGACCTTCAATTCTATCCGAGGATGGCGCAAGGAGTGGCGTACCCAGTTACTGCACCGCGCGGGATGGTAATCCATTAGAATCAACCGGGGTATTGAACTTGGCGGCGGGAATTGCAACTCGGGTTGAGGTTCGAATGAAGGACCTTGAGGGGACTTTGTCCGAAGCGCGTGAGGCCGCGTGCCGTCTGATTCGCTGCCCGGACGAGCAACTACCCGAACTTCTAGCGGCGGCGGTCGCAGCCAAGGAGCGATTCAAGCCCGGAGTGATCACCTATTCGCGTAAAGTTTTCCTGCCGCTGACCAATCTGTGCCGCGATTATTGTGGCTACTGTGTTTTTCGGCGTGATCCGGGTCAGCCTGGCGCGCACACTATGACGCCGGAAGAAGTGCTGGAAGTCGCCCGCGCCGGCGAAAAGCTAGGCTGCACAGAAGCTCTATTCAGTCTGGGTGACAAGCCTGAACTCGCCTTTCCGGGAATGCGCGAGACCTTGGGGCGGCTGGGATACAACTCGACGTTGCACTATCTGGAGGCGATGTGCGAACTGGTGTTGCGAGAGACTAGCTTGCTGCCGCATCCCAACCCCGGGTTGCTGAGCGCGGAATGGATTGCGCGCCTGGCGGCGGTTGCCCCCAGCATGGGTTTGATGCTTGAAACCACAAATGCTTCGTTGCTGGCTTCAGGAGCGGCCCACGATAACGCTCCGGACAAAGTACCCGCCAAGCGTCTGCGAACGATTGAAGAAGCCGGCAGACAGAACGTTCCGTTTACAACGGGTTTGCTGATCGGGATCGGGGAAACGTCCGCAGACCGGGTGGAATCATTGTTGGCGATTCGCGGGCTGCACCAACGCTACGGTCATATTCAGGAAGTGATCATCCAGAATTTCCGTGTGAAGCCTGAGATTCCCATGCGGGAGTGGCCGGAGCCGACGCAAGGAGAAATGCTGCGAACCATCGCAGTCGCCCGTTTGCTGATGCCGGAAGTGAACCTTCAGGCTCCGCCCAATCTTTCTGCTCCGAACTACGAAGAGCTGGTAGACGCTGGCATCAATGATTGGGGCGGAGTTTCGCCGCTCACGCCGGATTTCATCAATCCGGAACGACCCTGGCCTCATCTCGACGAACTGCAACGGCGCACGGAATCGAAGGGATTCATCTTGCGGCAGAGGCTCCCGGTTTATCCGGAGTTTCTGCCTGCGGCGACGTCGCGCCCCGGTCTGCTCGCGGAAAGAGTTCTGGCCGCGGCTGATTCCCAGTGCTATGCGCGGAGGGCAGCATGATTGTTGTACTCACCGGCGGCACCGGAGGCGCAAAGTTCGTCGATGGGCTGCGGCAAGTCGCCCCCGCGCAGGAACTCACGTTCGTGGTGAATACCGGCGACGACCTGCAATGGTGGGGCCTCTACGTTTCGCCAGACCTGGACTCGATTACCTACGCGCTTTCAGGTCTGCTCAGCCGGGAACGTGGTTGGGGAGTGAAGGGCGATACATTTTTCTGTCTACAGGCGATGGGCGAGCTGACCGAGCCGACCTGGTTCCACGTGGGCGACCGCGACCTGGCGATCCATCTGCTGCGCTCGAAGATGCTGGCGGAGGGAAAAACTCTGACTGAAGCTACTACGGAAATCTGCGCCAAGCTGGGGGTGCAGGCGCGCATCCTGCCCATGAGCAACTCGCGGGTGGAGACCAGAGTTGACACGCCGGTCGGCGAACTCAGTTTCCAGGAATACTTTGTGCAGCGTTGGTATCAGGACCCGGTCAAAGCGGTACGCTTTGCCGGGGCGACGGAAGCCGAGCCTGCGCCCGGCGTGGTGGAAGCGATCCTGTCCGCCAGCGCCGTGGTCATCGCGCCGAGCAATCCGATCACCAGCATTGGCCCAATCCTCTCCGTGCCGGGCATTCGAGATGCGCTTCGAAAGACCGAGGCAACGGTGGCTGCCGTGAGTCCGATTGTGGGAGACGCAGCGGTCTCCGGGCCGGCAGGAATTCTGATGGCCGCACAGGGGTTTCCGGTTTCGATCGCTGGAGTGGCGCGAGCTTACGAGGATTTTCTCGACATTCTGATTGCTGACCTGCGCGACGCGGAGGCTGCACGCCAACTTACTCGTCCCGGCCTGCGGGTGCACTGTAGCAACACCATCATGCGAACCGCTGACGATAAAGCCAAGCTGGCCAGGACCGTGCTCGCATTGCTGACCGCGGAAAGCGCGGCCCGAGCGGGAGCCGACCCGTCATGATTTTGGTCCCGGTCAAGAATCTCTCCGGCGCCAAGCAGCGGCTGGCCTCGCTGCTGGGTCAAAGCACTCGCACCGAACTGGCGCAGACCATGCTGCTCGACGTGACGGAGACTCTGGCTTCGTGGGTAGGCCGGCCCCAAGTTGCGCTGGTCACCAGCGACCCGTTCGCCTGCGAGTTGGCCCGGCGCCTTGATTTTGAAGTGATCCCCGATTCTGCCAACCGCAGTCAGACCGACGCCATTGAAATGGCCACGCGGGTTTGTCAAGCGCGCGAAGTCAGCTTCACGTTGGTGATTCCCGGCGATATTCCTTTGCTGCAAGCTTGGGAGCTGGAGAAGATTTTGCAGGCCGCGCCCGAAGAAGGTGCGGTGCTGGTTCCCGCGGCCGATGGCCGTGGCACCAATGCAGCGTTTCGGCGTCCCGCTGGGCTCTTCCCGCTGCGATTTGGCAATGACAGCTTCAAGCCACATTTGGCCGCGGCGCGGGCATCCGCAAAACCGGTGACGGTCCTGGCGCTTTCTGGGATCGCGCTGGATATCGACAGTCCGGCGGATCTGCGCCGCCTGGCAGAGTCGCCGGGCGAAACCCGCTCGCAACGCATGGTTCGACGGTTCGACCTGACGGATTTGCCTCTGGCAGCAAACGAATAATGACGCCGTCATCTCCGCTTCGAGGGTTGCAGATCGTGCCCGTCCCTTTCTCTGAGGAAATTCGTCCCGGCGACTCGCTGGTGGAGAAACTCCTGGAAGCTTTGAAAGACAACCGGCTGTCGCTAAAGGCCGGGGACATTCTGATCGTAAAGCATAAGATCGTGTCGAAGGCGGAGGGTCAGTTGGTAGAGCTGGCCAGGATAAAACCTTCGGTCAGTTCGCGGGCTTGGGCGCGGCGGTACAAAGTTGATGCCAGAGTCATTGAGCTGGGGCTGGCGCAGAGCCGTCGCGTGGTGCGGCGCAAGCGCGGCGTGCTGATCACGGAAACGCGTCACGGTTTGATCTGTGCGAACAGTGGAGTGGACGTTTCCAACGTCGATGGAGGCCGCCACGCCGTGTTGCTGCCCAAAGATCCCGACGCCTCCGCGGCACGGTTACATCGCGGACTGAAGAAGCGGCTACAGCTGTCGGTTCCCGTGATCATTACTGATTCTTTCGGACGGCCGTGGCGCGAAGGCCTCACCGAGGTCGCAATTGGCGTGGCGGGAATGCAGGCGGTACACGATTACCGCGGCGAGCGTGATCCCCGTGGCTATCCCTTACGGGTTAGTATTGAGGCCGTGGCTGACGAACTGGCTTGCGCAGCGGGGTTGGTCTGCGGCAAGCTGGCGCGCACACCGGCATGCATTGTGCGTGGCTTCAAGTACCGTCCCGCGCGCGGACGAGCTCGCGACCTGATTCGCCCAGCGGCGACGGACTTGTTTCGGTGAGCTCCGGAAGGAGAATTTGTGGCTCGATGGTTGTCACAGTCTGAACTCGAGAGTTTTCCCTCGCTGCAATGGTCTGAAATCGCGCCGCGCTTGAGCACCAGCGTGCAGGCGGCGATCGAGCGCGTACTGGAAACGCTGGATGGTGGCGTGCTCACGCGGGAGGATTGCCTGCTGTTGGCGAATGCAGAGGGCGATGACCTGCTCGGCTTGCTGGTTTCCGCCAATCATTTGCGGCGCGAACTATCCGGCAATCTGGTGACGTATGTCGTAAATCGCAACATCAACTTCACCAATGTATGTTTCGTCGGCTGCAAGTTTTGTGCCTTCAGCCGGGGGCCGCGGGAGTCCGATACATATTTTCTGACCCCGGAGCAGGTGGGACAAAAGGCGCTGCAAGCGTGGGAAATCGGCGCAACCGAAGTCTGCATTCAAGGTGGCCTGCCGCACGGTCTTCCTCCTTTCTATTATCGTGAGATTTTGCGCGCGGTGAAGAAGGTCACTCCGCGGATGCACATCCACGCTTTCTCGCCGATGGAAATTGTCTACGGCGTGGAGCTCACCGGCATGCCGCTGGATGATTATCTCCGCATGCTGAAAGACAACGGGCTCGACACACTGCCCGGTACGGCGGCCGAGATTCTTGATGATGACGTGCGTTTCGTTCTTTCTCGCAACAAGCTCTCTACGGAACAGTGGAAGCAGGTGATCCGCACAGCTCACGGTTGCGGCATTCGCAGCACCTCTACGCTGATGTACGGGCACGTGGAAACCACTGAACACTGGGTCAATCAACTGTTGCTCTTGCGGCAGATTCAGCAGGAAACTGGCGGTTTCACCGAGTTTGTGCCGCTGGGTTTCGTGCATCAGAATACGTTGCTGTTTCATCAGGGAATTGCCCGGCCCGGGCCGACTCTGGCGGAACATTTGAGCATCCATGCGCTGGCTCGAGTGCTGCTGGCGGGCGCCATCAATAATATTCAAGTGTCGTGGGTAAAGCTGAACCGCGGCTTGTCGCAACTCTGCCTGCACGCCGGCGCCAACGACTACGGTGGCACCCTGATGGAAGAGAATATTTCCCGCGAGGCCGGAGCGACGGCCGGCCAGTACACCAGCCCGAAAGATTTTCAGTCGTTGATCGTTGAGGCCGGGCGAATTCCCGCGGAACGCAACACCACCTACACCAAAATCAACATCAAGCTGCCGCTGGAGGAGTTGGTGGCCGAACAATCTCTGGAACCGGAGTTCGCATGAGCCGCACCATCGCGGTTCTTGGGGGAACCGGGCCCGAAGGCTTCGGCCTGGCTCTGCGCTGGGCGTTGGCAGGTGAGACGGTGATCATCGGCTCGCGCGACGCCCAGCGGGCACAGCAAGCGGCAGACAAAATTAAGCAACGCGCTGGCGCGAAGGCGAATGTTTCAGGAAAGGAAAATCTTGCCGCCTGCACCTTGGCAGATCTGCTGGTGCTGACGATTCCTTTTGCAGGCCACGCCACTCTTCTTAAGCAGTTAAAACCCGCTTTGCGTCCGGGAAGCATCGTGGTAGACGCCACCGTGCCCTTGGCAGCGAGCGTTGGGGGCCGCGCCAGCCGCACTCTTGGCGTCTGGCAAGGGTCAGCTGCGCAGCAGACCGCGGAACTCGTCCCGAGCGGCGTTTCTGTGGTGGCGGCGTTTCAAAACGTGGGTGCGGACATCCTGAACGCTGAAGGCCCGGTGGATTGCGATGTGATCGTGTGCAGCGACGACATCGAAGCCGGCAAAACCGTGCGCGCGCTGGCCGCGAAAATTCCCGGAGTTCGCGCCATTGATGGCGGCAAACTGGAAAACGCGCGTATTCTCGAACAAATCACAGCGTTGCTGATCGGATTGAACATCCGCCACAAGGGCCATTCCGGAATTCGCATCACCGGCCTGCCGCCCGGAGCCTACGCCGGACAATAGACAAACTTCCCCTGTGCCCTCTGCGTCCTCTGTGGTTACAATCCTCGCAGAGCCGACTGACGATGGACATTCCCCCCAAAGACCGCGCTGCCATCGAATTCTGCAACGTCTCCTACGGTCTGAACGGCGGTTCTGAGGTGCTCCGCGGTCTGAATCTGGAGATTCGCCGTGGGGAAACCCTGGTATTGCTGGGCCGCAGTGGTTCGGGAAAGACCACCACGTTGAAGCTGATTAATCGTCTGCTCACTGCTACGGAAGGCGAAATTCGCGTGGATGGGCGGCCGCTCGGCGAGTGGGACGTGATCCGGCTGCGCCGCATGATCGGTTACGTCATCCAGGAAGCCGGACTGTTTCCTCACTACACCGTCGAGCGCAACATCGGCCTGGTTCCGAAGATGGACGGTTGGCCGGCAGGCCGCATCCGCGAACGAGTGCAGGAATTGCTGCAAGTCGTGGGCCTAAAACCGGAGATGGCGTTACGTTATCCGCGCGAACTTTCCGGCGGACAGCGGCAAAGGGTCGGAGTGGCGCGGGCGCTGGCGGTTGATCCTCCTTTTCTTCTGATGGACGAACCCTTCGGGGCACTTGACCCTCTGACGCGCGCTGAACTGCAACGTGAATTTATCGCGTTGCAGGAACGCCTGCGAAAAACCGTCGTATTCGTGACTCACGACCTGCGTGAGGCGTTGCTACTGGGCTCCCGCGTTGCGTTACTGGAGGCAGGGCGACTGGTCGCCGTTTACACGAAACCTGAGTTTATGGCTTCGGATGTTCCGTTGGTGGTTGCGTACAAGCACGCGTTCGCTGCTGACCTGGGAGAGCGTTCATGAACCTCTGGCAATTCGTTGTGCAGAACCATGTGGAAGTCGTCGAACTCACGCTTGAGCATTTGTGGCTTGTGGCCCTATCGACCGGGCTGGCGGTGCTGGTCGGAATCCCGCTGGGCATTCTGATCACTCGCCGGCCCTGGCTCAACAAGCCGGTTCTGGTTAGCGCAAACATCATTCAAACCATCCCCAGTCTGGCCTTGTTTGGCTTTCTGCTGCCTGCGCCCTGGATCGGGGCGCGGGCCGACCGCCTCGCCATCCTCGCGCTTATGCTGTACGCGCTGCTGCCGCTCATTCGCAACACCTATGCCGGCATCAAGGGCGTGGACCCGGCGGTGGTCGAAGCCGGACGGGGCATGGGATTGACGGACCGGCAACTGCTTTTTCAAGTTGAGCTGCCGCTGGCGCTGGGAGTGATCATCGCGGGGGTGCGGGTTGCGACCGTGATTTCAGTGGGTCTGGCCACCATTGCTGCCGCCATTGGCGCTGGGGGATTGGGCGAGTACATCTTTCGTGGGCTGGCCATGGTGAACAACACGGTCATTCTGGCGGGTGCGATCCCCGCCGCGCTGATGGCTCTGGCTGCCGACGTTGGGTTGGGGTGGTTGGAGAAAAAACTGAGTCCACACTGAGAATTGGGAACCAAGAACTGAGAACTGGGGTTCAATTTCTCTTCATGTCAATGGGAAGAATGCTGCGGCGCGTGTCGATTTTGGCGAGCATGGTGCTGCTTGTCTCCTGCGGCCCTCCCCGTGAGAACCGCATTGTCGTTGGCTCCAAGAATTTTACCGAGCAGTTGGTCATGGGCGAACTCATCGCGCAGCAGATTGAGGCAAAGACGAAGCTGCCGGTGGAGCGGCGCTTTTATCTCGCCGGAACCTACATCTGCCAGCAAGCGATTCTGGCGGGACGAATCGACGTCTATCCGGAGTACACGGGCACGGCGCTGACTGCGGTGCTGAAGCAGAAGGCGGAGGGTGGCGCAGAAAATGTCTATCAGCAGGTCAAGAACGAATACGCCAAACGGTTTGGCCTCAGCGTGGGGCCGACCTTTGGTTTCGACAATACCTTCGCTATCGAAATTCGCGGCGAGGATGCGCGGCGACTGGGTCTGAAAGCTATTTCTCAAGCCGCTGCCTATACCCCGCAGTGGCGCGCGGGATTCGGCTACGAATTCATGGAGCGCCCGGACGGCTACAAAGGCCTGGCGGCAACTTACGGCCTGCGCTTTGCCGGGTCTCCGCGCATCATGGACCTTGGGTTGCTGAGTCGTGCTTTGAAAGACAAGCAGGTGGATCTGATTGCCGGCAACATGACGGACGGCCTGATCCCAGCGCTCGATTTGTTCGTTCTGGAAGACGACCGCCATTACTTCCCTCCGTACGAAGCCGTCCCGATTGTGCGACAGGACATGCTTGCCCGGCATCCTGAGGTAGGACAGGCGCTGGATGCTTTGGCGGGAAAGATCTCCGACGACGATATGCGTCGGCTGAACTATGCGGTCGATGGGGAGCATCGGGATGTGAAGGAAGTGGTGAGGGAGTTTCGGCGTGGCAAAGGACTTTGACTTGGGTCTTTTCAATCGCTTCGTCCTTCCTCCCATTTTCGTTCAAGGACAACGCGCTGAATGAGTTGCCCTACCCCGCCGGATACGACTTTGTTCCGATTTCCGGACGCACTTCTAATTCTCATTGACACTGCAAGCTTCTTGTGTACGATGCCTGCGTCTCCTTTGGATCGCTGTTCCGATGAACTAATCCTGGCAAACCGCAAGGAGGACGACAATGCCGCCTCAAGACAGCCCCCTTTCACAACTCATCAACGGCTTTCTTTCGGCCTTGAAAGCCCTACCTCAGTGGCTCAGAGCCCTGGTGCTTTTTGGTGCACTCGTGGTTGGAGGCGCACTTGCCTATCAAAAATATTTCAAGCAGGAACCGGCTAGTCCCACTTCGGCGGCTACTTCTCCATCCCTCTCATCATCTTCCTCCGCGGCGTCCTCCTCATCATCATCGCAAGTCAACATCGTCCTAAGAGGACTTGAGGCTACTCCCCCTCCGGGCGCTCCGTCCGCGATTTCGGTTACTCAGGGGGGGACGCACTACACAGGGGGTCAGCCTGATCCTACCAATCCCCGTGCCAAAAATAGCAACCCTCAGAACGTAGAAGCAGCCCACCAAGCCGCGGAGTACGACGTAGCCAACGCGTATCACTTTCAACACGTCGCTGACGAAAGCCCTTCGGAACTCTCGATTGGTACAGATACCAACAATGATAACTACCTGCACTACAGGTACTTTGAAAAGACTGACAAATGCATCTGGATCAACCGAAGAGAAGGAGGGGTCGATCATCGACAGTGGATCAAGGATCCCCTCAACCACCTCCACGACGTT
Source organism: Terriglobales bacterium (assembly GCA_049591935.1). GTDB lineage: Bacteria > Acidobacteriota > Terriglobia > Terriglobales > Acidobacteriaceae > JABCZH01. The sequence continues at coordinate 62,396 of JBAWFN010000147.1, read as the reverse complement.
GACGACAGGGAGAATGCAGTAGGTGCAGGCCTGTCGGTGTCCCCGGGCGCGTACGGGGGGAGAGATCTCATCCAGAAGGTGTTCGCGGCCCTTATCCCTGCGGCCTCGGCACAAGTGCTGCCTCCGCCCAAGGCTGGGCTGGAACCTGTCCAAGCAAACTTTTGCGTAAATCCTCACCCCAACCCCGGAAACTTCCGATTCTGGTGGGGTCCGCCGATTGATGCGTGCAACAGCCCTATGTACCGCCAGTTCGCAGACGGCTGCACACACTATCAGCTGTACAACCGATGTGCCAATTCCTGGGATGGCCGCATCTTTTGGACGTTCTGCCACCCGCCGCCACACTATTAGCTGTCAGTCGCGCAGAGACCCCAGGGTTTTGTTTCACATCAGCCACAGCGCATCCACATCCACAATCACCTGCGTGCGGGGAATTTTCTGCTGGGCAGCGTAAGCCAGCATGGTGCGTAGCAGCGCATTGAGCTTTTCCCGGCTGGCGGATTTCACAACGAAGTGGTAACGGTAGTCGCGCTTCAATCGCACGATGGGTGCAGCGGCCGGACCGAGCACGCGAATGCCTTCATGCCGCGTTTTCTCGAACCATTTACCCAGAATGCCGGACCAACTCAGGGCTTGGTCGAGTTTGTCGCTTCTCACCAAGACATTCGCCAGTGAGCTGTAGGGCGGATAGTGCATCCAGCTGCGAAAGCGCAGTTCTTTTTCGTAGAAACCCGCGAAGTCGTGCTGCGCGGCATATTGAACGGCATAGTGATCGGGGAAGAAAGTCTGCAAGACGACTTTGCCCGGAGTCTGGCCGCGTCCGGCGCGTCCGGCGACCTGAGTTAGCAGTTGAAACGTCCGCTCAGCGGCGCGGAAGTCGGGAAATCCCAACGCTGCATCGGCCCCGACCACGCCGACCAGGGTCACACCGTGGATGTCATGTCCCTTGGCGATCATTTGGGTCCCCACCAGCAGGTCGAGTTCGCCCTGATCGAGCGCGTTGAGAGCGCGTTCGAAATCTTCGCGTCCCCGAACCGTATCGCGATCCAGCCGTCCGATGCGGGCTTGCGGGAACAAGCCGTGCAGCAGTTCTTCCAGCTTCTCCGATCCAGTTCCGAGGAACTGCACATACTCGCTGCCGCATTCGCCGCAGACTTTCGGCACCGGCGTCATGAAACCGCAGTAGTGACAGACCATGCGATGCGAGCGCTTATGGTGAGTCATAGCCACTGCGCAATTTCTGCACTCCAGGTGGCTGCCGCAGGCGCGGCACAGCACCAGCGGGGAGTATCCGCGGCGGTTGAGCAGCACCATGACTTGTTCTTTGCGCTCCAAACGCTGCCGGATCTCCTCCGTGAGCTTGCGGGAGATCACTTGCTCGTGTCCGGTTTCCTGGAACTCCTGCCGCATGTCGATGATCTCAACTTCGGGCAACGGCCGCTTCTCCACACGGTCAGGCAGTTCGAGCAACGTGTACTTGCGCTTGGTTGCATTGAAATAAGACTCGAGAGAAGGCGTGGCCGAGCCTAGAACGACCACTGCATTTGCCATCTTGGCCCGCACGACGGCCACGTCGCGGGCGTGATAGCGCGGAGTTTCTTCCTGTTTATAAGAAGAGTCCTGCTCTTCGTCGACAATGACCAAAGCCAAATCTGATACCGGGGCAAATACGCCGGAGCGGGTCGCGACTACGATGCGGGCTTCTCCACGCTTGATGCGGTGCCACTGCTCGGCACGTTCCTGATCCGAGAGAGCCGAATGTAGGAGAGCAACTTCGCCCCCGAAAACCTGATGGAGATTGGCGGCGGCGGCGGGAGTGAGTCCGATTTCCGGAACCAGCATGATGGCCGAGCGCCCGGCTTCGAGCACGGATCTCATCGCCGCTTGATACACCGCGGTCTTGCCGGATCCCGTGACCCCGTGCAGTAACATGCCGGAGAATCTTCGGGCAGCCACATCACTGCGAATACGGGCCAGCGCTTCTTCCTGCGCCGGGTTGAACTGAAAGTCCAGAGGCAATGGCCGGGACTTCACACCCGACACCGCGAATTCCGCCGGCTCCACAACGATTTCCACCAGCCCTCGTTTCACCAGGGTCGCCAGCGTGGTGCGCGGAACTTCTAGCGCCTGCAGGGTCTCGACTGGGACTCCTCCGCCTGCGGCCGCGAGCGTATCCACCAGCCGCCGTTGATTGGTGTTGAGTTTGCCTTCGGCGCTCCTTAAGAAAGCGACCTTCACCGTGCGTTCGGCGTCGTGAGCGCCAGACAAGTCTTCGCGGACAATCCATTGCTTGCGAACCATGCCGGCGAGGACGGATTTCGAAATGCCGACGGCGGCGCGCAAAGTCTCTTCGCGCACCATTTCTCGTTCGCCAAGGTAGTCGAGGGCGCGAAACTCGGACAACTGCTCCTGCGGCGTTCTCCGGGAGCGGGCGGACGACCCCGACACTCCCGCCAGATGCAGGGCAGTACGCCCAGCATCGGTGATACCGTAGCCGATGCTGCGTTTGAATTCCGCCCCCAAGGGAAGCATGGTGCGAAACACCTCGCCGAGAGGCGCCAGATAGTAGTCGGCGATCCATCTGCCCAGGCGCAGGAGCGGATCGTCGAGCACGGGCGCGGCGTCCAGCACGCTAATGACGTTCTTAGCCGCGACCTTCGGCGTGCGTTCGTGGAGCTCGGTGACGATGCCCGAGACACGCTGCTGACGAAACGGAACCAGCACTCTTCCACCCACCACCGGCGCCATTCCGTCCGGAATGCGGTAGGTGAACACGAGGTCAAACGGCCCGGCTACAGCTACGTCGCAGAATTGCGGCATGGTTGCGTCTGGCGGGAGCTCCAACTCCGGCTGCTTCAAATGGTTAGCACCTGCCTGCCGTCATGCTAACAGTCCCGGCCAGTCTGCCGGGAAAGCCAGGAATTTTACAAACTACTGACAATTCCCTTTCCCGGCCGGACTACTATTCTGGCGACTAGAAAGTGACCCGTGGTTGGTGGAGTTGGGCGAAAACTGGCCCCCGCCGGCCCGATCCCAATGCCTCGTCGATTCTAAGGAGAAAGCAACATGCAACGATGGTTCAAGCACACTCTCACTTTGGCCGTATCCCTCGGGCTGGTTCTCATGTGCTCCACGTCGGCCCTCGCACAATACACACTTACGGTGCTGGACTCAAACGTGTCCGGCCATGGACACCTCGACCCCCTGTTGATAAATGGTTGGGGGCTGGCCTACCTACCCGGGGCTGCATTCTGGGTGAGCGACGAAGGTAGTGGCTGGTCGACGCTCTATGACGGCAGCGGAAATCCGCAGAGCTTGCAGGTGATTATTCCTTCCGCGAATGGCCAGTACGCAGGCACGCCTACCGGGATCGTCGCCAACAATTCTCAAGCAGGATTCCTGGTACAGGGCTGGCCATCGTATTTCATCTTCGCCACCCTGGACGGAACCATTCAAGGTTGGTCGCCGATCTCTCCCAGCGAGTCCATCATTGCCGTCAACAACAGCAGTACAGGGGCCAGCTATACCGGTCTGGCCATTACCAACAAATCCTCTGGAAACATGATTTATGCCGCCGACGCCGCCAATGGCAAGGTGGACATGTACGACAGCAATTTCCATCTGGTTCAGTCCTTCACCGATACCAGCCTGCCGAAAACCCTAACGCCTTTTGGCATTCAGGACATTGAAGGACACCTTCTGGTTGCGTATGCTGACGCTTCCGGCGGCGCGGGCGGGGTCATTGATGTGTTCACCGAAGCAGGCGTGTTCGTGACGCATTTTGCCAAGGGCTCTCCGCTGAATCAACCCTGGGGAATGGCGCTCGCCCCCAGCAATTTCGGCTCGCTTAGCAATACTCTGCTGGTCTCCAACAACCTCAACACGGTTGGCGATATCAACGGCTTCAATGTTAAGACCGGGAAATTCGTTGGCACGGTAACAGGTTCCAATGGAAAACCGATCCACATCGACCAGATTTGGGGAATCGAGTTCGGTGGGGGAAGCCCCTTGAACGGGAAGACAAACCAGCTTTTCTGGGCGGCAGGTCCACTCAACAACGTGGACGGAGCCTTTGGCTATATTGCACCGCAGTAGCGGCATTCGCAGGCCGCGGGTTGAAATGCAGGCGAGGCCGGACACGCCGCTTGAGTTGCGGGCAGTCCGGCTTCGCTTTTTGCGCCGGGACGATGTATTCCCACAACGGGCACTGTCAAGATGCTTGCGACCCTGGCTTGCACTGGCGAGACCGGACATCGCCTGCTAACATCCGTGTAGATGCCTGCTCGCAAACCCACCCGAAGAGGCAAAGTTCGCGGCGCCGTGCGGAAGCCAGCGCGGCATGAGGGGCGTGCGCCTGCCGAGTTGGTCATTATCACGGGCATGAGCGGATCGGGGAAGGCCTCGGTGCTGAAGGCTTTCGAGGATCTCGGTTACTACTGCGTGGACAATCTGCCGGTAGGATTGATTCCCCGTTTCGCCGAGTTGGTGGGCCAGTCTTCGGAAATCAAGAGCACCGCGTTGGTGGTGGATGTGCGCGAAGGGGCGCAACTGGAGGATTTGCCGGAAATCGTGAAGTCGGTCAAGCGCATGCTGCCGACCAAAATGATTTTCCTCGAGGCGGCCGATTCCGTGCTGGTGCGGCGTTTCAGCGAGACCCGGCGCCCGCACCCTTTGGGGACCGATGCGCCGGTGAAGACCTCTCTGGCGGCCGAACGGCGGCATCTGCGCCGCATTCGCGCTCTGGCGGATCTGGTCATCGACACCTCCAAGTTCAACGTCCACGAACTTCGCGCTCACATCACGGAACGGTTTCAGAAGCACGAGTCGGACAAGAACATCCTGGTTTCTTGCGTGAGCTTCGGATTCAGGCAGGGCGTGCCGGAGGATGCTGACCTGGTATTTGATGTGCGCTTCTTGCCGAATCCGCATTTTGTGCCGGAATTCCGTCCGCTGACGGGACGCGATCCAAAAGTTGCAAAATACATTCGCTCGTTTCCGCAGAGCCGGGAGTTCATCAAACGAATCTCGGCATTGCTGGTCTATTTGCTTCCCCACTACATTCGCGAGGGCAAGAGCTATTTGACCATCTCGTTCGGGTGCACCGGCGGGCAGCATCGGTCAGTCATGATCGCAGAAGAGGTGAGCAAGCGGCTGCGGAAGGGTGGGTATCGTGTGAAAGTGGTGCACCGGGATAGTCCGGGGTAGAAGGCCGTTGTGGGTCGTTGGTCTTTGGCCGACGACCAACCGCCTGCCCTGAGCCGAATGGCGAAGGGACGAACGACCAACAACTCAAGTAGAATAAGACCTTGCGACGCATGCCGATTCCATCCGCTGCAGGCCGTGCCTGGCTGCGCATGGGGAGCCCCCGATGCGGCAATTGACCCGTCTGGTCCGCTATGTGCTTCCGTTTCTGCTGCAACTGGTGCCAGGTGTGGTGTTGCTGGCCGCGGTTGGATTCCTGGAAGCGTTTCGGCTGGTCCTGGTCAAGCCGGTTTTGGATCGTGTCCTGAACCCCACGTCCGGGTCGGAGAACATCCAACTTTTTACCGTCCCAGGCACGAATCACGTGGTTTACCTGCAGCAGTTTGTTCCATCTCACTTCCACAACGCCTGGACGATTGTGGCCTATGCGCTGGTGGCCTCAACCGTGTTGAAAGGAATTTTTGATTACGCGGGCACTTACCTGGTCAACCATGCCGGCTTTGGCATGATCACGGATCTGCGGAATGATCTCTACAACTCCGTATTGCGACGTTCGGCGGCTTTTTTCCAAAAGCACACCACCGGAACGCTCATCTCCACCATCATCAACGACATTGAGCGCGTGCAATATGCCATGTCGAGTGTGCTGGCGGAGTCCCTGCAGCAGTTTTTCACGTTCTTGTTCATGGCAGCGGCGGTCGTAATCCTGGGGCGGAATTTGTCCTGGGTGTTGGTGGTGTTCGTTCCTTTCATCATCTACTCCGCCAACAAAATCGGACGGCGGGTTCGTACCACCACGCGACGCGGGCAGGACCAGCTGGCCGATATCCAGAACATTCTGCAGGAAACCATTACTGGGAACCGGATTGTAAAAGCCTTTAGCATGGAGTCGTGGGAAATTGCGCGTTTCCGCAGCGCTGCGCAAAAATTGTTTCGGGCGAACCTGCGATCGGTCGCGGCCGCTGCCATCAGCTCTCCGTTGATGGATGTATTTGCGGCGATTGCCATCGCTTTACTGTTGCTCCTGGGCCGGCAGAAAATTGTCCATAACGAATTTACTCTGGGAGAGTTTTGCGCTTTTATTGCCGCAGTGTTCAGCCTTTATAACCCGGTCCGTAAGTTTGCTCTGTTCAACAACAATCTTCAGCAGGCCCTGGGTGCCTCGTCCGAAATCTTCAAGTTCATGGACTCCCAAGATGAGGTTCGGGAAAAGCCCGGCGCCAAGCCGTTGCCGCCGTTCTCTCACAACATTCGTTTCGAGAACGTAGGTTTCTGCTACGAAACCGACGGCGATGAGGGGCGAGACATCCTGCGGAACATCGATCTGGAAGTGCATGCCGGGGAAGTGCTGGCAGTTGTGGGTTCCAGCGGCGCCGGCAAGAGCACTCTGGTGCACCTGGTTCCCCGCTTCTTCGATGTCAGCTCCGGCCGCTTGCTGATTGACGGCCGGGACATCCGCGACACCACACTGGCTTCCCTGCGAGCGCAGATTGGCGTGGTCTCCCAGGATACCGTGCTCTTCAACGATACCGTGCGCAACAACATTGCTTACGGACAGCCCGGCGTCCCCCAGAAGCAGGTAGAACAGGCCGCGAAGGCGGCGCTGGCACATGATTTTGTCATGGCGCTGCCAGGGGGCTACGGCGCTGTAATCGGTGAACGTGGAGTTCGGCTTTCGGGGGGTGAGAGGCAGCGCATCGCGATTGCCCGGGCGCTGCTAAAGAACGCGCCTATTCTGATACTGGACGAAGCCACTTCCGCGCTGGACAGCGAATCGGAGTCGCTGGTGCAGTCGGCGCTGCACAACCTGATGGCGGGACGCACCGTGGTGGTGATTGCTCACCGCTTGTCCACGGTGCGAAGGGCGGATCGGATCGTGGTGCTCGAACACGGGGCCATCGCAGACATTGGCAGTCACGAAGACCTGATGAAGAGATTCGGCACCTACCGGCGGTTGTACGATCTACAGTTCAAGGACCTGGAACCGGCCAGCCAGAGTGCGGCACCCGTGGGAAACGACTGATGACCATCCGCTCGATGACCGGCTTCGCGCAAGTCAAAGGACAAGTCCACGGCCAGCTTAGCTTCACTCTGTCGCTGAAGTCGGTGAATCACCGTTTTCTGGACTTGCACTTCCGCATGCCGCCGGACAGTGACGACCTGGAAATGCAACTTCGCCGCGAGCTGAAGAAAAAGCTGGCGCGCGGCCATGTCGAACTCACTCTGAGCCTGGAACGAGGCACGAACCAGAACTTCTCACTGAATCGTGAGATGGTGGGCGGCTACATTCAGGCGTTTCGGGCGGCCGCCGCAGAATTCGGGCTGGCGGCGGAGCCGGACCTCAATGCCGTTCTGCGCATTCCGGGCGCGATGGAATCTGGGGTCTTGCCTGCGGATGGGGAGCTGACGCCGGTGGTGCTCTCGAAGATGGAGGACGCCCTGGCTCGCCTGAATGAGATGCGCGAGGAGGAAGGGCGCGGCACGGTGCTGGAACTACGGCAGCGCATGGCACACGTACAGCAGGCCAAAGAAGAAGTTGAAAAGCATCGCCAGGCAACGTTGCGCACTTACACTGACAAGTTGAGGGCCAGAATGCAGGAGCTGATTGGCTCTCAGGTGGAACCGGAACGAATTCTGCAGGAAGCGGCATTGCTCGCGGACCGCAGTGATATTCAGGAAGAACTGGTCCGCCTGAGTGCCCACGTCAAGCATTTCCTGGGCCTGCTCGAGGAAGGCGGAGAGGTGGGCAAGAAGCTGGACTTCCTGTTGCAGGAGATGAACCGCGAGGCCAACACACTGCTTTCGAAAACTTCAGGGTTGGCGGGCGAGGCTTTGAAGATTACCGAGTCGGGGCTGTCGATGAAGTCCGATATCGAAAAAGCGCGGGAACAGGTGCAGAACCTCGAATGACGACGGTCTACATCATTTCGGCGCCCTCGGGGTCGGGCAAATCCACGCTGGTGGAAAAGGTGCGCCCGATCGTTGCCGGACTGGATTTTTCCATCTCCTACACCACGCGGCCGCCGCGCGGCAATGAGCAGAACGGGCGGGAGTATTTCTTTATCACCCGGGAAGAATTCGAGCGAATGATCCATCGGGACGAGTTTCTGGAACATGCCGAGGTTTTCGGCAATTACTACGGTACCGCTAAGCGCTTCCTGGAGAAGGCCCAGCAGAGTGGACATGATCTGCTGCTCGACATTGACGTGCAAGGAGCCGCGCAAATCAAAGGCAAACTCCCCGGTGCGGTCAGCATCTTTATCCTGCCGCCCGACCGCAAGACGCTGGAGTCGCGGCTGCGAAATCGGAGTCTGGACGCGGAAAAAGTGATCCAGAACCGGTTGGCCACGGCCAGCCGTGAGATTGAGAATTACATGAAATACGACTATATTCTGGTTAATGACCGTTTGGAAGAATCGGTGGAGACGCTAAAGACGATTCTTTTGGCAGAACGGCTGAGAGGTTCGGAAGCGTCGCCTGCCGACCGAGAGCTGCTGGTCAAAGCTGAGCAGTGCCGTTTAAGCAACGCGCAGGAACGTTTGCAACCGATCTTGGCTTCATTTGTCGCAACCACAACCCCCGGTGGACGTTAGGAACAAGGGAGAACACCATGAAGTTGATCGAAGGGTTTGACAGCAACTATCGCTACATCCTGGTGGCGGCTCGCCGAGCCAGACAATTGCAAGGCGGAGCGCCGCCGGTCATTGACACCAGTTCCCGCAAACCCTGCCGCATTGCGCAGGATGAAATCCGCGCCGGCAAGGTGAAGTGGTTGATTCCGGAGACGCCCAAGTCGCCGGCAGAGATTGCCAACGAAACCCTGGAAAAGGTGCTGGGGCAGGAATGAGCGCTGGCTCATGAAAGTCGCACTCGGCGTCAGTGGCGGAATTGCAGCGTATAAAGCGGCGGAAATTGTGCGCCTGCTGCAGGAACGCGGCATCCGGGTGCAGGTCATCATGACCCGCGCCGCGCAGGAGTTTGTGCGGCCTCTCACCTTCGCGGCTCTCTCCGGCGAAAAAGTCATCACTGACATGTTTGCCGCGGGGAACGAATCACCCAACATCGAATCCGCAATCGAACATATTGCCGTAGCCCAATCGATCGATGCGCTGCTGGTGGCGCCGGCCACGGCTGACGTGCTAGCCCGGTTCGCGCAGGGCATTTCCTCTGACTTTCTTTCTACTCTCTATCTTGCTACCACGGCGCCCGTGGTCGTCGCCCCTGCCATGAATGTGAACATGTGGAATCATCCGGCCACGCAGGCGAATCTGGACGTCTTGAAGAAGCGCGGAGTGCACGTGGTCGAGCCGGGCGAGGGATACCTGGCGTGCGGCATGACCGGGCCCGGACGACTGGCGGAGAATGAATCGATCGTCGCGGCGACACTGGAGGCCCTGGGCGCATCGCAGGAATTGGCAGGGGAGACGGTTTTGATCACTGCCGGCCCCACGCGAGAGAAGATTGATCCGGTGCGCTATCTGAGCAATCGCTCCAGCGGCCGCATGGGATACGCCTTGGCGGAAGCTGCGTTGCGCCGTGGGGCTAGGGTGTTGCTGGTGAGCGGCCCGACCGCGTTGACGCCTCCGGGTGCGGCGGAAATCACTCGCGTGGAATCTGCCGAAGACATGCGCGAGACCGTGTTAAGGCTGTTACCGCAGGCAACGATCGTGATTAAGACCGCCGCGGTGGCCGACTACCGGCCGAAATCAGCGGCATCGCAGAAAATCAAGCGCACGGGGCCGATGGCCCTCGAACTTGAGCCTACTGCCGATATTCTGGGTGAAGTGGCGCGACATAAGGGCTCGCAGCTCGTGGTCGGCTTTGCCGCCGAGACCCAGAATGCGCTGGAAAACGCCCGCAAGAAGCTGGCATCGAAATCGCTGGACGCCATCGTCGTCAACGATGTTTCGCGCGAAGGCGTAGGCTTCGATTCCGATCGCAACGCCGTGACCATCATCACCCAGCACGAAGTCGTCGAAGTGCCCGAGACTACCAAGTGGGAAGTGGCGCAGCGGGTGCTGGATCAGGTGGTCAGGCTGCGTGAGAGAAAGCCAGAGTTGAAGACCTAGTTGGTTGGCTCCCTGCTTTTCCACGCGTTTTCCTGATACTCTCGTTCTCGCATGCCGCGGACGCTCGATCCTCAACTCAAACGTGATCTCGCAGAACGCGTCCGCTACTATCGTGAACTGGGAATTTACGACTTTTATCAGCGGCCGGTCGCCGAGGCCGCATCCTTTCAGGAAATCCAGCCGGAATCACGAGGCGAAATGACTCCTAAGAGTAACGCTGCTGTGGCGGTTGTGGAAGAAGACCTATTGGTTATGCCCAAACCAGAGGTCGGAACCAGCGACCCGGTCAAGGCACTACGGCTGATCCGCGAAGATCTCGGAGACTGCACCCGCTGCCCTTTGCATAAACAGGGACGCAAGCAGATCGTCTTTGGCGTGGGCAATCCGAATGCTGATCTGATGTTCATCGGAGAAGCGCCGGGGGCGGACGAAGATCAGCAGGGCGAACCGTTCGTCGGGCGCGCCGGTCAGTTGCTCAACAATATGATCAAGGCGATGGGGATCAGGCGCGAAGATGTATACATCGCCAACATCATCAAGTGCCGGCCGCCGGGAAACCGCACGCCGGAGCGGGATGAATGCGAAACCTGCTCGCCATTTCTGATGCGGCAGATCGCAGCGATCAAGCCGAAAGCCATTGTCGCCCTGGGAGCGGTTGCGGCGAAAACACTGTTAGCCATCAACGCGCCGATGTCGGAATTTCGCGGCCGCTGGTTCGACTTCCGCGGCACGAAGCTGGCAGTGACGTATCACCCGGCATTTTTGTTGCGCGATCCGCGGCAGAAAAAAGAAACCTGGAAAGATTTGCAGATGGTAATGAAGGAGTTGGGGATGGCGGTGCCGGCGAGGGGCGTGGAGTAGGCCAGAGATCTTTCGCCGCTTCGCGGCTTGCTCGCCTGCCTGATTTTACCCACGGCTTGCGCCGTGGGCTCCATTCTGACGCCGCTTCGCGGCTAAGCCGGGAACTGCGATTGCTTCACACCCGAAACGGCACCGCCAGCAACCTTGCCGGGAACGTCACGACCGCCCACACCAGCTTCAAAGCTCCCTCGACCGCAATGCCGACCAATCGGAAGGGCAACAGAAACAGCCACACCAGCGGATACAGAATCAGCGCGATTAGCGCGATGGGCCAACAAACCACGAACAGGATGCACCACAGAAAGAAAGCAGCCATGACGTACCTCTTTGTCTCCCTGATTTATCTTACGCAGAATGTGGAGGGAAAGTTCCGCACAGGCGGGGATGCCCGCGCCTACATTGCCGCTAAATGATGATTGAGAAACGCCAGCGTGCGCAGGCCGGAGTCCCGCCAGATTTCTCCGCTGAAACCGTGGCCCACGCCGGAGTAGATTTTGATCTCGTACGGAATCTGTTTCTTCTCTAGCATTTGCTGGAGATGATAGGCCTCGGCGACGGGGACGGTTGCATCTTGCTCACCGTGCAAGATCAATACCGGGCAGAAGCGGCGCATGAACAGCTTCATTTCTTTGGGAAAGCCGCCGAAGTAGTCCACGACGATCTTGACGCGGGAATCGATGGCGGCGGCTGAGAGCGCGAGATAGGCTCCGAGAGAAAATCCCAGCAAGCCGATGCGTTCCGGATCGACCGATGGTTGACGGGCTACGAAGCTGACGGCATCCCAGAGAGTTTTCATCCAGGCGGGAAAGTTACGGGCGATGGTTGCCAGTCCATCGATTTCTGTCGTGCCGGTACGCTCGAAATAATGCAGAACATACACCGCATAGCCTTGAGCTGCCAGAAGGCTGGCCGGTTCGGCCATGCTGGCGTGGCCGCCGCCGGAGCCATGTAGGCCGATGATGGCGGGAAAGCGTCGTCCGTTGCTCGAAGGCAAGAAACAGTCGAGGCGAATGCTTTGGCCGCCGCTTTCGAAGGTGAGTTCGGATTGGGAGAACATAAGATTCAGCACTTGGCAATTAGCACTTGGCATTTGGTCATTCAGAGATTCTTTTGCTGATGCGAGCACGAACCGTGGATTGGCCAAATGCTAAGTGCCAATTGCTAAGTGCTGGTTACCCCCGCCTGTCCCGCCAATCTTGCTAGGGTTTCGCCGTAGGGTGCTCGGGCAATGCCGCGCTCGGTCACGATGGCGGTTACGAACTTGGCAGGAGTGACGTCGAATGCGGGATTTTCTACGCTCACTCCCTCCGGCACCATTTGCTTGCCGGCGATGTGGGTGACTTCCTTAACATCGCGCTGCTCGATGGGAATTTTACTTCCATCAGGCATTTCCATGTCGATGGTCGAGAATGGTGCGGCCACGTAGAACGGGATTTCATGTTCTTTGGCCAGCACGGCGACGGTGTAGGTTCCGATTTTGTTGGCGACATCGCCGTTGGCGGCAATGCGGTCGGCACCCACGACAATCGCCGCGATTTTTCCCTGCTTCATCATGGCGCCGGCCATGTTGTCGGAGATCACCGTGGTGGGGATTCCGTCTTTCATCAGTTCCCAGGCGGTGAGGCGAGAGCCTTGCAGGAACGGCCGAGTCTCGTCGGCGTAGACGTGGATTTTCTTGCCTTGCTCGACGGCGGCACGAATCACGCCCAGCGCGGTTCCGTAGCCGCAGGTGGCCAGCGCTCCGGCGTTGCAGTGCGTGAGCACGCCGCCGCTGGCAGGCATGAGCATGGCGCCGAAGCGTCCCATGGCTTGGTTGGCGGCGATGTCTTCGGCGTGCATGCGCTGGGCTTCCTCAATGATGGCCGTCTTGATTTCCGGCAGCGGGCGCACGCGCAGAGACTCGAACTTATCTTTCATGCGGCGTATGGCCCAGAAGAGATTGACCGCCGTCGGCCTGGTTTTGCCGACGACTTCGCAACAGCGTTCGAATTCCGTCTTCAGTTCGCCTACAGTCTTGGCTTTCGAGTTCTTGACTCCTAACGCGATGCCCATAGCCGCAGCCACGCCGATGGCGGGCGCGCCTCGCACTACCATTTTGCGAATTGCGTCCGCGACCTGATCACAGGTTCGGCAGGTGACGTAGGTTTCTTCCATGGGCAGCTTCGTCTGATCGATGAAGCGTACGCCGGAGTCGGTCCATTCGAGGGTTTGAATCATGTTTTAGTCGTTGGTCGTTCGTCCCTTCGCCATTCGGCTCAGGGCAAGCTGTTGGTCGTTGGCAATTACATCCGGTGCGCGGCGCAGCGGTTTCTTGGCATATTGGTTACGGCTTGCCGGCCGCACACTTCGCAGATTGCCGCCACGGCGAAAGTTGGAGAAGAGCGAACACTCTTCACCGACCGCCGCACTTTGGCCGGCCGATGCACTTTTCTCACATCATTCGCGGTGAAGATAGCCACGAACGGCGCTGGCGCAGCAGCCTGCTCCACGTTCGGACGGCCGTTGGCTTCTTCGCGCTCTACCAGGCACATCACACCGATGACTTTGAAACCGAACTCGCGCGCGGCTTCAATGGCCTGAACGGTCGAAGCTCCCGTGGTACAAACGTCATCCACAATCACCACGCGCGCGCCTGGTTCGCGAAAGCCTTCGATCCGCTGGCCGGTCCCGTGTTGCTTTTCGCCCTTCCGCACCAGAAAGCCGTTGATCTTTCCGCTAGTGACAGCTACCGCCGTGACAATCGGGTCTGCGCCCATAGTCAGGCCGCCGATGGCCTTGGGTTTCCATTTGTGCTTTCGTATTTCCTGCAAGAACACCTTGCCGGTAAGCTGTGCGCCGCGGGCGTCAAGCGTGGTGGTGCGGCAGTCCACGTAATAGTCGCTGACGCCGCCGGAGGACAGCTTGAACTCGCCCAGACGAAACGACTTCCTGGCGAGCAGACGCAACAGTTCCTGACGAGCGGAAGGCATGAATTCTTAAGATAACAGCGGCCAGCGGGAGTTGCTAGTGGCGGCCCGGCACTATTGGCTCAGCCTCTCCAAATGGCGGAAGCCGCCGGTGCCGGCAAAGAGCAGAACCGAGATGGTGCCGTTGTAGGCGACGTGCATTAGAAAGCCTGGTGCGACGGACTTGGTCACGGCGCGGGTGATAGTGAGCGCCAGTCCGACCAGAAAGACCACCAGCACAGGCCCCCAGGCGCGTCCCAATTGCGGGGCGTGAATGAGGCCAAAACTGGCGGAGGTGAGAATGATGGCGGCGCCCGTTCCCAGACGGCGCGCCAGCACCGGATAAAGGAAGCCGCGGAAGAACAATTCTTCCATCAAGGGAGCCAAGGTCATGCCGAATAGCGACAACGCCCACGCTTCTCGCGCGGTGCGGAAGAAGCGGTCGATGGGCAGCTCCCTTGGCATCGGTAGCAAATGTGCGAAGGCCTGCAGACCTACCGACAATACGAACCCAGCCACCAAGTATAGCGGCCAGTTGTGGGGCCACCTCCAGCGTAGTTCGTACCAGAACTGGTGGCCGGGGACCCGCTTGACCACGGCGACCATGAAGCCCAGGACCAGAACGTACGCGAGCAACTGCGCTACGACCGTCACCAAGGGGAATTGCAGGATATCCACGAATGGGCTCCGTGGATAGAGAATCCGCTTGGCGCCGACGGCGGACAGAAGCAAGAAAATTACGATGGAAACCACGGTAAGCAGGGCAATCTGCAACACGTCCCACCCGTTCCAGACGGGATCCTCGGAGGCTGAGGGTTGGGGCGAAAGCGGCGATTCCGGAAACGATGGAGCGCCCGGATCAGGCCACGGATTTTGGGAAGAAGACACGGGATGGGACATCTCGAATCTACACGAAAAGCTGAGCTGATGCAGAGAAGGTCGAGAGCTCTCACCGCAAAGATCGCCAAGAACAGCCGCGAAGGACGCAAAGGAAACCAGGCACGTTGTAGTTGACTACGCCGTCGAAAGACTCTTTTCTGCGTTTCGGCCAAAGTACTGGGCCAACGCCTGGCCGGTGTACGACTTCTTGTTTCTTGCCACTTGCTCGGGAGGGCCTTGGGCCACGATTCGTCCTCCGTCTTCGCCGCCTTCGGGGCCGAGATCGATGATCCAGTCAGCGTTCCGGATCACATCCAGATTGTGTTCAATGATGATGATGGTATTGCCGAGGTCCGTCAGCCGGTGGAGCACGTCAAGTAATTTCTTTACGTCGTCGAAATGCAGCCCGGTGGTGGGTTCGTCGAGCAGGTAGAGGGTCTTTCCGGTTTGGCGCTTGCTCAACTCGCGGGCCAGCTTGATGCGCTGGGCTTCGCCGCCGGAGAGCGTCACCGCCGACTGCCCCAAGTGAATGTAGCCCAGGCCGACGTCCACCAGGGTTTGCAGCTTCTGCTTCACTTGCGGAATGTTTTCGAGAATCGGCAGAGCATCGGCAACTGGACTCTCCAGCAAATCGGCGATGGAGTATCCCTTGTACTTCACGGTCAGGGTCTCGTGGTTGTAGCGCTTGCCGCCGCAGAGTTCGCAGAGCACATACACGTCCGGCAGAAAATTCATTTCGATGCGGCGCTGGCCTTCGCCCTGGCAGGCTTCGCAGCGGCCGCCGGAGACATTGAAGGAGAATCGTCCCGGCTTGTAGCCGCGTTCGCGCGACTCGGGCAGCATGGCGTAGAGATCGCGAATCTGGGCGAAGACTCCAGTGTAGGTCGCCGGATTCGAACGCGGGGTGCGCCCGATGGGAGACTGATCGATACGAATGACCTTGTCCACATTCTCCGCGCCCGAGATGGCCTTGTGCGTTCCGGGTTCTTCCCGCGAGCGGTAGAGAACCTTGGCCAGCGCGCGATACAGAATGTCATTGACCAGCGTGGATTTGCCGGAGCCGGAAACCCCGGTCACCACCGTCATCACGCCCAGGGGAAACGTCACATCGAGATTCTTAAGATTGTTCTGACGAGCTCCCAGAATGCTGATGCCGGCGCCGTTGGTGCGGCGGCGCTGGGGGCGCATTTCGATTTGTGTCCGGCCCGAGATGTAAGCCCCGGTAAGCGACTCCGGCACGTTCATGATTTCCTGCGGTGTACCGTGGGCGACCAGCTCGCCGCCGTGCCGCCCGGCCCCGGGACCGAGGTCAATCACATAGTCCGCGCGATTGATTGTCTCTTCATCGTGCTCGACAACTAAGACGGTGTTGCCTAAGTCGCGCAATTCTTCGAGAGCATGCAGCAGGCGGTCGTTGTCGCGATGGTGAAGGCCGATGGAAGGCTCATCGAGCACGTACAGAACGCCGCGCAGCTTTGATCCGATCTGGGTGGCCAGGCGAATGCGCTGGCCCTCTCCGCCGGAAAGAGTCGCCGCCGAGCGGTCGAGTGAAATGTAGCCGAGCCCGACCGCATCCAGGAACTGCAAGCGCTCGACAATCTCGTGCACAATGCGGCCAGCGATGAGCGCTTCCCTTCCGGTGAGCTTGATCTTCCTCGCGGCTTCCAATGCGCGCGCAACCGGCAGGCCAGTGAATTCCGCAATCGACATGCCGTTGACCTTGACTGCCAGGCTTTCCGGCCGCAGCCGCTGGCCATGGCAAAACGGACACTCCGTCGCGGACATGTAGTCGAGCAGGAAGTCGCGGTAGCCGTCGGAGGTAGATTCCTCGAGAGCTCGTTTGAGATAAGCAAGGATGCCGACGAATCCCGTTTTACCGCTTTTGCCGGCTTCGCCATGGAGCAGCAGGTTCTGAATTTTTTCGGGGAATTTCTCGAACGGTGTACTCAGGTCGAAGCCGTGGGCTGCGGCGGTGATTTGCAGCATATGCACCAGATTGTGCGAAGCCGAACCCGGCCCCAGGCCGCCTTCGAGAAGAGGCTTGGACCAGTCTGTGATCACCTTGCCGGGATCGAAATCGTAGCGGCTGCCGAGTCCGTGGCACTCGGGGCAAGCACCGTAGGCGCTGTTGAAGGAGAATGACCGTGGCTCCAGTTGGGGCACGTTGATGCCGCAATCCGGACAGGCGAGTTTCTCCGAGTAGAGCTGTTCTTCCCCGCCGACCACCGCGACTTGAACCAAGCCGCCGGCCAGCTTCATGGCGAGACCGACGGACATTTCCAGGCGATGTTCAATTCCCGGCTTCACCAGCAGCCGGTCGACCACGACTTCAATGGTGTGGTTCTTGCGCTTATCGAGCGGGATGTCGTCGTCCAAATTAAGCAACTCGCCGTCAATGCGGGCGCGAGTGAAGCCGTGCTGCACCAGCTTCTCCATCTCTTTTTTGAACTCGCCTTTGCGGCCACGGACAATCGGCGCCAGCACCATCACGCGGTCCTCAGGGGTGAGCGCCATGACCCGCTGCACAATCTGCTCAGCCGATTGCCGGGCAATGGCGCGGCCGCATTTGGGGCAATGCGGCGATCCGATGGAGGCAAAAAGCAGGCGAAGATAATCGTAGATTTCGGTGATGGTCCCGACGGTGGAGCGCGGACTGCGGCTGGTGGTTTTCTGCTCAATGGAAATCGATGGGCTCAGCCCGTCAATGGCATCAACATCGGGGCGTTCCATCTGGTCGAGAAACTGGCGGGCATAGGCCGAAAGCGTTTCTACATAACGGCGCTGGCCTTCGGCGTAGATGGTGTCAAAGGCGAGCGAAGATTTGCCCGAGCCGCTTAGACCGGTAATCACGGTCAGGGCATTGCGGGGGATATCCACGTCAATATTCTTGAGATTGTGCTGGCGCGCCCCGCGCACCGAAATCTTCGTGATTGCCATAAGCCCGAGAGTAATGCCCTTCCGTAACGTGGACGAGTCAGCAGAAATGTTGGAAAGTGAGGGTGCGCAACTCTACTCACGTATCTTACTTGCCAACAGCAGAAAGCGTCAACGCGGATAGATTGGGAATGCGCGCCAGCAGCGGACGTACCGGCCATAGAACCGGGCGAGGCAGCGGCACTTCATAAGGAAAGTTGGGGCTGACCTTGGGTGGTTTGTTGAGTGCTTTTGTGCTCTCCTTCACTGTGTTGGTGGTGGTAACCATCGGAATTGTGGCGGCCTATGTCGCCATCATCGGTATCCTGCGCGCTCTCGCTCCGCGCTCCTTGGCGCGAAAGAGCAAATCGCCGGTAGTGGCTGCGGGCCAGGCCCGCGCTGCCCACGCCGGCGGCGACTGAGATTCTCCACGTATAATTCTGCGGAACTTTGGACTGAGAATCGCGTTAGGCTGAACCACGCGCGCGCGAGTCGCCACTACTGCGGCTGCTGAGGTGGCTGCGGAAGGCCGGGCGGCATTCCGCGCGGACCTTGCAATCCCGCGGGAAGGCCTAGCTGCTGCTGGCGCTGCTGGATTTGCTGTTCCATATCCTGCTGACGCTGCATGTCCTGCAACATCTGCTCCGGAGTCCGGGGACTGGCTGGCTGCCCGAAAGCCGGGGCTGGGGTCTCGGCCTGGTTTCCCGGCTCCTCGGCAAACAAGTTTTCTTCTCCCTGTTCGGGCGCCTGGTCTTCGGTGGTGGCCTCCGCGGTTTCCGCCGGTGCGGGCGCGGTGGCGGATGCCGTTTCAGGAGTGGCCGACGGCTCGCCGGTGCTGGACTTGACGATGAGGATCACACGCTCCAGCGCATCAGCATTGCTGGCTGACCCCAGCAAAACATAATTGAAATGCGATCCGTTCAGCAGAGAAGACAGCACATCCCGCGCCGGGCCGGGACCGAAATTGCCGGCGACACGCTCCGTGGCGTTGGCAGGAACGTCTACGTTCGCGCCGGTCTGGTTGCGCACCGCACGCAGGATGTCCCCTAAAGTGGAATTCTGGGCGGTGATGCTCAACTGCCCGTCCTGGAAAGCGACCTGCGGAGGCGTAGCTGGCATTTGCTCCGGGCGCAACGGAATGGAGGGCGCTGTAACCGCTTGAGGCTTCGCGGCAACCGCTGCTGGCGAACGACGGACCTTGGCCTTGGGCTGGTCAGCCCAGCCTAGACCTGTCAGAAGACAAGCCGTGGTCGCGACCAGCATAAATCGAAGCTGCACTCTGGCACCTGCCATAAGGAACGCTCGAGGCCGCGGGTCTTGCGCCCATCCCTCCGACAAAATTGTAGCACCATGAGTTGCCCAAGATGCGGGAAAAAGAGGCGCGAAAACACGCCTTGGGCGCGGGCCGTCTGGGTTATTGGCGGGGCGCATAATAGCCTTTGCGGGCCCGGACCTGGGTATCTTTCTTGAGCGAGGTAATCTCGATCGGGCGGTAGCGCCCGTCGGCTTCGAAGTCAGCCGGATGATAGGAAATAGCATACTGGCTGCGCAGTTCATCCTCGATGGCGGCAAATGAGTTCTTGACGTCCTTGGTCTTGTAGGGGAAAAAGGCGCGGCCCCCGGTCCAGTCAGCCAGTTGCTGCAAGGCCCGGTCGCCACGGAGAATCAGGCCACTGTCGTCAGTCGAGATGGCATAAATGATGACTTCGGCGCGCTCCGCCATTTCAATGGCCTGCATGGCCGTGACTTCGCTCTGGTTATCTTCTCCGTCGCTGACCACGATGATCGCCCGCCGTACCGGATGATTCTCCTGATCTTTGGTGAGTTTGGTCTGGCAAGCGTGATAGATGGCATCGTAAAGCGCGGTGCCGCCGCCATTGTGCAAGCGTTGAACCCCGGCAGCCAGGAGCGCAGAATCATCGGTGAAATCCTGTGTGACCAGGCTGTGAGTATTGAATCCCATCACAAAGGCCTGATCGAAGTTGCGGCGCAAGGTTTGTCGCAGAAAGCTGACTGCGGCTTCCTGCTCGAAGGCAAAGCGAGTGCGTACTGAACCGCTGGTGTCGATCAGCAGCCCCAAGCGCAAGGGAAGGTCGGTTTCGCGCCTGAAGTTCACGATGGCCTGCGGCGGCTTGTGATCATCGAGAATGGAGAAGTCGTTCTCGGTCAGGTTACGAACAAACTTGCCGTGCTTGTCAGTGGCGATGAAAAGCAGGTTGACTTCATTGACGCGCTTTTTAATGGTCAGAACAGACTGATCGGACGAGGCGGAGTCCTCGGTGATCAGGGGCGCCGTCGAAAGCGGAGCGTGATCGGACGCGAGGTAGCTGACCTGCGCCAGAGTCGCCAAAGGAGCAACTGCCAGCGTCAAAACTACGAGAAAAAAATACCGCTTCGTGTACTTCATTCCACGTCCAATAGGGGGCTGAACCGGCAAAACCCGGCTGCATCACAGCCTGGAACCTAGGATGCACGTCAGGGGCCGAAAGTCCTGCTCCGCCTGACTGTCTTGACTTTAGGAGAGGCATCCCCCGGTGCCAAGTTACAAAAGGAGCACCCGTTTGGTCATGGAAGAACGCTTGCTCGAAACGCAGGGTAGAATAGCCCTACAAACAAACTTGAAGGAGATCCCATGAAAAGGTCTTTGGCAGCGTTTCTGGTGTGTGCCCTATTTATACCGGTCATACCGGCCCTGGCCGCGGACAGCGGCACAGAGGAAGATCGGGTGGAAGCGTCGGGCCATGTGCTCAAGGAGATTCTGAACATACCAGAGGACATTCCGCAGGACCTGCTGGATAAGGCCGAGTGCGTGATCGTGATGCCGTCGGTGAAAAAGGCTGCCTTCGGGATCGGCGGGAGCTATGGTCGCGGGGTGATGATTTGCCGCGGCGGACTCAGCTATACCGGACCATGGGGACCGCCCGCGCTGTACGCGCTGGAAGGCGCCAGCATCGGTTTCCAGATCGGCGTGGAGGGAACTGATTACGTGTTGTTGGTCATGAACCCGGCGGGCGCGCGGTCTTTGCTGAAGAGCAAAGTAAAGCTGGGCGCGGACGCATCCGCCGCCGCTGGCCCGAAGGGCCGCACCGCCGCTGCCGCAACCGATGTGGTGATGACCGCCGAAATTCTTTCCTACTCGCGCAACAAAGGGCTGTTCGCCGGCGTCTCGCTCGAGGGATCAACCTTGCGTTCCGATGGCAGCGCCAACCGGAAGCTATACGGGCGGGACCTGAGCGCACGCGACATCATTCGCCGCGGCAAAGTGAAGACTCCCGAGTGCGCGGCGGAACTGGTGGAAGTGTTGAACAGCAAGAGCCCGAAGAACAAATCTGATCCAAAATCATTGCAGTAACAGATAGACTCCTGTGGGGCGGGCACTCTTGCCCGCCTCGCTTTTTATGCCACGGAAAAACGACAAAACCCTCGTCCGCTGTCCCTGGGCAAGCAACGAACTCTCCATTCGCTATCACGATGAGGAGTGGGGCGTGCCCGTACATGACGACCGCAAGCTCTTCGAGTTTCTCGTCCTCGAAGGCGCCCAGGCCGGTTTGAGTTGGGACACGATTCTCAAGAAACGCGAGAACTACCGCGCGGCTTTTGACAACTTCGACGCCGCCAAAGTAGCCCGCTACGATCGCCGCAAGACGCAGGCTTTGTTGCGTGATCCCGGCATCGTGCGCAATCGTCTGAAGATTGCATCCACGGTGAAGAACGCACAGGCATTTCTCAGGCTGCAGGAAGAGTTCGGCAGCTTCGATCGGTATATCTGGCAATTTGTCGGCGGAAAGCCGAAGCAGAATTCACGGCGCTTCCGCAGGCAAGTCCCGGCGCGCACTGCTGAATCTGACGCCATGAGCAAGGACCTAAAGAAGCGCGGCTTCACCTTCGTCGGCAGCACGATTTGCTATGCCTTCATGCAGGCGGTAGGCATGGTGAATGATCACCTGATCGATTGCTTCCGGTGGCGGCCACTCAGCCGCTAGCCAATCCAGCCAATTCCGTTATACTGGCGCACCGTCTCGACTTGGGGGGGAGGCATCTCACGTGCCGGCAACTCACAGCGGAGTCGACATCAGAACTGGGGTCGCGACTCACACCCGCCGCCAGATTGCGGCGCGGTTGCTTCCCTTCCTGTTCGTTCTCTACGTCACCAACTATCTTGACCGCACCAGCGTCGCGTACGCCGCGCTGGATATGTCGCGCGATCTGGGCTTCACCGACCGCGTATTCGGCCTGGGAGCCGGCATTTTCTTCATCAGCTACGTCGCCTTGCAGATTCCCGGCGCGCTGCTGGTCGAGCTTTGGAGCGCGCGCCGCTGCATCGGCGTCATCATGGTGGCCTGGGGATCGCTGACCGTCCTGACCGGACTCGTGCATACCGCCAATCAGCTTTATCTCGCGCGGCTGGTGCTGGGAGCAGCCGAAGCCGGCTTCTTTCCTGGCGTGGTGGTGTACTTGAGCCACTGGTTCATTCGCGAAGACCGGGCCAAGGCCACGAGCAACTTTATGGCGGCGATTCCCTTGTCGTTCATTATCGGGTCGCCGGTGGCAGGATGGATTCTGGGCCATCACTGGCTGGGTTTCGAAGGCTGGCGTTGGTTGTTTGCGTTGGAGGGCCTGCCAGCGATGTTGCTGGGCGTGGTGGCTTTCTTTTATCTCACGGACTGGCCCGTGCAGGCTTCCTGGCTGCGTCCGCAGCAACGCCACTGGATAGCTCAAACCCTGCAAGAGGAAAAGCCGGCGGACGTAGGCAAAGTAAGCATGTGGCGGGCGCTAGGCTCGCGCCCGGTTTTGTTGCTCGCCGCAGCGGCTTTTCTCGAATACTTCGTCTTTTACACCATGGCTTTCTGGTTTCCCACGATTCTGAAGCGGCTCACTGGACTTTCCAACCAGCGCATCGGCGTGCTGGGCACGGTCCCTTACATAGCATGCCTGGCGGCGATGCTGATCAACGGATGGCATTCCGACAAACAGGGCGAGCGGCGCGTGCACTCGGCCATTCCATTATTCATTGCGGCGGCCGGGTTGCTGGGCCTGCTCACTTTGCCGGGATCGCTCTGGCTTACGATGGTTCTGTTCAGCATGTTGGTTGTGGCGGAGGCGTTTCTCGCTCCCTTCTGGGCCTTGGTCACCGAGATGCTTGGGGAAACCGCGGCCGCGACGGCCGTGGGGTTCATCAACGCCGTGGGCAGTGTGGCTGGGTTTGCCGGGCCCTACGCCTTTGGATATCTGAACACCCGCACCGGAAGCTTCTCCGCTGGGCTGACGGTGATGCTGCTCTGCTGCCTGGGCTCGGGATTGCTGCTCCTCTGGGCTCCGGAACCCCCGAAGCTGCCCGTTTGATGAGGCTGGGCCTGCGTTGCTCCTACCCAGTAACCTGGGTAACCTGCGAGTCATCCTGTGGCTGTGGTATAAAACCAGCAGTACCAAGCCGAAAAATTTAAAGCGGCAGACCGGGCCAAAGCGCCAGCGTTTGCCGTGGGTCTTGAGGAAGGTCCTTGAGTTTCATCAACTTTGCAGCCCGGGAAATCAATTGCAAGATCGTCTACTACGGCGCCGGGCTGGGTGGAAAGACGACGAATCTCCAGTTCATCTACCAGAAAACTGCCGAACAGCAGAAGGGGAAGATGATCTCGCTGGCGACGGAGACCGACCGTACGCTGTTCTTCGACTTTCTGCCGCTCGACCTGGGCTCGGTACGCGGCTTCAAGACCCGCATCCATCTCTACACCGTTCCCGGACAGGTTTTCTACGACGCCAGCCGCAAGCTGATTCTGCGCGGTGTGGATGGCATCGTGTTCGTCGCCGACTCGCAGCAGGAGCGCATGGACGCCAATCATGAAGCGCTCGACAACTTGATGGACAACCTCAAGGAACACGGCTACGACTTCAAGAAGATTCCCTACGTGTTGCAGCTCAACAAGCGCGACCTGCCCAATATTCTTCCCGTAGACAAACTCTCGACCGAGTTGAAGAGAAAAGACGAGCCGGTGATCGAGGCCATCGCCTTCAAAGGCAACGGCGTCTTCGAGACCCTGAAAGAGATTGCCCGCCAGGTGCTGGTGGAGTTGAAGCAGGGATCGTAGCTGGGATTCTTCGGCGCTCTCGATGCTCTCCGTGGTTAACAATTGTTAAGTGCAATGTTGATGTCTTCGCGACCTTTGCGAAAGACTTTGCGTCCTTTGCGGTCAAAAGCTTTTACCGCAAAGCGCGCTAAGGCATCGCAAGGGGCGCGGAGAACGAACTTCGTCCGAGCAAAACTCCCGGCTCTCGTCTAGAATGGCTTCCCGCCGACATATTCCTTAATTTTGATCAGGCATCCGGAGAAAACATGCGCGCGTTTAGATTCTTGGCATTGATTTTGTATTTCTCGTCTCTCGCGTTCTCGCAGTCTTCATCGCTTCACGGCATTGATATCACCGATCTCGACCGCAAAATTGATCCCTGCACCGACTTCTACGAATTTGCCAACGGCACCTGGCGGGCGAGTCATCCGATCCCGGCGTCGATGGTGCGCTGGAGCAAGCGCTGGGAGTCGGGCGAAACCACCAAAGACAAGCTGAAAGAAGTCCTCGAAGCTGCGCAGCAAGACAAGACCGCGGCCAAAGGCAGCACCGACCAAATCATCGGTGACTATTATGGCGCCTGCACCGACGAGTCGCGAGTCAACGCCCGCGGCATCGAGCCGCTGAAAAGGTGGTTTGCCGAAATCGATGCCGTGAAAGACACTGCCGGCCTGCAACCGGTCATGGCTGAGATGCACGACATCCTGATTTCCGTGCCCTTCAATCTTTCCAGTTCCACCGACCCTCACAAGCCCACTTGGGTGTTGGCGGATCTCGGCGCCAGCGGCTATGCCTTGCCCGACCGCGATTACTACCTGAAGCCCGATGCACGCTTCAAAGAAGCACGCGAGAAGTACGTGGTGCATATTGCCAAGATGTTCACGCTGATGGGGTGGAACGAGAAATCTGCCGATGCTGGGGCGCAGACGGTGATGGCCATGGAAACCAAGTTTGCGGAGGCATCGCTGGACAACGTGACGCTTCGCGATCCGAGCGCGACCGACCACAACAGCACCTTTGTGCAGTTGCAGGCCATGGTCCCTCATTTCGACTGGGCCGGCTACTACAAGCACAAGCAACTGGCTCAAGACGTCGATATGAACATTGACCAGCCCAAATACATGCAGGAGTTCGACCGCCAGTTGCAAGAGACGTCGCTCGCGGATTGGAAGGTGTATCTCAAGTGGCAGGTGCTGAATTCTTCGGCGGAAGCGCTCTCCACCCCTATCGTCGAGGAAGACTTTGCCTTCTTCGGCAAGTACCTGCGCGGGCAGGCGGAGATCAAGCCACGTTGGAAGCGTTGCGTGGAGCAGACCGATCAATATCTCGGCGAGGCGCTGGGCAAGAAGTACGCCGAGAAATACTTCCCGCCGGAGGCCAAAGCGCGGGCGCAAGAAATGGTCCGCAACCTGTTGCTCGCCATGCGGGACGACATTCTCACCCGTCCCTGGATGAGTGATGAGACCAAAGAGCGGGCGATGGCGAAGATTGCAACGTTCAATCCGAAGGTAGGATATCCGGACCACTGGAAGGACTACAGCAAGGTTGAAATCCGGCGTGACGCTTTCTTCGAGGACTATTTGGCTGGCCGGCGCTTCGTGATGGAAGACGATCTCGAAACCGTTGGCAAGCCGGTGGACCGCAGCCGTTGGGGAATGACTCCGCCGACTTCGAACGCTTACTACAATCCGCTGTGGAATGAGATCGTGTTTCCTGCCGGAATCCTGCAGCCTCCGGGGTTCGACAACAGTGCCACGGATGCGGTGAACTACGGTTCAGTCGGAGTAGTGATCGGCCACGAAATCTCGCATGGCTTTGACGATCAAGGTGCGCAGTACGACTACCTCGGCCGCCTGCGGAACTGGTGGACGGATAACGATCTCAAACAGTTTAAAGAACGCGGCGCGTGCGTGGTCGACCAGTTCGACAACTACTTCATCGAACCGGGCGTCCACCACAACGGAAAAATGGTGCTGGGTGAGAGCATCGGCGACCTGGGCGGCGCCAAAGTCGCATTTCTCGCGTATCGGAAATCTCTCGAAGGCAAGCCGCGACCCGCGGACATTGACGGCTTCACCGCGGAGCAGCAGTTCTTCATCGCCTGGGGACAGTGGCGTGGCGATGCTGTCCGGATTGAGGAACAGCGCGTCATGATGCAGGCGGATCCGCATCCCATCGGGAAATATCGTGTCAACGGGCCGTTATCGAACCTGCCCGAGTTTCAGCAGGCATTCAGCTGCAAGGCGGACGCGTTGATGGTGCGGGCTGTGGGGAAGCGGTGTGACGTTTGGTAGGCACCAAAAAAGCGCCGGCTGGTTGGCCGGCGCTCTTTTTCTGCAGACTTACGTAAAACCTATTTGGTTTCGCCGTTGGGTGTGGCTCCGAACTCGCGGCGAACAATGGGCCGTGCGGCACGCGCGGCAGCCGGGGGCACTGCGGCGGCTGCGCCGTATCGCTCCATCAGCAACGGCACCATGGCATTCTCGGCTTCCTTCACGAAGGTCAGAGAGTTGTCGCCGTTCATGTCCACACGAATAAAATCGCCCAGCTTGACCTGTCCGGTCGCCACCAGGTTGGCCAGCGGGAACACCAGGTGACGCTCGATTGCCCGCTTCAGGTGGCGAGCGCCATACTTGGAGTCGGTGCCTTCTTGCAGCAGGAAACCCTTCACCCGGTTGGTGCAGTTGAACACGAACTGATTGGCAGCAGATGCCATCAGCACACGCTGTTGCACCATCCCTAACTCAATTTCCAGAATCTGCTCCAGGTGCACGGACCGCAGCGTCTTGAACACCACTACTTTGTCGATGCGGTTCATGAACTCGGGTGTGAATTTGCGCCGGGCAGCGTCGATGGCGGTGCGGTCGATTTTTTCGTCCAGGCTGGCATCCACCTGCTTGGCTTTCTGCGCAAAGCCCAGGCCGCCGTCCACCAGGTTGCTCATCTCGCTTGACCCCAGGTTCGAGGTCATGATGATGATGCATTGCGAGAGATCGACGCGGCGGTTGTCGCCGAGAGTGAGAGTTGCCTTGTCGAGAATGCCGAGCAACAATTGCCAGAGCGCATCCGAGGCTTTTTCAATTTCATCGAACAGCAGCACTGAGAGTTTGAGCCGGTCGGTGTGCCACTGATTCAGCGCTTCCTGCGTCAGCAGGGGATGGGTCTCGCGGTGGCCGAGATACCCCGGCGGCGAACCGATCAGCTTGGCGATTTCATGAGAATGCTGGAACTCGGCGCAATCGATCTTGATGCAGGCGCGGGCGTCACCAAACAGGCCTTCGGACATGGCTTCGACCACGCGCGTCTTACCCGAACCGGTGGGTCCGAGAAAGAGCAAGTTGCCGACCGGACGCCCCGGAGGATTCAAGCCCGCCAGGAACATCTGGTAGATTTCGACCACCTTCTCGACGGCAGCTTCCTGGCCAACGATTTTGCGCCGTAAGGCGGCTTCAAAGTCCCGAGCGTCGTTACTGCGGAGAGTTGGATCGAGCACTGTGTTCAGAGCATTCTTCATAGGGTGACGGCCCTTAATCTTCGATGCTAGATCGACCCTGCGGACTGACAAAATCTGTCACTTCCAGGCGACCCATGATAGGCTCTATACCTATCGCTCTACCTCCACTGCAAATGATTCGCCATCGGGTGGAACTGCTTGTGGCTGAGGTTTTTGCCAGAATTAGGACGCCTTAGCCCCTCCCCAAAGCCGCCACCCCTTGTGGGACTCGACCCAGTAGAGGAAATACTTTGCGCATGCAGGGAGATTTCTGCTACCCGGAAGTGCCGCCGCACACGGCTCTGGCCCGACGTAACTAGCTCCCAAAAGCCTGCCCAATTAGCCTCGGGTTACGTATTTGGAGATCAACCGTGCGTCGTTTTGGCTTGATTTTGGCGGTCGCAGTTCTGGTTCTCACGCTGGGAATTCTCTTTCGGCACCTGCCCTCAGCAGCGGCGCAATCAGCGGAATCCGCGGCCTTGGTGCGCACGTCCAACCCTGCGCCGGTTACACCCAAACCGCCCCTGAGTAGCTCGGCGCTCTTGACCCCCATCGCTCCTCCCGGCAGCGCCTTGTATCTGGCCAAGCATGGAGACACCATCCCCACAGTCGCGCACCATTTCTTGTCGCAGACTTCATTTCTGACGTCGAGCGAATTGGCAGAGGCCATCCGCAAGGCTAACGTTGACCTGGAGAAGAAGACGTTTCTCAAGGCGGGCGAGCCGGTGGTTGTGCCTGGAATTCTGGATGCACCGATCGTCGAGAAAACCGTTCCTGTGGCGCGCGATTTCGAGGTTCGCGCGGTGTATCTCACCGGCCTCATGGCAGGCAGTGATCACGGTTTACGCATCATTCGCCACTGGCGCGAAGTCGGCGGAAACGCGGTGGTGTTTGACATCAAAGACAGCGACGGCAGCGTGAATATTCCGTTCGAGCATCCCCTGCTGGGCAAGCACCATACGCCGCTTCCCGATCTGCCGAAGTTTGTGAGATTCCTGCATTCGCAGAACATGCACGCCATTGCGCGCGTGGCGATTTTCCGCGACCAGCGGCTGGTGGTGGAACATCCCGAGCTGGCGGTGAAGTCGCATCGTACCGGCCAGCCGTGGCAAGAGAACGGAAAGCTGGTGTGGACCGACCCCTCGCAGCTGAAAGTTCAGGATTACAACATCGCCCTGGCTATGAAGGCAGCCCAATCGGGCGTAGATGAAGTGCAGTTTGACTACGTCCGCTTCCCTGCCGAAGGTGATCAAAAGGACGCGAGCTTCGTCTTTCAGACCGAGCATCCCGATTGGCATCGCACCGATGTGATGAACGATTTCCTCAAGCGTGCTTACGCCCAACTCCATCCCACCGGCGTGTTGTTTTCGCTCGATGTATTTGGAGTGATGGCTTGGCAGCGGCAGGTGGACCTGGCTCATACTGGCCAGGACATCGTCGGAATGGCCCAGCACTGTGACGTGCTCTCGCCCATGATTTATCCCTCACACTTCTTTGGCATGGATGGGATTGCTCATCCCGGGGACGCGCCAGAGCATTTCATCGGAACCTCCATGGACCGGTTTCTGCTGATCACGAAAGGCAGTGGAGTGGTGATTCGTCCCTGGTTGCAGGCCTTCCATTGGCGGACCAAGACCTACTCGCCGCAGTACATCGAAGTCCAGGTGCAAACCGCGAAAGAAAAGGGCGGAATCGGCTTCTTGTTCTGGAATGCGGCCAACGACTACAGCAAGCCCTATATCGCGATGCCCGAGATGCGGGCCGCAAAAGGAAAGTATTTCCGTGGGGATGAGATAACAAGCAGCATGCAGGCCAGTCTAGGGGACGAGAACTCGCCACCGCGACCGTCGACAGCCCCGTAATTTGGCCGAGGACTGCCTTAGAACCTTCGACCACCCACCCGACGGTAGACAAAAGACTCCTGTTTCGTGGCAGCACAAATCTGAGTCACGAAAAACGTCCAGAATTGCTTCGCCGCTCAGTTATAATCTGGTTCGGCCTTAAGGGCTGTGCCGCCAGCAAGCCAAGCAGCGGATCCACCCACGGCAGAAAAACTTGGCACGAAGAAACGCATCCTACAGCCGTACGAGTGAATCTTAAGTTCAGGAGTGCCCATGGCGATTCAGGAGACCGAGAAAATCTGGCACAACGGCAAGCTCATTCCCTGGAAAGACGCGCAGCTTCACGTGATGTCGCACGTGGTGAATTATGGCTCGTCGGTGTTTGAGGGAATCCGCTGTTACTCACTGCCTTCGGGGCCAGCGATCTTCCGCACCCAGGAACACATGCAGCGCCTGCTGGATTCGGCCAAGGTGTACCGCATCGACGTGGATTACACTCGCGACGAACTGATCGCGGCCATGGTGGAGTTGGTGAAAAACAACGGCGTTTGGCCATGCTACGTCCGTCCCATTGTGCTGCGGGGATATGGCGAAGCTGGCGTCAACCCGTTCAACTCTCCCACCGAGGTGTACATCTGCAATTATCCATGGGGCAAGTATCTGGGCTCCGACGCCGAGCAGGGCGTGGACGTATGCGTTTCGTCGTGGACGCGCATCGCCCCTAACACACTGCCTGCCATGGCGAAATCCGGCGCCAATTACATGAACTCGCAGCTCATCAAAATGGAAGCCATCTTGAACGGCTACGTCGAGGGCATCGCGTTGGACGTGAACGGCTACGTGAGCGAAGGATCTGGCGAGAACGTGTTTGTGGTGCGCCACGGCGTGCTGCAGACTGCTCCTCTGGGGAACTCGGTTCTCCCGGGCATCACACGGGATTCGGTTCTGAAGATTGCACAGGATCTTGGAATTCCAGTGGTGGAACAGGGCATTCCTCGGGAACTTCTCTATGTGGCGGACGAAGCCTTCTTTACCGGAACCGCAGCCGAGATCACGCCCATTCGCTCGGTGGATAAGATTAGCGTAGGTAAAGGCGTGACCGGACCGATTACGCGGTCGATTCAGAAAGAATTTTTCGGGATCATCCGGGGCGAGAAGGCCGACCGCTTTGGCTGGCTGACTCCAGTGCCGGTGAAGAACAAGCAGCCGGTCGGAGTGTGAGAGTCGAGATTGCTACCAAAAGCCGCCCTGCGGGGCGGCTTTTGACTTATGGCCTGATTTGTTACCGTCCGCACCAGAGAACGTCCACCGGATAGTTCGCGAATTCGCGGTCAGAAGTGAGAATTACCATTCCTTCCACAATCGCCTGGGCCATGAGCAGGTGATCGAAGGGATCATGGTGGTACAAGGGCAGGCTGAACACTCTTAAAGTGTGGTCCAGCGCGACTGGTAATGGATGTATGCCTTGTTTTGCCAGCTTTCTGGGAACGTAGCGGTCTGGAGATTCCGGCAATTTGTACTTGCCCAGTCGAGCTTTGATCGCAATTTCCCAGGAGCTGACAACCGAAAGATAGATTTCCGAATCGCCGTTCTGGATGACTTCGAGTCCCGCGGCACCAATATTTTCCGTAGGACCGACGCTCCAGAGCCATACCATCGTGTCCAAGAGATACTTCATTTGCGTTTGCGCCGATTTGTCTTCGCGCGCTCCAGTTTGGGAAGCTCCCCGCCGTAAAAAGCCTTCAGCAGGTCATCTGGTAGTGGGGCGTCAAAATCGTCGGCGATCCAGATCTTTCCTCGGTCCATACCCATGGGACGCTTTTTCATCGGCTTCTTCTTCACCACAACCAAGCGCACGAGAGGCACACCGGAGCGTGCGATTACAATTTCTTCCCCCGCTACAGCCCGCTGCACAAGGCGCGAAAGATGGGTCTTGGCATGATGGATATTCACTTCCATTGTGTTTATACTGGACTAAGTCCGCGGACTAAGTCAATAGGATATTCGGGTGCTGACCGCCCCATCGTTGGCAGAAGTCATCTGCGCATCCACGGGCTTGTCCGCCCGAACGTGCTCGGAGCATTCTTGGCTCCAATCATGTTCCTGGCAATTCCCACCCTGATCGCCGGGGTAGCAATTGCGTCAAAGCACCACGAGAGCACGTCCCGGAGCATTTGGACGCTGCTAGCCATCGCCGGAGTGACGCAAGTAGCGGTCTTTATCACTTTAGGGGCATTCCGATAAATCGCCCGAATACCGCTAACTCGGCGTTCTGCCTCGCTCCGAAGCTCAGTCTCTGCTCATTACTTAGGTCATCTTGGGGGAACCCGCATTTGGGTTCATGATACGAGAGGCCTCAAGGAACCTCTCGCATGAACATTGATGACCTGCTGCGCATTGCCATGGAGCGGCGCGCCTCCGACTTGCACCTGAAAGTCGGCAACTATCCGCACCTGCGCGTCGACGGCGAACTGATTCCGCTGACCGATCAGCCCCGCGTCAGCGCCGAAGACATGCTCACCATGGCGTTCAGCATGATGTCGGCGCGGCAGAAACAGAAATTCAAAGAGAGCACCGAAATCGACATGGCCTACGGCGTAGCCGGGCTGGGCCGCTTCCGTGTGAACGTATTTCAACAGCGCGGCAATGTGGGACTGGTGCTGCGCGTCATTCCCACCAAAATTCGAGCTTTGGATGAACTGTATTTACCCAAGGTGGTGGAGCAGATCTGCGACCTGCCGCGCGGCCTGATTCTAGTCACCGGCGTCACCGGTTCCGGTAAGTCCACAACTCTGGCCGCCATGGTGGATCGCATCAACTCCACGCGCGCCGAGCACATCATCACCATCGAAGACCCTATCGAATTCCTGCACCGCGATAAGAAGGGTTACGTCAACCAGCGCGAAATTGAAGTGGATACGCCCTCGTTCGGTGCCGCGTTACGCGCTTCGTTGCGTCAGGATCCCGACGTGATTCTGGTGGGCGAAATGCGCGACATTGAAACCATCGCCACCGCCCTGCACGCCGCCGAAACCGGCCACATGGTGTTTTCAACTTTGCACACTTTGGATGCGGTCGAAACCATCAACCGTATTATCGCCGTTTTCCCGCCGCCCGAGCAGAAGCAGATTCGCTTGCAACTTGCCGCGGTGCTGCGTGCGGTCGTCAGCCAGCGTTTGGTCAGGCGATGCGACGGAGAAGGCCGCGTGCCGGCCGTCGAAATCATGATCAACACCGCGTACATCCGGGAATGCATTCTGGTGCCGGAAAAAACCCGGTCCATCCGCGATGCCATCTCCGCCGGAACCTCGCAATACGGCATGCAGACTTTCGACCAATCGCTGTGGGACCTGTTTCAGGCAGGACTCATCAACTACGAAACCGCGCTGGAGAACGCCTCCAATGCCGATGACTTCAAGCTGCGCATGCAGGGCATCTCTTCCACCAGCGACATCTCGAAGAACGCCATGCAGTCTTCCGGCTACGGCAACTGAACCTTCGCCTTAGAAATACCAAAGGCACGCTGCCCAGCGCGCCTTTTTGATTTTGGAGGGAGGGCCAGAATTTCCCGTGGAAAAGGGGTGCAATCTTCTGGCCCTTAAGAAGACCGATTCAGCAAGTCGCCGCCAGCCGGGTGTGGCTACACGGGCTGCCGCCCAACACGAACAAAGCGTGATCCAGGGTGGAGATGTCGAACACATGGTCCAACTGGGTGCGCACCAGAATCTCGCGCACAAAATGCGACGGATTCACCAGCTTGAGCTGGACTCCGCGACTGCGCGCCCACTGATGCAGCGAAAGCAGCGTAGTCAAGCCACCGGCATCCAGCGACTCCACTTCCGACAAGTCGAGCACCACAATGCGGCTGTCTCTTTCCGACACCACCGCGCTGCGCAGCGCGCGAACCTCTTGTCCGCGAACGATTCGCCCTCCGCATCTCACGACTGCAACATCGCCGGTTTTTTCCACATCGATGGTAAGCATGACTGGCTACCTCTCAATCTCAATGATTACTACGAGAATAGACGGGCAAAAGTTCCCGCCGTCACCAAGAAGATGTAAAAAGAAGTAAAAGCCGCGGAACTAGAGTGAACGCAATGATGTGCGGCAGCTTTGGTGCACAATAAGGTATGGCGGCTCTATGAGATCGGGCCGGGTTTCAAGGTCTCGCGATTATGTCGTTTCCACGTCCCAAAAAGACTGACTCGGAAGATGAACTCTATGAGTACGCGGTCGGCGCGCTGGCGCGGCGCATGCGTTCGGTGGCCGAACTCAAACGGCTGCTGCGACCACGCGTGGAGGCGGAAACCGAATACGGACAGACTCTCGTGGAACTCGTCATCCGTCGACTGAAAGATCAAGGCTATTTGAACGATGCCCGCTACGCTGCCGCCTACTCTTCATTCCGCCGGGAGAACGAGAAATTCGGCCGTCGCCGGGTGATTACCGATCTGAAGATCAAAGGCGTTCATGCCGAGGTAATCGAGAAAGCCGTCGAGTCAGTCTATGGGGGCGTTAGCGATGAGCATCTGGCGCGAGAATATCTGAAACGCAAACGGCTGGTGAAACCCAAAGACCAGCAACAGAGCGCGCGAATCTTCCGTCAGTTGATGCGTGCCGGATTCACAGCCAAGACGATCTTTGTCATCCTGAGAAAATGGGACGTGGATGATGACACGCTGAGCGCGCTGGAGAGCGAAATCGAATGAGCTTTTCCCGCAGTGGGTCAGTTTCACGGTTGAGGGCTACTCAGACTTTGCGTCCTTAGCGGCGGTTCTTTGCGATCTTTGCGGCAAGAAAGCGGTTCACCGCAAAGGCCGCCAAGGATTCGCAAAGCCCGCGAAGCATTGCAAACCAAATTGACCCACTATCCTTTTTCCGCAGTGGTTGCAAATCACGCCTGAGATCAGCCATACTCTAGTGTCCCAATCCAACACTAGGAGAACACTATGAGACTCAACTTCGGGAGAGCCCTTGCCATCGCGTTGCTGGCTTGCTCGGCTTTCGTGTACGCGCAGGTCGCTACCGATACAAAAGACGCCGCCAAAGACACCGGTCATGCCACCAAGGTCGCCGCCAAGGACACCGCGCACGCCACCAAGGTCGCTGCCAAAGATACCGCGAAAGGCACCGATAAAGCCGCTGACAAGACCGCCAAGGGCACCGATGACGTTGCCCACGACACGGCGCACGGGGTTAAGAAGGCCGGGAAAGCGGTTGGCCACGGGGTAAAAAAGGGCGCGACAAAAACCGCTGACGCGGTGAAGTAAGTCCGCACCACGTCGAACCCAGAGGACGCAGAGATCGCGGAGGGCCAAGGCAATTGGCCTTCCTGCTATCGCTGTGTCCTTTGTAGTTTAGAATTGAGTCTTCATGCTGACCGGCTCTGAAATTCGGCGGAAGTTTCTGGATTTCTTCGTCCAGAAAGGACACCGCGAGGTGCATTCGTCGTCGCTCGTCCCCGCCAACGATCCCACGCTGCTGTTCACCAATGCGGGCATGAACCAGTTCAAGGACGTCTTTCTTGGCCTCGAAAAACGTGACTACAACCGAGCGACCACATCCCAGAAATGCGTGCGTGCCGGAGGCAAGCACAACGATCTCGAAAACGTCGGGTTCACCAATCGCCATCACACGTTTTTTGAGATGCTGGGGAATTTCAGCTTTGGCGACTACTTCAAGAAAGACGCGATCGCGTACGCGTGGGAGCTGATCACTTCGCCCGAGTGGTTCGGGATTTCGAAGGACAAGCTGTATGTGACGATCTTCGAGGGCGCGGGGCCGGAACTAGGCCTCGTTCCGCGGGATGGAGAAGCCGAGGAAGCGTGGATCAAGGTGGGCGTTCCGAAGAACCGGATTTTCGAGGGCGGAGTTAAAGACAATTTCTGGCAGATGGGCGACACCGGCCCCTGTGGCCCCTGCAGCGAGATTCACTACGACATGGGTGCTGCGGCGTCCGAAGGCGGACACGTAGATTGCCGGTTTCCGTGCGACTGCGGACGTTACGTCGAAATCTGGAATCTAGTCTTTATGCAGTTCGACCGCGATTCGAGCGGCAAGCTGAACTCGCTGCCCAAACCGTCGATTGATACTGGGATGGGCTTGGAGCGGTTGGCCGCGGTGTTGCAAGGCGTGATTTCAAACTACGACACGGATTTGTTCACGCCGCTGATTGCGAGGGCCGCGGAATTAACAGGGGCTTCGCTCAAGAAGGAACTGGAGAAAGAAGCACATGCGAAGACCGCAGCTTCACTGCGTGTAATCGCTGACCACTCGCGGGCGGCAACGTTTCTGATCTCGGACGGAGTGTTGCCAGCGAATGATGGTCGCGGATATGTGTTGCGGAAGATTATTCGACGGGCGATCCGGCACGGGCGCCTGCTTGGTCAGGAGAAGGCCTTTTTGTACGAGATGGTTTTCGCAGTTCGCAATTTGATGCAGGATGCCTACCCGGAGCTCGCAGAGAGCGCGAGCCGAGTTTCGGAGATATTGAGGGCCGAAGAGACAAGATTTGCAAATACGCTGGCGCTAGGTGAGGAAAGAAGAAAGAGCGTCGAGGACGAGGCTTGGATCGGGTCAATTGACAAAGTCGTACGGGCTTTCGCCAATTTCGCCGGTACGTCCGATGCGGATGTTCGACGATTGCTACCGGGGCTGATCCCAGGCAGAGGAGATGAAGCGCTTAAGCGCGCAGCGAAAATGCTAGTCGGGGAAAACAGGGCGCACGAGTTCGAGGCTTACTTTGTAAATGCGCTGCGGGATCAGCGCCCAGTCTTCCCAGGGGACGAGGCGTTCCGCCTCTATGACACCTTCGGCCTTCCATTAGATTTCATCCAGGATGCTGCGCGAGATGCCGGTCTGCAGTTCGATCAAGCTGGCTTCGACAAAGCGATGGAGGAGCAGAAATCCCGTGCCCGCGCTTCCTGGAAAGGCGCAGCCAAGCAAACGGCCAATCCCGCATACCAGCAGCTGCCTAAATCAGAATTTGAAGGCTATCGCCAGACCCGCTCCGACAACTGCGAGGTTCTGGCCATCATCAAGAAAGGCCAGGGCGCGCAGGAACTCAAGCCCGGCGACGAAAGCGAAATCATTCTCGATCACACGCCGTTCTACGCCGAATCCGGCGGGCAAGTCGGTGACCGGGGATGGTTCTACTCCGACGATCACAACACCATCGTCGCCGAAGTGAAGGGCTGCTACGCCCCGATTCAGGGTGTACGGGCCCACCAGGTCATCGCCAAGCAGTCGATTCGTGTCGGCGACAAAGTAGATGCCGTGGTCAACACCGACATTCGCCTGGCCACCATGCGCAACCACACGGCCACCCACCTGCTACAAGCCGGCCTGCGCGAAGTGCTGGGCAAGCACGTCAAGCAGGCAGGATCGCTGGTCGCACCGAATCATCTGCGCTTCGATTTCTCGCACTTTACCGGTGTTGCCGACGAAGAGCTTCAGGACATTGAAGACATTATCAACAAGGAAGTCCTGCGCAACGAGAAAGTCGAAGTCATCGAGAACGTGCCCATCGATGTCGCCGTAAATGAGTACCACGCCATGGCGTTGTTCGGCGAGAAATATGGAGATAAAGTCCGAGTCATCAAGATCGGTGACTTCTCGACCGAACTCTGTGGCGGAACGCACACGCTCGCCACCGGCGAGATCGGACTGATCAAGATTCTGAAAGAAGGCAGCGTATCGTCGGGTGTGCGGCGAGTGGAAGCGGTGACTGGCGAAGGATCGTTGCAGCACTTCCGTAAAGATCATCAACTGGAAGGTGTAGTCGCCGCGCTTGCCACCCACGCCGAGACGACTTCACCCGCGGAAGCCCTCAAGCTCGAACTCGAAAAGAAAGACGCTGAGATCAAGCGCCTCGCCCGGGAACTGGATCAGGCGCGTATGAAGTCGGCGTCGTCCTCTGTCGGTTCGGTCAACGACAAGATCAAAGACGTGCGTGGCGTCAAAGTTCTGGCCCACCGAGTGGATAATCTCGAACGCGCGCAAATGCGCACGCTGGTCGACCAACTTCGCGATAAAATCGGGTCGGGCGTCGTCGTGCTAGGCTCGACCAGCGACGGCAATGTATCTCTGATCGTCGGCGTCACTAAAGATTTGACCAGCCGCATCCAAGCCGGCAAAGTCATCGGTCCGGTTGCCCAGAAAGTCGGAGGCAAAGGCGGCGGCCGGCCGGACCTGGCTGAAGCCGGCGGAAAAGATCCGGGGGCGCTGGATGCCGCGCTGGGCGAGGCGTACGGGATAGTGGAGGGGTTGTTGGGATAGGTTGCTTTTTCGTTGACATAGCTACCTCACATAGCTATCATTCGTTCATGGAAGTCAGCGTAGCCGACGCCAAGAACAAGCTGCCGGAACTGATCCGGGCGGTCGAGGATGGTGAGCCTGTGACCATCTGCCGGCGGGGTGTGCCCGTGGTGGAGATCGTGCGCTCGAAAAAACCTACTGGCAAAAAGAGAACGCTGGGTACCATGAAGGGCAAAATTCAGGTTCTTGACCCGAACTGGTGGAAGCCGATGACGGACAAAGAGGTGGCAGACTTCCTCGCGGGGCGCGATTGAGTGCGCCTCCTTCTGGACACGGCAATCCTGATCTACGCCGTGCAATCGCCCGAACATCTCAGTAAGCGAGCGAACGTCGTTTTGCGTAACGCAGCTAATATTCTTGAATTAAGCTCGGTTTCTCTAGCCGAGATTGCAATCAAGGCGGCCTTGGGTAAATTGGAGCTCTCGGCCGCCATTGTGCGTCAGGCAATTCACGATCTAGACATCCGCGTGTTGCCTTACAGTGCCGAGCATGCGTACCATCTGTTCGACTTGCCACGTCATCATGGCGATCCCTTCGACCGGCAAATCATCGCTCAGGCATTGGCCGAAGAGATTCCAGTTGTGACTTCGGACGAGAAATTCGCCCTCTACAAAGGAATTAGGATCATCTGGTAGAGAGTCGGTTCCGGTTCCCAGTTAGGAGATTCCGATGGAAGATCGCATCCGGTTCATCACCCATCAGGGCAAGAAGGTTTTGTTCGTGGATTGTTCGCATTGTGCGCCCGACGAATTAGAGAAAATCTCCCGCATGGTCCCCAGCTATGTGACCGATGAGCCCAAGGGTTCGGTGCTTCTGCTGGCAGATTTCACGGGGGCGCAGTTTGACCGCAAGGCCGTCGAACGAATGAAGCAAGACACGGTTTACGACCGTCCCTACCTGAAGCGTTCGGCTTGGTTTGGAACGGACACCCTGCCCCATGTGTTCTATGAGCACCTTAAGAATTTTTCGCAGCGCGACCTGCCGACTTTCAAGACGAAAGAGGAAGCCTTGGACTGGCTGGTGAAAGAGTAGGAAAGCCGTCTCCGCAGGCCCAGTGGTTATCTCAAGGTCTCCACAAACAACTGAGTGAGCTTTTCGAAAGCGCGTTCCGCCTGCGGGTGATTGTAGGCGTCGCCGCCGGGCACGGTCCAGCCGTGCAGAGCGCCTTCGTAAGTTTCGCTCTGATAGCGGCCACCCGCAGCTTTCAGTGCTTCCTCGAATTGTGAGATTGATTCTGCGGGCATACTCTTATCATCGACCGCATGACCGAAGTAGAGACGAGCCTTGATGCGCGGCAGTTGGTGATGTGGGCTGGTGGGTTGGTCGGTATAGAGGCGGCCTCCGTGGAAGGACGCAGCCGCGGCAATGCGGTCGGGACGGGCAGCGGCAGTGCGCATCGCCATTGCTCCGGAGAAACAGAAGCCGACCACTCCCATCGGGCCTGGATCAACGGTCTCACTGGCGGCAAGGAAGTCCACGTAGGCGGATGCATCGCGTTCCATGGCATCCGGAGTCAGCGGCGCGGAGAGTTCACCGAGCCATTTGGTGGTGCGCTCGTCCCCAAACTTGAGCGGGAAGTCGAAGACCGGAAGTTTGCTGGTGCGGTAGAAAAGGTTCGGAACCAGGACCGCATATTCCTGCTCCGCCAAACGCCGGGCCATGCCGAGGTTGGCTGGGCGAATCCCGGCAATGTCGGTGAAGTACAGAACCCCAGAGTGGCGATTGCTTGAGTCGGGAATGAAAAGAGTGCCTTCGGCGGTCCCATCAGGCGTGGATATGGCAACGGACTGTTCGATCAATGGCGCTCCATTTTCGTTTATGGATGAGGACTGCAAACCGCTCTTTGGATTTCTCTGCGCGTTAGCAAGATTCAAATTGTCAACTGCGCCACTTCAGCGTGACCGCTCCAGTCATGGGATGTTTCATTTCCGTCCCCGTACGCTTGGCCTCGAGATGCGCAGCCTTTAGAGCAAAATACCACTTCGCGGGACGGTCGGCGTCATCGATCAGCATCAGGTGAGGGTTGTGCTTTAAACCTTCCGATTGTTTCTCCATCGTCTGCCGGTCTTGTTCCACAAATTTCGCGAATACGAACTTCAGCAATCCGGCGCCGAACGGCACCCAGCGAAACAGGTTCCAGCAGGCAACCACATCGATGCGGCAATGATTGCGAGTGATGGGCGTAACCGTGGTCAGGCTCGCGAACCAATACTTCCCCGCCTGGATGGTCTCGTAACGCTGGTTGGGCAGCACGAAGTCGATCGTGGTGGTGATGGCGTCGGCGTCGGCGTACATTCTCAATAGTTTGTAGGGCGCGCTGTTGGAACTGGGGGTGTGCGCGCTCATGCGAAAGCCCAGGGGGATCGGTTCGAAGTTCTTCTGTTTCTGGTGAATGCTGTGGCGCGAACGCCACCACCAGGCCTGGTGCACAAACGGCCCATGCGCGGGATCCATGAGGCCGATGATGCCGTGGTCCACGCTGCAAGGCAGTTCGGCGGTCAGGTGGGCGATTTTGTATTTGCCGCTAAAGGCGGGAACACGCGGCGCGGGAATTGGTGGCTCGGCAGCCTTGGTGAATCCCGCCCCGGGCGGCAATGGCTCGGGAATGAAGACCCAAACATAGTTGTCGTGTTCTTCACAGGCATAAGCCCCGGCGTAGATGCGGTCGAACTTGAGGTCCTGGTCTGCAGTCAGCGAGGGAATGAGCTGGCACTGGCCGCTGTGGGCATCGAACCGCCAGCCGTGATAACTGCATTCCAACTGCTGGCCGTCGAACTGCCCGTGGGAAAGCGGCATGCCGCGGTGGGGACAAGCGTCGCGCAAGGCAAACGGCTTGCCCTGGCGGTCGCGACCGAGGACCAGGGGCGTTTCAAGCAGCATCGCCTTGTGGAGGCGGTTGCGGGTCAGCGCGCCGCTGGCCATGGCCCGGTACCAGAAGCCATAGAGCATCAGGGAGTCGGGGGTTTGGCGGGAGTTCTCCAATTCCGTCATGGTAACTGGGCAGCGTAACACAGAGCATGGAAACGGAAGAAGGTCCTGACGAGGCCGAGAATCTAGGTTACCATCCAGTTAAGCCATTGTTTTTCAGCAGCTTGCGCAGATTACCACCGTGGTTCTATGCCCCTTCGATAGATTGCCCTGTCCCTCCCCACAGCCTATAATCGACCTACTCTGGTAAGGGTTCTTCGTCAGGTTCTGTGCAGGTAGGCGTGGAGGAGGGTTGTGTGTCCACACGCCGATGTCGATACCGACTATGCGAAAGCACCTGCAACTCGCCCTGATGGCGCCCGTGATCGCGACCTTCCTTTCTCTCACGCCATGGGTTCGGGCCGAAGCCGGCTCCGACAATACCGTGATCACTTCCACCACCGATAACGACGGACGGACCATCTACGTAAATGAGTCCGTGCCTGCGGCCAGCAAGCGGTCGCAGACTTCGGCACGGCAAAGTTCGCTGGTGTTTTGGAGTCCGACGGAACACCGCTGGAAGCCGGTTGCTTCCGCCAATGTGCGGGCGGCCCGCTCGGCAGCGGAAGAAGTGAACCACCTGCTGGCGTCAACCGAAGGGTTGTCGCCGAGTTTGCGGCCGGTTCGAGGCCGGACTTTCTCGCAGCAGGAGATTGATGCCGCCATTGACCAGGCGGCGTCGCGCCACAATGTGGATCCCAGCCTGGTGCGGGCGGTGATCAAGGTGGAGTCGAATTTTAATCCCAATGCCGTCTCCCGCAAGGGCGCCATGGGGCTGATGCAACTGATGCCGCAAACCGCGCGACGACTGAACGTGTCCAATCCTTTCGACCCGGAGCAGAACGTGGATGCGGGCGTTCGCCAACTGAAGCAGTTGATGGAGAACTACGGCGGCGACGTGAAGCTGACGCTGGCGGCCTATAACGCCGGGCCGGGAGCCGTGGCGCGCAGCGCGGGAGTGCCGCATTACGCGGAGACCCGTAAGTACGTAAAGCGGATCACGCAGCTCTACTACGGCGGTGGGGATTCGAGCGAGGACCGCATCCTGGGAAGTTCGTTTCACGAGTCGATTCAG
Source organism: Terriglobales bacterium (assembly GCA_049591935.1). Classification (GTDB taxonomy): domain Bacteria; phylum Acidobacteriota; class Terriglobia; order Terriglobales; family Acidobacteriaceae; genus JABCZH01. The sequence goes on along the minus strand of JBAWFN010000147.1, from coordinate 20,770 downwards.
GTGGAGCGAGACTCCCGGGGTGTGCTGCACATCAGCAACACCGAATAAGAACGGACGCATCTCACAGCAAGACCAGGTTGGGAACGACGATTACGGGCTGGTAGGTTGATAAACAAATCTTCAGGCAGACGTGGGCGGCTGGGGTTGGCGGCTGCACCGGTAGCGGTGTTGCTACTGCTGTTGCCGGCTTATGCGCGCCCGCACAGACCCGAAGCCTGGGCCCGATCTCAGTTCGCCGCAGCTCAACGCTCCTACCAATCGCTCGAAGCGCGGCCCGCCCAGCAGCTTACCCGCTCAGATTACGATCGCGTGATCAATGCTTACCGCTTGGTCTACTTGGAAGCTCCTGCCTCCACTCGGGCCGATCCCAGTGTGGTTGCGGTCGCCCAATTGAAAGAAGAAATGGGCCGTCGGTTCGAAGACCACGACGTCCTGCGCTCGGCCATCGAACAGTACGAATTTCTGCGCCGCCAATATCCCGGCAGCAAGGCGCGCTTTGGGGCGCTGTTCCGCATCGGCGAGATCTATAGAGACGACCTGCACGAGCAGACACGCGCCGACGCGACCTTCAGGGATTTTCTGCAGCACTATCCCCGCAACCAGTTCGCTGAGCAGGCCCGGAAGGCGCTGGAGGAGCCGGTCGAGAAAGCCAGCCAGAAGACGGTGATGAAAAAGCCTGCGCCACCGCAGCCGAAGGAGGCCGACGATGCGGACGATGATAAGTCGGGGGCTGATGATGCCGGCAAGGATACCGAGGCGGTCGAGGCCCAGGCGGGAAAATCCGTGCGGGTCACCGGAATCCGGCACTGGTCAACGCCGGCCTATAGCCGGATCGCGGTGGACTTGGACGGAGGGGTAAAATTCGAATCCCAGCGCATCGACGGCCCCGATCGCATCTTTTTCGATCTGTTGGATACCCGGCTCGATCCCCAGCTTCTGGTAAAAAGCTTCGATGTCGATGACAGCTTTCTGAAGAAGATTCGCATCTCGCAATTCCAGCCCGGACGCACTCGCGTGGTACTGGAGGTAAACCAGGTTTCCGACTTTCATGCCTATTTGAAATCCGACCCGCCGCGCCTGGTCATAGAGGTGCGCCACCCCGAGGTCCGCAACCTTGGGGTGCACAATCAGCCTGCGAAGGCGGCACCGCCACAAGACGATCCAGCCCCCGCTTTCGCGGATGGGCACGAGGGCGCCGAGGACACAGTTGCGAAGAATTCGGCCAACCCAGAGGCCCAGGCGGACTCGCCGGTTCCCTGCCGTGATGCCGATTCCGACCCGGAAAACTGCGTCTCAACCAAAGAGGTGAAAGCGCCAAAGAAAACTGTCGTGGTGAGCAGTACAGGCGTCAAGAAGACGGTCGTGGACGCCGACGATGACGACAGCCCTGCGGTCAAGACCGTCGCCAAACTTGATCCGCCGGAAATCAAGCCGGTCCGCAAAGCAGCGCTTGTAGTCGCACCCGCCGAGTTGCCGGCCGGCAACAAAAGCAAACGGCCGGCTCCTGCAAATGATGTCATCGCTCGCGAAGCACAGCCCACGGCCAGCGGCGACCGTTCGCTGACTCGCGCCCTGGGTTTGAAAATTGGCAAGATCGTCATTGACCCCGGCCACGGTGGCCATGACACGGGCACCATCGGCCCCAAGGGCTTGCAAGAAAAAGATCTGGTGCTTGACGTCAGCCGCCGCCTGGGCAAGCTGCTGACGGCGCGGCTGGGCGCCGAGGTGGTCTACACTCGCAGCGACGACACGTTTATTCCGTTGGAAACGCGCACTGCGATTGCCAATCAGCAAGGCGCAGACTTGTTCGTTTCCGTCCACGCCAACTCCAGCCATGATCCCGATGCGCGCGGAGTGGAAACGTACTACCTCAATTTCACTTCTTCGCCCGACGCGCTCGAAGTTGCTGCCCGCGAAAACGCGGTCTCGGACAAGACGATCCACGAGTTGCAAGACCTGGTAAAGACGATCGCCCTCAAGGAAAAGATTGAAGAATCGCAAGAGTTCGCCGGCGATGTGGAAAGTTCGCTCCACAGCGGTCTGGCAGTCAAGAACCCTGGCCTGCGGGACCGCGGAGTCAAGAAAGCTCCGTTCATCGTGTTGATCGGAGCGAATATGCCGTCGATTCTGGCGGAGATTTCTTTTGTCAGCAATCCCGCCGACGAGCGCAAGCTCCGCACGCCCGACTACCGTGAGCGGATCGCAGAATCGCTCTATCGAGGTATCGCCAAGTATGTCAGCGGTTTGAGCGGGGTGAAGGTCGCCAGTAAGATCGAAAAGAGTGAGGGACAGTAGGGTCTCGCTTGGCTGGAAACTTTCTCCGTTCCCCGGTAGTCTAATCCCAGAGAATTAGCGTGCCTCCATGCGGCTTTCCAGGCTCCATTTCGTGCTTGTGCTTGCGCTCGCGCCGCCGCTGTTGGCGGATACTCATGCTCCCGCACAGATCCTACCGCATGAGTTTGGAGGATGGCAGATCTCCGGCGTTGCCCGCGCCAGCAGCGACCCCAGCGTCGCCGACCCGGTGAACGCCGCTGTGCTCAAGGAATATGGCTTCAACGATTTCGAGTCTGCCACCTACATTCGCGACGACGGCCGCAAACTGACGCTCAAGGCAGCGCGCTTTGCCGACACCAGCGGCGCCTACGGCGCTTTCACCTTTTACAAGACCCTGCCCATGCTGGTGGAAAAAATCGGCGACCAGGCGGTTTCGCTCAACGAGCGCGTCTTGTTTTACCGTGGCAATATTCTGATCGACGCTGTTTTTCAGAAGCTCTCGGCGATGTCTGCCGCCGAGTTACGGGAACTGGCCGGCGATCTGCCATTGGCTAAAGGCAGCACCCAGGGCCTGCCCGGGTTGCCGGCGTATCTGCCTGCGCAAGCGTACGTGAAGAATTCGGCCAAATACCTATTGGGACCGCTCGCACTCGAGAAAGTTAACGCTCCCATTTCATGGCAGTTGGCTGACTTCAACGCCGGTGCGGAAATTGTGCTGGGAAGATACGCCAGCTCCGGCGGCGAAGCGACGCTGATGCTGATCTCTTATCCCACGCCGCAAATTGCTGGCGATCACTTGCGGAAAATCGAAGCCGCACAATCGCAGGCCGAGGCGCCAGCCGCCATCTTCTCCCGGCGCACCGGGCCGATCGTGGTTGTGGTCAGCGGCGCTCTCTCGCAAAGCGAGGCCAAGTCGCTGCTGGCCTCGGTGAACTACGAAGCTGACGTCACCTGGAACGAGAACACCTACTTCGACAAAAGAAACAACATTGGTAATCTGGTTTGGAACGCCCTGGTGCTTTGCGGCATCCTCATGCTCTTCGCGCTGGTGGTCGGTGTCGCCTTTGGCGGTCTACGCGTGCTGGTACAACGCATCATTCCCGAAAGGGTATTTCACCGCGAAGAGCAGATGGAATTTATCTCGCTGCAACTGGCCGAAAGCCCTCCCAAATCCCGAACCGAATCGTAAGTTCATCAATCAAAGCAGCTTAGGTTCCCGAACCTACCTCTCGTCTCACAATGAGGCAGTGGAAAATATCTGTTAACCTATTTTCTAAGTGATTGAAAATAAAGCTATTTATTTCCTAGAAATTGCTTGACACCCCCCTTTTTCGGCTCATAAGATTTTGCCAGAAAGTTTTGACGGTCAAATCTCCGTTGGAACTATTCTCCCTTGAAAGAAGAGGCCGCCTGTTGCCGGGCGGCCTTTTCGTTTTACGCAGCAGAGCGGGCCCAATTTGTGATCTGCGGGAACGTTCCTCGCTTGTAGTTCGTATCTTCTGGTAGTAGAAGTGGGTGAGCGCCAGGAGGAACCATGTTCTGCGACAAGTGCGGCAGTGCGATACAGGCAGACCAGCGTTTCTGCGGCAAGTGCGGGAAGGAATTCGCCGCAGGTGCGGGCGTGGGGTTTCCGCGGCGCAGCCGGGTGCGCGAGCACATTCGTCTGCTGGGCATTCTGTGGCTGGCGCTTTCTGCATTCAACGCGGTCGGCGCGGTCATCCTCTACGTCCTCGCCAACACTTTGTTCCGTCACATGGCCGAGATCGGTGGGCCCGCAGCGGCTACTGCCTGGCTGCGTCCTTTCCTCGGCGTAATCGCCCTGATCATCGCCGGGAAAGCGGCACTCGGATTCGCCACCGGCTGGGGCTTGTTGCAGCGCGAACCTTGGGCCCGCATGTTGACCATCGTGCTTGCGTTTCTGGCGTTGTTTAACATCCCGTTCGGAACTGCAGTGGGCATCTACACTCTTTGGGTGTTGTTGCCAGCCGAGTCAGACGCGGAGTATCGGGAACAGACACACGCGATTGAAGCAGCGTGACGGGTGACGTCCCTACGAGATCGTCCGGAATGGACGAAAGAATTCCCGCAAGTCCTGAGCCAATAATTCCGGCTCTTCCCACGCAGCAAAGTGGCCGCCGCGCGGCATCTCGGTCCAGCGCCGAATGTTGTAGGCGCGCTCCGCCCAGCATCGCGGTGGCATCGGCTCTTCTTTAGGAAATCGGGCGACTCCGCAGGGAACTTTAATTCGCTCACCCTGGGCGAAATGCAGTGGAGCTTTCGCGCTCTCCAGATACAGCCGCATGGACGAGCCAATCGTCTCCGTCAGCCAGTACAACGAAACGTGCGCCAGCAGTTCATCCTTGCTGAACCGGCGCTCCACGTCGCCGTCGCAATCCGCCCAGTCGCGATACTTGTCGATCAGCCACGCCGCCAGCCCCATGGGTGAATCGTTGAGCGCGGCGGCAATGGTCTGCGGCTCGTTTCGCTGCACGTGCCAGTAAGCTCCTTTTTGATCGATCCAGCGCTCGGCGGAAGCAAGAAATGCCTTCTCTTCGTCGTTCGCAGGCGACGAGGCATCCACAAACGGCAAGTACGACCCTGGAATGTAATTCAAGTGGAGAGCGACGACGCGCTCGGGATATTTCCATGCCAGCACAGTCGATACATTGGCGCCAAAATCTCCTCCCTGGGCCGCGAACTTCTCGTATCCCAGTTGCTGCATGAGCTCGGTCCAGACCGCGGCGATCTTGAAGGTGTTCCAACCGGGCGTGCTGGGCCGGCCTGAAAAGCCAAAGCCGGGAAGCGACGGCACAACCACGTCGAAAGCGTCGTTGGCATCTCCACCGAACTGCTGCGGATTCGCCAGCAACGGGATCAGCTTGAGTATTTCCAGAAACGACCCGGGCCAACCATGCGTGACGATGATGGGCAGCGGCCGCTTCCCTGCTCCGCGCACATGAATGAAATGAATCTTGAGTCCCTGGATTTCCGCCTGAAAATGCGGCAAACGGCCCAGGTCTTGTTCCTCCCGACGCCAGTCGAACGTGTTTAGCCAGTAGTCACGGAGAGCGCGCACATATCCGCTGTCGAAGCCATAGGTCCATCCAGAGTTGACGACCTCATCCGGGAAGCGCGTGCGGGCAAGGCGCTCGCGCAGGTCAGCGAGCTGCGCTTCAGGAACGCTAATCCTGAAAGGAGAAATCGACACGCGTAGATTATACGGACAAAACCCTCGCCCTTTACGCCTCCTCCCTGCACATTTAGAATCGATGGCAGGCCGACGTAGCTCAGTTGGTAGAGCAGCCGATTCGTAATCGGCAGGTCAGCGGTTCAACTCCGCTCGTCGGCTCCATTCCTCTTAGCCCTTCGCCTCGATTGTTCGTGGTGGAACATTCTGATTCAGCCGGAAGAAGTTCTTGGGATCATAGTGCGACTTCACCGCGACCATGCGGTCCCAGCGTTCGTGGTAAGCCTCAGGCACGCGGTCCTGCTCATCGCCGCTCATGAAGTTCACGTAGACGCCCGGCTTCATGGCTGGACGAAGCTTCTGAAAGAGTCCGCGGACCCAGGAAATGTTGTCCGTATCGGCGGAGGCCTCTGACCAGTTGCCAATCAGATTCAAGATGAAAGGAGCACTGCGATCGCCGAATGCGGTCTCGTCGGCTGCAACTTGCCCGGCTGCGCCGCCCAAATAAGCCAGCTCAATCTGGGTTTCCGCCGAAGGGATTGTCGCAACCGCCGACACCATGCAATCAATGGTGGCGTCGTCGAGCTGGGGAAAATACCCCGACTTGGTGTAATAGCGCCGGCCATGCGGGAAAGAGGCATCGGCCATCGTCTGCAAATCGAGAAACGACATAGTCTTGCTGCTCACAGAATCGGGGCTGCACAAGGCAAGCGCGGGCTTGAAATATTGCCGAGCGGCATCGGGATCGCCGGTCCACAGCAGCCAACTCGCCGCCACTGGCCGCCCACGCAGCGCCACGGGTACGTTCTCTGTATTCGGAGCAAGGCGGAGATCAACGTTCCATTTCAAGTCGAGTGGCGCGTCGGCCATGAAGTCTCGCCAGCGTTCAAGCAGCCGGCGAATATCAGCCTCGGGGCACAGTCCTTCCGCGAGCGCCACAGAAGTAAGCGAATGCAGTCTCACCTCGAATTCCGTCACTACTCCGAAGTTGCCGCCGCCGCCACGCAGAGCCCAAAATAAATCCGGATTCTCCTTTGCGTTGGCGCGAACGATAGAACCATCCGCCGTCACCAGCGTGAACCCTTCGACGTTATCGCATGACAATCCGAACCGCCGGGTGAGCCATCCCGTCCCTCCACCCAAAACCAGTCCTGATGCGCCAGTGTGAGAGACCACGCCGGAGGGAAAGACTAATCCCGCTTTTTGAGTTGCGGTATCAATCGACCCCAAGAGACACCCCCCGGCGAACCGCGCCCGACGGCGCCCGGGATCAACCGTGACCTGGCGCATTCTCGATAGATCGATCACCAGGCCGCCATCACAAGTGCTGAAACCTGCGAGGCTATGCCCACCACAACGGACGGCGGTGAGAATTCCGGCCTCAGAGCCGGCCCGGACGGCGCTTTGCACATCGCCTACATCCGCGCAGCGTGCGATGATGCCAGGCGTGCGGGCCACCATGCCATTCCAAATGACACGCGCGTCTTCGTAGCCGCTTTCTCCAGGGCGCAGCAAATCACCTTTGAATCGCTCGTGGAGCGAAGAGTAAACATCTTTGCTGGCGTAGACCATTTCGTCATTTCCTCGCAGAATGTCCTTGTATACCTGACATCCCTTCTTCCTAATCAACCGCTGGTGTGCAAAACTCTGCGTTCTCTGCCGCTTTTCTCTGCGATCTCTGCGATTTAGGCTTTGGACTACTTCCCGCAGCGCCAAACCTTAAAACGCGGAGAACGCGGAGAAATGCCGCAGAGGTCGCGGAGAGACCCGCCACTGCAATTTCAGGCGCCACGAGACGTTTTGCTACGCAGCATTGCGCCGCCGGCTTCGCAGGTACAAGAGCGAGATCACACCTAAGAAAACAGAAAATGCCGGAACCGACCATTGCAGGCCATCCACAAAAAAGGTTGTACCCGAGATCGCAAGCAGCAATAGAATGCCCACCACCGTAAAGAACGGATGCGCCCGCAAGCGCATGGGCAAACTCAAGAGCCGCTCCGTCGTGATGGCCCTGCGAAAACGAAGATGGGTGCTGAGAATCACCAGCCACACGAAAAGCATTCCGGCGACCGCGGTCCCATACAGCATGAGGAAAGCATTCTTAGGAGCAAAGATGGCCAGCAGAATGGCTGCGATGATCCCCGCAGTTGAAGCCAGCAGCGCGCGATGCGGCACGCCGTTGAGGCCCACTTTGCCCATCCATCCGGGTGCATAACCCTCCTGCCCCAAAGAGAAAAGCATTCGAGTAGAAAGGTAAAGATTAGTGTTCACGCTCGACAGCGCGGCCGTGAGCACGACGAAATTCATGATCGCGGCGGCGAAGGGTATACGAGCCGCCGCAAACGCGGTCACAAAAGGACTGCCAGAAAGCCCCGACGAACTGCTGGCCTGGTTCCAGGGAACCATGGTCACCATAATTGTTATCGCCAGCACGTAGAACAGAATGAGCCGCCACACAATACTTCGCATGGCATGCGGAATACTAACTTCCGGATTCTGCGCCTCTCCCGCGGTGACCGCGATAATTTCCACTCCCATGTAGCTGGTCACAGTGATGGTGAGCGAGAGCCATACGCCCTTCCATCCCGCCGGCAAGAATCCTCCGTGCTGAGTTAGATTGGCCAAGCCCATCGCGCTCCGGGAACCAACCCCACAAATCAAACCGAGTCCGACAATGATGAATGCGATGATGGCGGCCACTTTGATCATCGCGAACCAATATTCAAACTCACCCAGGCGGTTGACCTGCATGGAATTGAGCGCCACCAGGGCGGAGGAAACCAACACTACCCAAATCCATTGCGGGACATTCGGAAACCAAAACGAAATGTAGATGCCGGCGGCGGTGACTTCAGCCCCGATGGCAATGATCTGCGCGACTCCATAGGTGGCGCGAACCGAAAAACCTGCCCAGGGATTGAGGTACTTCTCTGCGTAGACTCCGAATGCGCCGGCGACGGGATGGACCACCGCCATCTCCGCCAGTACGTAGGACATGATCAGAGCAATCCCTGCACCCAGAAGATAAGAAAGAATGACGGCGGGCCCGGCCAGGCGAATGGTTACGCTGCTTCCCAAAAACAAGCCCACACCGATGGCCCCGCCGATAGCCATCATGGTGAGTTGCCGTTGGCTCAGGCCGCGATGAAGACCTTCGGCTCCCGGTGGCTGCATCAGTGGCTCGTCACTTCAGCCAACGCGCTTCCGAACCGGCGAACCTCTTCCACGGTGTTGTAATGCACAAGCGACGCTCGGACTGCGCCAGTCTCTTTGGGAAGGCCCAACCGGTTCATCAGCCGGGGCGAATACATGTGGCCATCACGTGCGCCAATATCTCTTTTCGCGAGCTCTTCGGTGACTCGAGCCGGCGAAATTCCAGGAAGATTGAAGCAAAAGGTAGGCGTCCGGTGGGCGATCTCCTGCTTCGCGGTAATGCCATAGACGGTTGCTTTCGCGTTCGCCAGCGCATCCAGCATGGCGCGCGAAAGTTGCGCCTCGTAGCCACGGATGGCCTGCGTGGATGCCACCAAGGCCGCGCGTCGCGAGGTTGCAGCGGGATTGATTCGCCGCCCAAGGTCTTCCAGGTAGCGCACCGCGGCATCCATGCCGGCCACGTTTTCGTAAATGTAGGTGCCAACCTCCAGTTTGGAGGGGGTCGTGTCAGGCACAAAATCTTCACGGAAGGTCGGCAGCGCATTGAGTGTTTCCAGACGGCCCCAAAGAAATCCCATGTGCGGGGAAAACATTTTATAACCCGAGCAAACCAGGTAATCGCAGTCGAAGGCCCGGACGTCGATCGTCCCATGCGGGCCGTAGTGCACGGCATCTACAAACACCTCGGCTCCAGCGGCATGGGCCCGTTTGGAGACTTCGGCAATATCGAGGATGGACCCGATTGCGTTTGAGGCCAGCGTGCAGGCCACGATCCGGGTTTGCGGGGAGAGCAACTTCTCCAGGTCTTCGAGGTGAAGGCGGCCATCGTCTCGAAAATGCCACCACAAAATCTTCGCGCCTTCACGCTCCAGGGCCAGCCAGACGGCAATGTTGGCCTCGTGGTCAAGATCGGTCACGATGATTTCACGCCGGTCGTCTTCGCGATGATCGCCCAACGATTGCCCAATCGCGATGCTGATGAGCCGCATGAAGGAAGTCGCATTCATGCCAAACGAGATTTCGTCGGTATGCCGGGCATTCACCAGCAGGGCGACGCTTTCGCGGGCTTGCGCGATGGCTTCATCTACCTCCCGCGACTGCTTGTATCGCCCGCCTCTCTGAACATTGCGATGAAGCAGGTGGTTGGCTACGGCGTCCAGCACACTCTGGGGAGACTGTGCGCCCGCCCCGTTGTCGAAGAAAATAAAACCATCTTGTAACGCGGGAAACGCTGCGCGGACCTCTGTGATAGGGAACTCTGCCATGGGCTAAATGATATACCGGGCGCGGGTTCAGATCTTCCCAGGGCAAGTCTTGATCCAGTCAGCCCAGCGGAAGTCTCAGCCGCTGCTGCGCGAGACTTTCGGACGCTTGGGTTCGTGGCGCAGGCTGCGGCCTTCCACCAGATGGAATAACTCTTCGCCCAGGTTCTTGGCATGATCGCCGGCACGTTCGAAGGCCTGCGCCATCAGCAACAGATTGGTGCTGTAGTCGAAATTGCGGTCTTTGTTCTGCAAATGGCGGCGGAAGACGCCGTGACATAAGTGGTCGATCTGGGTGTCGGTTTTCATCACCCAGTTAGCCGATTCCAGGTTGCGTTTCACGAACCCCTGATAGACATTCTCCAGCATCTTCTCCAGCACTTCCGCCATGGCGATCAGGTCGCGGCGGTCGTCCTTCTGCAGCCGCGACGACAAATGCTGCAGGCGCATGGCGATCGACCAAGTAAGGTCCCCGATGCGCTCCAGGTCGATGATGAATTTCAGGCAGGCGAGCAGTTCACGCGCCTCAGGTTCAGTGACGTCTGTGATCGCGCTGGTGATCCGCTCGTCGATCGTGCGCTCCATCCGGTCCAGCTCTTTTTCGCAGTCCTTCACCGCAATGGACGCCATATTGGAGGAGTTCTCCAGAAAGTCGCGCAGGTTGAAAGCGGCGTCCTTGGCCACCAGGCAGGACTGCTCGACGAGTCCGGTCATCTCCTTGGTGGAATCGTGTTCGCGGACGGCCTTGCGCCGGGCGGCGGTCATCATCAAGAAATCATAGTCCCACGAGCCGTACTTTCGCCGGGAACGATTATTAAAAGTTGGTGAATGCCGGGGTCCGGCCCGACCCCGTTTCGCCGCCGAAACTGCAAAAACTTGCACCAGTCCCTATGCAAGTTGGCTTTTCGGGTTCTTTGGGACCGGATTTCCACTTGCACACGCGCTTCCAGGTTGGGGATAATGCAGTCAGTAATCCCTACATCGTGAGATACAGTCGAGCAGATTTGCTCCGGATTTTACGGCTCACGGCGCGGCAGTTGGCAGCATGGGAAAAAGCTGGACTGGTCGCCGCCGCGGAAGTCTATTCTTTTTTCGACCTCCTGCAAATCAAGAAAGTGCGCGACCTGTGTGCCCGCAAGGTGCGCCCGGCGGTGATCCGGGAATCGCTGGCGGCCATGCAGAAGCAGGCGGCCGGGATGGAGAATCCGCTGCTCGAGGCGGGATCGTTCAACGCCGGGCGCCGGGTTGCGTTCCGTCATGAGGGCAAGGTGTTTGAACCTATCGCGGGTCAGTTTATGTTTGACTTCGCTCCCCGCGATAACCTGGTCACTCGCAATTCGATTTCGGTGGTCAAGCCGGCCACTGAGCCCAAAGACGTGTCTGAGCTTTTCGCCCGCGGAATCGCCCTCGAGGAAGATCCGAATACGCAGACGCAGGCGATTGCGGTTTATCAGGCGGTGCTGGAGCAGGACCCCGAGCACGCGGCCGCCAATATCAACCTGGGCACGCTCTACTACAACCGGCAGGATTACGCGCTTGCCGAAAAGCACTACCGCGTGGCCATTGGGATTGACCCACGTTACGCCCTGGCATATTTCGATTTGGGCAATGTGCTGGACGAGACTGGGCGAGTGATGGAGGCGATCCAGGCCTACACCACGGCTCTGCAGCTCGCGCCCACCTACGGAGACGCGCATTACAACGTGGCGCTGGCCTACGAGAAAATCAAACAACCCCGCAAAGCCCTGCAACACTGGCGCGCCTACGTAAAGCTGGACACGGTTGGCCCCTGGGCGGTCCATGCCCGCAACCAGATCAAGCGCATCCTGCAGTCTGACCCTTTGAAGCTGGTACGCTCCCCCGACTGAATTCTGGTTTCCCAGGCCGATTTTCATGGAACCCAATCAGCGTAGTTTGCGTACCTTTGCCATGATGACCCTGTTGCGTCAAAAGCCGATGGTTTTGCTGTCCTGCCTCCTGGCGGTCAGCTTCTTGCTCGCCGAAAGCGCATTCGCCGAAGAGAACGATTCCATGAGTTGCCCCGGCACGCTGCCGGCTACGCATGCGACTCTGACAGCGAGCGACCAGAACAGCGTCAGTCATCTGCAACTCAGCCGCAGGATCGAGAGCGGGGCGGAGTTCGATCTGAATGTCTGCGCTGCCGACGTTGTCTTGACCGGCAGCAGCGACGGTATGTTTCGAGTGACAGTAGATATAGGCCGTCCGGCGCAGGAGCATACCGCAATCGATTACCTGCAGACGATCGACGTTATGCCGCATGACGTGAAGCTGCGCCTGCACCTGTTCCACCATCTCCGGGCCAGGGTAATTATAGAAATTCCCGTCACTACGCCTGAACTTACCGCCAATCTGGGCCGTGGCGACCTGACTTTAGTAGCCGACCGGATTGGGGGCGAGCGCAAGATCAACGTCGGCTACGGCCACGTGGACCTCCAGGGCAATGCCGATGCCTACGAGTCCCTGAATGTCAACGTGGGATTGGGCAGCATGCACGACAACCGCCCAGACGGGCAAAGCCGCCACTTTATCGTCTCGCGTTCGCTCGAGGGCACCGGCAAAGGATCGATTGAAATGAATGTAGGCATGGGCCGGGTGGATCTGAATCCCGGACAAGGCAAACCCATCTAGCCCGTCATTGCTTCCCCGGCCTTCCGGCGCTGCCCCGAACACCCCATCCAAGATGTTAAAATCCTTGGTTAACATCTCTTTCGAAGGTGCCCCGATATGCCGGAAACCGTGCTGCAAGCCGCCGCTCCCTCGCCCCTGACCAGGTTCACCGAAGACGAAATTCTCTTTCGCGACAACATTCGCCAGTTTGCCGAAGACAAAGTGCGTCCGCTGGTGAAAGAGATGGACGAGAAGGGGATTTTCGAGAAGGACCTCATCCACCAATTCTTTCAGTTGGGACTGATGGGCATCGAGATTCCGGAAGAGTACGGCGGCAGTGGAGCAAAATTCTTCGAAGCCATTTTAGCCGTGGAAGAACTCTCGCGAGTTGACGCGTCCGCGGGCGTAGTGGTCGACGTACAGAACACGCTGGTCAACAACGCCTTGATGCGCTGGACCACCGAAGATCAGAAAAAGCGGTACCTACCGCGCATGGCAGCTGACACCTGCGGTGCCTACGCGCTCAGCGAGGCTGCTTCCGGGTCGGACGCGTTCGGACTGCAAACCAAAGCCGAACTCAAAGGCAGCGACTACGTCCTGAACGGACGAAAGCTCTGGATCACCAATGCCAAGGAAGCCGGCGTCTTTATTCTGTTTGCGACGGTTGATCCCGCAGCTGGGTACAAGGGCATCACCGCTTTCATCATTGAAAAAGAATTCCCCGGATTCACCGTCGGCAAGAAAGAAGACAAACTCGGCATCCGCGCTTCTTCCACTTGCGAGTTGATTCTCGAAGACTGCCGCGTGCCCAAGTCGAACATCCTGGGCGAAGTGGGCAAGGGCTACAAGATCGCGATTGAGACCTTGAACGAAGGCCGCATCGGAATCGGCGCACAGATGGCGGGCGTGGCGCGCGGCGCCTGGGAGTATGCCGCCAGGTACGCACAGGAACGCAAGCAATTCGGAAAACCGATTGCCGACTTTCAGGGCGTCCAGTTTCAGATTGCGCAGATGGCAACCGAGATCGAAGCTGCCCGCCTGATGGTCTACAACGCAGCCCGCATGAAAGATGCCGGCGTCCCGTTCGTGAAAGAGGCGGCCATGACCAAGCTGTTCTGCTCGCAAGTCGCGGAGCGCGTGACCTCACTGGCGCTGGAAGTGTACGGTGGCTACGGCTTCACCAAAGACTATCCCGTAGAGAAGTATTGGCGCGATTCGAAGATCGGCAAGATCTACGAAGGCACGTCCAACATGCAACTGGCGACGATTGCCAAGCTGGTGATGGGGAAGTAGAGACCTGGCTTGCCGGGTCTCAGCCACGGCGCGCCGGCTTTGATCGCGACAATTCTCGAACCAAATGCTGGAAATCGGCGGGCGGCTCGCAACTGATGGATATCTTCTCTCCGGTTCGAGGATGGACAAACTCGAGGGTCGCAGCATGAAGTGCAACGCGATCGATGAGCCGCTCCGACGCTTCCGCAGGATGATATTTTCTATCGCCAATCACCGGGTGACCGATCGCCGAAAACTGCACTCGGATCTGATTCTGTAATCCTGTCACCAATTCCACCCGCAGCAGCGAAGCATCCGCAAAAAGCCGTTCGACGGAATATCGTAGTTCGGCGCGAGCCGCTTTGGGGTCTCGCTCCGTGCGCAACTGTTGATGCATTCCTTGACGTCGAAAATAGTGCACCAGCGACCCTGCCGGGGCCGCGAGACGGCCGCGCACGACCGCAAGGTACTGCCTTGTGGGAGTATGTTCGAGAAACTGTCGCACCAAGGCATCTCGATCAGCACTGGTTTTGGCAAACAGCAACGCCCCGGAGGCAAAACGATCGATGCGATGCACGATCAAGGCGCGCTCTTTGTTCAACTTGAGGCTTGCGGCCAGCACCGACAAAGCGGACGGAGTTTCGGAGCCCTTGATCGGCACAGCCAGTAGTCCAGCGGGTTTGTTGAGAACGACTACGGCGTCGTCCTCGTAAAGCACCGAAACCTCGCGGGAGAAGCGAGGCCGGCGCCGGTCTTCGCGGGCCGAAACCCAACTCGGCTTTCCTGTACGGCTGCGAGGCTTTCGAGGAAGTTTCTTCATTCGACAGATAGACGACTGATGATCGGGCCATTATCAAGCGATCCCGCCCGCAAGTCACCTTCGTAACGCATACTGGTTACCTCTATTGTGCAGTCACTTGCACCTGGACCCTCCGCACAGCCCTCTCAAATCTCACTTAAGTGATTAACCAGCAATAGGTTACGAATCTCCCACCCGATGGCGTCCAAGCTGCACTTGCGGCTGTGCCTTCTTTGCTGTTTCAGGGGCGCAGATCGGGGTGGCCATTGTTGAGTTGGACGTCAGATAACGCGCTTCTGGTACCTACCCAGAAGCCCAAAACCAAGCATTCCATGCTTCCGGTGCTTGTCGTGCTGTTCCTGGTTTCCTATGGCCTGATGACCCTGCTGGTCGTAGAACAGGGACGCACCATTGACAATCAACGTTCTCTGATCCAATCGCTCTTCGATGACAGCGCGAAACTGACCCAACTGAGAATTAGAAACCAGCGAGCCCAAGCCCAGGCCCAGGCTGCGGCTAAAGCCCACTCCCAGGTGCAGACTCCGTCGATCCAGGACAAATCGCGAGGCCGTGCCAAGAATGACGCTAGCGTTGGCAAGCTCCCGAAGCCTCCCAAACCGCCTACGGACACTGCCACCATGGAAGATGAGCGCAGAAGCGTAATGCGCATCTGAATTTCGGGCCAGGAAACCCCATGAAGGTCCTGGCGACGTTGTTGCTACTACTGTCTCTCCCCGGTGCGCGCCTGGCGCCGCCGTTGCACCCTTCCGTCGATCTTCTGGCTTCCCGCCAATCCGCCAACCACGGCCAGTGGTACCTTGCCGACTCCGGCCACGCCGTTTTCTGCTACGGCCCTGTCAAGATGATCAAGGATTCCACCGGCAGCCTACAACGCGTGGCTACGTTTTGCCGGGGCGATAAGGCCATGGTGCCGTTGAAGGACTAGCTGCTCTGCCTCGGCTTGGAAGCATGGGTTAAGTTATCGAGAGCGTGAGCGCCCCTTCGCGAACCGGGTTCGGCCACGCCGGTCGGATGCTTTGGGAATAAAAACATCGGTGGAGAGTCTGAACCGAGCGCTCAACTTCCGCACTTGTTCCAAGGTAAGACCCCGCTGTCCTGTGATGAACATCGAAACTGCGCTCTCCGAGCCAAATTGAGGAATCAGGTCACGCTGCGTGAGGTTCTGCCGTTCCATGAGAAACCGCACCACCGAAACTGGATCAGCCGCAGGGATGGAGTAATGCTCCTGTTCGTAACGTTCCACGAGCAAGGTCAGGAGATCGATGGCTTCAACTTCAGAGCTGGAAGGACTTTCTAGCGCCGTTAGCCGGAACAGGGCGTCAGTGTACAACTTGAGTTCCGCGTCATTGTGGATGACACGGGGAGCGCCTTGGGCAATCATTTTCGCCGGATTAGCGAGAATTGTGCTCATTGATTTCCGTACCTCCTGTCCCAGTTACTGCGATTATCGTATTGCTTGTGCGTCAAAAAAGACCGTATGTAGATATGCCCTTCGGTTTGCCATTCGCCCGTCGTCTTGGCGTAGTGAATAACGGTGATGAGCCTGTAACGATTGTGCCTGATGTTAAAGACCACATAGCCATCTACAAGATCGGTATCCCTGAACATGCCGCGAACTTCCTCAAAGTTGTGCCAGCGAACCACCTCCACGATGCCCGTCCATGCTCGGATTTCGTTCGCCGCATCTGGGTAGTCGTCCATTGCCTGGCTCAGATGCTTACGCGTAACGATGTGCACTAGTCAGAATACTTCACAATATGTGAAGTCGTCAAGGATGCGATTGAGCAAGCATTGTGGAGACTCTAAATACCGCTATATCAATGCCTTACGGATTCCCCTGTTTCTGCCGAGGTGATAAGGCGATGGTGCCGCTGAAGGACTAGTTGGAACAGGGACCCTGTCTACAGCTTTGATACGGTGCCCGCACCTTCATTTCCCACCCAGACGTTGGCTCCATCGAAAGCCGCGGTGCCCGGCGACGTTCCCGCAGTGAAGGTTCCCAACACCTTGCCATTGCTCACCTGGACCTTGGTGACAGTCGTGCCGCCGTTCGCTTGGCCTATCCACATATTCGTTCCGTCGAAGGCGATGCCAGAGGGGCTGGCCCCGACTTTCACTGTTCCCCATACCGCCCCGTTGCTGGTGTGCACGACGGTAACGTTGCTGCTCCCTGAATTCACCACCCACATGTTGGCCCCGTCGAAGGCCATGAGCGTGGGGTCGCTTCCCACGGCAACCGTCCGTAGAATGGATCCAGTCTCACTCAGTTCGGTCACGCTATTGCCCTGTTGATTCGACACCCAAACATGGGCACCGTCGAAGGCAACCCCTAACGGTGACATGCCAACCGTGAACATTCCCAAGACCGTACCAGTGCTCGCCTGAATCTTGCTAACAGTGTTGCCGCTACCGTTGCCGTTGTTTGCGACCCAGATGTTGGCCCCGTCGAAAGCCAGCGCCTGGGGGTAAGATCCGACGCCAACCGTCGCCAACACCGTGCCATCGCTAGCGCGTATTTTCGTCACCGACGTGGCCGAGTAGTTGGAGACCCAGACATTGGCCCCGTCGAACACCCCATAACATGGGGTGGTCACGTTGAAGGTTCCGAGTAGAGTGCCGTCGCTCGCCTTCAATTTGGTGACCGTGTTGCTACCCTGGTTTGCCACCCATAGGTCAGACCCGTCGAATGTGATGCCAATCGGTTCACTTCCAACTGCAAAGCTTGTCGTCTGGTTGGCTGGGTACCAGCGCAGGATAGCTATGGCATTGAAATTCAGCGTTGCTGATCCCACCGGCGGTAAGACGATGCCATGTGAGCCAGTGCTCTGAGCTACGAGGAACAAAACACCAAGAAACGACATTGCGAGCGCTGTAACTCCGAGGCTAATCTTCTTCATATCTTCCTCCGTTCCTTTCTTCTTTTTTTTATTGGTTTTCACTGAGCACACCGACATCATCGGCGACATCCCCTGGAGGCAATGAACAGCCAAAGCGGAATTTCACGGAAATCCTCCTCCGTTTGGAAGCGTGAATTGTCCCAGGGTTAGTTTCGCGGTACCCAGCAGGAGGCCGGGGAATCAGCCTACAAACGGCGGGGGGAGACTGGCCAAGCTGATCGCGAAAAGTATCCTCCTGACATTAACGGGAGTCAATAGACAATTTCGGAGCGTTCCAGGCCGAGCAGTGGATAACTACAAGACTCTCTTGGGTTCCTGTACATTCATCCCATGCCCAAGTTTGAGAAGCACATCTTCATTTGCGGGAACCAGCGGCCGGAGGGGCATCCCCGCGGCTGTTGCGATCCTGCGGGCCAGGCTGCGCTCCAGAAGCTGTTCAAGCAAAAACTGGCGGAGCGCGGACTGAAGGGCAGAGTCAGGGCCAACCAGGCAGGCTGCCTCGACCAGTGCGAGCATGGTCCGAATCTAGTCGTTTATCCCGAGGCGGTTTGGTATGGCGGGGTGAAGTTGGCAGACGTGGACGAGATTATCGATGCCCACATTCTCGGCGGAAAACCAGTGGAGCGGTTGATGATGAAAGATTCCTGCATCAACGCCCAGAGCTGCGAGCACAGGCAGAGGAAGACTTAGCGCGTCTCAATCGCGCGTCAATTCGCCTTCTTTCACTCCGGTAATGGTAACGAAACGAATCGTCCCCGCAGCATCTTCAAACACCAGCCCGGTGCCGTCAGGATTCACGACTGCCGTGACCAGATGACCATACGACTTGGGGATGCCGCCGTGGGTCGGCGTCTTGTCATAGCGGGCCAACTCGCCTTCTTTCATGCCAGTCATACTGACGAAGCGGATGACGCCCTCGGCGTCTTCGAAGACCAGCCCGGTGCCGATTTGATCGGCGATTCCAGCCACCAAATGGCCATACGATCTGGGAACGCTGCCCTGTACCAACTCGCCGGCGTACGCGACCGTCGGCTTGTGAGCTCCCGCCAAGTAACCGGCGATCAACAACAGCGAACTACCTAAGACGAGCAAAACCCGATTACGCATGTTTCGCACACCTCTCCTAAAGGCTTGTTTCGGGGCCAGAGATTTCGGCTCGAAGTTTATGGTTCGACCAGGATTTTGTGCATCATGCCGAGATCCTCGTGCAACAGGATGTGGCAGTGAAACACAAATGTTCCGGCGATCGTGGGATCACGGAAATCCATGCGCACCTTCACGCTGTGATAAGGATGGCCCGGCCCTTCCCAAAAAGGAATTGCGACATCGTCAAGGTAGTCCTGATTCGGAGCCGGCTGCCCATCCACCTCCAGCATTAGAAAGTGGATCTGATGAATGTGGAAGTCATGGGTTTCCAGAGCGCGGTTTTCAATGGTCCAGTCTTCGACTGCACCCACCTTGGTCGTGATCGCCGGCTTCTCGTCTGCTTCGAAGACTTTCTGCTTTTGTCCCTCCACCGTGATGTAGAACTGGATGGGCCCGTTGGTCCCGCCAAATTCCTCAGAAAAATAGATTTTCCGTTGCGTGGTCGGGTTCTGCTTAGCCAGGTCAGCAAACTTGAGGTCCTCCAAATGAAGAGCCGGGCCGCCGGTGGACCCTGCGTGCGCCTTCGCGGGGCTGTTGGTGAGCTGGACATCCGCAATGTTCTGGGCAATATCAGCATTGCCAGTCGGGCCGGTGGAATAATTCTCAGTTACGAAAGTTGCGGTTGCTCCCGCAGCCGGGGCTTGTACCACAAATTCCGCCCGTCCTGCCGGAGGCACCAAAATGGTAGTTTCCATTCTGGTTTTGGCCAGAGGATAACCATCGAGAGCCACTAGCTCCACTGGTTGAGCCACGCCATTGACCTGAAATTGCAACGGCATAAAATTCTGGATGGTGGCGTTGAGCACCCGCCAGAACTGTTTTTCTCCCGGCGCCATTTGGATCGTCGGGTGGGGAAACGGGAATGCCGAGACCTGGTAGTTAATCGTCAACTGATAGGGTCCTGGTATCCAGGGAACCAGGTACTGCTGGCGAATGGTAAATACGCGCTCGGTAAGGCCAGCCACTTCTGGGTGGATCTTCTCCATCCCCTCCACCACCAGCGCTCCGGCAGCGCCGCCGTTCACTTGAAACTCGGTGAATCCATGGATGTGCGGGTGGTACCAATACAGGCCCGGCGGCTCGTCCGTCGGAATCGGGATCTTGAATTCAAAACCTGGCGTACCCGGCTGAATCAAGGTGGTGAGCACATCATCCTGATGGCAATTGGGCGAGACATTCATGCCGTGGAAATGAACGTTGGTGGATTGCAACGTCGGAGTGCCTGTATCGCCGCAAATCTGGCTGGGAAGTGCGGAGTGCATCTTCATCTTCGTTTTCGTTCCCATCGAGTCATCGGCCTGGATGCGGTCCACGACCCCCAAGACCAGCGTGTCGCCTTGATTGAGGCGCAGCGTCGGAGCCTCCACATATCCCGTGGCAGTTTTGTAGTTGAAGCAATAGTGGGTGTAGCCGGACTCATCGACGGAGTGTCCCATGATGAACTTGGCTTCCAGAGTCCCATTCTGTGAAGTGAGACTCAAGGCGTCCTGCACCACCGAACCGGGAGTGGGGCGGGCGGGACACGAAGCCTGGCCCATCGTCTGAATCGATGCTACTCCGCAGACCGCAATCGCTAGCAAACACCTGCACACAGAACGCATATCCAACTCCTTAAGTCTCTCTGGAATGACGGCACTCTCAACCTCAAAAACACTCTATCGAACCGGCTAAAACGGCCGGGGGGGGAAGGTTCCAATCGACAACAACCCGCCGCTGTTCGGATCCAGCTGGGGCGAGTGGGGCGCTTCCTGCAGAGAACATTTCCCCCCGGAAGAATTGAGCTCAATCATCGCGATGGTGCTGGGCGCGCCAAACTCGGCCACATACACGCCTCCGCCATTCCCCGTGGCGGAAGCCAAGGCCAGAGCCCCCAGATACGACCAGTTCGACGAATAGCCTTTCAGCAGGTCCGAAGCGCAGCCGGGTATTAGCACGCCGGTGTTCGCGTTAAAGAAAGCCGCGCTGACCCGGTCGCCTTGCGTGTCACTGACGTACAGCATGGTCTCATCCGGACTGAGCAAAATGTTGCTGGCGCTGATGCTGAATCCAATTTTATAGACCACGGTGGGCGTCAACTTGCCAGAGGAAAGATCCGACACTTCCACCACGATCGACGTGGCGGTGTCGCCAA
>JBAWFN010000146.1:0-4479 GCA_049591935.1 Terriglobales bacterium | reverse complement strand
AATTTCTTGAAACCCCAGCGCAATGGACTTCATGCCTGAGGCGCAGGCCTTGTTCACGGTGTAGGCGGGAACTTCCTGGGGAACGCCGCTGCGGATGGAGATCTGGCGGGCGGGATTGGGGCCGCCTCCGGCCTGGCGGGCGTTGCCGAAAATCGATTCCTCGACCTGATCGGGGCGAACGCCGGCGCGGTCCATGGCGGCTTTGGCGGCGACTACGCCCATGTCGGCCGCGGTCAGCGCCGCTAGCGAGCCGCCGAACTTACCGATCGGCGTGCGAACGGCGGAAAGAATGAAGACGTCGTGCAAGTAGGCCTCCGAAATGGTTAGTTTATCCGATTTGATGTTGACGTGGCCGTGATGGACTCCGGGCCTCCTTCACGTACTTTGGGGTTGTTCCTTTGCGCCTGCGTGTTTCTCGGTCTGCTAAGCGAAGACAAAATCTTAAACCGCAGAGATCGCAAAGAACGGCCGCAAAGCCCGCGAAGAACGGCGCTGCCCCCGTCATCTGCGGGCTTAGGCTAAACTTAAGACATCCATGAATTACATCTACGGAATCAATTCTGTGGCCGAGGCGCTGAAGGCGCGCGGACGGGCATTTGCCTGGGTGGGTGTGGCGAAAGAGCGCCATGACTTGCGTTTGCAGCAAGTGGTCGATGAGTGCCGGCGGCAGGGCGTGGCGGTGCGATTTGTGGATCGAGCCGAACTTGACCGCATGGCAGGGAACAATGCGCATCAGGGTGTGGTCGCGGTTACGTCGGCGAAGCAATACAACGATCTGGAGGATGTAGTCGCTGCCAAACGCGGGCAGTATTCACTGATCGTGGTGCTGGACGGAGTGGAAGATCCGCACAATCTGGGTGCGATCCTGCGTACCGCCGACGCTGCCGGGGCGGACGGCGTGGTGATTCCGGAACGCCGGGCTGCGGGCGTTACCGCGACGGTCACCAAGGCTTCGGCAGGAGCGAGTGAACACTTGCCCATCGCTAAAGTCACCAATATTGCGCGCACGCTGGAAGACTTGAAGGCGCAGAACTTGTGGACGGTGGGCCTGGATGAACGCGGTAAACAGTCCTACGAAACGCTCGACTACAACATGGATTGCGCCATCGTGCTGGGGGCCGAGGGCAAAGGAGTGCACGATCTGGTAGCGAAGAAGTGCGATTTTCTGGTTTCGATTCCCATGCTCGGAAAAGTTCCTTCGCTAAATGTGTCAGTAGCGGCGGGCGTGATGTTGTATGAAATCGTTCGCCAGAGGCGGAAGCAGGCAGAATGAGGTTTTTCTGCACCCTCTGTGTGCTCTGTGGTTTGGCTTTTCCGGCGGTGGCCTTGGACCGCGAGGCCTTCACCTTCACTCACTACCATCTGGAGGTGCGCGTCGAACCGGAGCAGCAACGACTGGGTGTACGCGGCAGGATCACGCTGCGAAATGACTCGCCGATCGCACAAAAGAATCTGGTGCTACAGATTTCTTCCACGCTGGAGTGGAGATCGATTCAGATTGCGGGGAAGCCGGTGCAGTTTGAGACTCACACATACACTTCCGACATCGATCATACCGGCGCCTTGTCTGAGGCCATTGTCGCTTTGCCACACGAAATTCCGCCCAAAGCAACGGTTGATCTGGAGGTTGGATACGAAGGAGTGGTGCCGCTCGACGCTACTCGGCTGACGCGCATCGGCGTGCCTGAGGATAAAGCAAGACACAACGACTGGGACCGGATCAGCAAGAGCTTTACTGGGGTTCGCGGAGTCGGGTACGTGGCGTGGTATCCGGTGGCGACCGAGGCCGCGAGCCTGGCCGACGGCGATGCCGTGCCGGAGGCGGTAGGGCGATGGATCGTGAAGCAGGTGGACACGACTATGGATCTGTTGTTCCAATCCACTTCAGACGAGGCCATCTTTTTCAGTGGGACACCCAGCCTCGCCGAGGTCCATGTGGATCCGGCGATCAAAACAATCCGAGCCTTTAACCTGGTGGCGCCGGGTGTGAGCACTCCCACATTTGTTATTGCCGGCTATCAGAAACTTCCCCCGCAAGACTCAATCGATGTCGAGTATTTCGCCAGCCAGGAGGAGACGGCGAAGGATTATGCCGACGCTGCTGCCCAGATCGATCCCTTCGTTCCCGTCGGACGCGGGTCGAGAAATCTACAAATCCTTAGTTTGCCGGAGAGCAATGCGGCGCCGTTTGTCAGTCAAGGGATGTTGCTGACTCCGCTCGGGTCTGACCTGACGAATGAAACTGAATTGGATATGGTGTACGCGATTGCTCGGCAGTCGGCGCCGTCTCCACGCGCCTGGATTCAGGAAGGGCTGGCGCACTACGCGCAGGCGGCGTTCGTGGAAGAACACAAAGGCTTACAGGCGGCACTCGATTATCTGAATGCACATATGGCGGTGTTAGTCGATGCCGATAAAACCGCCAAAGCCGCAGCCAGTTTGGAAGCACCACGCTCGTTGATTAATGCGCCGGATGATCTATACCTGCAAACCAAGGCAATGTTTGTCTGGTGGATGTTGAAGGATATGCTGGGGAATCTGCCCACCGGGGCGTTGCTCAGCTATCACGCGAACGAAGACAAGGATCCCGCGTACATGCAGCGGCAGGTTGCCGGAGACAGCAAGCACGATTTGCAATGGTTCTTCGATGATTGGGTCTATTACGACCGCGGGTTGCCGGATTTTCGCATTGCTTCCGTGTTCTCGCGTCCACTGGAAACCGGCCATTTCCTGGTGACCATTACGGTCAAAAATCTTGGCCGGGCCGGCGCGGAAGTGCCGGTGCTGCTGAGGGTCGAGGGCGGGGAAGTCCGGCAGCGCGTGGAGGTCCGGGGGCTGGCGAAAGCATCGCTGCGGATCGAGGCTTCGTCGAAGCCGCTGGAGGTTGTGGTCAACGACGGCAGTGTGCCGGAGAGCGATATGAGCAACAACACTTATAAGATTGAGTCAGTGAGTCATTGAGGCATTAGTAGAACGCGCAGGTTGGAGGGATTTGTCACGAAAAGCGATTAACCACAAAGGACGCAAAGGTTCACAAAGGAAGACAATAAAAATCGAAAGGGAATCGACTTGGCTTACATCCAATTTTTGGGGGCTGCGGGAACCGTCACTGGTTCGAAGCACCTGATCAACAGCGGGACCGATGGCGCAGGCGGAAAGGCTTTTCAGGCGCTCGTCGATTGCGGCATGTTTCAGGGATTGAAGGAGTGGCGGGAGCGCAACTGGCAGGACACGCCCGTGCCGGCGCGGGAGATTGATGCGGTGGTGCTCACCCACGCCCACCTCGACCATTGCGGATGGATTCCCCGTCTGGTGAGGGAAGGCTTTCGCGGGCCGATCTATGCCACGCAACCTACCATCGATCTGTGCGGCATTATCCTGCCTGACTCCGGTCACCTGCAGGAAGAAGACGCAGATTTCTACAACAAGGTCAAGAAATCCAAACATGATCCGGCGCTTCCGCTGTACACGCTGGCGGAAGCGCAGGCAGCGTTGCAGTATTTCCGGCCAGTGCAGTTTGGAGAAACGAAGCAGCTTTGTCCACAGATGTCATTTCGGTTTGTGCGGGCGGCGCACATTCTGGGATCGGCGATGGTAGAGCTTACGCTACAGACCAACGGCCAGAGCCGCCGTCTGCTATTCACTGGAGATATCGGCCGGGTTCGTGAGCAACAGCTTACGCCCGGAAAGGTGGTGCGTTCCGGGCCGACGGAGGGTGAGGCGGCGGATGTGTTGGTGATGGAATCCACCTACGGGAACCGGCAGCACCCTACCGACGATCCGCGGTCCCGGCTGGCGGAGGTAATTCGCACGACGGTGCAGCGCGGCGGGACTGTGGTGGTACCCGCGTTCGCCGTGGAGCGCACGCAGAAATTTATTTTCATACTGAAACACTTGATGGAGTCCGGGCAAATCCCCAAGGTCCCAGTCTATTGCGACAGTCCCATGGCGATTAAGGCGGTAGAGATTTTCATCAAACATTCCGAGGAGTACAGCGATGATACCCGCGAGCTGCTGAGCCGGTATGGATCACCGTTGGAATGGCCGGGTTTTACCTTTGCCTTGACCTCGGAGGAGTCGAAAAAGATTAACGCTTCACAGTATCCATCGATCATTGTTTCTTCCAGCGGCATGGCGACGGGCGGCAGGATTCTGCACCATCTGGCGCAGCGGCTGCCGAATCCGAAGAATGTGGTGGTGTTTATTGGTTTTCAGGCTCCGGGGACGCGTGGTTTTACGATCAAGAGCGGAGCACACGAAGTGAAGATTTTCGGTGAGCTGGTTCCGATACGCGCGCAGATTGAGGCATTCGAGGAGTTCAGCGACCACGCGGATACGCCGGAACTGCTGAAATGGCTGCATACTTTTAGTCAGAAGCCGAGTGCGACGTATCTGGTACACGGGGAGCCAGCAGCAGCGTCACAGTTGAAAGACGCGATCACAAAAGACCTGGGATGGAATGTACAGGTGGCGCAATGG
>JBAWFN010000145.1:0-186472 GCA_049591935.1 Terriglobales bacterium | reverse complement strand
CTTTGATGGTGCTGCTCATCTCTTCCGCGCCGGTAGCCACCGTCTGCAGATTTTGACTGACCTGCTGGGTGGCGTTAGAGACTACCTTGGCTTGCGCGGAGGTCTCTTCCGAGTTGGCGGTGATTTGCTGGCTGGTGCTGGAGAGTTCTTCGCTGGCGCTGGCTACCTGGATCGAATTCTGAGTGATGGCCAGAATCATGCTTTTCAGGCTCCCACTCATCTTGTTGATGGCGGTGGTCAGGTCGCCGAGTTCGTCTTTGCTGCGGACTTTCATGTCATCGTGGGTGAGGTCGCCGGCCGCAATGGCTTCGGCTTGGGCAAGGACAGCTTGGGTCGCCCCGGAGATGCTGCGGCTCAGGAAAATGGCGACAAAAATTCCGATGCCCAGGGCCACGAACGTGGTGATGGCCATGGTAAGGTTGAGCGAACTGTTCTCTGCGTGCGCCTCTTCTTTGTTCTTGACCAGGAGCTGGTCGAAAGATTCCGACATCCCGCCGAGCGATTTCTTGATGGCGTTATTGATCGGAATCGCCTCGTCGGAGTACTGGTCACCCGCCTTAGTGACACTATCGCGATCGCTGCTGTTGGCACGGGTCATCGCACCCTCCTCAGCCGTGCGGAGCTGGGGAAGTTGCTGCTTCACCTCAGCCAGACGGTCACGGTTTGCTTGAAGCGAAAATCGGGGTGCCAATTCGTCCAGCTTGGCGACGTCTTTGCCGACCGCACTCCAAGCTTCATCGAAAGCCTGTTTTGCCTCCTCGCGGCGAACGGCTTCGGTTCCGGCGAGAATGACTTGGCGGCCTTTGCTGGCGGTCTGATTCAGATCGCGCTGCAACTCTCTTGAGGCCTCGCCCTGCGGGATACGCACTTCAAACGTGGTGTCCTGGCTTTGCTTGATGTTGGCTGACTTCATATAGGTCATCGCCGAGCTGAAGATCATCAGGGCCAGAACCACCGCAAAACCCAGACCCAATTTTTTCCCCAGTGTAAGTTTCATTTCCTTTTCCTCCAGGAACGAGTGCTAGGTCGCTGGCCGGCATTAAGTGCACTTCACCCAAGGATTCCATCGGCAGGGTGTGTTCCAGCTTTAGCGGGATTGAAAGTGATGCGGCGACGTGGCATCGGCGGGTGCGCAGAGGATGGGCCAGGTCAGCATTGCTCCGCTCGCCGTTGCCCTGGCCAGCACGAGTTTCCGCTCCCATCCTCTAGAAGGTGAAAATTGGGCCAAACTCGGTCCGCTGATCTTGCCAGACGCGGGACGGCTTGCCCGCAATGTCGTACAGCGCTCCAACCTCGGGCAGCATTCGGGTCGCATAGCGCGACTGCTCGACGGCGAAGGTGGCCCACGGATTGAGTTTGTAGTAAAGCGTGACCGCGCCCAAGGTGCCTTGGTACATCGGCAGCCCGCCGTTGCAAGCGCTCAGGCCGTCGGCGCTGGTGCAGCCAAAGCCGTTGGCGTGGGCCAGGTCGCGGTGCACCACCTGGTCCTTGCCCGCGTGCAGGTAGAGTTGCCAACCTGCGTTACGACCTTTGGGATTCGCATCGAACCAACGGGAGAGCGGCAAGCCCAGATTGACGAAACCACCGAATGCGCCCACCGCATGCTCCGGAGCAATTTTGACCGTGCCCCCGGATGCGGTACAGGTGCTGCCGGTGGCAACCGCCACGGTGCAACCCACCATGGAAGCACCGGACACCGTGCCCGCCACTCCGTCCACCGTCCCAAATTGCACGACATGGTACAAGCCGCTGGTGTCGGTAAAGTTGGTGTCGAGTTGGCCTCCGAACATGAACCGCAAATCGCCTCCGCGATAGGCGCTGGCCACCAGCGTAAACCAGCGGGTGGGCAACTGGATGGCGAACTGGTTGCCGAATAAATTGCTGCTGTCCGTAAAACCATTGGGGAGCGCCTTCTGATAGAAGGCGCACGCGCTTGGGTCCAGAGTGCAAGAGTGGGATGGCGTAGCATAATCCGCGCTGGTGGTAATGGATGTGCGCCGCGCCTCGAACCCGCTCCAGATCAATTGCGCTGGAGCGACCGCGGGGGCCGGGTCGAGTTGGAACTGCAGCACGGCCCTCGATTCAAACTCGGGGCGGCCGGAATCGGCTCCCTCGCGCTCGCCTTCGCCGATCTGCGCCTCAAAGCCTCCCAGGGTGTTGTTCAGTTTGTAGACTTGGCCGGTGCTGGGCATCATGATGTCAAACTCGGGAGAAAACTTGAAATTGCGTTTGCCCCCCAACTTCTGGATCAGTCCGAAGCGCATCTGCGGAGCGCGTTCCCAAATGTCGCCGGAGAAGGCGCCCAAAAACGTGGTTTCGAGCAGGTTGGGGAGGGCGCTCGACCCGAAGATCGTCCAGTTTTGTCCGCCTTCAAAGAAAAGGTCAGACTTTTGACTGGCGGCGTAATCCAGCCGCACATAGGCCAAACGCAGCCGTGGAGTGGGGTTGCGAATGGAAGAGACGTCGGCATTATCAACCTCCGTGAAGCCACCCTCAAAATCGCCCTCCACTTTGCCGGTGAGAGTTAGAGACTTGGAAAGGTCAGGCCATTCGAAGCTGGCTCCAAACCGCGAGGCACGCGCCTTCAGGTGAAACGAAGGATCGGTGGTGGGGCCGGTACTGAAGACCGAGCTTGAGTTCAGAAAGATTCCCGGGAAGGGGAAATCATCACCGTTGGGGGCGCTGGAGTCCCGTGCGACCGTCGCCTTAATAAAGCCGTAGGGTGTGATCTTCACCGGACCGGCCTTGAAGCCAGGAATCAGGCCATCCTTGACCGGGGGATCCAGGGGAAGCACCCGCACGGGAACGATCGCGGCCACTACGGTAGAGGCGGCGGGGCTTTTCTCCCCTGGCGATTGCGTTGACGGCGGCAGGGCCAGGCTGGAAGCAGCCGTTATCGTCGAGACTGTGGAACGCGCTGGCTGCGGTTCCGACGGGGGTCCGGTGATTGCCGCCAGTCTCTCACCGGGCGACTGGGGCACGGACCCTAGTGGCGACGGACTCTGCTCCGAGGGGTTTTTCCGCAACTGCTGCTCAAGTCGGCTGATCTCAGCCTGCTGTTGGGCAATTTGCGCCGACTGCCCGGCCATCTGTGCCTGCTGGGCCTTGAGCTGGTCTTGCACCTGCCGCAGTTGTTCTGCTATCTCAGCCCCTTGGGACGGGGACGAGGCCGTCGCTTTGGCGGAGGCGGAACTCTCCTGTCCGGTGCACCAAGTGGGGGCGACCAGGCTGAGCGCCATCAGAGCAAGAAGTTTCTTTTTCATGGCAGGTTCCTCCGTCAGGCTGGATAGAGTGCGAGTGCTAGTGCTCCACCGCGGCCGCCTGCGCCGCCTCCACCATCTGGCAGGCTTTTTCCGTGTCCAGCACATGCATGAGGCGATCGTTCAGCTTGTGCACTCCGAGGATCATGCTGCGAATGCTCGCCCGTAGCATTTCGGGAGCCGGTTCGAAGGTGCTGTCTTCGACTTCCACCACATCGCCGATTTCATCCACCAGGAAACTGACCGCCCCGTCTTCGGAACGGACCACTACATTCATCGGCAGCGTGTCGGGTGGACGTGCATTCAACTCCAACCGCCGCCGCAGGTCCACCGCGGTGACAATCTGGCCGCGCAGGTTGATCAGGCCACTGACCACACTCGGAGCCAGCGGAACCTGGGTGATGTCCAAGGAGCGAATCACTTCCTGGACTCCCTTGAGTTCGACCCCGAATAAAAGCTTGTCGAGATAAAACGTGCAGAACTGGAGTGCAGGCATGGCTAGAGTGCCCCCTGGGCCGCGGACTTCGCGGCTGGTTGCGGCGCCGCAGAGTTTGCGGCAGCTTGGAGAATGGCCGGGATGTCGAGCAATTCCGTGACCTTGTCCCCAATGACCACGGAATACAGAACCGAATCGCGGGTGGCGGCGGATTTTATATCGGCCCGGTCTTCCACAATGTCGAGAATTTTCTCGACAACCAGCCCCACCGCGCGGCCATCATGGTTCAACACCAGCACCTGGAAGGGGCCCGAGCCCGGCGGGGGCGCGCCCGCCAAGGCGCGCAACTTGTGGCGGCGTTCTTCCATCAGCACATTCAGGCGAATCAAGGGCAGAATCTGGCCGCGATATTGGGTCACCCACTGGCTGCCCGACATTTCCACCTGGTCGCGGGGAAATTCCTCGAGCCGCGCCAGCGAGCTGAGAGGGATGGCCATGCGGGACTCTCCCAGGCCGGCGAAAAGCAAAAAGGTCTGTTTTTCCGTGCCCGCCACAACTTCCTTGGCTTTTTCCGCTAGCGCGCGGTCACGGGTTTCGCCCACCACGTTCGCCCGCTGGGCCAGTCCCAGGACGTCGAGAATGAGCGCCACTTTGCCGTCGCCCATGATGCTGGAGCCGGCGAAGGTCTTCACCGTCTTGAGCTGTTTACGTAACGGCTTGACCACGATTTCTTCGGTATCGTTGATTTGGTCGACCACCAGCCCGAACTGCCGCTCATCGGCTTGTAGGACGACGATATTGACATTGCGGAATTCGAGGACCTTTTTTTCAACGCTGGTCGTCAATCCCATGATTTGCTCGGAGAGGTGCTGGACCTCATCCAGTTCCTGGCGAGCCTGACCTTCATGGCCAGTGCCCTTCAGCCGCAGAACGTTGTGGACGAGTTCATGAAAGTGCTTGTGCGTCTTCTCCAGCACATGCATGTCGTCAATCGCTGCATAGTCTTTCAATCCTGTGGAATAGGTCCATTTCCCGAGCGCACAATCCTTGTAGGAGCCGGCCTGCTCCGGGGTTAGAGAAAGCTTCCCCTCCAGAACGGTTTGCAGGGTTGTGATCCACTGCCGGTGCTTGTCTCTCACCAGCGAGAAATCCAGATCGCCGGCTGTGACCGCCTTCTTGGTTTGCGCGCTGGATAGCTGGGTACCCATTTCCGTTTTCAGCTCGCGGTCGAGGTAGACGAGGGGCAGGAGCCGTCCCCGCAAGCGATACACCGGAGCGCCGTGGACCATCTCGATGGCAGTGCCCGCGTGCCCGGCTTCCAGCCGCACCAGTTCGAGCAGGCTCACTTGGGGAATGGCGTAACGATCGCCGCCGCAGGTCACCACCAGCGCAGGAATGATGGCCAAAGTTAACGGAATCTTGACCCGCACCGTGGTGCCGCGGCCAGGCGACGACTGCACATCGACGACGCCACCGATCTTCTCGACGTTGGTTTTGACTACGTCCATGCCCACGCCCCGGCCTGACACGTTGGTCACTTTCTCGGCGGTGGAGAATCCCGGCAGGAAAATCAGATTGAAGATCTCGCGTTCCGGCATGCGGGCCGCCTGTTCGGCGGTGATCAGCCCCCGCTCCATGGCCTTTTGCCGGATGCGTTCACGGTTCAGTCCGGCGCCGTCATCGCTGATTTCGATGTTGACTTGTCCGCCTTCATGGAAGGCGCGCAGAATCAGGCGTCCGGTGGGATTTTTCCCCGCTTTCACGCGGTCGTCAGGAAGCTCGATGCCATGATCCACGGAGTTGCGTACCAGGTGCGTGAGCGGGTCTTTGATGGCCTCGATGATGGTCTTGTCGAGCTCGGTTTCTTTGCCCTCCATTTCGATGGCGACTTCCTTGTGGCAGCCGAGCGCCACGTCGCGCACCGTTCGCGGGAACTGTCCCCAGATGTTGCCAATCGGCTGCATGCGGGTCTTCATGACCTCTTCCTGCAATTCGGTGGCGATCAGGTCCATGCGTTGAGAGACGGCATGCAAGCCGGGGTTTTCGATGGAATTTGCGAATTGCAGCAGCTGGTTGCGGGCCAGCACCAGTTCACCCACCAGAGTCATCAGCTTGTCCAGCAGGTTAACGCCAACCCGAATGGTTTCAGGGGTCGCGGTTTCGCGCGGTTTGGCTTCCAGAATCTGTTGCGCTGCCAGAACATCTTCCGTTTTGGCCAATCCCAGGGCCACCAGAATCTCCCCCAGACGACGGCGATCTCCACGTTCTTGTTCCTCCAGCGCCCGCGCGATGTCGGCAGCCTGTACCACCCCCCGCTCCACCAGTAACCCGCCGATTTTTCCGCGTGCCGGTTTGCGCTGCCCAGGCTCGCTTTTGGCCCGAGGAGCGGCGGCCAGCGGCGGCGCCGGCTGAGTTTCTTTGGTCGACGCTGGCACCGCGACGTCAAGGACAGCTGGCTTGGCGGTGATCGCAGGCGGAGTCGATGCAGTGACGGCAGCGCCTCCACCAGCCGGGGTTTGCAGCCGTGTCAGGATTTCCCGCAGCTCGGGATAATCCGCATCCCCGTCCTGGCCAGTGGAGTCAATTTCTTTCAGCATTTGGCGGACCGCGTCCACCATGCTCAACAACCCTGTGGTGATTTCTGGATTGAGCGTCAGTTGGCCGTCACGCAGGCGGGTGAGCAGGTTTTCACCCACATGAGCGACTTTTTCAAGTTTGTTGAAACCCAAGAATCCGCACGTGCCCTTGATGGTGTGGATGGTACGAAACACCCCGGCCAGCGCATCTTTGTCCTGGGGGTTCTTCTCCAGGCCGACTAAGTCCCGGTCCAGCCGGTCCAGGTTTTCCGAACTCTCGACCAGGAAATCTTTGACGATGTCACTGTCGCTCATCGCAGCCATTCCCTCCCCATTTGGGAGTGATTCCAGGGCGGGATCTTACTTGCCGCGGCTGGATCCATCGCGATACATAGAAGTAACCAGGCTCTACGGCTGTTGGAAACAGCCGGTTCGGCCTCTGCAACTCTCTATCGTCGGTTTAACCATTTTCATTACGGGGATGGGCAGAATTCGTCCTCGGCGGGCAAGCAGCAACGCGGACCCATCTCCAAACAGCGCAACCGCTGGCTGCAAACCACGCTGATCGAAGCTGCCAAGCTGGCCCCGCGATGGAATCTGCAACTGGCGGCGCTGCATGCCCGCGAACTGGAGCGTGGAAATCGCAATCGCGCCACCTTAGCGGTGGCCCGCAAACTCGTCGCCTATCTGCTGGCCATCGACAAGAGCCGTCAGGCCTTCCAGGTGCGTGCGCCCTCGGAACAATCAACACCAAAAGCTTCCTAATAAGGAAAAACATTGAACCAAGCGGCGATCCATCGGCCGTTCCTCGCCATTGCGGGGACTGGGCAGAGGAGTCACCACTCCCGATGCTCCTTACCGTCTGTATCGAGGCCGGCCGGTTAACCCTAACTCATACTTCGTGGACCGGGCCCACCCCCGGTTCCCGCAAATGGATGTCTGGCCAAGCTGCTGCTTTGGCCGCTATGCAGGATCGCACGCCGTTCACTAACTTAGAGCGCGTATCCCCGCTTCGAGAGCCCACTCTTCCAAGCGCCAGGAGACCTCCGTCTCCTCTTGACTTTTACTTATCATGGATGTCCCCGCTTTGTCCCCACAAGCGCCCCGATTGCCGACAAATTCCAAGTCCAAATGCGATCGCCCTAGTCCCGCTGGCTGTCTCCGATCTCCTTACATTATCGTTGGTATTATGATGTAGCTCTTTTTTGAGACCATTTATGACATCGTGCATCCAAGTACTTCCTTCCCCCTCCCAGCACCAACCTTTGGCGTACGATCCGCTGCTCGATGACGTCGGATACATGACCTGCATGGCCCTGGTGCTGCTCGGAAACTACGCGCAGACCGGGCATCTCGGCGGACCGCTTGCATATACACCGTACAACGTCACGGCGCATTTGCTCGGGCCTGAAAACGGCGGACTTCGTTTCGATTACCGCCGGCCGAAGCACCCTTACTCCGACAAATTCATGCTCGCGGCGGGCCACTCCATCCCCACCTGTTACGCGCTGTGGATGATCATGGGCCAGGCGCTGTATCGCAAGTATCAGCAGACCGGCGATCCGCGTTATCACGTCGATCCGCAGGTCGCGATGCTGCCGATCGACGCTTTGGGATTCCGCCGCGCCGCCGGTGCGCTGAAGACGCTGCTGCACGAAACTGGTTTGGAAGACCATCCTCTGTTCGCGCAGGCGAAAGGCCGCGGCATTCGTGCGCTCTCTGGGCATGCCGAGAGCACCGACGTCACCAACGATGTGAACGGCGGGCCCTCGGGCATCGGCATCGCGACGGCCGCGGGCAAAGCGGCGTTCTGGGATGTGGCGGGCGCACCCGATTCGCCGAAAGTGATCGCGCTGGAAGGCGAATTCGCGCTCACCGAAGGTCACGCGCAGGAGTTGAAGACGCAGGCGCTCGCTCTGCAAGTGGGAAAACGTTTGCGCGTGATGGTCTCCGACAACAACGCAGGCATCGACGATTCCCTGATTGGCGGCGTGATCGCCGCGCAGTTCGACGGCTACAATCTCGTGAATCAATGGACGTCCTATGGCTGGAATGTCTTCACGCTCGCGAACGGTAACGATTACGGCGAAGTGGCGGCGGCGCTGAAAGCCATGGACGCAGTGGACCCGCACGACCGCCGTCCCATCGTCGCCATCGGCAAGACCATCAAGGGCTACTGGCCTGCTGCGGTCGACGGAAAAATCCCTGGGTACGGCAATCAATTGGTGGGTTACCCAAGCCATCCCTACGCGCTGAAGATGAACTCGGAGTATTTTCTCGGGCTGGCGCAGACCTTCGAGAAGCATTACGGCGTGGAGTTCGAAGGAATTCGCCAGGGCCCGGTCACCAACAATCGCGAGCGCTTGATCCAGTTCAAAACCAACATCGACGTGGTGATGTCGCTGCTCGACCGCAACGGATTGGGCGACCGTCTCGCCGATCGCCTGGTGGAAATCGGCGACACCGTACGCGACGATGTCAAGTTGCGCATCTCCGCCACCAGCGATCCCTTCCTCGATGATCGCCTCCGCGTCGCGGCGCTGCCGGAAGCCCCGCAAAAACTCTCAATTCGCAATGCGATTTCAGGCGCGGAGAAGCAAGTTAACATTGCGCTGTTCAAGAAACCGGGCGAGGCGGCCGGGGCGCGGCGCGCGATTTCCGAAATCATCAAGTGGATGAACTACGTCACGGACGGACGATTCTTCACCGTGGCCGCCGACCTTTCGGAGTCGATCAACGTGGAGCACGGCAGTTTGTGGGGACATTACAGTCCCGCGGACAATCCGCTGGGCACCCGCTTGAAAGCACCCATTCAAGAAGCCGGCAATGTTTCCACCGCCATCGGGCTGGTGAGTCAAAGCGCTTCCGTCGATCCCGACAAATTCGCCGGCGTTTGGGCATTGAGCGGCACCTACGGAGCCTTCACGCCGCTGATGTACACTCCGGCGCGGGTCTGGAGTCAACAAAATCAGGACAGCAAATTCCGCGTCGGCGTGCTGCATATTCTCACCGCGCACTCCGGTCCTGAAACCGCGGCCGACGCGCGCACCCACTTCGGCATCTTCGCGCCCCAGGTGTGGAAGCTGTTCCCGCGCGGTCAGGTGATCAATTTGAGCTTTTGGGATTACAACGATGTCGCGCCCGGCTATTTCGCCGCGGCGGAAATCGCGGCGCGAGATCCGCGCGTGGGCATCATCACGCTGGAAGTGGCGCGTCCCGACTTCGCGGTCGCGGATCGCAGCCATTTCACCGATTCCGATCTGCGCGCGGCGGCCAAGGGCCTGTACGTAATCCGCGATTTCGCGCCCGGCAAGCCCCGCCACGGGTACGTGATCGCGCAAGGATCGAGTTCCACTGTGAATCTGGTCAAAGTGCTGCCCAAACTCGAAGCCGCCGGTGTGAACGTGAAGGTGATCGCAGCCATCAGCGAAGAGTTGTTCGATCGCCAGCCGCAAGCCTATCGCGATTCCGTGCTGCCGTTCGAGGCTCGCTACGACCTGATGGTGGTGTCAACCGGCACGCGGCGCGTGTGGCCGCTGCGCAACCTCGGTCCGTTGACGGATGAATATTCACTCACCTCCGACTTCGACAATGGCTGGAGAAGCGGCGGCCTCGAGGCGGAAGTGATCGCGGAAGCGCATCTCGATCCCGATTCGATTTTCGCAGGCGTGGAGCGCTTCGCCAACGAGCGCGACCGCCGCATCGGCGATCAACGCAAAATGATCGGTTAGTCGAGCGGGTTGTGGGCCAACGGACGCATCAGCTTGCTAACTCGCTTCGGGCAAGGCGGCACCTCTGAAAGGAGAATGCAATGCGTCGTCCCACAAGGTTGCTCTCACTTGTGCTGGCATGCGCTTCGGGTGTGATCGGGGCTCGCGCTCAGTCTCAGGCGCCGCCGAAGCCTGGCGCAGAGGGAAAAACGGGAAAAACGGGGACAGTCCCCGAATTGTCCGCTAGCGCGCAAATGCCTACTAGGCGAGCCTCGATCAATCGGGACCC
This sequence comes from Terriglobales bacterium, assembly GCA_049591935.1. Classification (GTDB taxonomy): domain Bacteria; phylum Acidobacteriota; class Terriglobia; order Terriglobales; family Acidobacteriaceae; genus JABCZH01. Next base: position 176,201 of record JBAWFN010000145.1, on the reverse strand, counting down.
TGAATCTGGCATGACTCTACGGTCATGGGCAAACGGGAGTTCTCAGTGCTAACTGTTTATTGCGTACTCGCCCTAGCTGAGCGCTGGAATTGCGAGAGCGCATCTTGCAGGTTTTTCCGCGCTTCCGCGTAGTCTGGCTGGATTCGCAGCGCCGCCTCGAACTCCTTCATTGCTTCCGCCAGTCGGCCGGGCGTATGCATCAGGCACACTCCCAAATCGTTGTGGGTTTCTGCATTGTCAGGCTGGATTTGCAGCGCCGCCTGGAACTCGCTGATCGCTAGTGGCAGCTTGCCGGGAGTTTGCGCCAGAGCGATACCCAGATTGTTGTGGGCTTCTGCGTAATCGGGACGAATCTTGAGCGCGGCTTGGTATTCCGCGATTGCATCGGAGAGGCGGCCAGGCACTCCGGCCAAAGCAACTCCCAGGTAGTTGTGGGTGTTCTCAAGCCGGGGGTTGATACGCAGCGCCGTTTCATACTCGGTGATCGCCTCTTGCTGCCGGCCGATTTGCGCCAAGGCCAACCCAAGATTGCCGTGTGCTTGCGCGTAGTCAGGTTCGATCTGCAATGCCGCACGGTACTCGGCAATCGCTTGCGGCACTCCACCGGGCTTTTGAAACCACGCATCGCCAAGATCCACGTGTGCCCGCGCGATGTTGTATTGCGCCGGAGAATCTCCCGGATGAAGCCGTAGCGCAGTCTGAAACTCGGTCAGTGCCTCTGAAAGGCCGGCGGGGTCCTGCATCGCTTCACTCCGAAGCAATAAAGTGGCTGCCAAATTGTTATGTGCCATCCAACTGTTCGGATTTTGGGCTACCGTGGTTCGATAAAGGGTCATGCTATCGCGGTACATGTGACTCTGCCGCCAGGTCAGCATCCCAAGAATTGCTGGAACCAGCAAAGCCAACGCGGACCCGAGTGCCTTCGTAGGCGAGATTCTACGCGCCCCTGTCATCAGCAAGTAGGCCGCAGGAACGATGATCGCCAAGCTGGCCAGATACTGGAAGTGGTCGGCAACGTAAGAGAAGCGAAAGGGATAGACGTTCAGAAAACCCAATACCGGAAACAGCGTCCCGCAGAACAGAAGAAGGGCGGCCAATGGGCCACGACGGGGCAAGCGCCACAGTACAAACGCCAGGACAACCAGTGCCAGCGGATATAGGAGTTGCCACCAAACCCTAGGGTCCGGCTGCCAATGCGGGTAGGTGAACATCAAGTTGGATGGCCACAAGATTTTCGCTGCGTAGAAGAAAACGATGCGACCGGCAAGCAGAACGCGCTGCACCAGGCTCAACTGAAAATCCGTGCCTTGCGCGCCCACCAGGTTCCTTTCGATCCATGCAGTGAATAGGCCCGCGGAGGCGCCGAGCGCCAGCCAGGACAGCAGCGGTCGCACATCGCGTCGCCACTCAAGGCGGCCCCGATGCCACCAAAAGATGACCAATAGGGCGGCGGGAAGAGTGGCCGTGACGGTTTTGGTGAGCAGAGCCAGGCAAAATAGACCGAATGCGGCCAGGTATTGCGATTGCCGGCGGCTGCGGTCGAAATGTAGGTAAGTAAGCGCGGAAGCCAGGTAGAACAGCGCCGAAAGCGTGCTCTTTTGCTCCGAGATCCAAGCCACCGCTTCCACGCATACCGGGTGCAGGGCAAAGATCAACCCCGCCAGCCAGCTGCCACGCAAACCGAGCTGGCGGACAATCAGCACAACCAGGTAGGCCGAGAGGGCGTGTTGGGCGAGGTTGATGAGATGGTAGCCGAGCACGGCATCGCCCCAAAGCCGATGTTCCAGCCAGAACGCGCTGTGCAGCAATGGATAGTATTGCTGTGTAGCGAGCAGATCAAACCAGATCCGCCACAACCCATACAGTGAACGCAGGCGTGGGGGAGTAATGTGGCCGGTGTCGTCCCAGAGCAGGCCCCCGCGGAGAGCCGGCCAGTAAGCCAGGAGAACAGCCAGAAAAATACCTAACCAGTTGGTGAAGTGACGGAGCGGAAGGAGCTTGCTTATCTCGCCGCCAATTTGAATACGGTCGGTATTCGCTTGCGAGAGCTTCGGGGGCTGGGCGTGCTTATGTACGGTGGGCATGCTGCAAAGCGTCGGCGGTCGCCCGCTCAGTTACGAAAAGCATGATTCTACACCGAAGCCCGCTGCGACTTCACCAAGCGGGACCATGCGCCGCAATGCTACGCCGGGGTTGGTGACCCACGTTCGCATGCATGGTGTGCATGCTAACCGTGGGAAACTGCTGGGTATTGGCGTGAAGGATCCAAAAAGATTGGTCGGGGAGAGAGGATTTGAACCTCCGACCCCCTGGTCCCGAACCAGGTGCTCTACCAGGCTGAGCCACTCCCCGACAAATTCGTCATCCGGCGGAAACACGAGGCAGGAAAATACCGCCGGAAGCCACACCACATCCAATGCTTCATCGAAATTATAACATCCGGCTACCACGGCATCCCGCGGCTGCCACAGTGCGCTAGTGTCTTAGCTCCAGACTCGGCTTACAATGAGGTACCCAAACCGTCGGCGGAATAGGGCTGGCTGCGCTGCCGGGCAGAATTCGCTAATATAACGATTTAATAGCCGTGGCTTGATGACCGGGACTGGATAAGCGGGACTGGATACGTATGATCGCCTTGACCGCAAGCCGCCTGTATACGCCGCTCGAAGCCATCGAGCAGCCCGTGATCTTGCTCGACGGGCCGCGGATCGTCGAAGTCACCTCTCGCACCACCCGCCCGCTCCCGGAAGGCATCCAGCCCATCGACTTCGGGGATTCCATTCTTGCGCCAGGCTACGTGGATATCCACATTCACGGCGGGGCGGGTCACGACGTGATGTCGACGGATCCGGCCGCTCTGCCGGCGGTGGAGCAACTTCTGGCAAAGCACGGCGTCACTAGCTACTTGCCAACCACGGTGACCGCTTCCGGCGATCACATCCTTTCTGCGCTGGATCGCCTGGCCACAGCGATTGAGACTGCCGAGCGTGACTCTGATTCCCGCGGACGGCGGGCGCAGCCCGTGGGTATTCATCTGGAAGGCCCGTTCATCAGTTTCGAGCGCCGGGGAGTGCATCCCCCGCAAGACTTGCTGCCCCCGACGCTGCCCGTGTTCGAGCGCTTCTGGCAGGCCTCGCGCGGTCGCATTCGAATGCTGACCATCGCTCCGGAGCTCGAGGGCGCTCGCGCCGTTATTGCCGAGGCCGTGCGCTGTGGCGTCTGCGTCAGCCTGGGACACTCTGACTCCAAACTGCATGACACCCGCGCGGCGATTGAGGCGGGAGCGCGCCACGCTACGCACGCCTTCAACGCCATGCGGCCGCTCGGCCACCGCGAGCCGGGAATCGTAGCCGCCGTGCTCACCGATCCGCGGCTCTCGGCCGACATTATTGCCGATGGCATTCATCTCGATCCCACCATCGTGGAATTGTTTCTGAAGATGAAAGGTCCCGAAGCGGCCGTGTTGATTACGGATGCAACCGCAGCCACCGGAATGCCCGACGGCCGCTATCGTCTGGGATGGTTTGAGGTGGAAGTGAAGAACGGTATGTGCACGGCCGAAGGCGCACTTGCGGGCAGCGTGCTGACCATGGATCGCGCCGTGCGCAACGTTACCAAGTTTGCCGGTTGGGGCTTGCAGCAGGCGCTCCGACTGGCCACGCTGAATCCCTCGAAAGTAGTGGGATTGTCGAACCGGGGCAAACTCGAGGCTGGCGCTGAGGCTGACATCCTGGTATTGAGTTCGAGCGGCGAAGTGAGAACCACCTTTATTCGCGGCGTGAGGATGGAAGCCGCAGCCGGCAAATGACAACTGAAAAGCGAGGCAAGCCAGAAGCAAGCTTGGCCGACAAGGGCGGATTTCCCCATTACATGCTGAAGGAAATCTTTGAGCAGCCGCAAGGGCTGCGCGACACCATCCTGCCCCGCGTGTCTCTCGAAAAAGGCGTGGTGCGGCTGGACGAGGTTCGCATCGGCAGGGAAGAGCTGTGCGCCCTGCGCCGTATCCATATTGTGGCATCCGGAACGAGCCGCCACGCCGGCATGACCGGTCAATACATGATTCAGGATCTCGCCAATCTCCCCGCCGATGTCGACTACGCCAGCGAATTTGAATATCGCAAGCCCATGATCGGTGCCGGTGAGCTGACCATCGTGATTACCCAATCCGGCGAAACCGCCGACACCACAGCTGCGCAGCGCGAGGCGAAAGCCAGAGGATCGCGCACGATTGCCATTTCGAATGTAGCCAATTCCACCATCGCTCGCGAGGCCGACGGCGTGCTCTACACCCATGCCGGCCCGGAAGTCAGCATCGCCTCCACCAAGGCCTTCACCGCTCAAATGGCGGTGCTGTTCTTGTTGGCCGCGTATTTGGGCCAGGAGCGCGGCTATCTAAGCAAAGATCAGGTGCGGCGCCACATCGAGGAGTTGCTGGAGCTTCCTGCCAAAATCGCAACTGGGCTGGCATCTGCTCCACAGTGCGAAAAGCTGGCAGAGAAATTCCGCTCGGCGCAGGATTTTTTGTTTCTCGGCCGCGCCATCCATTACCCCATCGCCATGGACGGGGCCTTGAAGTTGAAGGAGGTTTCCTACGTCCATGCCGAGGGCTATCCCACTGGAGAAACCAAACACGGCCCTAACGCGCTGATCGACGAAAATCTTCCCATCGTGATCATCGCAACCTGTGACCGCAACGACGCCGGCTCGGTCCTGCGCTATGAGAAAAACGTGGCCAACATCAGGAGTTTCAAACAGCAGTCGGCACGGGTGATTGCGATTGCTTCCGAAGGCGATGAAGAACTGGGCCGCATCGCCGATCACACAATTTTCGTTCCTCAGGCTTCCGAGTTGCTTTCGCCGATTCTGGAAATTGTCCCGCTGCAACTCTTCGCCTATTACATGGCGGTGAAAAAAGGCCTGGATGTGGACCATCCAAGGAATCTGGTGAAGTCGGTGATGAAGGAATAAGTCCGTGCGAGCCGTCGCGTAGTCTTTCTCTGCGTACTCTACAGCCGTTTCTCCGCGGCCTCTGCGTTTCAAATGTTTCAACTCACGCCGCGAACGAGTCGTCATCCGGATCTGGCAATGACGACGGCGGATCGCTGGCCGGAAAAGTGTCCGCCACAGTCTTATCCATCATCTTGTCTTTCCGCTGCTCCAGGTTGCTTTCGTCGATGGAGCGATCTTCAGGATCACGTGAACGTAGAACCGAAGGTTGTGGCATAGACCTCCTGTCTCCTTTCCTTAGATGCTCTCGCCGCCGAAGCGGCTACTCAGTGCGTAAACGAAACGTTAATCCCAGTGGTCAGCTGCACATCGTTCTGTTTCTTGCCTGCCGGGGGATTAGTGACGTAAATGTCACCGAAAGCATTTTGCCATCCCAGCCATTTGCTGATTTTCGTGATCGTCCCCAGATTGAACGTGCCGCGGTACTCGCCGGTGTCGCTGAGATTGGGGAAGAAGTACAGCTTCTCCGCCAGCACCGTCGACGCGCCCAGCTTGTACATCAGTTCTTCGCCCAGGGTTAGCGCGGCGAAGTTCCGATCGAGCCCAATATAGCTTTCTTTGGTGTAGTTCAGACCACCCAGGAAATCCAACGTGGTACGGGGGGTATTGATGGCGTGAAAGCCTAAACCTCCACCCAGGACCGAGCGCAGGTTCAGGTTCTGCAGCGCGTCGGTCTGGAAGTCGCCGCTTCCGAAGCCGAATACGCGCTTCGTAAAATTGCGGTCATAGCGGGCGCCGCCCTGAGTTGCGTTGGCGGTCACGCTGGGTACGGCTCCGGCAGCATCGTTGGTGGCATAGATGGTGTTGGTGTACAACGCAATTTCATCGTGCGATGTCTTGCGATCGGCAGTAAATGCCAGCGCCAGGTTCTTGGTTTCACTGTTGCCCCCGGTTAGCGCAAAGCCGACGTTGGCGCCGCCCACCCAGCCTTGCAGCAGCGTGGGATGCAGCGACTTCTCATAAGCCGCCTCTTCCGCGTCGTTGCGCAACGCCATCACTTCGACCCTGGGAATGTCGACGGGTCCGCCCGGCGTGGTGCTCACGGCCAGATTGGCATCCGTAGTGGTCACTGCTCCGACAACGGTTTTGCTCGCAGTAACCACATGCAGCGGCGCAGCCGAACTCAGCGACTGGACCGCCGTCCACTGAATCGTCACTTCGCCAGCGAATTCGGTCTTGATCACCAGCGTCTTGCCATCCGACTTGGTGATGGTTCCAGTCAGTCGGTCGCCATTGCTCAGCACCACTTGATCGGCGAACAGCAGAGAGCTCAGCCCAAATACCGACAACAATGCCAACACTTGCAGCTTACGCATAAGAGTTCTCCGTTGAATTGTTTTGAATCTCGAAGTGGCTAAAGGTTGAGCCAGCTAGCTCTTGGTATCAGGGTTCTTCACTTCTGTGCTGGCGGCCTTGGTTTGGTCAGGAGGCGTTTCTTTCATGCCTTCCTTCAGCGCGCGAATGCCTTCGCCCAGCCCTTTGCCCAGCTCGGGAAGTTTCTTGGGGCCGAAAATCAGCAGGGCGATAAGAAAGATGACCAGAAGGTGCATCGGCTGAAATAGGCCTTCAAACATACAGAAACCTCCACGAGAAACGCTTTCCGCGTATATCTAACGTTACTCAAGCCTGCCTATTCCGTCAACCGCATGGCAAGATCAAGGAATTTGGCTCCCGCAAGCCGAACTGGTAAAAGGCTTTAGCGATCGGTAGGAACCTTCGGGCACCCTCCAGTATTGAACCACCGTGCTCTCGGCAGGTTACCGTACCCACCCTACAATCGCTACATGAGCTCTACCGCAGCCGCCCCGGCAACCAACCCAAGAACCACCGCACCACCAGTTCGGGAGGGCGCCGCCCGACCCGCGTCCGAGCCTGCCGCCGCCAGTCATTTAGAAGCGCCGTTGGCAGGGTTGAAACCGGTGGGCTACGGTCTCCCTTGTATAAAGTGCCGCACCTACTACGCGGCCAATGTGAAAGTCTGTCCTGTGTGTCAGACGGCGGAGCGTGTTTCTCCGGTGGTGGCGCCCGTGCGCACCGTCATTGCCCCGGCAGCGAGTGAGGAAACGCCCGACTTGGCCACATTGGAAGCCGAACGCGAACGCTTCCTGCGCGACTTCAAAGCCCAACTACTCACCTCGCAGATGCAGGTCCGTTCCGCCCCGACCACCAATTGCACCCGCGCAGAAAACCACCAGGCCAACCCGCAGACTGCGACCATCTGCCAGACCTGCTTCGATCATTTGCAGGAGCGCGTCGACATCCTCGAAGCCGCTCTCCACATCGACCTCAAAGAAGCATCGCAAATTGTCTACGAAGCGGTCTGGGCCGACACTTCCGATTCCACCAAAACCTACGATAACGCCGCCCACGCCCTGCTCAACGAGCTGCGCAAACGCGCCGGGGTCACCCAGACCTTCGGGATACTGCAGCCGCTGAGCGACTAAGACGCTCCAGCGTAACGTCTATTCCACCCTCTTGCTGTTCTTACCGTTAGCGCCACCACGAAAAGGGTGCCCCATCCCTTCGCGCTTTTTGCGAAGGGGTGGGATTCCACGATCCACGCCCTCGCGTTCGGGGCGCGAACCTGGGCGGTGAGACAGGCATTCCAGTCGACCAGGAAGCTGGCGCAACAGCCTAACTTGGTATGTGCCGATATATATGCCAGACTGAATTCTCGCACTCGGAGGAGCATCATGCAGCGCAAAGCGAAAATCTTCATGAACAACCGCAGCCAAGCCGTCCGCTTGCCGAAGGAGTTTCAGTTCAGGACGCAGGAAGTGTTCATACGGAAAGAAGGTAACGAGGTGGTTCTCTCTCCTCGACCATTTGATTGGACCTCTTACCTTGCCGACGGGCCGGTCGCCTCGCCAGGTTTTATGGAAGGCACCGAAGATCTGCCAGTGCAAGAGCGCGAGCAGTAAATACCGCGCTGAATGCCTTTCTGCGTTACGTCGAGGTTCTGGACTTCCCCGAGATCGCATGCCTGCACTACGCCAAGATCCGCGCCGGCTTAAAGACCCTCGGCACCATGATCGGGGCAAACGACCTATTCATCGCGGCCCACGCCCGCAGCCTGGGACTGACGCTGGTCACAAACAACACCCGAGAGTTCGCACGGGTTCCTAAATTGGCCATCGAAAACTGGATGCTTGTTCCCTGACCCTGGATCATGTGCGAACCAGGCTGCCCCACGCCGAGCATGTGAGGCTGGTGGCCGTCATCAACTGAGAACCGAGAACCAAGAACTGAAAACTGGTTCTTACATCGCCAAGCTCCGCGAAATCAGCCACCCGCAGCAATCTCACTCTGACCGCAAGATGCGGATAGCCCACCGCCGCGCCTCCAGCTAATCTTTCCTCACTATGACAACCAATGCGATACTCAACTTGGGTCAAGCTGAAACGAGTGGCACTGAAGTGAGCAGAACCGAAATGGCCGCGAGCAGCCAAAAGCGCTGGTGGCGGGCCGTCGAGGCCCGCGACGCCAGCCAGGACGGCAGCTTCGTATTCGCCGTGTCCTCGACCGGCGTCTATTGCCGGCCGTCGTGCCCGTCGCGCCGCCCGCGGAGAGAAAACGTCGCGTTCTTTCGGCGTTCCGATGAAGCCGAGAAGGCCGGCTACCGCGCCTGCCTGCGTTGCCGGCCCAAGTCTGCGGGTCATGGAGTTGCGGAAGGAGCCCGCGCCATCTGCCGCTACATCGAGCAGCATCTCGACGAACCGCTCACGCTGGCACGCCTGGGAACGGAATTTCGCCAAAGCCCATTTCATCTGCAGCGTAAATTCAAAGCCGTGCTGGGAATCACGCCCAAGGCCTACGCCGATTCCTGCCGCATGAACCAACTCAAGAGCAATCTGCGGGCTGGGCATTCCGTGACTCGCGCCATGTATGACGCCGGATACAGCTCCAGCAGCCGCCTGTACGAGCGTACCGCCTCGCAGCTCGGCATGACCCCGGACAAATATCGCCGCGGAGCGATCGCAGCTCCCATTCGCTACACTTGCGCGGATTCGCCGCTGGGACGGATGCTGATCGCCGCCACCGACAAAGGCATTTGCGCAATACAATTCGCGAATTCCGATGATGAACTCGAACACGGCCTGCGCCACGAGTTTCCCTTTGCCAATCGCAAGCGGGACGACGGCGCGCTGCGCGAATGGAAAATAAACTTGCTGCGCCAGATGCAAGGCAAGAAGTTAAACGCCGCGCTACCCCTCGACATTCAGGCCACAGCCTTTCAGCGGCGCGTGTGGTCTTACTTGCAGAAGATTCCCTTCGGCGAGTCCCGTTCTTATGCCGCGGTTGCAAAGGCAATCGGCCGGCCGACGGCCGCGCGAGCCGTAGCCCGCGCCTGCGCGACCAATCCGGTTGCGGTGGCGATCCCGTGCCATCGCGTCGTAAGCCAGAGCGGAGAAACCGGCGGCTACCGCTGGGGCGTGGAACGCAAGAAAACCCTGCTGGAGATGGAACAAGCCTAGAATCGGCCACGGATTTCGCGGATGACCACGGATAACCCTAAAGATTGATCCGTGTGAATCCGTGAAAATCCGTGGCCGTTTTTATTGCAGCTTTCTGTACACTGCTCGCGCGTCGTCCAGCAGCTTCAGAACCGCCGTCTTTTCAGCGGCGGTGTTCCAGTCCAGGTTGGCGTTCACCGCCTGCTCCAGCCGTTCAATCCAGGCGATGAAGTAGGCAGCGTCTCCAGATGCTTTCGGCGTCGAGCCTGCTACCGTCACATAAATCGGGCTCGTAGTCGCGTAGGGATACGAATCCAGGATGGGATATTCAGATTGGTCGCTACGCGCGCGCAACAGACACCATCCACTGCGGGAGATGGGAATCGTGTCGTCTATGTCAAAGGTTTCGCGATCGCTGCTGATCTTCAACTCGCGAACCACTTCGCCGTTGCAGACCACTTGCAGATGATCGACCGGAACAATCGAGCGCATCCAGACGGTGAACTTAACTTTGCTCTCGCCAGATGGCAGATTCACTGCATCACCGATTTCTTTACCTCCCAGCGTAAAGCCGAGCAACGGCCCGTTGGTCGCGTAGGTGTGCCCCTGCTTCAGAGAGTTCAGCCAATCACTCATGTTCAGCGGCCCCTTGGCGACCTTCACATAGACCCGGTTCAACCCTACTGGCCCGCGCAGCGACGCGAAATTGGCCATGGCGTCGGTTCCCGCTGCCGCGGGAAGATGAAAGCCGAGATTGAGCAGGCGATACCAGACCTCGGCAGTTGCCTTATGATCACTGAACCCAAGGGCCTCGATGTAGTCCACCTTGCCGAGGGCGACGTCGACCGGCAATTCGTCCGTGAGCGTCGCGTCTTTCGCCGGATCCGGCGTCGCATCGAAGGGATGAACATAACCGACGAGTGCGTACTGCGCGTGCGCCATGTCTGCAATAGCCGCATTGGTGGGAAACAAACTGGCCGCAGCTGTGCCCGGATAAGCCGCATACGCGGGAAGCAAGAAATGATTTTTGAGGCCCAGCAACCCGAGATGTCCCCAGTAGCTGGTATGGAACTCCTGGCTGTGGAGCAGCAGAGTATCGGGTGTGGACGCCGCATCGGCCGCATCGATTGAAGTGTTGAAATACTCAATGTCGGGAATGCGCTGCTCCTTGTTGACGACCAGGTCTTCGACGACGGATAGATTCTCGGCTGCGGCCTGCGCCACAAGATTCTGCGGCGTATTGCGATAAGCTCCCCCGTAATTCATATGCACATGCACATCGCCGCTGACCCAGTGCGAGTGCGCTTCTGCCGGGAGATCGAGTGGGATGAGCTTAATCACAGCTGCCGCTTGCTGGTTCGGACGAATCTCAACCGTGCGCCGCTCGAAACGGTGTTCGAAACCCTTCATCACTTCGATGGTCAATTTTCCGGCCGGCACATCGAACAGCACATTTCCGTTTGCATGAAAGTAGTGCGCCTCAAATGTGCGTTCGGTGCGGACAAAGCTGTCATCCGCATGCATCCAGGAGAAACTCGGAGCATAGGGACGGCCATCTTCTGCGGTCGCGGAGACTCGCGCCTGCGTCATGCGCCCAGCAGGGTCAACGATCGTGATCGAAACACTCCCCATGGGTTTCCGGTAGTGCGTGGAATAAACATGCACACCAGTGATCGCCCCACCGGGAATCTCTTGCACCATCAAACAAGTGTTGAGGCAAACATTCGAGATGAACGAGATTTTCTTTCCGTCCGGCGACCAACGCGGGTTGATGCTGTCGAAGCCACCACGAAATAAAACATGAATGCCCCCGTCATAAGAAATCGGGAACGCATCGCCGCCCTGCGCCGGCATCACCCAAAGCTGGTGCCACTGCTGGCCAAGATAAGACGCGTACACAATCCGCTTGCCATCAGGAGAAAAATCCGGTCGCGCCTTCCAGTTAGTTTCTTCGTAATGAATTTCATGCGCCTCGGCACCGGGTTCGGCCTTCATCCGCCAGAAGCCGCCAGTGCCGTAGATGTGTCCACGATTGGAAACGAACAGCAACTCTTTTCCATCGGGCGACCACACAGGGCTGATCTCGTGGTCGAACGCGCTGTAGTAGTAACGTGGCAAGTCGCTGCGGGTTTCACCCGTCCACCGTTGCACGTTACGCAGTTCGCCGCCCGCAAATTCGCCAACGAATATATGGAAGTGACCGCGATAGGAAGTCGAAACGAAGGCAAGCCGTTTGCCATCGGGCGAGAATCGCGGCTCCACGTTCACCGCGCCGCCCGATGTCAGTTGATGCGACTGCATGGTAGTCAAGTCCAGCGCCCAGAGTTCAATCGCATCCTTATAGTAGGAGTCGTACACCACCCAACGGCCGTCCGGCGAGCAGTCGGGCTGGTAGTCGTAGCCCGGCCCCACGGTCAATTGCTCGGCGTCGTTTGAACCGAGCTTCTGCCGCCACAATGAACCCGCCATGGAGTAAACCAGGGTCTGAGAATCCGCAAGCCACGCCGCTGAACTTGGCCCGGTCGTAAGCTGCGGCAAATACATCTCGCGGTAGTAATAAGGATGGGGCAGGTCGATCTGCTTGAGCACCGGCTCGCGCTGCGCCAAGACCAGCAGGCTGGGCAACATGCAGAGAAGAACCAAGACCATTCGGTATGGAGCGCGCAAACGTGACCCTCCGGCTGCATGCGGATTATATCCAAGCTGGCGCGGCGAGTTCTGGTAATGTATCAGCGCATGCGGCCCGCGCTTGCCATCACCGTGCTTGTTTTGCTGGCCGTTCCTGTATTCGCCGCCGCGCCAGCGCATCTCGGGGCCGCGTACATCGCCATCACCGCTCTGGCCACCCTGCGCTGGCTGGTGCTGACTGGGCTCGTGGTCTATGCATGCTTCCGCCCTTCTCTAACCAACTGGATCTTCATTTCCATGCTCCTCGGGGCCGAGATCGGCCACGATTTTCCCGCCTTCGGCGTCAGCCTGCGCTTGCTGGCGCAAATCTTTCTGCGGCTGATCAAAGTCATCATTGCGCCGCTGCTGTTTAGCACCCTGGTCAGCGGCATCGCCGGACACGCCGATCTCAAGAAGGTCGGCCGCATGGGGGTGAAAGCCCTGGTCTTTTTTGAAATCGTGACCACACTGGCCCTGTTCATAGGACTGGCCGCCATCAACCTCAGCCAAGCTGGCGTCGGAGCCCAGATTCCGGCGAACACCGCTGAGACCGTGAAGATCGAGAGTCTCACTCCCAGCGAAACTGTGCTGCACGTCTTCCCAGAGAATATTGCCAAGTCAGTTGCGGAAAATCAGATCTTGCAGGTGGTGATCTTCAGCCTACTCTTTGGTGTGGCGCTGGCCTTAGTAAAGGAAGAAAAGCGCCGACCGATGCTGGCCTTCACCGAAAGCCTCGCCGAAGTGATGTTCAAGTTCACCAACATCGTCATGTGGTTCGCCCCGCTCGGAATTCTGGGCGCGATCGCGGCCACCGTCGGCTCGACAGGAGTCAGCATTCTCGGCAATCTGGCCCGTTTGCTGCTGACCCTGTACGGCGCTCTGGCGGTATTTCTGTTGACGGTACTTTTGCCAGTCGCGTTGCTGGCCAAAGTGCCTATCGCGCGCTTCATTCGCGCTGTGACCGAGCCGGCGACCATCGCCTTCAGCACCGCCAGTTCTGAAGCCGCTCTGCCCAGCGCCATGGAGCGTATGGAAGAACTCGGCGTGCCCCGCCCGGTCGTAGCTTTCGTCATGCCGACCGGCTACAGCTTCAACCTGACCGGCTCCGCCCTCTACCTCTCATTGGCCGCTGTCTTTGTGGCCCAGGCTGCCGGTATACACCTCAGCTTCGGCCACCAACTCTACATCCTGCTGGTGCTGATGCTGACCAGCAAAGGCGTAGCCGGAGTCTCCCGCGCCGCCATCGTGATCCTGCTGGCCACGGCTGCAACCGTTGGGCTGCCAACGGAGCCTATCTTCATCCTGCTTGGCATCGACCAACTGATGGACATGGGAAGAACGGCAGTAAACGTAATCGGCAACTGCCTGGCCACGGTGGTGATCGCGAGGTGGGAAGGGGAATTTGGATGAATGGGGACATTGCCCGGGTTCATCCCTTGAAACGATTGGCGTATGCATTTGTCGCTCTTCTGGCGGGTGATGCAGTCCTGTTCGTTGTCATGCTCCAATTCGCGATCCGGGAGCGGGCCGACCTGCTGGCAGCCCATATGGGAGAGCCGGCTCGCATCATCCCGCTCACACTCCAGTGGTTCGCGATTAATGCAGGCTTTTCTCTTGCCGGCTGGGCATTGATCGCTGTTCCCGTAGTTCTAGTCCCGGATCGCTCTATAGCGCGATTGTCTTGGCTATCGGCAATCGCTGTCGGCGCTCTTCTTGGTCCGATTGCCTTGTTTCTGGTCTTCGCGTTGCGGGGTCATCGACACTTCAGTTTTTCAGGAACCTTCCGCGGCCTAGGTTGGGCTTGATTTTTTCCGGGTTGGTATCGACGGTGTCTTTTGCGGTGTACGCAGCCCTCCTGCGCAGAGGACAAGGAAGATGAGCGGCAGAACTCCCTAAGACGCCGATCGCCGTGTGCAGCAGTTACCATCGCATTGGCCCTTTGAGCATGCTCATTCCATCGACTGTCGATATCCGCCAGATCGGCGGCCCCGCGCCCTTCTTGAGTCCTGAAAGAGCCCCGAAAACCTTATAAGACCAAGGTAATGACGTGAATTACCAAAGCGCATGCACATGGGACATCTTCTCGCTAGGGGTTGCGAGTGAGATGTTGAATGCCAGCAGCCCGCTGCCCATGCAAGCCGACGAAATCCTGGACGATGTCCACATTCGCATCCTGCGGGTAACCGAAGATCTACGCTCCATTCAACAAGCCTTGAATTGTGCCGCCATGCAGGCGCCCAACGATCCTGAACTCATGGAAGCTCTCTGCCAGATGCCCGAACTGGAGTCTCTGCACCTCCTCAAAGTCGCGCTTGACCAGATGCGTCATTTCCTCTGGTTCTACGTGCAGGTCATGACCAACGGCTCCGAGGAAGGCGAACGGCTGCGCGAGAGCATTCGGCAGAAGCCGTCCGACGGCATCTCGGTCAGCCCTCGTATCGCGGCCGCGGAGAAGTTCAAGCATGCCGCCGACGCCGCCCTGCTGCAAATGCTGTCTGACGGCAAAACCCGTAAGCCCAACTAGGCAAACGCCCGGTTCCGGTCCCGCCACGTTAAAACTGCATCTCCACCCCATCCCCGTAATCCAATACAATGTCTTCATTTTGATGTGGCTGGCCGAAGGCCAGAATCGGCCCAAGGCCAGAATCGATAGATCAGTCATCTTGCATTCTGCTAAATAGACGCAGGAGTTATCCCCAACCGGCGGGCTCCCAGCGGCACGCGCCCCGAGAACATTATGTGGATTGTTCGACTTGCGTTAAGACGGCCTTATACCTTCGTAGTGGTCTCGCTGCTGCTCTTGCTGCTGGCTCCGATCGTCATTCTGCGTACTCCGACCGATATTTTCCCGGCCATTGATATCCCGGTAGTCAGCATCGTTTGGAACTACACCGGTCTCGACGCACAGCAGATGTCGGACCGGATCGTCTCGCAAACCGAGCGTGCCCTGACCACGCTGGTGGACGACATCCAGCACATTGAGTCGCAGTCGCTCAACGGAATTGCCGTGGTCAAGGTGTTCTTTCAGCCCACCGCGGATATCAACAAAGCCCTGGCGCAAGTAACCGCGATCTCCCAGACCCAACTTCGGCAACTGCCGCCCGGGACTACCCCGCCGTTGGTCATCACCTACAGCGCCTCGACCGTTCCCATCCTGCAACTCGCCCTTTCCGGCAAAGGAATGTCGGAGCAGCAGCTTTTTGACCTCGGCACCAGTTTCATTCGTACCCGCCTGATCACGATTCCGGGGTGCGCCATTCCCTGGCCCTATGGCGGCAAGCAACGCCAGGTGCAGGTGGACCTTAACACCGCAGCACTGCAGTCGAAGGGTCTTTCCCCCCTGGATGTCGTGAACGCGATCAGCGCCCAGAATCTGATCTTGCCCTCGGGCACATCGAAGATTGGAACCTTCGAATACGACGTCGAGATCAATGGCAGTCCGAAGACGGTTGCGGAACTGAATGACATGCCCATCAAGACCGTGGGCACAAATACCATCTACGTGCACGATGTAGCCAATGTACGCGATGGTTTTCCGCCACAGACCAATATTGTCCATGTCAACGGGAGGCGTGCATCTCTGCTGACGGTTTTGAAGACCGGCAACGCCTCTACGCTGAATGTGGTTTCCGGAATCAAGGCCATGCTTCCGCAGATTGCGGCCGGGATGCCTCCGGAGCTGGAGATCCAGCCCCTGGCCGATCAATCGCTGTTCGTCCGCGCTTCGATTGATGGGGTGATTAAGGAAGCCACGATTGCCGCCTGTCTCACCGGCTTGATGATCCTGATCTTCCTCGGAAACTGGCGCAGCACCATCATTATTGCAACCTCCATCCCGCTTTCGATTTTGACTTCGATTCTCGTTCTCAGCGCGCTGGGGCAGACCATCAATATCATGACCCTGGGCGGGCTAGCCCTGGCAGTCGGCATTTTGGTGGATGACGCCACCGTCGAAATCGAAAACATCAACCGCAACCTGGCCCAGGGCAAAGAAGTGGAACACGCCATCCTGGACGGCGCACAACAAATCGCGGTGCCGGCGTTCGTTTCCACTCTGGCAATCTGCATCGTATTTGTGCCCATGTTCTTCTTGACCGGCGTCGCCAAGTTTCTGTTCGTGCCGCTGGCCGAAGCGGTGGTGTTCGCCATGATGGCTTCTTATCTGCTTTCTCGGACGCTGGTGCCCACCATGGCCAAGTACCTGCTCCGGGGCCTTGAGACCACACCCGCAGTGTCGAGGAATCCGCTGGTGCGGATGCAAATCCGCTTTGAAGAGGCTTTCGAACGAGTTCGTGAGGGCTATCGCCGCTGGCTGGAGCGTTGCCTGCACTTTCGAGCGATATTTCTCATTGGCTTTTTCGCGGCCTCCCTGATTTCGCTGGTCTTCCTGATTCCCTGGCTGGGTCAGGACTTCTTTCCCACGGTGGATGCGGGCCAATTCAAATTGCACCTGCGGGCGCGCACCGGCACGCGCATAGAAGAAACCGCCCGGCTCTCGGACCTGGTAACCCAGTCGATTCGCGCCGAGATTCCGCCCTCAGAAATCCTCAGCATCATCGATAACATCGGCCTGCCTTACAGCGGCATCAACCTTTCCTACAGCAACTCCGCGCCCATCGGCCCCGCCGACGACGACATTCTGGTCAGTCTGAATAAGGGACATCGCCCCACAGAACAGTACATCCACGACCTGCGTTTGCGGCTGCCTCAGGAATTTCCCGGCGTGACGTTTTCATTTTTGCCCGCCGACATCGTCAGTCAGATTCTCAACTTCGGACTGCCAGCCCCGATTGACGTCCAGATTGCTGGCTACAACGTTTCCGGCAACCGGGAATTCGCCGGCCGCCTGCTCACCCGTTTGCGGCAAATACCCGGCATCGTGGACCTCCACATCCAGCAACCCTTTGACCAGCCCTACTTGAACATCGACGTAGACCGCACCAAGGCGCAGCAGGTCGGATACACACAACGCGATGTAGCCAACAACCTGCTGATTTCACTGAGCGGCAGCTTCCAGACCACCCCCGAATTCTGGCTCGACCCCAAGACTGGGGTGAGTTACTCCATCGCTGCGCAAACTCCGCAGTATCGAGTGCAGTCCTTGCAGGACCTGGAGAATGTTCCGGTGACGGGTTCGGGTAACGCGCCGCCGCAGATATTGGCCAGCCTGGCGTCCATCAATCGCGGCACCGGAACCGCGGTGGTTTCGCATTATGATATCCAGCCGCTGATCGATATTTATGGCTCAGTGCAGGGACGTGATCTGGGCGGCGTCGCCCGGGAAGTGAACCAGATCGTGGATAGCGCCAAGAAGCAAGCGCCGCGCGGAACCCAGGTCAGTATTCGCGGGCAAATTCAGACCATGCGCTCCTCGTACGTCGGACTGATCGGTGGCTTGGCCTTCTCCATCGTGCTGGTATACCTCCTGATCGTGGTGAATTTTCAGTCGTGGCTGGATCCATTCATCATCATCTCCGCGTTACCCGCGGCCCTTGCCGGCATTGCGTGGTTTCTGTTTATCACCCGCACCACCGTCAGCGTGCCCGCCCTCATCGGCTCCATCATGTGCATGGGGGTGGCTACCGCCAACAGCATTCTGGTTGTAAGCTTTGCCAAGGAACAGATGCTGGCAGGCCACGACGTGACCCACTCCGCGCTGAATGCCGGATTCACCCGCTTCCGTCCCGTGATCATGACCGCACTGGCCATGATTATCGGCATGGTTCCCATGGCGGTCGGGCTGGGTGAAGGTGGCGAACAGAATGCCCCATTGGGACGGGCGGTGATCGGCGGTCTGTTGTTCGCCACCGTGGCAACGCTATTTTTTGTGCCCTTGTTTTTCAGCTTTTTGCATGGCCGTCGCAATCGAATGGAAAAAGCGCAGGCTAAGCACTAACGTGGTTTCGGTCACCGGAGTCTTCTAGATGAGAGTGGAACCAGAGAACGATGTTGAACCGCGGGCGGCGAGCCCGAGCGGTCCTTCCGGCCGCCGGTCGCGCCATTGGTGGGTCGCGGTTCTTGCCTTTGCCGCGGTCGTGGCCGTAGTGGTTTCCGGCATTCTGCCCAGAATCCAGGCGCGGAACACCCTGGCCAAAGAAACCAAAGAGATGGCCATTCCCACCGTCGCGGTGGTCCATCCCAAGCCGTCTGCGCCCTCCAGCGAGATTATTCTGCCGGCCAATGTGCAGGCTTATATCGACTCGCCCATCTATGCTCGCACCAATGGGTATCTCAAGACCTGGTCTGCGGATATCGGTGCGCGAGTCACGGCGGGCCAGTTGCTCGCGGAGATCGAGACCCCCGAAGTTGACCAGCAACTTCGCCAAGCCCGCGCCGACCTGAGGACCGCCGAAGCCAACCTCAATCTGGCCCAGATCACGGCTGATCGTTATGTGGGTCTTCTGAAGACTGATTCCGTGTCCAAACAGGATACCGACAACGCGCAAGCCAACTACGCGGCACAGAAAGCCACCGTCCAGGCCGGTGAAGCCAACGTGAAGCGCCTGGAGCAACTGCAATCTTTCGAGAAGATCTATGCCCCCTTCACAGGGGTCATCACCGCGCGTAACACCGACATTGGTGCATTGATCGACTCCGGCAGCGGCGGCGGAACCCGAACCGAACTCTTCCACATTGCCCAGCCGGATCGATTGCGGGTCTACGTCAACGTTCCTCAGGTGTACTCGCAGGCCGCCAAACCCGGCCTGACTGCCGATTTAGTGCTCTCGGAGTTTCCCGGACGCCGTTTCGAGGGAAAGCTGGTTCGTACTGCCAATGCCATCGATCAGGCCACGCGTACCCTCCTCGTCGAAATTGCCGTGAACAATCCCACGGGGACGTTGCTCAGCGGGGCCTATGCGGAAGTGCACCTGAAACTGCCCGGCGCCACCTCCACCTTCACCCTTCCGGTCACTACGTTGTTGTTTCGTTCTGAAGGACTGCGCGTAGCGACCGTGGTCGACGGTCAACATGCCGAGCTCAAGCCCATCACGGTTGGCCGCGACTACGGCTCTGAGATCGAAGTGGTCGCGGGCTTGGCCGGCGACGAAGCCGTGATCGCCAATCCGCCGGATTCCATCGTCTCCGGCGAAGAAGTTCGGGTGGCTCAGCCTTCGTCGGGAACGGCACCCTCAGGAGGGGCAAAACCGTAATGCCGGTTGGGTTCAAAGTTTGCCGCACTGCAGCCCTGCTTGGCCTGGCTTTGCTCACCGGCTGCGCCGTGGGGCCTCGCTATGCTCGTCCGGCCGCGCCCACCCCGGCAGACTACAAGGAAACTCCGCCCAATTGGAAGCAAGCCCAGCCTTCCGATCAGGTTCTGCGCGGCCAATGGTGGGAGATTTACCGGGACTCGCAGCTCAATGCGCTGGAAGAGAAGATTGCCGTTTCCAACCAGAGCTTGAAGCTGGCCGAAGCCCAGTTCGCACAGGCTCGGGCCACGGTTCGCTACTATCGCGCCGACTTGTTTCCCACCCTATCGGCGGGAGTCTCGGCGACTCGAGAAAAATTCTCCAAGAACCGGCCGCTCGCCGTGGGCACCGGCGGGGGCACTTTCAACGATCTCGTTCTGCCCGTGGACATGACTTACGAGCCCGACGTCTGGGGCCGGGTGCGGCGTAACGTCGAAGCCTATCGCGCCAGCGCGCAAGCCAGTTTTGCTGATCTCGAGGCGGTAAGCCTCAGCCTGCATGCCGAACTGGCCATGGATTACTTTCAAGCCCGTGAACTCGACGCCGAGGCCCAGCTACTCGATTCCACCGTCGCCAGTTACGAAAAGTCGCTCGAACTCACCGAAAACCGCTACCACGGGGGCGTAGTCTCGCAGGTGGATGTTGCCCAAGCCCAGACTCTGCTCGAAAACGCCCGCTCCCAGGCCATCGACGTAAAAGCCCAGCGCACGCAGTTTGAGCATGCCATCGCGGTGCTGGTCGGTGAGCCCGCGCCCACCTTCACCCTGCCCTTGGCCGCTCTGAACGCCACTCCGCCAGTGATTCCGCCCGGTTTACCTTCGCAACTTCTGGAGCGCCGTCCCGACATTGCTTCCTCCGAGCGCCAGATGGCCTCAGCCAATGCCAATATCGGGGTCGCCAAGGCGGCGTATTTCCCGCTGTTCAATTTTTCACCCTCCGCCGGGTTTGAGAGTACGACCGTGGCCAACTGGCTCTCCAATCCGAGCACTTTCGTCTCGGTGGGTGTTTCTGCCATGGCCACAATCCTCGACGTCGGCCGCCGCCGCGCCGCTCTTGACCAAGCCCGCGCCGCCTATGACCAGACCGTGGCCAGCTATCAGCAGAATGTGCTGGTCGCTTATCAGGAAGTCGAAGACAACCTTGCAGCTCTGCGTCTGCTGGAGCAGGAAGCCAGCACCGACGCGGCGGCAGTGGCCGCAGCCGAGCATTCGCTCGATCTTTCCAAGAACCGTTATACCGGCGGGGTGACGACCTATCTCGAAGTGATTACCGCACAGACTACCGCCCTGGCCGACGAACGCAGCGCAGTCCAGGTCTCTGGCCGGCGCATGATTGACAGCGTTTTGCTGATCAAGGCGTTGGGCGGCGGCTGGGACGCTGCCAGCCTGGCCAAACTGGACCTGACCTCACGCAAACCCTATGCGCCGCCACCGCCTCCAGCCGTTCCAACTGGCCAGTAGCGAAATCCTGCCCGTTGGTCTGATCAAAATCTCGGCTGAGGAACTATTGGCCCTGGCAAGACTCAGCGCCCTGAGGGTTGTTCGACCCGCCTTCGGTTTAATCCGTGGAAATCCGTGAAAATCCGTGGCTTGTTTTTCTTACTCCGCCCGCCGTTTGCGAAATGCCTGCAGAATCACCGCGCTGCTGATCGCAAAGCTTCCAATTGCGCCCAGAGCCATGAGTTGCGCCATGTCCGAACTGAGATGAAGCACATCGGCGAACAGCGCAGCCAGGGCAAACACGATTCCCAGAATGTTTAGCCACACGGGTGCGCGTACCGGCTGGCTGCGCTCCCGGTTGTAGAAGCGCAGTTGCATCAGCACCGCGACGAGGCCAATAGCGGCAACTACTACCACCGCAAGTGGACTGCGGAAGGCGTTGGGCTTGGGATAGATCACGACCAGCGCCAGCAGCCCGCAGAGCAGGCCGGCAGAGATGACCGTCCAGCGGCGAGACTTCGAAGACGAAGTAGGCGAGATGGCGTCTGGCACCACGCCCATTGTAGCCAGAGTGGAGCCCAGTTGCGAGTGGCGGGATTACCCCCTCATGCCGAAAGCCATTCCGCCTGCCGCGGCGCGCCCCGGGTCACCGCATAGAGCACCAATTCCACCCGCGTGGAAACCCCGATCTTGTCGAAGATACGGAACAGATACTTTTTTACGGTGTGTTCGCTCAGGCCGAGTTCGCGGGCCACACCACGGTTGCTCAGTCCGTCGGCCACCAGGGCCACCACTTGCTGCTCCCGCGGAGTCAGCAAATTCCGTCCCCGGCTGTTTACCACCCGCAACGAAGGCACCTGGGTGACGGCGTCAACCAGATATCCCACTTGCTGATTGTTGGCCCAAATCTGTCCCTGATGGACCGTCTGGATACACTTGCAGAGCAACCGGAAAGGAGAATCGGAGAAGCTAAATATCCCCCGAGCGCCCGAGCGGAAAGCGTTGACCACTTCTTCGCGATCAGCCGCTTCCAGCAGCAGGACTTCGGCCAGGTTGGGATGGGCGAGATGCAGGCTCCGCACCAGCGGCATATTGTGTTCGCAGTCCATCACCGCCACGTCAACCGCATTCTCTGCAATCGCAGTCAGCATGGCATCTTTTTCCAGGACGCACGAAATGGCTCGAAAGTCCCGTCGGCGGAGGGCCGTGACCAGCAGCTGACAATGCAACTGGTTCGAGCCGGCGACCAGAACGCTCACCACAGTGGGCGTAACAGGCGAAGTTGGGCGCATGGTTCCTCAGGATTCAATTTTGTTGCTGTCGAGCATAGCCATGAGCGCGGATGGATTCTGTGATGGGCCGACATCAAAAACATAGGAAGTGATGTGGAAAACTTGCCAGCACTGCGAACTTCTTCGCTGTCCCGTCCTTGCACTCGGACTCAACTGCTGAGATCGCGGCAGAAGCAGGTTTTTCGAATCATCGCCCCCAAGCCCGAAGCGGGAATCGTTTTACTACTCCGAAGTCACGGCATACTCCCAAAGTAGTATGCCGGGAGGGTTTGCAGGGATGGATCGTCTACGCTGGTGGACGGCACTTCCCATGTCTTGTAGCCCGCAACGCAACCGCGTAACTTGCGAAATGCAATGGGGACGTTGCTTCAGTCCTCGGCAAAACTTGAACGCGGAAGCAGGCGGCCAGCATGCGATTTCCAGCCCGACTCATCCTTGTCCTGCTTGCCGCTTGCTTGCTGCCAAACCTTTCGGGAGTCGCCACTGCCCATGCTCAACAGCCGGAGACAACTGCTGAGCCAACCGGCGCGGCGGCCGCGAAGTCCGGAATAGCGGACGGCGCCGTGAGTCCAGCCTTGACGGAGGCGCGCCGTCCGCTCTACCGGTTATGCAACAGTGATGTCCTCGACATCGCTTTCACCTTCTCCCCCGAATTTAACCAGACCCTTATCGTCCAGCCCGATGGCTACATCTCGGTGAAGGGAGTGCCGCAAATCTACGCCGAAGGCATGACCGTTCCCGATCTGGGCGCGGTGATCCGCGAAGCCTATCGGGGCATGCTGCACGATCCCGAGGTGTCCATTACGCTCAAGGACTTCGATAAGCCTTTTTTCATCGCGGGGGGGGAAGTTGGCCGTCCCGGCAAATACGAGCTGCGCTCCGACACTACGGCTGCCGAAGCCGTGGCCATGGCTGGAGGGTTCGGCCCGCGGGCCAAGCACTCCCAGGTGGTGTTGTTCCGGCGCATCTCGGATGAAGTTGTCGAGTCGCACCTGATCAACCTCAAATCTATGCTGAACTCACGACAGTTGCAGGAAGACATGCATCTCAGGTCCGGTGATTTGCTGTTCGTACCGCAGAATCTGATTTCGAAGATCCGGCAGTTCCTGCCGGCTTCCAACCTCAGCCTGTACTCAACCCCAACACAGTTCTAAAAGGACTAAAGGACCTCGGGCCGCCTCATCGAAGACCGCATCCACAAATCCAGGGCGCAGTTCAAACTCCGCATGTCAGAAGAACTCAGATTGGTTCCCAAACCGATGCGCACCCCGTCTCCCACCATGCGAGACCTGCTGGCCGTCGTCTTCCGGCAACGGCGGTTGGTGCTGATTGCGTTCGCGCTGGCGTTGGCTGCCATTATCGCCTACCGGCTGGTGGCGCCTTGCTATGAGTCGGAAATGAAGGTTCTGCTCCGCCGGGGGCGAGTTGATCCGGTAGTTGCGCCCACCCCCAGCCAGGCGGAACTCATTCGCCAGGGCGTAACCGAAGAAGAAGTGAACTCCGAGGCGGAATTGCTGCACGATGACGAGATCCTGCGAACTGTCGTCCAGCAAACGGGTCTCGCATCGGAAGGCAGCTCGTGGTTTTGGAGCCTGGTCGGCGACGACGACGCCGGAAAACGCCTGGCGCGTGCAGTGCGCCGCGTGGATCGACGGTTGACCGTCGAACCCGTTCGTAAGACCGCGCTGATCACCGTCAGTTACCAATCTTCCGATCCCGAGCAAACCGCCAAGGTGCTGCGAACGCTGGCGGATGCCTACTTGGAGCGGCATCACCAGGTACACCGCGCTTCCGGAGAATTCAGCTTTTTTGACCAGCAGGTTACCCTGTCGCGGCACAGCCTGGAAACCGCCGAACTGCAGCTCGCGGAGTTCACCCGCGATCAGGGCGTGGTCTCGGCGTCCCAGGAACGCGACCTCACCCTGCAGAAACTCAGCGACGCTGACGCCGACGATCGCCGAACCCAGGTCGCGCTGGCCGAAAACTCAGAGCGCATCAGGGCCCTGCAATCGAAGCTGAACCTGTTGCCGGAGCGCACCATGACCCAGATGCGCAACTCCGACAATCCCGAGTTGATGGAGAAGATGAAAGCCCGATTGCTGGAGTTGGAGTTGCAGCGTACCGACCTGCTCATGGAGTTCGAGCCCTCCTATCGCCTGGTCAAGCAGGTTGAGCAGAAGATTGCGCAAACCAAGGCTTCCATCCGGGGAGAAGACCAGGCTCCCATCCGCGATCAGACCAGCGATCTCGAGCCCAATCATGCCTGGGCGAAATCCGAACTGGTGAAAGCGGAGGTCGACGCCAGGGCCTTGGGCGCCCATGCCGCCGCGGACAGTGTTTTGTTGGCCCACTACCGCGGCGCCGCCCAGCAGCTGGGGGATCAGAGCATCGCGCAAGATCGTCTATTGCACGATTTGAAGTCCGCCGAGGATCGCTATCTGTTGTATGTGGACAAGCGCGAGGAAGCCAGAATCGGCGATGCGCTCGACCAGGGGGGAATCCTCAATGTCGCCATCGCCGAGCAACCCGTCGTGCCGGAACTACCCAAGCTTTCAGAACTGAGCTTTGGGCTGATTGGCCTTGCATTGGCAGGAACTGTAAGCGTCAGTTTGGCATTTGCCACCGATTACCTGAGCCCCGCCTTCCGCACCCCGGACGAAGTGGTCTCCTTCCTGCACGCTCCAGTATTGGCATCCCTCCCGCAAAGAAAAACCGCCCATGTAGAAGAGATTTCACGAGGTCAAATATGAGCACGTTTGTGAAGCTATTGCCCCCTACCACCCTGGACGAAGTTGAGCAATCCCCGTCACTCCACGCCGAACCCGAGGTCGAGCCGGTCGAGGCGCCTCCACGCTCTACCGCCGGTTGGACGCTCGAATCCTTCGCCGAAGAACAGGTCCGCGGCCTGGTCCACCAGGTGTTCTTGCCGGGCTGGCCCAGGCCTTGTCGCCAGGTAGTGTTCAGCCCGGTGGATCAAGGGTCAGATATTGCTCCCATCGTTATGCAGGTCGGCCGAACCTTGGCGGACGAGGGATCGGGAATCACCTGCGTGGTGGAGGCTTGCCCCGCCGCCCGCGACGGAGATGAAACTCTGCCAGACCGGCTCGCCGCGGTGAGCAGTGAAAAACGATTTGGCACCTTGCGTGACTTATCGCAGCAACTCTCCGCCAGCCTTTGGTTCATGCCGCGCAGTGTCTTTCTCGGAGGCAACCAGAACGGCTTTTCCACCGCCTGGCTGCGAGCTCGGCTGGCGGAACTGCGCCTGGAATTCGATTACACCGTGTTGCAGGGACCCGCGGCCGGATCCGGCAGCGAGGCCGCCCTGCTCGGAGCCACCTGTGACGGGCTGGTGCTGGTGCTGCAAGCCAACGCCACCCGCCGCGCCACCGCACAAAGAGTGAAAGAGACTTTGCATTCGGCGAATGCGCGCCTGCTGGGCACGGTGCTCAGCGAACGCACCTTTCCGATTCCACGCGCGATCTACCGAAGACTCTGAGCAAGACTGCGCAATAAATGTGACCGCAAGAGCGGTCACGGTTGCTGATCTACCCATTACGTGAGACGAACTGGTGAGAATTAAGCCACAAATGATCTGGGACTCAACTAGCAGAGCCGTGCCCCGAATAGCAGTCGCCCCGTGACCGCCGCCTCCCATCTTCTTATTCCTGAAAATCAGCTCTGGTATGCCATTCAAACCCGCTATCGATTTGAGAAAAAGGTGACAACCCATCTTCAGCGCAAGGGAATTGAAACTTTCCTTCCCGTCCTGGAGGAAGTTCATCGCTGGAGCGACCGCGAAAAACGTGTGAACACTCCTCTGTTTTCGGGCTACACCTTTGCGCGCATCAATCCCTCCTCCTGGTCGCGAATGGATTTGTTGCAAACCGAAGGCGTAATCGGGCTGATTGCCTTCGCCGGGCAGATTATTCCCATTCCCACCAAACAGATTGACGATCTTCAAATACTGCTCTCCCACAAAGTCCCCTGTTCCTTGCACGCCTTCTTGAAGATCGGCCAGCGGGTGCGAATCCGCGGCGGTTGCCTGGACGGACTGGAGGGAATCCTGGACGAGCGTGGAGAAAAGAACCTGGTAATTTCCGTCGAGTCGATCCAGCGGTCAGTGGCCATCCGAATCGAAGGCTACGAACTGGAGCTGATCTAAAGTGTCATCGTCCCCGGCCCCTCGAACCCCAAACTCCGCCGCTCTCGGCATGTCTCCCTCGCGCTTGATCCCCGGAGCCCAGTATTACTCGGACGCGGTTCCACGCCAGAAAGCTCTATCGGCAACCGTCGATGCCAGCCTCTGGAAATGGCAGCCCCCGCTTCCCGGCTCGCGACACCCCGGTTCCTGGGTTTCCGCTCTGCGTCCGCAGCGCGTCCGCAACGTACTGATCATCGGCGCCGGACCGGTCGGTCGGCAGTTGGCCCAGCACCTGCAACAAGACGATTCTGCCCGCTCCCTGGTGCTGGGTTTTCTCGACGATCGCGCGCCCCTGAACGGGGCTGTGCTGGGGCGAATCGATGATCTCGCCAGTATTGCACGGCGCCAGTTCGTCGATGAGATCATTCTGACCACTGCCATCCACGGTGAGCTCACAAAAAGAATCATTCGCCAGGCCCGAGCCAACCAGATCGACGTAAAGTTGGTCCCGGATTTCTTCGGGTGTGACCCCGCGCCGGTCATTCTTCGAAAATATGGCAACGTCCCGGTACTCACTCTGTCCGAGCAGCGCATCCCCAATTTCCGTCTGCTCGTCAAACGCGCGATCGACATTGTGCTGTCCGCCATCGCTTTACTTCTGGCCCTCCCACTCCTGGCCGTCATTGCATGCGTGACCAAGCTCGATTCGCCCGGGCCCGTGCTTTATCGAGCCGCTCGGCTGGGTTTCAAGGGCCGGCGCTTTCTGTGCTTTAAGTTTCGCACCATGATTCCGGATGCAGATGCGCTGAAGCAGAAGTTGCGCGCCTGCAACCAGCGCAACGGCGCGTTTTTCAAGATGGTAGATGATCCTCGCGTGACCCGCCTGGGTCGAGTACTTCGTCGCTACAGCTTGGATGAGTTACCCCAACTCTGGAACGTGCTGCGAGGCGACATGAGCTTAGTCGGTCCGCGCCCCCACCCCGTCGATGATTTCGAACGTTACCATCTCGAGGACCTGCAGCGGTTGGAAGTTCTGCCCGGTCTCACCGGGCTTTGGCAGGTCACTGCCCGCCGCGATCCCTCGTTCGCACGCAACATGGCGCTGGACCGCGAATACATAGCCCGTTGGACCTTGGGCATGGATTTCCGCATTCTCTTCAAAACGGTCGTCGTGGTCTTGCGGGGAGAGGGAGTCTAGCTTGGAAGCTTTCGCGCAGACAGCTTCTCGCGATTGCAGAGAACCAGCATGGGCAGAGGAGGTCGTGGGATGGACGGTCTCCACTTGCTTCCGGCCGTTGCACGCGCTGATGACGGCCCCGGCATTGCTCTTTCTCTTCACTATGGCGGTAATGCTCTTCCGTCCCGCCGACTACCGCTTCCACTCTTATGACCGCTTCGCGTTTGTCGTCCTCATACTTGTGGTGTTGCTGCGCTCCTGGACCCTGCGAATCCCCGTGCGCATCGCCGGGCCGGTGATTTTGCCCATGTGCGGGCTTCTGATTTTGGCGCTCTACGATGCACTCTCTCAGCCCTACGACCCCGAGACCTGGGGCGTGCTTGCCGCCAAATGGCTGGTTCCTCTCGGGCTCTATGTCTTGGCCGCTCACATCTTCCAGGATCCTCGCTCCCGGCGTCAGTTCGAAGTCTTCGCGCTATTAGTGTTGACCTATTTGTGCGCAATCGCAATCCTGTTCATGGTCGGGGCCACCGGCTTCATCTTCCCGCGCTACATTTTGGATGAAAGTCTCGGAATTCACGCCGACCGCGCCCGTGGCCCCTTTCTGCAAGCGGTGGCCAACGGGCTCGCTTTGAACATGTTGGGACTGCTGGCCATGGATTCCTTTCGCCGTCACCGCTTGCCCAAGCTGCCTGCGACTCTTCTGCTCATGGCTTTACCGCTGGCCATCGTGGCCACCAAAACCCGCGCAGTCTGGCTGTCTTTCGCGGGGTCCATTTTGTGGCTGATGTTCTTTTCGCCCAGCCGTTGTTTGCGCAGAGCCTGTCTGTGCCTGGTGCTGGGAGCCGGTTTAGGGGCGGTTGCTCTGCTGAGCCTCGGCGATTCTCCCCTGTCTCTGAGAGATCGCATGGAGGAAAGCGGCCCCGTGACCTTCCGCATGGCGGTTTACCAGGCGGGATGGGAGATGTTTCTCAAGAAACCGTTCTCCGGATGGGGCAGCCTCGCCATGCAGACCGAACTATCAAGCCGGATCACGGAGTTCCATCAAGAGCAGTTCTTCTTTCATAATACTTACCTCGAGGTTCTCGTCCAATACGGAGTCATCGGATTGGCGCTTTATGCATGGCTGATCGCCGATCTGTTTCGACTGGGCCGGAAACGGCCGGGCACACATTCCCCAGCGGGCAATTTCCCGGATGCACAATTCCGGTCCTTATGGCCGCTGCTGGTCGTGGTGTATCTGGTCAACGGCTGTTTCGTGGTCATGAACTACCAATTCGTCAACGGCCTATTGTTTACGCTGGCGGGCATGCTGGCTGCGCAGAATCGCCGCGACCGGGAAGAAATGAGTGCGCTCTCAAGCTGAGGCCGCCGCCCTGCCCTCACCCTCGCTCGCCTCGGCGGACGTGAGTGTGTCCGCCCCATTTTGCCGCGAAACCGGGCGCGGCGCCATCTATCTGGCGGCGCGCTATGGACTGGGCGTGATGGTCGGTGTGGGAAACATGCTGGTGATGACCTGGTGGATTGGCCCCCATGCCTACGGCTTGTTCGTAACCGCAGTTGGAATCGTTGCCTTTCTGGCAATTATCGCGCGCTGTGGAATCGACACCTACCTGGTCCGCAGCGAGGCTCCCGATGCTGGCCTGTACGGCACGGCTACCACCCTCATTCTGGGCGCATCCATCGGGCTTGGCCTGGCCGCCGCAGCGGCCACACCGTTATTCATTCGCTGGTATGGAAGCAGCGAGTTCGTCCCCCCCTACCTGGCCCTGCTGATGGCGATTCCGGTGTCCGCTCTGACTGGTATTCCCATGGCCAAGCTGGAGCGCGGCCTGGAGTTCCGCCGGATTGCGGGCATTGAACTCGCGGGCCAGTCGCTGGGGCTGGTCGTGGCGGCCACGCTCGCCTGGCGGCACGCCGGGGTGTGGGCCCCGGTGATGGGCCAGATCGCGTGGCAGGTCTTCACCTTGATCGCTGCCGCCGTCTGCGCCGCGATTCCGTTTCGGGTGTGCCTCGAAAGGAAGCATGTGCGGCCCATGCTGTCTTACGGCGTCGCCCTGACGGCCTCGCTGCGAACCTGGCAATTGCGAACTCTGGTCAATCCGCTGATCGTCGGCCGCTTCGTGGGCGCCGAAGGAGTTGCCTATGTCGCGCTCGCCCTTCGCATTGCGGAAGCGCTCGGCAGTTTCCGCCTCGCCGCCGGCCGCATGGCGATTGCAGCCTTGGCCCGCTTACAGCATCGCCGCGAACTGTTCCGCAGGGCGATCGAGCAAGCGCTGTATCTCCAGGTGGTCACCCTGGGACCTCTGCTCTGTGCATTTGCCTTAATCGGGCCGTATTTCGTGCCCCATGTCATCGGTGTGCGCTGGATGCCCAGTTTGCGAATTTTCCCTTTTGCCGCCGCCGGAGTCCTGGTGAACTCGGTCTACAACTTGCAGGCCTCCGCGTTGTTCGTGGTGGGAAAACAATGGCTGGTCATGCGATCTTATGTGGTCCATGTGGTCCTGCTGGCGGTTACCACGTACATTTTTCTGCCTCGCTTGGGCCTGATCGGTTATGGCTGGGCAGAATTGGTTGCCTGTAGCGCCTACTGCCTGATTCATTCCGGCTTGGCCGCAACGGTGCCCATCTCGTACCAAAGGCTCCGGCCCTGGGTTGCAGGGTTCGTTGCTGGTTTGTTCCTGGTTCCTGTCGGCTACACACTGCTTCGCTTGAACTGACTTTTGTCACATCCCGTTTCGCCCCATGCCGACCATCGCTTATCTTTCCAATCTTTTCCCCTCGCCGGTTGAGCCCTACGTCGTCGATGAGATTCGTGAACTCCGCCGCCGCGGCATCACCGTAATTCCGTGTAGCGCCCGCAGGGTGAAGCCGCCATTGGACCGGCAGGCCTTCGTCGCTGAAACCCTCTACCTGCAACCACTCCGGATGACGGTCTTGTTGCACGCTGCTTGGATCTCCGCTGCCCAGCCGGCTATTTTGAGTGATTTTTTGCGGCATGCCTTTTTTCACAGGCGCCACCCACTTTCGCGGCGGCTAGGGGCGCTTATCCACACTCTGCTTGGCGCTTACTACGCCGCCCTGCTTCACTCCCGCCACGTGGATCACATTCATGTCCATCACGGATATTTCGGCTCATGGATTGCCATGGTCGCCGCGCGCCTGCTGGGCATCGGCTTCAGCATGACCCTGCACGGATCCGACCTATTGCTTGATCCTGTCTTCCTTGACCTCAAATTGAAGCAATGCAGTTTCTGCGTGACCATTTCCGGTTTCAATCGCAGGCGCATTTTGGCGGACTATCCCAGTGCCCTACCAGAAAAGATTCTGCTGCGGCGCCTGGGAGTCGATGTCCCCGAAAACAAGCCCCCCAGCAACCTGCCGCCTTCAATTTTTTCCATCCTGAGCGTCGGCAGGCTGCACCCCGTCAAGAACCACTCATTCCTCATCCAAGCCTGCTGGCTTCTGAAATGCCGGGGCTTGCGATTCGTGTGCCACATCGCGGGAGACGGTCCCGAGCGCCAGTCGTTGCAGGGAATGATTCGCGACTTCGACCTCCAAACCGAGGTTCGGCTGTTGGGACAATTGTCACGCGAGCAGTTGGATCAGCAATACAATCGAGCCGATCTGGTTGTCCTCACCAGCCGCAGCGAAGGCATTCCGCTCGTCCTCATGGAAGCCATGGTGCGCGGCAAGCCGGTGCTGGCTCCGGCCATCACTGGCATTCCAGAACTGGTGGCCGACGGCCAAACCGGCTTTCTCTATCGCGCCGGTTCGCTCGACGATTTTCTGGCACGAGCCGTGTTTGTCATGAATATGCGCTCAACTCTCGGCCCCTTGCTACACGCTGCACGAACCCACGTGCTTCAGCACTTCAACCGGGAAACAAATCTGGCCGCGATTTGCGATCTGTTCCATCCTTACCTTAAATCTCGCCCGGCTCTTGTTCTTAACAATTCTTCAGAAATTGCGAGCCCCACTTATGAAAATCCTGTTTTGCAATAAATACAATTTCCCCTTCAGCGGCACCGAGGTCTACCTCTTCGAACTTATGCAACTGCTGCGGTCGCAGGGGCATGAAGTCGCCCTGTTCTCCATGGCCGATTCCCGCGGCCAACCCACCGCCTATGACCAATTCTTTGTCCCGCACATCGATTTTAAAGACCCCACCGCGGGATGGCTGACCAGGGCCAGGCTTGGGGCCCACGTAATCTATTCCACCGACGCCCGCGATCGCTTGCGGAAAATGCTACAGGTCTTTCGGCCCGATGTCGCCCACGTCCGCAACATCTACCACCACCTCTCACCCTCCATTCTTTGGGAGTTGAAGGAGCAGGGAATCCCGGTCATTTATCACCTCAATGACTTCAAGCTGATCTGTCCGGTCTACAACATGGTTACCAGCGGCCACGCTTGCCAGCAGTCGTGTACCGGCCATTACTGGAAGAGTCTCAGCCAGGGGTGTTATGAAGGCCCGGTTTCTTCGGCGGTGTTGTTGATGGCAGAAGCCTACGTTCACCATTGGATTGGGACCTATGGAAAATGCATAGACCATTTCGTAACTCCAAGCCATTTCGCCAAGAGCCAGCTGATGAAGAACGGATTCAACCCCACAAAAATCACCGTGCTCCCGCATTTCCAAAATCTTCCGGAAGCCGCGCCCCTGGCCCCGAGCGACGCACCCATCCTCTACTTTGGCCGTTTGTCGCCCGAAAAAGGAGTGGATCACCTGCTCCGCGCCATGAAGACCTTGCCCCAGGTCCGCTTGCAAGTCGCCGGCGACGGCCCCCAACGCTCAGACCTCGAGAGCTTGACCCGCACCCTGAATCTGGACAACGTCGAATTCACCGGGCACTTGACCGGCGAAGATTTGCAGCACAGAATCGCAGCCGCGCGCTTCACAATTTTGCCCTCCCTGGCTTATGAAACCCTGGGCAAAAGCATCCTGGAGTCCTATGCCTGGCAGCGTCCGGTGGTGGCCTCTGATCTCGGATCACGCCGTGAGCTGGTGCGCCAGGGTGAAACCGGACTGCTTTACCCTCCCGGCAATGTTGAGCAACTGAGCGGAGCCATTTCCTATCTAGCGCAGCGGCCGCAACAAGTCCAACAGATGGGAACTACCGGCCGGCAACTGGTCGCCACACACCACTCCCCGGCGGCTCACTATCAGGAATTGATGCAGCTCTACGAGCGGGTGTGTTCGGCAGCACACAAATCCGGGTCAATCCGTGTGTTTCCATCTGCCAGCAAGCGACTGCGCGTGGCCTTCATCGGAGGGCGAGGCGTGATTTCAAAATACAGCGGCATTGAGGCTTATTATGAAGAAGTCGGCAAGCGTCTGGTCGAACTGGGATACGACGTCACCGTCTATTGCCGCACCTATTTCACTCCTGCGCGTAAGACCCACAACGGCATGCGCCTGGTGCGTTTACCGACCTTCCGCTCCAAGCACTTGGAAACTGTGGTTCACACCCTCCTGAGCAGTATCCATGCGGCTTTCAGTAGCTGCGATATCGTGCACTACCATGCCCTGGGCCCGGCGTTATTCTCATTCTTGCCTCAGCTCTTCGGCAAAAAGACGGCGGTAACGGTGCAGGGGCTGGATTGGCGCAGAAAAAAGTGGGGACGCTTCGCCTCCCGGGTGCTTCGTCTTGGGGAACTGGCCTCGGCGCGGGTTCCCGACGCTACCATGGTGGTCTCGCGGACCCTGCAGGAGTATTACCGGCTTACGTATGGGATCGCAACCGCGTACGTACCGAACGGTGCTACCCTTCACCAACCCAATGGTGCGACCTCGCTCCAGCAGTGGGGCCTGGAACCGGACAACTACATTTTGTTTGCCGGCAGGCTATCTCCCGAGAAAAACTGCCATCAGCTGATTGAAGCCTACAAGAAGCTCACAACCTCGGCGAAACTGGTATTCGCCGGCGGCTCCAGCCACACCGATGCCTACGCCGAAAGCTTGCGTCGCCATGCCAGCGATCACATCGTCTTCACCGACTGGCTCGCGGGCGACGCATTTACGGAACTGCTCACCCATGCCGCTCTATTCGTCTTGCCCTCCGATCTTGAAGGACTCTCGCTCGCCCTGCTGGATGCGATGGGAGCCGGCACTTGCGTGCTCACCAGCGATGTCCCGGAAAACCGCGAAGTTGTCGAAGGCGCAGGCTTCACTTTTCACGCCGGAGATGTCGAGGACCTGGCGCGCATGCTGGATCTCCTGCTCTCGCATCAGCCCATGCGAGCCGCTGCCGCCCGCCTTGCCCGGGATCGGGTGCGAGACCAATATCAGTGGCCCAACATCGCCAAAGAGATCGCCGCAGTCTATGAGCAGTTAGCCGGACGGGAGGTTGTTCCGCAGGATCATCCAGCTCCCCGGCCGTTGGCAGAACCGTCCGCCCCACCCGCGAAACGGGCCGCGTAAGACAACCCGGCAGCAATGGCCTGCGATTCGCCTGCCGCAGTTCTCCGTGTCCTTTGGTTTGCAAGGCTTCGCGGGCTTTGCGAATCCTTGGCGGCCTTTGCGGTGAACCGCTTCTTACCGCAAAGATCGCAAACAACCGCCGCGAGGGACGCAAAGTCTGAGTAGTCCTCAACCGTGAAACTGACCCACTACCCTCCCTCCTGCCCTCTTGCCAAAACAGATGTTTTATCAGATAATAATACCTATCATCCAGGATGCATTCGTTGACTGACTTTCGCGCCTTGTGTCACCGCCATCGCCTGGCCGCCACTCATCAGCGGCAGGTGATTTACGAAGCCGCCACTTCCATGATTGGGCATCCCAGTCCGGAAGCCATCTACGACAAGGTCAGAAAGAAGGTTCCTTCCATCTCGCTGGCTACGGTGTACAAGAATATCCGGACGTTTCTCGATAGTGGCCTGTTGCAGGAGGTCAGTTTGCATCATGGCTCGTTGCGCGTGGAGTCGAACCCTGCGCCTCATCACCATCTGGTCTGCGTCCGTTGCCGGTCGATCATGGATTTTGATGAAGCCGGCCTGGGCCGTCTGCCATTGCGGAAACTTCCCCGCGGCTTCCAGGTGAAAAGAATTGCCGTAGATATTTTGGGAATTTGCCGCTCGTGCTCTTCCAAGGGTACGCGCAAGACTTAGCAACCGCAGCACTCAAATTTCATTTCTTAGGAGAGAAACATGTTAGGCATCGGAGAAAAATTTCCCGCGTTTTCAGTCACTGCAACCGTTGGCGTCGAGAAAGATCCCAAGACCGCTTTCCGCACCATCACCGACCTGGATTACCCCGGAAAGTGGAAAGTCTATTTCTTCTGGCCCAAGGACTTTACCTTCGTTTGCCCCACCGAAATCACCGGGTTCGCCAAGCTGAATAAGCAGTTTCAGGATCGCGATACCCAGATTCTAGGCGGCAGCATTGATTCTGAGTGGGTACATCACGCCTGGCGGAACAATCATGCGGATCTGAAGAACCTGCCCTTTCCCATGCTGTCCGACATCAAACGTGATCTTTGCGAACAGTTGGGAATTTTGGATCCACAGGGCGGGGTAGCGCAGCGAGCCACCTTCATCGTCGATCCCGACAGCGTGATTCAGTTCGTTTACGTGACCGCAGGCGCCGTAGGCCGCAATCCCGATGAAGTCCTGCGCGTCCTCGATGCCCTGCAATCCGACGAGCTCTGCCCCTGTAACTGGCACAAAGGCGAAGACACGCTGAAGATTGCCTGAACCGCCGAGAACTTGGTGACCTATGAACCTGAATGAACTGATGGAAGCGGTCCCCGCCTACGCCCGGGACCTGAAGCTGAACTTTTCAACCCTTACCCAGCAAACCGAGCTTACCCCGCAGCAGATCTGGGGAACGGTGGTGGCCAGCGCCGTTGCCTCGAGGAATGACGAGCTCACGCGTGCAGTCTTTGCCGAGGCCGCCAATCACCTGTCGCCGCAGGCGCTGGACGCCGCTAAGGGGGCCGCTGCCATCATGGGTATGAACAATATCTATTACCGGTTCCTGCACCTGGCCTCCAACCCCAACTATCGCAACCTGCCCGCCCGCCTGCGCATGAACATCATTCGATCTCACGGCATCGAGCCAGTTGATTTCGAAATGTGGTGCGCGGCCGTTTCGGCGGTCAACGGCTGCGGAGCCTGTGTAGACGCCCATGAAAAAGTAATGCGGGAAAAGGGACTCAGCGAGGAGGCAGTACTGGCGGCGATTCGTCTGGCTGCGGTTGTGCATGGCTTGGCACTGGTATTCGACGCTGAAAGAGTGACTGCCAGCCAGGCCGTCAGCGCCTGACTTTACGCCAGCCCTCCTCGACGCCCGGGGCGGCGAACCCTCTTGTGCTATGTTGATGCTTTCTACCATTTCCACAAGAGAACCTGAGCATGCGAGTCACTATCTTTGGCGCCACCGGACTGCTTGGCAAGGCGCTGGTCCGCGAATGGAAATCGGATGAAGTCACCGGCCTCGGCTCGAAAGGCGCCGACATTCGCGATCCCCAGCAAGTTTTTGCCGCCGTCCAACGCACCCAGCCGGAGTGGATCGTCCTGGCCGCCGCCTACACCGACGTAGATGGCTGCGAGAGCAATCCTGAGCTCGCCTTCGACGTGAACTGCAAGGGCGCGGTCAACGTTGCGCAAGCTGCCAAAGCTTGCGGCTCCCGCCTTTTATTTCTCAGCACCGACTACGTCTTTGACGGTTTGAGCGCGACTCCCTACGAAACCGACCACCCCCGCGCCCCCCAGTGTGTTTATGGAAAATCAAAGGCTGACGCCGAAGAACAGCTTCTCCAGACTTTGCCAAACTGCTGCATCGTCAGGACCTCATGGGTGTTTGGCGTCGGGGGCAAGTGTTTTCCCGATACTATCCTCAAACTTGCCGCGACCAAGCCCGAGATTGACGTGGTGGATGATCAGCGCGGCCGCCCCACCTACACCCCAGACCTGGCCCGCGCCATCATCCAACTTTGTCATCAGCAGGCCGCCGGCATTGTGCACGTGACCAACGCCGGCGATTGCACCTGGTTCGAGTTCGCCCGCGAGATCGTTAGCGACGCGGGGTTGACTACCGTAGTGCGGCCCACCACCAGCGAAAAGTTCGTTCGCCCGGCCAAGCGTCCCAAGTATTCTGTGTTGTCCGCGAAAAGCCGGCGAAGATACGGCATCGACATGCCGCACTGGAGCGATGCCTTGCGGGCATATTTACGGGAAAAGCAGACCTCGTGATCCCGTCGGTCTGGCTTATTTCACCGCAGCGCGAATCGCAGTCCTTTTCCAACTCAGGCGTCAAATTTCCGCTTCGTCTTCGCGGCGCTGCTTTTGAATGGCCGTGCCGCCGGAGCCTATAGGGACGAGTCACAAGTCCTGCTGGCCGCCAATGACCCTTAGGCGGGGAGAACTTTGATTCGTTGGCCCGTGGTTATGGCCAGCGCTTGGAGGTATCTTCCCATCCCACAGCACGCGTCGCCGGCTGCGGATTGGTGTTCACCGCGGGTTGCGTCATACGAATGGGCTGCTGTGCGGTGATGGCCGGCTTGTTGTTCGTGGCCTCGGCCAGCATCTCTTTGTCGTCGGATAGCAGTGGTGCTGCTACCCTTAGCGCCTCTACTTCCTTTTCCAGTCTTGCCAGCTCGAGTTCCTTCTGGCGAAGAACCTCATAAACATTTTTCATACGTAAGCACCTTTGCCAACGTGTGCTGGAGATATTGGCCGCACTTTAGCAGGTATGGCGCGTTTGTCAAGACCTGAACAGAAAACTCCCTTTGGGGAAGCCGCCAAGGCACTGCTGCTGCGCTCGTTACAACCATCGTGCTCCGCGGTTGCCCCAGGCCACCGCCAACGGCCGCGATTCGTCCCCACTCATGCGGAAATCCCTTTTAACCTTTCTTGAATCCTAGCGTCTAAGTTATCAACAGGTTGGGGGTACGCCCCAGACGACCATTTCGTCCCAGAAACGGACAAGAAATGTGCGGTTTTGCAAACAAAAATGGCCACGGAACGATCTGGCGCTGACTTGCGTATCCCAAGCACGGGGTGCGACGGCCAAGGGTAGCTGCGCACCCCCTGCGTAGCCGCATTCTGGAGGCAGTCATGCAGGACGGCAGCAATGGCAGTAACGGAACCAGCAACGGAAGTCTTCCAAACAACGATCCTCACGTCCAGGAAGTAGTCAAGGCTGCGCATGAGGAATTGCGCCAGCTCATGAAACAACGCGCCGACATCATGAAACGTATCGGTACTCTGAAGCAGACCCTTGCTGGCTTGGCCAACCTGTTCGGAGACGAAATTCTAGGCGAAGATCTGCTCGAGCTGGTGGATCGCAAAACCGTAGGGCGTCAGCCTGGATTCACCAAAGCCTGCCGCATGGTATTGATGGAAGCCGGCCGGGCGCTCAGTGTGCGCGAGGTGTGCCAGCAAATTCAAGACCGCATGCCCGCCGTGCTGCTGCGCCACAAAGATCCTCTGGCCTCCGTCACCACCGTCCTCAACCGCCTGGTGGACTATGGAGAGGCGCACAGCGAAGTCCGGGAAAACGGACGTCGCGCCTGGCAGTGGGTGGCAGAACCTCCGAATGGCAGTCTTGGATCGCGGCCTTCCCAGCTACCGTCTATTTCGGAACTGTGAAAGTGAACTATGAGCCGGCGTTGCACAGGACCCTCCCCGCCGGCACCAGATGGGCCTCAGAGATTGTGCAGCAGTTCGTCGAAGTTCCGGCGTCCCATCTCAAGGAAAAGAAAGCTGGCGGCGGTTTTCAGCCGGTCGTAGCTCTCCAATCCCAGAATGCCGCCGACCTCGCGTACCTCATAAAGACTCGGAGCCGGAAGCACCTGCCAGGAATCCAGCCGGATCAATAACCACAAGCGCAACTTCATCATGGTCAGCAAAGCGTAGAGACGCACTTCCACCGCGATCTGTTGCAGTTCGTGCGCCAGCCTGGTCGCTCGTTCATCGCCCCCTTCGGCCTCACGGTTGGCCCAGTCAATCAGCACGGCTGCGTTATGCGCCATCCGGTGAACTAAGGCCACGTAAAGATGAATCCGCTTGCGCTGCATCTTGCGGAAGTCTCTGCGGCTGAGATCGCAGCGCAGGTGATTCTCGGCAGTGGCATCCAGCAGGGTCTCGACTTTTTCCAGGTCCACCGGGAGCAGGAAATCGACTACATCGTCGGCGGTGCGATCGGGAAAGTGAAACCAAATCCAGGCTGCGATCACCACGCAGCTTATGAAGCCCGCGGTAATCATCAAGTTCCACAGGATCGTTACCATCATGGTCGCCGTACCCTCCGTACTACCTCTTTATAGCGGCCCAGTTCTTGCGTCGACAGCGGCGGCTGCTCGGCGCGAGCCGGTTCTGCTTTGGGTGGAACGCTGAAATACCAAAGCCAAATCAAGACTGCAATACTGTAAGTGATGATGGACACCAACCCCCACAAATATTTGAATCTTGTTCCGAATTCGTAAAATTTCGTGGTGGTCAACAACGCTACCGTCGCAAACAGCCCGTAACCCGCACAAATGCCGAAGGCTTGCTGCCGCCAACGCAGTCCAAGAAGCAGCACCATGGTCACCAAAAGTGCAAACATGGCCACTTGCAGCAGTCTCACTCCCAACTCGGCTCCCACGATCCAGGCAGCAATGCCACTTCGCAGCCCGGTGGGCACAGATAGACTTCGCGAGATCGTCAACCCCAGGGACAAGAGCACGGCTAAGGGAAATAATGGAGGGAACCACCACAATCGGCTGAAATTTCGGAACACGTTGCGGAAGACCTCATACATCACCGCAATTCCCAGCAGAGGATAAACTGCCTCGGTGGTCCAGTAGACCCTGACGTAGACGGGATCGTGGTTGCGAACCAGGAAGCGGCTGATCCCGGCTGCGACCGCAAAAGCCGTGTAAGCGAAGAACCACGGAAAGGTCCGAAAGCTTTGCTTTCGGACCAGCACGTACAACAGCACTGCCTGAAGAGGCAGTTCTCCCCACCACAAGATGAAGTTCAGCAAACTCATGGCTTGTGAGCAGCTTAACTCAGCCGCTCACAAGCCACCAAGACAAGTTTCTCTAGGGTAACCAGCCATTCACTACAGCAAATGAATCGGTGCCCCGAACAGCGACGGCAGTACCGGCGCTGCAACCTGAGCCTTGGGCGGCCAGCTGGGTGGTGGTCCCGGGCCTTCGCCCAGGGCGGGGGTCGCGCAGACGGCCAGCATGATTGCCGCTGCCAGTGCTATTGCTGAGATAGTACGTTTCATAGTGCTCTCCTTTTGTGTGGTTTGGTCTTCCCCGGAGTGCAATTCAGACTGGGGGAGTCCTTATTGGCACAGAAGGATAGCGCGCCGGAGGGCTTTCCGGCAGGGAATCACAAATTTGTTTTGAGAGGACGATCCTGGGCTGTCCCCCAGAGTAATCTTCGTCCACCAAAACTCGCTTCTGGACCGGCCAGAAGCCAACGGGAACCCATCAATGATCGTCTAAACCATTATGTATCAGTGACGTACAGCCATACCCCCAGCACCCGCCGCAGCCTACTCAGGGGGCAAAAGCATGCCTTTTTCCAGGTGCCGGGTCACGTGAGCGTAGGAAGCCGCGTGGGGATCGTGGGTGACCATAATGACCGTCTTGTGGAAATCTTCGTTCAATCTCTTCAAAATCTCCAGAATCTCCGTCGCTGAGTGACTGTCGAGATCGCCGGTCGGTTCGTCCGCCAGCAACAACGTTGGGTCGCTCACAATGGCGCGCGCGATCGCCACGCGCTGTTCTTGTCCACCAGAGAGTTGTTTGGGAAGGTGATGGATCCGCTCCTCCAATCCAACCAGCTTCAGTGCCGTCATCACGTGCTCGCGGCGCTGCTGCGAGTTCAGCTTGGTGAGCAGCAGCGGCAACTCCACGTTCTCAAACGCAGTCAGCACAGGAATCAGATTGAAGGTCTGGAACACATAGCCGATATGCTCATTGCGCCAGCGCGCCGCCTGGCCATCGTTGAAGCGGAACACGTTTTCACCCAAAACCAGCAACTCACCGGACGTGGGCCGGTCAATGGCCGCAATCATATTCAGCAGCGTCGTCTTCCCTGAACCCGAAGGGCCCATCAACGCCATGAATTCTCCCCCGGCGATTTCGATGGAAACATCGTCGAGCGCGCGCACCTCAAACGCATCGCGCTTGAATATCTTGCTTACATTGCGGACCTGCACCACCTTGGTTTGCGTAGCCGTATTGGTCATTGTCGCTGTGCTCATGACTGTCCCTTAATCTTGATTTTGTCGCCGTCTTTCAAATTCGCCGGAGCGGTAGTGATGACGCTTTCGCCGCCCACCAGCCCTTGCACCACAAAGCCGCCGCTGCGCTGCGAGATGACTTGAACTTCGCGCCCCAGAGCCTTTCCGTTGAACGCCAGAAAAACCATCTTCTTGCCGCTGTGATCGCGGATCGCTGCCGCCGGCACCAGTACGCCCGATGCCTGCGTCCCGACCGCTTTCTTGTTGTCGTCCGCCAGGAACTTCACCGTCGCATTCATCTCCGGACGCAAATACTGGTCCGGATTCAGAATCTGCACCTTGACCTGCACCGTGGCTTTCTGACGATTGGCCTCGGGAGAAATCTCATGGATCTCGCCGTCGTACTTGCGGTCGGGATAAGCATCCACCGAAAGCACCGCTTTTTGCTTGGAACCCAACTGCGCGAAATCGTCCTGCGCAATGTCGAGCTCCACCTGAAGATCGTTGAGATCGGCCAGCGCGACCACCTGTCCCTGCGGACCGCCTTCGGCGCCGCTGGCGAACTGCGCCGTTACCAGTTCGCCCTTCTCTGCCGTGCGTTCCAGAATCGTTCCGGTCACCGGGGCGCGGATCACCGTAGCATCCAGCCAAGACTTGGCATACGCGGCTTGGCCTTCAGCCTGGAGCAATGCCCCCTTGGCTCGCGTGATTTCTTCCTGCCGCGGACCGATTTTCGCCAGCTCGAATCCCTTCTGTAGAGAATTGACCCGCTGCTGGTCGGCATCGAACTTGGCTTGAGCATCGTCGAAGGCTTGCCTCGAGACCACACCCTGATTCCACATTTCGCGATTGCGATCCAGCGTAATCTTGTCGTTCCCGAGCGTCGCCCGGGCCTCGTCCAGGTTGTGCTGCGCCTGCGCAATCTCCTCTGGCCGCGAGCCATTCTGCAGTTCTTCCAGATAAGCCCGTGCGTTGTCGGCCGCGCCCCGGGCCTGCTCGTACTGTGCGCGGAACTCATCATCTTCCAGGCGCACCAGCACCTGGCCTTCTTTCACGTGATCGCCTTTTTCCACACCGATCCAGGCCACGCGCCCCGTGACCTTGGAATTCACATTGATTTTGTGATGCGCCACAATATAGCCGCTGGCCGTCAGCACCGACCCACCAGCATCGCCGCTGTTTTCCGCCGCCGCACGGACCACTTCCACCTCCGGCGGGTCTGACGACAGCAACCGATACGCCAACGTTCCCAGGCTCAGCACTGCCACCACTGCGATTCCAATGATGATGTAGCGGCGCGCCCAACCCGCCGGCTCGCCCGTCGGCGGCGCCGAACGGTCGATCCGCAAGCCCTGCAAATCCGCGTGTTTGGTATCCAAAGGCATAAGTCATTTCTAGCTTTTCCTTTGTGAACCTTCGTGTCCTTTGTGGTTATCGCTTTTCAACCACCAATGGCCAAGAAGTCTCACCAAGGAACCACTAATCCCGCAACGCAACCAGAATCTCCCGCCGCGCCGCGTGCCACGCCGGCGCAATCCCGCCGAACAATCCCATGACAATGGCGAACACCACCGCCGAAATCACCACGTTCGGCGTCATTCGCAGGCTGAACACCGCTTCGCTGAACGTCACCGGATTATTGGTTCCCGTAGTCATCCCGTTGAACGGCAGCATCAAAACGATCCCCACCGCCGCCCCCAGCAGCGACAACAAAACCGACTCGAAGACAAAAGAAGTC
Organism: Terriglobales bacterium; assembly: GCA_049591935.1. Taxonomy (GTDB): domain Bacteria; phylum Acidobacteriota; class Terriglobia; order Terriglobales; family Acidobacteriaceae; genus JABCZH01. Next base: position 133,910 of record JBAWFN010000145.1, on the reverse strand, counting down.
AAAATGCTGGGCCGCGAAAATCCAATCACCCGCAGCGTAGCAATCTCCCGCGAGCGATACGCCACCGCCGCATACATCGTGTTCATAGCTGCGAAGCACGACCCGATCGCCATAATTATCGCCACAAGCGTCCCCACAAACTTGATCGGACTGCCCGTGCTCGTCTGTTTCGCCCAATACTCGGTCTCCAGCATGCCGTTTAGCTTCAGCCGTTGATCGTCACTGACCCGGTTCTTCAGCGCATCCGCCGACACCGGATCGGTCGCGCGTATCAGCGCTGAGTTATAAGTCGGCCGGTCGAAGTCCGACGACAATTGATTGATGTCGCCCCAGATTTCCGAGTCGTGCGCGCTGCCACCGGTATCAAAGATACCCACCACGTTCCACGGTCCCTTACCAATCCACATACTGTCGCCGATGTTGGCCTGCGCAAACCGGCTGTGAATCGACTTGCTCACCACAATCTCGCGCTGCCCAGGAGTAAACCATCGTCCCGCAAACAGTTTCACCTCGGGACGCATCGCAATCCCGGTCGGCGTCAGAAATCGCACCGTAACATTGGTTTCTCCCGTGCCGTCATTCCTGGGAAGCACCACCACCAGCAAATCTTCGCCCGAAACCAGCGGCTGCCCCTGCGCATCCCGCGCCACTCCCGGCAGGTCCTTCATGATCGCCAGAGCTTCCCGGTCCACGCCCCCGGCCGAAAGTTCCGCTGTCGCTCCCTTGCGCAGCACCAGCACGTTCAGCGCATCACCACTACTCTTGAAAGCCGCATTCAACCCCGCCAGCAATGCCATGATGAAGATCGCCGTCGTCACCGTCAGCGCAATTCCCAGCGCGGTCATGATCGTCGCACTCTTGCGCAGCGTCAGGTTTCGAATATTGTATTGGATGGGAACTGCCATATTTTCTCCGCTTAACCCTTAACCAATGTGCCGCAGACCGTCCACAATATTCCTTCGCGAGGCGTTGTAGGCGGGCGCCAACGAACTGAGCGCGCCCACCGTCGCTCCCACCAGCACTGCCACCACTATGGTCGCAACATTTGGCTTCACTCCCGCAAAGAACAGGCCAATCCCGGGCGCATGTGCGATGAGGACAACAATGAAGGAAGCCCCAATCGCTCCCAGCAGCCCGCCCACTGCGGCCAGAATCACCGCCTCGCTCATGAACAATCCCAACACCGTGCCGCGCGTAAAGCCCAGCGTCTTGAGCAACGCGACTTCGCGCGTACGCTCGCGAATCGACATCGCCATGGTGTTCGCTGATACCAGCAGCGTGGCAAACACCACTGCCCCGCAAATGCTCAGGATGAACGCCTTCACATTGCCCAGCATGGCGATCCAGTCCAGATTAAAAGCCTTCTCGCTCTCCGATTTCGTTGGCCGGTCGGTGTTGCGGAAGGTAGCGTCGATGTCCTTGGCGATTTGCGGCACTGCCTGCGGAGAATCTCCCAGCACGCCGTAGAATCCGACCAGACCTTTGATTCGGGGGTAGCCTTCGTCCATGTAGATGTTGTTGAAGTACAACGTTTGCGTGTTCTGCGGCGCAGTGTAAATCCCCCGCAGCGTCAGCTCCAGATTCAGCGGGAAGATCGTCCCCTTAATCGGAATACGGTCGCCGATCTTCCATCCGTACTTCGCGGCCAACTCGGCGTCCGCCACACAACCGGCTCGATCTTTCTGCCAGGCCTCAAGCTGGTCCGCAGGAATGTGGAAGTCGGTGTAAACCAGAAACAGTTCCTTCGGATCGGTGCCGAACTGCGCGAAAAAATTCTCCGCCTTGTCGTCCTTATACTGCCCGCCAAACCAGGTTTCGTTGACGACCTGCTTCACCCCCGCAATCGACCGGATTCTCTCGCGATCGGCAATGGGCAGGAACTGCGCCAGCGAAACCTTGTGGCGCACAATCAGCCGCTGCGCCGATTCTGCGCTGCCATCGGACAGATAAAACGCCCGCCAGATGGTCATCATGACCGTCAGCAGCAACAGCGAAAAGCTGATACTCGCGAGCGTCAGGATGCTGCGGCGCTTGTTGCGGAAGGCATTTTTTCTGACAAAACTGGCCAGCGTCATGATCGAACTCCAGAAGAAACCTGTAAACCGCCCGCTGCAGGACTTGCGATTCTCTCCAGCATAGCCGATGGCCCACATCCGGACAACGCTCTTAACAACCTTTTACAAGTTGAATGATCGCTCCCCGGCATTCCCCGCGCCAGTGGGGATCGTCACCGCACCGCAATGACAAATGTCACCCGCGGCGTCCTCTATCTATAACGAGTGGAAGGGAAAAAGGTCACGCAGGTGGCAGGGACACCCTTTCCTCGGGGGAGCTAGCGTGCCCCCTGGGTTTTCCCCTGATATCATTCGTCCGGTCAACTCGTGCACCGTGTCCAGCCTCGTCCATCCCGCCACGGCAGTTCCGGTCATCGAAACCCAGCGCCTCAAAATGCGTGGCCACCGGCTTGATGATTTCGTAAATTGCGCCGGCATGTGGGCCGATCCCATCGTTACCCGCCACATTGGCGGCAAGCCCTTCTCCGAGGAAGAGACCTGGGCGAGGTTCTTGCGCTACGCTGGGCATTGGTCGCTCATGGGCTTCGGTTATTGGGCGATCCAGGAAAAAGAAACCGGCGGTTTTATTGGCGAACTCGGATTCGCCGATTTCAAACGCGACCTGCAACCGTCGCTTAAAGGAGTACCGGAACTGGGCTGGGTGCTCGCGTCCAAAGCACACGGCAAAGGCTATGCGACCGAAGCCGTCCGTGCGGCCCTCGCTTGGGGCGATGCGCACTTTGGGCTGGTGCGGACGGTTTGCATCATCCATCCCGATAATCTGGCATCGCTTCGAGTCGCAGAAAAATGCGGCTACAAAGAGTTCCAGCGTACGACTTACAAAGGCCACGCGACCGTGATCTTCAACCGTTCCTTCTAAGCACGAGGAGACCTTCGTCTCCTCTTGACTTTTAATATCATGGATGCCCCCGGGTTTTCTGGGCCAATTTGATTTCTAAGGAGTCACCATGCAAAAGCGCAAACTCGGAAAAAGCAATCTTGAAGTCTCGGCCATCGGCCTCGGCTGCATGGGGATGAGCTTCGGTTATGGTCCGCCTGCGGACAAGAAAGAAATGATTTCTCTGATTCGTTCTGCCGTCGAACAGGGCGTGACCTTCTTTGACACTGCTGAAGTTTACGGTCCTTTTACCAACGAAGAACTGGTGGGCGAAGCGCTGGCTCCCATTCGCGACCAGGTCGTGATCGCCACCAAGTTTGGGTTCAAACTTGACCCGGCCACCGGCAAGCAGGCCGGGCTGGACAGTCGCCCGGAACACATCAAGCAGGTTGCGGAGGCCTCACTCCAGCGCCTCAAAACCGATGTCATCGACTTGTTCTATCAACACCGCGTCGATGCCGATGTGCCCATCGAAGACACTGCGGGCGCCGTCAAAGAGCTGATTCAGCAAGGTAAGGTCAAGCACTTCGGCCTTTCTGAAGCCGGAGTGAAAACCATCCGTCGCGCCCACAAAGTGCAGCCGGTGACGGCGCTCCAGAGCGAATACTCACTGTGGTTTAGAGAGCCCGAGGCCGAAGTCATCCCGGTACTCGAGGAACTTGGCATCGGGTTGGTCCCGTTCAGTCCGTTGGGCAAGGGCTTCCTCACCGGCAAGATCAGCCAAGACACCCAGTTCGACAAAACTGACTTCCGCAACATTGTTCCTCGCTTCACGCCCGAGAACCGTAAGACGAATCAGGTGGTGGTTGATCTGATTGGGAAGTTCGCGGAAGCGAAAAAAGCGACGCCGGCTCAGATCGCGCTTGCCTGGCTCCTGGCACAAAAGCCGTGGATTGTTCCCATCCCGGGTACGACCAAGCGGCATCGACTCGAAGAGAATATCGCAGCCGCTGCCGTCGAACTTACCCGCGAAGATCTCCGGCAACTGGCAACCGCAGCCTCAAAGATCTCGGTGCAAGGCGCTCGTTATCCCGAAGAACTGCAAAAGCTGGTGGGCCGCTGAGCCACAACAGATAACCACGCTATGGACGGAAAGCCAGAATCGCTCTGGGAATTTCGCGAGGCGTGGGATTTGTTGAGGGAATAGGACACTTGCTGAAAACGAACGGCACGGCTTCTCAGCCGTGCCGTTAAGACCGCAAAACTAAGCTGCTTTATCGAAGGCTGCTCGCCTACGATCAGCCGTGGCTGCCCTCCTGATTCGCTTTTTGGGTACTTCCCAAGGTCACTGTGTCCTGTACCGAAGCCGGTTGCGCAGCCGGTTTCGGGGCCTGCGCGGGCTTGGCTGCTGGTTTGGGTTGACTGTCGACGTGTGGCTGACTGACTGGACTGACGCTGGTTGTCATTAAGAGTCCTCCCGTGTTGTGTTATCGACCGCCTCCCCAAAAACTTTAAGGCCCAGCGAAGCCCGCTTGTAAGTCGTGTGTCCTCAGGGCGGTAGCGGCGCTAGGACCCCAGCATCCCTGGAAATTGCCGAAATCCTGTTCCGAATTCGTAACAAAACCCGCGTCCCCGCCGCCTCACGGCGGAAACGTTGTACAAGGGTGCTCCCCCAAGATGGGGCCTTTCATTCGCGTCGACCCCCTCGTGCGAGTTTGAAAGGCCCCTTTAGTTTTTCCTTGCCATCCACTGCGCTTACCCGGGCAAACGCCCGTCCTTTGATGCCCGTAACCTTTTTCCTCGCCAGCAGTTTATAAAGTTAGGACAAACATGGTGGCAAGAGCACCGGCTTCCGAGCGGCCCCCGGAGCAGACCGACGAACGTCTGCTGGTGGAGGCTGCCCAGAAGGATCCGGCGCGCTTCGCCGCTCTCTATGAGATTCATTTTGAGCGGGTTTACGCGTTTATCGCGCGGCGGGTCGGCGACCGCGATGCCGCCGAGGACCTGACCTCTGACGTATTTCATAAAGCATTGGCCAATCTGAAGCGCTTTGAGTGGCGAGGCGTGCCTTTTGGAGCGTGGCTTTTGCGGATCGCCGTGAACGCGATGGTCGATCGCTCGAAACGGCACGGCCGCGAGATCGCCGTCGACGATCCCCCTGAACTCAGCACCCGGCCCGGTCTCGGCCAGGTGGAAGATCGCGCCCGCCTGTTCCGGTTGGTAGATGAACTGCCGGAAGGCCAGCGCCACGTCGTGGTCATGCGGTTCGCTGAGCAGAAGAGCATCGCTGAAATTGCCCGGCATCTCGGGCGTAGCCAGGGTGCCATCAAGCAGCTGCAATTCCGTGGTCTCGAGAATCTGCGGGACAGGTTTGAAGGGATCAAACGCAGTCAGTCGAAAAAGGCCGTAACCCTGAGGAAAGAAAAGAAGAAGTCTGGTGGCAGAAATGGCTAAGCCCAGCCGATTTGAAGAACTCGACCAGGCGGTGACCGGGATTCTGTTGCATCCCGATGCGCCGCTGCCCGCGGACGCCCGACTGGCGCCCCTGGCCCGCATTGCGGCCATGTTGACCAGCCTGCCCCGGCCAGCTTTTCGCGCACGCTTGAAATCTGATCTTGAAAGGAACGCACCCATGGCCACGCTGAAGGAAAGCACGACGCATGAGGAAACAAAGAAGCCGGCGGTTAATCCCATCCCCAAGGGTTATCGCACGGTGACCCCTTACATAGTGGCTGAAGATGCCGATGGGCTGATTGACTTCCTGAAAAACACGTTCGGCGCAGAAGAGAAGTTCCGCGCGGTCGGAGGGGAAGGCGGACGCCATGCCGACCTTCGCATTGAGGATAGCGCGCTGATGGTCGGTGGCGGCGCCGCCGGGCTTGCCTGGAAGGGAAAGCCCATCCCCAGCGCATTCCATATCTATGTGCGCGATTGCGACGCAGTTTATCAGCGGGCGCTCCAGCAAGGAGCAACATCCATTACTCAACCCGCCGATCAGCCTTACGGCGAACGCTCGGCAGGCATAAAGGACGCCGCCGGCAACCACTGGTACATTGCCACCTACAAAGGCCCAAACTACAAATGGGAAGGCGCGCCCACAGTTCAGCCGTACATGCATCCTGTGCGGGCGGAGCCGGTAATGGCCTTCCTGAAGCAGGCGTTCGGAGCCCAAGAACTGGGACGGCACGCCTCACCCGATGGAGTCATTCACCACCTGATGTTGAAGATCGGCGATTCCTTCATGGAAATGGGCGAAGCGCAAGGCCCGTATCAGCCCATGCCCGCGATGTACTACCTCTATGTGCCCGATTGCGACGCCGTCTATCAGCGTGCACTTCAGGCGGGCGCGACTTCGATTTCCGCGCCGGCGGATCAGCCCTACGGCGACCGCAACGCCGGCGTGAAAGACACCTTCGGCAACCAGTGGTACATCGCCACCCACGTCAAGGATGTGGCGCCCAGCCAATAACGTACCGCGGCCGCGCTTGCCTCCTGGCCGACTTCTCTCCTCGCCTTGCCGCCTTTCACCCCACCCCTGTAGCATAGAAACATCATTAAGTCCTCAGTTCCCCGCACTCCTAGGAGGCTTTTATGGCAACCGACGTTCTGACCGGCCCCACCATTCTGGGCACGGCTACCCGCACCAAGGTTTATAAGAATTTCATCGACGGCGAATGGGTCGACGCCTCGACCGGCGCGACCTTCGAAAATCGCAATCCCGCCGACACTCGCGATGTGGTCGGCATCTTCCAGAGGTCCGGCCCCGCCGACGTGGAAACCGCCGTCGAAGCCGCCAAACATGCCTTCAAAAAGTGGCGTCTGGTGCCCGCTCCCCGCCGCGCCGAGATCGTCTATCGCGCCGCCGAAATCCTGCTTGGCAGCAAAGAAGATTTCGCCCGCGACATGACCCGTGAAATGGGCAAGGTGCTGAAAGAAACCCGCGGCGACGTGCAGGAGGCCGTCGACACCGCCTACTACATGGCCGGAGAAGGCCGCCGCATGTTCGGTCCCACCACCCCCTCCGAGCTGCCCAATAAATTCGCCATGGCCATCCGCCAACCCCTCGGCGTCTGTGGAATGATCAGTCCATGGAATTTTCCTATGGCGATTCCGTCGTGGAAGCTGCTGCCGGCCATTGTCTGCGGCAACACCTGCGTCATCAAGCCGGCGCAGGACACTCCGCTCTCCACTTTTAATTTGGTCCGTACCCTGGTCGACGCCGGTCTGCCCAAAGGCGTGATCAACATCGTCACCGGATTTGGCCCCGAAGTAGGCAGTCCGCTTGCCGAGCATCCCGACGTCAAAGCCATCTCTCTCACCGGGTCAAGCGCAGTCGGCCGCATCGTCGGTCAGGTCGCCGCCAAACGCTTCAAGCATTGCTCGCTCGAACTCGGCGGCAAGAATCCCATGATCGTGCTCGACGACGCCAATCTAGAACTCGCCATCGAAGGCGGCTTGTGGGGCGGCTTCGGCACCACCGGCCAGCGCTGCACCGCGACCAGCAGAATCATTGTCCAGAAAGGCGTGTACAGCGAGTTCGTCGCGCGCTATGTCGAACGCGCCACGCACCTGAAAGTTGGCAACGGACTCGATGAATCGGTTGAAATGGGCCCCGCCATCAACGAGAACCAACTCAACACCGACCTCAGTTACGTGGATATCGGCAAAGCCGAAGGCGCGCGCCTCAAATGCGGCGGCAATCGCCTCACCAGCGGCGACTACGCTCACGGCTATTTCATGGAGCCGACTGTCTTCGCCGACGTCGATCCCAAAATGCGCATCGCCCAGGAAGAAATCTTCGGCCCGGTGGTTTCGATCATCCCCTGCGAAGACTTAGCGGACGCCATCGAAATCGCCAATAACATCGAGTACGGCCTCTCGTCCTCGCTTTATACCAAGGACGTCAACAAAGCTTTCAGCGCCATCCGTGACCTCGACGCCGGAATCACTTACATCAACGCGCCCACCATCGGCGCCGAAGTGCATCTCCCCTTCGGCGGAGTCAAGTCCACCGGCAACGGCCATCGCGAAGGCGGCCTCGGAGCCATCGACTTCTTCAGCCAATGGAAAGCCGTTTACGTCGATTACTCCGACAAGCTACAGAAAGCCCAGATCGACAGGGGAGAGTAGCAAGTCTTGAACCGCAAAGAATGCCAAGAACTGCCGCGAAGTGCGCGAAGAAAATCTCTTTGCGACCTTAGCGGCAATCCTTTGCGAACTTTGCGGTAAGCTTTAATTTTCAGGTGTCCTCCATGCCCACGCAAACTCGCGAAATCCTCGCCGCCAGCCGCCTCGAAAACGTCCGCTACGCCATCCGCGACCTCGCCTGCGTCGCCGACGAAGTCATCCAGCAAGGCCACAAAGTTCTCCCGCTCAACGTCGGTGATCCCAACATCTTCGACTTCGCCACTCCCGCGCACATCGTAGAAGCCGTAGCCAAAGCCATGCGCGAAAACAAGAACGGCTACGCGCCTTCGCAAGGACTCCCGCAAGCTCTCGAAGCCATCCGCGGTGAAGCCGCCCGCAAGCAAATCACCAGCGTGCAGGACGTCTTCGTAACCACCGGCGCCAGCGAGGCCGTCGATCTCTGCCTCACCGCGTTACTAAATCCCGGCGAAGACCTCCTAACCCCATGTCCCGATTACCCGCTCTATTCCGCGGTTCTGGCCAAGATGGGCATCACGCTCAACCCCTATTACCTCGACGAAGAAAATGCCTGGCAGCCCGACCTAGCCGACATCAAAAAGAAAATCACACCCCGCACGCGCGGCATCGTGCTGATCAATCCCAACAATCCCACCGGCTCTCTCTGCACCAGAAAAATGCTGGAAGAAATAGCCGAACTGGCCCGCCGCCACAACCTGGTAGTCTTCGCCGACGAAATCTACGACAAGCTAATCCTCGACGACACCCAGCACATCGCCTTCGCCGCCGTAGCTCCCGACGTCCCCTGCGTAACTTTCGGCGGCCTCTCCAAAAACTATCTCGCTCCCGGCTGGCGCATCGGATGGGGCATCGTCAGCGGCGACGCCGCGGCCGTCAAGCCCTACAACGAAGGCATCCAAAAACTTCTGCGCGCCCGCCTCTGCGCCAACCATCCCGAACAATACGGAATCAAGCCCGCCCTCGAAGGCCCGCAGGACCACTTGCCCATCGTCTGCCAAAAGTTGCGCAGCCGCCGCGACCTCACGGTAAAAACCTGCAACGCCATCCCGCGCATGACCTGCGTCTCCCCGCGCGGCGCCTTCTACGCCTTCCCCCGCCTCGACATTCCCGACGCCGACGAAGTCTTCGTCAAAGAGCTAATCCTGAAAAAGCACGTAATGGTAGTCCACGGCTCCGGCTTCGGACAAAAGCCCGGCACCAAACATTTCCGGATAGTCTTCCTGCCAGACGAAAAAACTCTGGCCAAAGCCTACGCCGCCATAGCAGAGTTGATGAAAGAAAGATATTCGTAAAGGGTAAGGCAACTGGTTTTCCCCTGTGATCTCTGTGCCTCCTGTTGTGAAGCCGTTGATCTTCTCCGCGAACTCCGGGATTGTTCTCAGCGATCTCTGCGATTAAAGGCTTCGATCCTTATCACCCCACCCGAAACACCTCCCCATCCACCACCAACTCACTCGCACCAGTCCCGAACGGCCGATTCAGCAACAAGTGCCAAGCTTCCCGATAATCCTCATACCGGTTCCTCTTCCGCGAAGGAGTCAAACAAATCGTCCGGTTCCCCGTAGCCAGCGCCGCCTGCACCGGCACGATGTACCACAACTCCTCCGGAACAATAAAGATCGCGAAAAAGTCGATCTCGCTGCTCTTGTAAGCCCGCGAACAACCGATCCCGCAGCGGTACGACAATCCCTTGTGATGCGAAACCGACTTCACCTGCACCCGCCGATACTGTCCGTTACTCTCAACCCCAACGTCATAGCGCTCTGAATCGCCCCAAGGTTTAGAAACGCTAAGCCCATGCTCCGCCGCCGCAGCCATAAACCGCAACTCCGCCCACTCCCCACGCCGCTTCGGATTCTTGATGAGATTTGCATCCATCGTGTTTGACCCCAAAAGAAAAAGGCGCAGCCGCCAGGCCGCGCCTTCGAGTTATTACCCTATACCTAAATTATAGCAATTCGCAATGGTAAGTGAGACACGATTTCGAAATTTATATTCCCCATGCTGCTAAGTGGATAGACTCGTTCGTGTAATTTATCCATATTGACAAGAGTTTCCACAGCCGTTGTCCAGAACGGGAGAGGGACTGAATAATTCCCGCTTTGGGCCGGAATCTAAATAAATCGTGTGGGACGGACACTCTTGTCCGTCGCCGTTGCAGTTGACGTTGCTTTTGATGGTGACGTTGCTCGTGTGGGACGGACACTCTCGTCCGTCGCTTTTGATGTTGAAGTTGACGCTGCCCTGCGATGGAAAGCTTAACTCTAAGTCGAGGACCGCCACATTTTCGAAAGCAACCTCAACTGCGGCGGACAAGAGTGTCCGTCCCACGTGAGCCTTGCTCGACCCAGAGCCACGGATAGTCCTCCGGTTTTGCCACCAATCCTCGCCGCACTGGGTTTTGCCGGATATACTCCAGTTTCTGTTCGAAACTCTCCTGCGATCTCGGCACGTGGTCGAGCGACTCCTCCTGCCAGACCGGGCCACAGGACCCCATGAGCTTATTGACGCTTCGAGCTGACGTTCCCTTGAGCAATTTCAGGATTAAGGGCAAAGCGAAAGGCCAGCCGTTCTCATCGCGCAATGGCGTCAGCAGCAAATGCACGTGCTCTGGCATCACGACCGCCGCATGAAGTTGATAACGCTTCTCGTGATCATGCAAACAGTGATGAAGGACGGTGTCCCGTGCCTCCGGCGGAAAAGGGGTCCGGTTGCCTTTGCGAAACGTCACGAATAGCGGCCGGTCGGCTTTCTGATGGTGAGGCAGCTTCCGGCGGTACCCGTACAACCTCGCGATAGCGTCGGTTTGGGCACAGGAAAACCAAGTCAAAAGCGGCGGACAAGAGTGTCCGCCCCACACCAGCATTGCATTGAGCTGCGGATCGCGTCTGTGACGGCTGAACAACTCGTGTCGGCCACACACGCTGAGTGGTCTCACAACTGACCGATTTGGAGCAGGTTCTCTTGCCTTGCCTGTGTGGGACGGACACTCCTGTCCGTCGCCTTTGAAGTTGACGCTGCTTTGCAGCTATAGGGGAACCGAGAGTCGCAAAGCGAGGAATGAGCCAAAACTGCCTTGGCTGTCGTATGGGTCAAACACCTGCCACCCGCGTTTGGCCTCCGTCATCACCTCTACGAGAAACTCGCCAATCGAACGCCCCTGTTCGTCATTAGCGACGTCCAGTGTCGATCTAAGCGAGCCAAATTCGTGGTAGCAATGGTCATCACAAGAAAACTCCCCGCCCGAGTACAAGAAGACCTCAGGCAGCCGTATTTGTCGTGCGATGAACAGTCCGTCCGTGAGGAAGGCTTTTTCGAGTGCTTCCCCAACCAACTCGGGCGTCAGTTGGTCGGTGTTTGAAAAGACCACTCTTCCGTGCTTCTTGTAGTTACTCCCATCTCTGTATAGGTATACGAATTCGATGTTCATTGGCACTCTCCCGACTTAAGACTCCAGAAATATCCGTTCGTTGTGATGTTTCAAGAAAACCGGATCCGGTGCAAAGTGGTGTGGCGGAGATATGGAAACGCCGTCATACCGAAGCAAGAGCTCATGAGTTCCTTCATCGGCGGGGTTTCGCTTTACCTTACGTGAGATCTTGACTGTTAAGGCAGGCGTGACGGTGAGGAGCCCGCAGTCAAAAGCGCGATCATGGAGGGCGTTTAGACAGAGCCCGTTTCTCGGATTCGTTCGATTCTTCACATCCGAAGCCCACGGCACGATGTGGCTGGCGTTCAGCAGCTCCGGAACCGAACAGCCTGTTATGCAGCACTTCGATCCGTATGCTGCGAGTACAGCAGAACGAAAGAAGCCTTGATTGACCCGCGCCCGTACAATCGCTTCACGGGTTCTTCCTTCCGGGAAGCCCTCGACCCCTTGATCGAGTTTGTCGATGCGCCCCGTGAACTGAGCAAGAAGCCGCTCGCTCTCAAATGCCAGTTTCTCCCAGTCGCTCCTGAATTCATCCCAGATTTCGACCTCTGATCGCGCACCGTGCGTCGCGCCCGCGATATTCCGCTTCCGAAGCTCAGGATCCAGTCGGGCGAAATTGGCGAGTTTCCATGAGACCGCTGATGGCGTCCGGTTGATGGATTTGGCGAGTTCGATCACTAGCGGATTGCGAATGTGGATCCTACCGAACGGGATCTTGCAATAAAGGTTGAAAGCTACGATGAGTTCTTCACGAGTCCAGTCACGACGAGGCATAAGGAGCGACTAATCGCGCAGAAGGATAGCACAATTCCCTACTGGGCAGGGCAGGCTTGGTCTACCTCTGCCAAACATGCATGATGGCATTCTCGCGGTGGCATATACTCTGGTCTGAAAAGATGCACGAACGGGACATGTTTGTCCTAACATTTAGAGGGCAAGATATGAACTACTGGTTAGACCTATTCACCGGGACTACTTGGCGCGAGTTCAAGGAAGCAGGAGCGAGGGTCTCGGGATTTAGTGCCAAGCGACGCAGTGTGGCTGAGCGTGTCAAGAAGGGTGACTTCCTGTTGTGTTACCTCACCGGTGTCATGCGATGGGTTGGAGCATTGGAGGTTCTCGGGTCCAGTTCCGACACTCGACGCATCTGGCAGGATCGAGAGTTTCCCGTACGATTCGAAGTGAAACCGGCCATCATGCTTGAACCCGAGCACGGCGTACCCATGGAACAACTCGAGGGGAGAGTTAGCTTCTTTGCCACGGCTAAGGACAGGGCCAAGTTTCGTGGCATCGTCCGGGCCAGCCCCAATCTGCTCCACGTCAAGGACGGGGAGCTGATTTTTTCTCTGCTACAGCAAGCCGAACGGAGCCCCGTCGCTCGCCCAGTAGATCCTAAGAAGCTTGCAAAACGACCCCTCTACAAAGTAGAACCGAAACGAGGTATGCGCAGTCAGGCAACCCTTGTCAGCGTGCCGGAGCCCGACGACGCTGCGGTTATCGCGCGGGAGCCAGAAGCGCCGACCGAACCCCCGACGACTAGGCACACTGAGATTCAACATGAGCTTCTAACCCTCGGCGCGGAGCTTGGACTTGACGTGTGGGTGGCACGAAACGATCGCAGCAAGAGGTGGAACAACGCGCTACTCGGTTCTTTGCCGAGGATGGTTGAACGACTTCCAACTCAATTCAATGAAGCAACAAACCGAACAATCGAGTTAATTGATGTGTTGTGGCTCTCTGGAAACTCGATCGTGGCAGCGTTCGAGGTCGAATGCACGACCTCGATTTACTCGGGGCTACTTCGAATGAGCGATCTCTTAGCCCTGCAGCCCAATCTAGACATTAATCTCTATCTCGTTGCTCCCGACGAGCGCAGAGAAAAGGTGGAGCAAGAACTGTTAAGACCAACTTTTAGCCTGCGTGAGAAACCCCTCTCAAGGGTGTGCGGCTTCCTGCCATTCACCTCGCTCTGCGAAAAGCTGGCAGGAATTAAGAAACTCGGTCTAAGCGGCTCTTTGAAGCCCAGCTTCCTCAAGACAACTGCAGAATTCTTCGAAGCTGAGCGGGAAGACGAGAGTGAGTGATTCGAAAAACCCGATAGCCCAACCGGCGTCAGCGTCGCGCCCTGTGGAGGTGATCGTCGGTTCTCACAGTTTGGAAGTGTCAGACGCGAGACATTCAAAGGCTAAGAAGGTTTCTTGAGGAGATCATGCGGGTAGGGACCCCTGGACTGCTGCGCTCCACTGTTCGAACAGAACGCGAGAGATGTCGCGCCCCGGTCTTTTGGCGGACAAGAGTGTCCGCCCCACACAACGAGCGAAGGCTCCTACGCCGCCTGCCCCTTCGCCGCACCCGGCGAATCCTGGGTGCGGGTCCAGGTGTAGCGCATGCGATGGATGACGGTAATCGTGGACAGCACGGCGATCAGCCACAACACCGGCGCCATCCTATTGAATAATGCTCCGATGATCACCAGCACCAGACGTTCGGGACGCTCCAGAAATCCTACGCGGCAGGAACCGATCAGCGACTCGGCGCGCGCCCGGGTATAGCTGACCATGATGGCGCTGACCATGACGAACGCCGCCAGCACCACGTACACAAAGCGCTGGCCGCGAGCGTAGAACACCAGCAGTCCGAGGAACTGGGAAGCGTCACTGTAGCGGTCGATGACGGAATCAAAGAAGCCGCCAAAGCGGGTGACGCGATTGGTGGCGCGGGCGACTTCGCCGTCCACTAAATCGAAAAACCCCGAGCCGATGATGACCAGCCCGGCATAGAAGAACATGCGGGCCTGATTTTCGCTGTTGGCGTATCCGAAAAGAATGGCGGCGATGGTATTGACCACCAGTCCCATGAAGGTCAGCACATTGGGATTGATGCGCGACAGCGCCAGCCAGCGCACAATGATGTTCAGCAATTTCCCGCAAGCCCGGCCGAACGCGCTCGTCCAGGTCATGGCCATCAGGCGCTGGCCTCGTCGTGGATGGTGCTCAAGGTCAGAATGTCCAGCTCGCGTTTGCCGTTGGGCGTGACCACGCTGGCGGTGTCTCCGACTTTCTTATTGAGAAGCGCGCGGCCGATGGGCGAACTGGTGGAAATCTTTCCCGTGGCCACGTCGGATTCTTCGGTGGTCACCAGCTTGTATTCGACTTCTTCGTTCTTGGAGTTGTCGTAAACCTTGACGGTCGAGCCGAGCCCGACTTTGTCCTTGGGAATGTTGTCCATGTTGATGAGGGACAAGTCGGCCATGCGGCGGCCGAGTTGGCGCAGCCGGGCTTTGACGAACTCCTGGCGCTGCTTGGCCATGTGATATTCAGCGTTTTCGCTGAGGTCGCCGAGCGCGGCAGCCTTCTTGATCTCCTTCGGGAGATCGTGGATGAGCTCGTGTTCCAGAGCGTTCATCTCATCCTGAAGCTTTCTCTTGATCAGCTCGGTCATGCGAAAGGAATTATAAACCTCAGAAAAGCCGCCAACCACAAAGGACACGAAGGATCACAAAGGTCGATTGGCAAGGACTTCCTTTGTGAACCTTCGTGTCCTTTGTGGTTAGCGCCTTTAGGCTTGGAATTCCGAAGCTTCGGGGAAGCGCAGGCCGTGCTTGCTCAAGGCTTTGGCGAGCAACTCTTCCACCATCGGCTCTTCACAATTCTTGGCCATTGCCAGCTCACTGACCAGCAGGTAGCGGGCGCGCTCCAGCATTTTCTTTTCCCGAAATGAAAGTGCCTTGGCCTGGTTGAGTGCGATGAGGCCCTTCAGCACGACTGCCACTTCGAGCAACGACCCGGTGCGCATGCGCTCGGAGTTCTCTTTGTAGCGATATTTCCAGTCGGCGTTGCTGTCGGCCGAGCCATCTTGCAGAAAATCAACGATTTTCTGGATGTCGCCGTTCTTGATCACCCGCCGCAGTCCCACCATATTTACGTTATGGAAGGGCACCATCACCTTGAGGCTGCTGGCTTTGATCTTCAGCAAATAGAATTTCTCGACGATCTCGCCATTGGTACGACTCGAGATCTGCTCAATAATTCCAACGCCATGATTGGGATAGACGACCTTGTCGCCTATGTGGAAACTGCCGTCGCTGCTTAACATGCGGGACCACCCTGGGAAGTGGAAAAACTGAGGAACAGCACACTCTTATGCTACCGAAAACAGTGGGGAATGGCAATTGAGCCGTTGGTCTCCAAACCTTGGGAAAGGCCACGCCACGGGGGTTTTGCCGGGATGACTCTTAACTCCATAGCGCAGAGTGGTTTGCCGTGACCTACTCTCCCAGCCAGGCGCCGTAGGGCTTCAGAGACTCCACGTGGTCGAAGACGATCTTCATGGCGGCCGTAATGGGGATGGCCAGAAGCAGACCCATCGCTCCCCACAGTCCGCCCCACACCAGCAGACCCATGGTTACCGCCAGCGGGTTCAGTTGCAGCCGGTTGCCGAGAAATTTGGGATAGAGGACGTTGAGGGCGATCATGTGCAGTCCCAAAACGGTGACGACAATGGTCACAAGGTCGGCCACCTCTACGTGTCCGAGGCCCACAAAAACCGGGGGCACGATGGCCAGCAGCAGGCCCATATAAGGAACCAGGCTCAGAAATCCGCTGATGAAGCCCACAAAATAGAAAAACGGCAGATGCAGAAGTCCGAACACAAGAGTGCTGACGGCGCCCAGAGCCAGGCCGATCAACAGATTGCCTACCATGAAACTGCGGATCATGGCGGAGATCAAGCCCAGCGTGGTGTAGACGGTATGGCGGCTCTCCAAACGAAACAGCATCACGGTGGTGGAACGTACGTGCTGCTGCCAAGTCAGCATGAAGAAGGTCAGGAAGGGAATGAATGAGGAGGCTAGCAGCAGGGTGCTGGCGGATCCGAAACCGCGGGTGAGCAGGTCGTTAAATTGCGTCGCCTCGCGGACTTTGACCACGTCTTTCTCTTCCGGCCCTTCGCCCAGGGTTTCCAGGCTTTCGGCCTGCTTGCGGAAGCGCATGACATCCTCGCGCAGCCGGGTGGTGTACTTGGGCAGGTCTTGCAGCAGCACCACCGCCTCGTTGTAGGAGTAATAGACAGTGGTCATGATCGCCGTCAGCAGCAACGCAATGGCGACAAACGCTCCCAAGCCGCGGGGCAGGTTCAACCATGACAGCAAATCCACCACCGGAGCCAGCACAAAGGCCAGCAACACGGAAACCAGAATGACCGCCAGGACGGCTTCGCCGTAGTAGCAGAGCGCCAGCAGGCCGGCGAATCCGATGATGTTCATCGCCCAGTGCCGTCGGAGTTCCCGCCGCGGTTCGGTCTCCGGCGGAGTTGGCTCCCCGGACTCGAGTTGGGTTTCTTCGTCCATGAATGCGGTGCTCCAGCGTCCAGAGCAAGACCCGGAATATCGTAGACCAAATCGCGGCTTTCTGCGCGACATATAATCGCGAGGTGCCATCCCTACCAACTGACGCTGCCGGGCGGACCTTGACCCGAGTACTGGGCTTGGACGTCGGATCAAGACGAATCGGAGTGGCCATATCGGACCTGCTGGGGATCACGGCGCAGGGGTTGGCAACGATTCAGCGCCGGAATAAGCGGACGGATCTTGCGGCGCTCGAAAAAGTCATCCGCGAGCATGGCGTGTCTGAAATCGTAATGGGTCTGCCGCTACGAATGAGCGGAGCGGAGGGAATCCAGGCGGAGAAGATGCAGGTCTTCGCCGAGGAATTGCGTAAACGATTTAAACTGCCGGTACATCTTTGGGACGAACGGCTGACTTCAGCGCAAGCCAACCGATTACTCCGCGAGACCGAAATGTCGATCAAGCGCAGAGGGGAAGTGGTGGATCAGATGGCAGCAGTGCTGATTTTGCAAAGTTGGATGGAGGCGAAGGGCGGGAGTTAGCATTCAGCACTCAGCTGCGACAGGTAATGTACCACTCGCGTCTGCGACTTCTAGAGGGTGGGCCAGCCCCTTTCTCTTATCCATGACGGAGTCGCGACCCGAAGAAATACTCGGCAGCGTGAGACCGCGGCAGGCCACAAGCGGCGCAAGCAACGTCATCGCCTCATTGTTAATGATGCAGTTGTTCCAGAATTTTCTGCGCGGCGTCGCGGTCCTGAGCCATAGGAGCGCTCTGCGCCTCAGTTTGAATCTCGGATTGAAACTGAACCAAATGAAAGGCTCCGACTAGGTCCCAAGCGGTTTCCCGCACCGGAAGATATGGATCATGCAGCGCTGCGCGGACAACTTCGACGAGATCCTGCGGGCGATCGTGCTCGATTGCGTCCTTCAACGCCGGAAGCCTCGCCAGCGCGCCCACTCGAATTTGCTCCGGCACACCGGGCTGCGCTTGCGCCAGCAGGACCGGCGCTGCCCTGGGGTCCTGGGTTGCAGCCAAACCGCTCAACGTGGCTTGCATGACGTGCGTCTCGGGCTTGGTGGCGGCTTCCGCCTGCAGGACCTCGAATGCCCCTGAAACGCCCGAACGGCCGATTGCCGCTGCCGCCGCGGCCTCTGCCGCATAGCTGGCATCGTCGTGCAGCGTGTTGACCAGAACGCTGTAGACCTCGGGATCTTTGGCAAACTTTCCCAGCCCGCTGACCGCCGCCTTCCGCACCTGACTATTCGATTGTTGCAAGGCGGAGAGCAGGGCGGCCTTGGCCTTGTCGGTTCCGATACCGCCGAGACTGGTGGCGGCAGCAGCGCGCACGCCGTAGAACCCATCGCTGGCGAGCACGCGCGTAAGCGCATCCACGCGCGCATCCGCGTTGGGAAGCGTTGTTCCTCCAAGCTGTTGTACAGCCCACAGGCGGCTCATCATTGCTGGATCTTTCTCCGCCTCTGCGATCAGCGCCGCCACCGGTTGGTCAAACTGCACCGTCTTATCAATGATGTCATCCGGATCAAAATCCACCCACTGCGGCGCGAAATCCAAAGGAATCTCAAACTCCTGCTGCTGCAAATGATCGCGCACCTGCATCTGCTTGTGTTCGCCATTCGCCCCATAGAACGCCAGTTCTATTGGCATATCAAAGATGGGTGTCCCTGCATCGGTGGACTGCGTCTGCGTAACGGTGAGCTTCTCGGTCTTCTTGGTGGCGTCGTAGCTCGCTTCGATCCGATAGTCGGGATGGCCCGCCATAAACACCCATTCGCGGAAAAACCAACCCAGTTCCTGGCCGGTGACGTCCCGAATGGACTCGATCAGTTCCGGCGTATCCGCACTCTGCGCGGCATGCGCAACCAGGTAATGACGAAATGCTCGGAACAATGGCTCGTCTTGCGACGCGGGATGCGCCATAGCTTCCCGGCCATCGACCACGTAACGCAGCATATCCAGCACATCTGCGCCTTTCGCATGCGTGGTTACGTCGACCATGTCGAAGGGGTCGTTATAGTGCAGGTCAACAATCGGGCGGCGGTAGCTATCGCGGTCTTCCGCGTGCTCGGCTCGCTGAAAGTCGTCGTAAACCTCGAAGCGATAGGCGTCGTAGCCTTGATGATGCTGGGTGTAGAGCGCCTCGAGGTACGTCGCAAAACCCTCATTGAGCCAGATATTGGCCCAGTCGCGCCCCTGCACATAGTCGCCAAACCAGTGCTGGCCCAACTCGTGAGATACGAGGTTCGTGCTGGGATAATCCTGGTCGGCACGCTCATCGTGCAGTGTCCTATCGCTTAGAGTGGTTGCGCTAACGTTCTCCTGGCCCCCGAAGATGAAGTTGCGCATTGTGGTTTGCGCGTATTGCTCGTAGGGATACTCCAGGCCGCTGGCGCTCGAAAAAAACCCGATCATGTCGGGCGTCAAATGAAAGGAGCGCCGGGCGGTGGTCTCATCTACGTCCCTAGGAACGTAATAGTCCACCGGTTTGCCTTTGTACTGGTCGCTGAACTTGTGCCACGGCCCGATGGCCAGAGAAACCAGATACGAACTGTGTGGAATGCTCTCCACCCAGTCATAGGTGACCTGGCCCGCGGAGCGCGTCAACTCGCTCAGTTTGCCGTTCGAGACCACCTCTTGCCCTTCGGGAACCGTCGTGATTGTCTCACTGGTCGCCATGTCGTTCGGATAGTCCCAGCAAGGAAACCAATAATGGTTGAATTCGGTTTCGCCTTGGGTGTAGATCTCTGGCGGACGTGTGGGGTAATTCGAATCGGGATTACTGAAAAATAGACCGAAGCGCGGGGTGCCATGGTACACAATGTGCACTCTTAATGTGCTCGTTGCGTCGTAGTCGCGATCCAGCGTAATCCATAGATGCGAGTCTTGCGCCGCATATCCTAACTGGATGGGTGCGCCGTGCGCCTGCTCCAAAGTTACAGAATCGATCGTGAGTTCGGCGCTATCCAAATAAAATTTGCGGAAATGTCGATCAAACGGCCGCAGAGTGACGGTTTCGTTCCCAAAGACTTCGCCTTTCGCTTCGTCGAATTTTAACGTCAACCTGTAATTCTCGACATGATACGTCCTCGTCGGCGGCCAATGCCAAATGTCCGGATTGCCGAACACGTTGGGCTTCGCCTCTTCCGCTACGCCCGCGCCGGTTGCAAAAACACTCAGAGTAAAGACAGTCAGGCCAAGCCCTCGCACCAACTGGGCCAACCTCGCAAGTGTCGTTTTGGTCATTGGGTTTAGCCTTATCCAGCCGTCGAAGCAGTCGGGTCATCAAGAATTCTATCGGTTGAGCGCGTGCGCAATCTGCCTGATTAGATAATCGTGTCGGCGCCCTGGTTGCTTGAGCGCACCCAGTCTACTCGGCGGCCGGGAGCCGACACGGTGATCGAATCAGACTAACTCGTACAATGGGGCGCGAACCTGGGGCAAGGGCGCGAAAGGGTCTGGCCTGCTCTTAAATCGTAAAATTTGAAGCGGAGTTGACCCGGTATACAGCGCGCGAGCCTACGCTTAGCATCCACATTCACATGCACCCAACCATTCTGGCCGCATTGTTTGAGATCTCCCGCACGGTGGTTTCGATGGGCAGCGCCGGCGCGCTGCTTTTCCTGATTGCGCTGTGGGCTGCGAAGACCGATATCGCACGGGCCCGCGGGCTCGACAAGATCGTCGCCTTGAGCAATTTGTGTTTCGCCGTCCCTTTGGCGGTCTTCGGCGGTCTGCATCTCGCAGCCGCCCGGGGCCTCATGACTATGGTGCCTTCGTATATGCCGTGGCCGTTGTTTTGGACGTATTTCTTCGGCTTTGCGCTGCTGGCCGCGTCTCTGAGCATTGCCACAAAAATTCAGGTGCGCTGGTCCGGCCTGCTGTGGGGGATCGCGATGTTTTCTTTTGTGGCGATGATGGACATCCCGGGAGTTCTCGCCAGCCCCCGCGACAGGTTTGGATGGACGTTGACCCTCCGCGAAATGTTATTCGGGGGCGGAGGCTGGATTCTTGCAGGAAACGCGATGCGCGAGCAAAGCCATGGGCAAGGCGGAAGCAAGCTCATCACCGTGGGCCGCGTGTTGATCGCCATCGCTGCCATATTTTATGGCGTTGAGCATTTTCTGCACCCGGCGAACGTCCCCGGAGTCCCGCTCGAAAAGCTGATGCCGGCGTGGATTCCGTGGCACCGGCTCATCAGCTATCTGACAGGCGCGATGCTCTTCGTTGCCGGGGCAAGCATTCTCCTGAACAAGAAGACGCGCGTGGCAGCAACCTATCTCGGCGCCTGGCTGGTGCTGCTGGTTGTGTTCATCTATGGGCCGATCCTGATCGCGGCGCTGGGCGACCCGAGCACCGACGTCAAAATTGAGGGGATCAACTACTTTTTTGACACGCTGCTGTTTGCGGGAGCGACTCTGGCGCTCGCCAGCGCGACGCCGCGTAGGGATGCCGCGGGCAATTAGCATTTAGCACTTGGCATTTAGCACTTGGCATTCGGCACTCAGCAGTCAGTTACGGCGCCGGCCTGGGGCCACGAACTGAGGACGTCCCGTCTGTCCAGTTTGCCCCACATAAGCTGGGAACCGGCGCCGCGCGCAGTCCGTATACTTCCGCTATGAGAGTCCGCGTATTGGCTGGTTGTCGAGTGTTTGTCTCCCTCTTTGTTTTCCTGTCAATCGGAGCAGCAGCGCAGAATCCGGCGGCGCAATCAGCTCCTGCACCGCCGAGCGCAGCCGGTTACGACGATGCAGCTTATCGAAAGCTCGACCAGACGCTTTCCTTCTTGCGGGCACGTAACGCGAGGGAGTATGCCATTGACCCTGCAAAAGGAGTTGACGAGGCCAGCTACGTTTCCATCGGAGGCATCGAGCAGTGGGTTACGATTCGCGGAGATGACCGTAGCAATCCGGTGCTCTTGTTCCTGCATGGAGGGCCAGGCGACGTGACCAATCCCTGGTCATTTGCGATGTTTGCTCCATGGGAAGCGCACTTCACGGTGGTGCAGTGGGACCAGCGTGGCGCAGGGAGGACACTCCGCAAATCAGGCCCATCGGTGGCGCCGACGATGACGCTGGATCGCATGACGCAGGATGGAGTCGAATTAACGGAATATCTGTGTAAACATCTGGGAAAGCGCAAAGTCATCCTGTTGGCTCATTCCTTTGGCACGATCCTTGGCCTGCGAATGATTCGAGAAAGGCCGGAGCTTTTCTTCGCCTACGTCGGCACCGGTCAGGTGGCCGACGAAACCCAGAATTACGCGGCGGCGTACGACGCTTTATTGAAGAAGGCTCAGGCCACAGGCAATCAACCAGCCTTGGACGAACTGAAAAGCGTTGGTGCTCCGCCGTACGCGAACGGCTGGGGCTATCAAGTGCAGCGCAAGTGGTCAAACCGTTTCGAAGGCGCGGATCGCTTCCTCGCGGGGACGCTTGGACTCGCTTTGGTCGCTCCCGGCAACTCTGCGCGGGATATCAACGATTCTGTCGAGGGCCAGATTTTCAGCGGAGAACATCTTGTGCCCCAAACCCAGTCCGAAACCATGAAGGAACTCGGGCTCAAATTTTCCATCCCGATATTTTTCTTCGAGGGAACAGAAGATTTCACTACGCCAACCGAGCTTGTCCGGAAGTACCTGGAAGCGATTCAGGCCCCGCGAAAAGAATTTGTGGCGATTCCCGGAGGTCACTTTGCAATGTTCATGAACTCCGACCAGTTTCTCAGGGAGCTTGTGGCACACGTCGCACCGCTTGCCGAAGCACGTTGAACTCACGGACGAGCATCACAGATGAAAGACTAGTAATATACTTATATTACTTGGGTTGCTCATTATTCCTTGCTGGGAGGGCTGATTATGAAGATTGCACGTGACGTCACCGAGCTCATCGGTAACACGCCCCTGGTTCGTCTTAACCGGGTGACAGAAGGTTGCACCGCCCAGGTGGTGGCGAAGCTGGAAAGCTCGAATCCCTGCGCCAGCGTAAAGGATCGCATTGGCGTCAGCATGATCACCGAGGCCGAGCGGGCA
Organism: Terriglobales bacterium; assembly: GCA_049591935.1. Classification (GTDB taxonomy): domain Bacteria; phylum Acidobacteriota; class Terriglobia; order Terriglobales; family Acidobacteriaceae; genus JABCZH01. The sequence continues at coordinate 111,026 of JBAWFN010000145.1, read as the reverse complement.
GGGAGAATTCAACCCGGCAAAACGGTGCTGATCGAGCCTACCAGCGGCAACACCGGCATCGGCTTGGCTTTTGTGGCGTCGGTGAGAGGATACAAACTCATTCTGACCATGCCCGAGACCATGAGTCTGGAGCGGCGAGTTTTGTTGCTCGCGTTTGGCGCCGAGATCGTGCTCACCCCCGGACCCAAGGGAATGAAGGGCGCGGTTGCCAAGGCCGAAGAATTGCTGGCCAACACACCCAATGGATACATGCTCCAACAATTCGACAACCCCGCCAATCCCAAGATTCACCTGGAAACCACCGGACCCGAAATTTGGAATGACACCGATGGGCGTGCCGACATCCTGATCTGCGGAGTTGGCACGGGCGGGACGATCACCGGCGTTTGCCAATACATCAAGCGCAAGAAGCCTTCCTTTAAGGCGGTCGCTGTCGAACCGGCGGACAGTCCGGTGCTTTCCGGTGGCAAGCCTTCGCCGCACAAGATCCAGGGCATCGGCGCCGGGTTCATCCCCAGCATTCTGCGCCGGGACTTCATCGATGAAGTGGTTACCGTCACCAACGAGGATGCGATCAATATGGCGCGCCGCCTCGCCAAAGAAGAGGGGCTGCTGGTGGGTATTTCGTCGGGAGCTGCCGTGGTTGCCGCTCTTGCCGTTGCCAGCCGAAAGGAAAACGCAGGGAAACTGCTGGTGGTGATCTTGCCGGATTCCGGAGAGCGATACTTGACGAGTATCCTATTTGAAGCGCTCCGCAACCAGGCGCTGCAGATTCCAACCGCAGCGCCGCCGGCTTGATCGATGCCCCACCTCGTCGCCTTAGTTCGTGAGGACGTCGCCACCGTGCGGGAGCGCGACCCTGCGGCTAAGTCCCGCCTGGAAGTTCTGTTGTGTTACTCGGGGCTGCACGCGGTGTGGTTCCACCGCATAAATCATTGGTTGTGGAACCACGGTTTCCTGCTTCTTGCCCGATGGCTCTCGCAATGGGCTCGCTTCTTTACTGGAATCGAAATCCATCCCGGGGCGCAGATCGGCAGACGGTTGTTCATTGATCATGGGCTGGGGGTGGTCGTCGGCGAAACCGCGATTGTGGGTGACGACGTGACCTTGTACCAAGGCGTGACTCTCGGCGGTACCGGCAAAGAGCAGGGCAAGCGGCATCCCACCATCGAAGACAATGTGGTGATCGGCGGGGGAGCGAAAGTGCTCGGCAATATCACCGTGGGGCGGAATTGCAGGATCGGCGCCGGCTCCGTCGTGCTGCGAAGTGTGCCCGAGCATTCCACCGTGGTCGGCGTTCCGGGCCATATCATCTTCCGCAATGGCGAACGTGTGGTGATTACCGATCCCAAACAGATCAACGACCCGCTCTCCGAGGCGCTGGCTGCGGTGGCGACCGAAGTGAACAAGTTGCGCGAGCGGGTGCAGAAGCTCGAAGGCTCAGAGGCCGCCAGTGAACCGCTGTCTGCTTCCCTACAGAGGATCATGGAAGACATCGATTACCAGATTTAGGGAACCAAGGAACACAAGCGGAGGCTTAGTAACCGACACCACTCGTCAGGATTTTGTTCCCAACAATCCGGCAGTGACCCTCGTCCACCGACCTCTGACTACCTCCCGCCCACCTGCCCTCATCTAAACTATCCGTAGCGATGCGTGCCTTCTTCACCTTAATTGTGATTGCCGCCCTCGCCCTAGGCGGATGGCTGGCTTGGGCGTGGTATTCGCCGGTGACGCCGGCGTCGCAGACTTTTGTCCTGCTGCATCCCGGCTACTCCACTCGGCGCATCGCAGCTGAGTTGAAATCCGCCGGCGTCATCCGCAGCACGACTGCTTTCATTGTCTGGCACCGGCTGCATCACCGGCACTCGCTCAAGGCTGGCGAGTACCTGTTCGATAAAACTGCCACTTCGATCGATGTCCACGAACGCCTGGTGCGTGGCGATGTTTTCGTCCACACCGTGGTCATCCCTGAGGGCTTCAACCTGTTTGAGATTGCGCAAGCCATTCAGAATGCCGGCCTGGGATCGAGCCAGGATTTCGTGAAGGTCGCCACTTCCGACACTGCGCTAATCGCCGATTTTGCTCCAGACGCCACCACCCTTGAAGGCTACTTGTTCCCCAATACCTACGAGTTCACCCGCACTCAGACCATGGAAGAGATGGCGGCGGCGATGGTCAAACAGTTTCGCCAGGTGGCGCACGAAATCGGTCTAACCACCGACGTACAGAAGACCGTGACTCTGGCGTCAATCATCGAAAAGGAGACCGCCGCGCCCGAAGAGCGTCCGCTGGTGGCAGGAGTTTATGAGAATCGGCTGGCGAAACATATCCCGTTGCAGGCTGACCCCAGCGTCATCTACGCCGAGCTGCTGCAAGGGGCTTACACCGGCGCTCTGCACCATGAGGATATGTCGTTCCGTTCCGCATACAATACCTACATCCATGCCGGGCTGCCGCCGGGGCCAATCGGCAACCCGGGAAAAATATCGCTTGAAGCCGCCATGCATCCCGCCGACACGCAATACCTCTATTTTGTGAGCGACGGAAACAGTCACCACCGCTTTGCCCGCAGCCTGGAGGAACATAACCATAACGTGGCGGCGTATCGAAAAGCGGTCGCGCGGCGGTGACACAGCTGACTACAAATCAGTCAAAACCTTAAAACGCAGAGAGCGCTGAGGGCTGCCCCCGAGGGCGCAGAGAAACACGCGAGCCGAGGTCGACTTGACCGCGTCCGGGGTGTGGCCCGAATGACCGGATTCGGATGGATTTCTTCCCATCGCTTATACTCATCTAACTGCATGGATCAGTCACCGTCTCGAATGTTTTCCTACCGATATCGCGCGGTTGGGTTGTTGCTGGTTTTGCTGATGGAGCTGCTGCTCACGGGTTGTTTATTCCGCTCGCGCAAAGTCCAGGCTCCTCTGGGGGCGGGCCCGCTCAAGACCGCGACCCAGCAGGAGTTGATCGAATCCGTCAATACCCAGGCCTCACGGATCCAGACCATTCAGGCCACGGTCGACATTGATACTTCGGTGGGCGGGGCAAAAAAGGGCAGGATCACCGACTACCAGCAGATTCGAGGATATGTATTGGTGCGCAAACCCTCGATGCTGCGCATGATCGGATTAATGCCTGTGGTTCGCACTACCGCGTTCGACATGGTGAGCGACGGCCAGAACTTCAAACTCTCCATTCCGCCAAAGAGTCGTTTCATGGTGGGTCGCAATGATGTCGAGACTCACAGCCTTACCCAGCCGCTGGAAAATCTGCGCCCACGGCACATTTACAACGCGCTGCTCATCCACGAACTCGCACAAAACGAAATTGCGGTCATGGAGAGTGAAACCGAAACCGTGATTGTCGACAAAAAACACAGACGGGAGCAGCCCGAATACGTCCTCGACGTGATCCGCCAGTCCGCGCAGGGCTGGGTGCTGGCCCGCAAGATCGTATTCAACCGCAGCGACCTGCTGCCTCACCGCCAGATCTTGTATGACGACCAGGGGGAAATCGCCACCGACGCAAGCTACGAAGACTATAGGGGCCAGGATGGCGTAAGCTTTCCCTGGCAGATTGAAATCTCGCGCCCCAAGGAAGAATACGATATTACCCTGACCCTGGTGAAACTGGAGCTCAATCGTCCCCTGGGGGATGACAAATTCGTGCTGGAGCAGCCGCCCGGCGCCGAGGTGATTCACCTGGATAAGGCCGGTACGGGTGCAGCCTCGGGCCCCTCGAATAATCGCTAGAACCTTTCACCCGGCAGCGCGCACCCCAGACGTTCATGTAGGCTTGCACAGGCGGGTTCGATTGGGCCGAGCGCCAACGGCCAACGACTGAACTCATGATGAACAAAATGATTGTCGCCAACCTGGCGCACCGGCCGGTGCGGTCGCTGATCAGCATTGTGGCCATCGCGCTTGAAGTCACGCTGATCCTGCTGATTGTGGGTTTGTGCCTGGGGTTGCTGAATGATTCGCGACAAAGGCAGGCGGGCATCGGCGCCGACGTGGTGGTGATGCCCCCGGGCTCATCGTTCATTGTCGGGCTCACCGGTTCTCCCATGTCCATTAAAGTGGGCAGTCTGCTGGCCAAGATCCCGCATGTAATCACGGTCGCCCCCGTGGTCCAGAGTGTGTCCACGCAGGGCGCGATTGAGGTGATTGCCGGCATCGAACCAGAGAGTTATCAAAAGCTGTCTGGACCGTTCCGTTATCTGCAAGGCGGGCCGTTCCAGAGTCCCAGCGACTGCCTGGTGGATGAGATTTTTGCCCGTTCCCATCACGTGAAAGCGGGCGACACCATCGAGATCCTCAACAATAAGTTTCGTGTAGCAGGGGTGGTGGAGCCGGGCAAGGGCGCGCGCAAGTTTCTGGAGATGGGCGTCATGCAGGATTTGATCGGCGCCCAGGGCAAAGCCACGCTGTTTTATTTGAAACTCGACAATCCGGCCAACGCCGACCAGGTGGTCGATGACATCAAGCAGGCGGGCATGGACCGCTACGTCGTGACCTCCATGGCCTACTATCTTTCCATGATGACCACCAGCAACTATCCCGGCGTCTCCAAGTTCATTGATTTTGTGATTGCGATATCGGTCATCATTGGCTTCATTGTGATTTTCCAGGCCATGTATACGGCGGTGATGGAGCGTACGCGCGAGATCGGCATCTTGAAATCGCTGGGGGCGTCGAAGCTTTACATCGTGAATGTGATCCTGCGGGAGACCGTGCTGCTGGCTATTTGCGGCATTGTGGTGGGGATTATTTTCAGCCTTACGGTGCGTGCAGGAATCGATCGCCGGTCGACACTGCGGGTAATCGTGACCGGGGGGTGGATCTTAAGAGCCACGGCGATTGCCATCCTGGGGGCCATTCTAGGGGCGCTGTATCCGGCCTACAAAGCGGCGCAGAAAGACCCAATTGATGCGTTGGCGTATGAATGATTCTTTTTTTCAATGACATACATTGTATTTTCCGATTGTAAGAAATTCTGATTCATGATAGACTCTTTCGCGTGAGGTAAAACCATGTCCAGTCATCTGGTGCGTCTGCGCGAAAGAAACCAGCTCACGTTGCCGCCGGAAATCGCCGACAAGCTGAAAGTCAAGCCGGGGTCACTCTTGGAATTGATCCTCGAGGCCGACGACGAAGGCCCGCACGTTGAGCTTCGCCACGCGGAAGTGGTGCGGGCCGGCACCCGCGCGGCCCAGCGCTCCGAGGAAAGAGCGAAAGAGGATATTCGGGAGGGGCGCTTCACGACCTACGCCAATACTTCAGAGTTGGCTGGACACATGAAACAGACGCGCGAAAACGAGGCCAAGGAACTGCGCGCGCAGATCGAAGAGATGCAGCAACAGATGCTGGGGCTGGTCTGCAATATGCGCCGCGTGGGGGCCGCCGCTGGGGTCACACTGATTGAACAGGCTTTCGTTGACAATCTCTAGCCCCCTACGTTATCTTTAAGTCTTTAGCAGTCCTGCGGTTGCCCGCCTGATGACCCTGCGCGTTCAGCGCTTGCGAGGTTACTCAGCGGTTTTCATTTTGATTTTTTAAATTTTCTGGGAGATTTGTCATGTCTACCTATTTCCCCAAAGCGGGGGAAATTGTGCGCAAGTGGTACGTCGTCGATGCTTCCGGGCAGACGCTCGGACGGCTGGCGTCACAAGTCGCCCGCATTTTGATGGGCAAAGAAAATCCGCGCTACACCACGTTCCTCGACACCGGCGATCACGTGGTAGTGATCAATGCCGAAAAGATCAAGACCTCGGGAATGAAGGCGGAGCAGAAGGTGTACCAGCACTACACCGGGTATCCCGGCGGCCTGCGCACCGAAGAGTTTAATAAGCGGATGGCGCGTAAGCCGGAACTGATCATCGAGCAGGCGGTGTTGCGGATGCTTCCCAAGTCAAAACTGGGGAAGCAGATGATCAGCAAGCTGAATGTGTATCGCGGCGAGAAGCACCCACACCAGGCGCAGAAGCCGGAAGCCCGGGCGCTGGAAGTAAGAGCGTAGATTTCAAATTTCTGAAAGGTGCACCGGGGTTGGCTGAAAGCTGACGGCTGAGTGCTGAGAGCTTAAGAAATGGCAGAATTGGTTCAATATTACGGTACAGGACGGCGCAAGCGGGCGATCGCGCGCGTCTATTTGCGCCCGGGCAGCGGAGACTTCAAGGTCAACGGGCGTCCCTTTGAGCAGTATTTTGTGACGGAATCGCAACGCGTGAGCGCCAAGCAGCCGTTGGTTTCGACGGAATCGTCGGCGGCGTTTAACGTGATTGCGCGCGTCGACGGCGGCGGCGTCAATGGACAGGCGGATGCGGTGAAGCTCGGCATTGCCCGCGCCCTCATGCTTTTCAATGTGGAGCTGCGCAAGAAGCTGAAGGCGGAAGGCATGGTCAGCCGCGACTCGCGCTCGAAGGAACGCAAGAAATACGGCCAGAAGGGCGCGAGGAAGCGCTTCCAGTACAGCAAGCGGTAAAGGTTTAGCTAAGAGCCAAGAGCTAATAGCTAGAAGCCGGTTTTTATGTGTTCAATTCTTCCCGTGCCGCTTAGCGCGGGGACGGGAATGGCAATCGGCGGCGAGAGATCGCTGTTTTAAGCTGCCGATGCAGACCAAACGAGGAGGTTGATTGGCTAACATCACCATGAAGGAGTTGCTCGAAGCGGGCGTCCACTTCGGGCACCAGACCAAGCGCTGGAATCCCAAGATGAAGGAATACATCTTCGGCGAGCGCAACGGGATCTACATTATCGACCTGCAAAAGACGCTGAAGATGTTCAAAGAGGCGTCGAAATTCGTGCAGGAACTGGCTGCCGAAGGGAAGATCATTCTCTTCGTGGGCACCAAACGCCAGGCCCAGGATGCCATCGCCGAGGAAGCGACCCGCTGCGGCGGGTTCTACGTGAACCAGCGCTGGCTGGGCGGACTGCTCACCAATTGGGTGACGGTGCAGAAGTCGGTGAAGCGTCTGAAGGAACTCGACGAAATGGCCACCGATGGCCGTTACGAGTTGCTGCCCAAGAAGGAAGTCATCAAGCTGGAGCGTGAGCGCAAACACCTGCAGGCCAACCTGGCCGGCATCAAGAACATGACCCGCCTGCCGGATGCGGTGTTTGTCATTGACTCGAACAAAGAGCAGATTGCGGTGCGCGAGTCGCGCAAGCTGGGCATTCCGGTGGTCGCCGTGGTTGACACCAACTGCGATCCCAGCGAAGTGGATTACATCATTCCGGGGAACGACGACGCTCTACGGGCGATCCGGCTGTTTGCCTCAAAGATTGCGGATTCGGTCGCCGAAGGCGCCCAGCTCATGAGCGACAAGCAGATTGCGGACTTGTCGGCGGCCGCGGATGCGGCCCAGGCAGCTGCTGCGGCCGGGGAGATTCCGGTGGAGGGTGTCGAGATTTCCGCGGTAGCGGACGCCGACGGCGAGGACATCAGTATGGAAGACGTTCTCGGGGCCCCTGCCCGCAAGCAGCCCGCTGGAACTAAAGAGGTCGCTGCCGACCCGGTCGAGATCGAGCACTGACTTTCTAAACCGTCGTCGGTCGTTGGCGGTTAGTCGCTGGCCAAAGACAACCGGGCTTTAGCCCCTGAGGGAATCAGACCCGCGCGGGTCATGCATAGAAATTCCCGGCGCGGGTCAAAGTTTGTTAGCAGCAGTTTCGAGTCTCTCGTTTCCCGTTTCTAGTAAACCCATTCCTGGCCGAGGTTTGCTGGAAACTAGAAACCAGAAACTGGAAACTGAATTTATGAGCACATCGACTTTGAATATTTCTGCTACCCAGGTAAAAGAACTGCGCGAGAAGACCGGCGCGCCCATGATGGACTGCAAACAGGCCCTGACCGAAGCCAAGGGCGACATGGAAGCCGCCGTCGTCGTCCTGCGCAAGAAGGGCGTTTCGGTCGCGGCCAAGAAGGCGGCCCGCGTCACCAGCGAAGGCTCCGTGACCAGCTACATTCACGCCGGCGGCAAGATCGGCGTGCTGCTCGAAGTCAACTGCGAGAGCGATTTCGTTGCCCGTACCGAGGACTTCAAAGAGCTGGTGCATGACATCGCCATGCACATCGCGGCCAGCGATCCCAAATACATCCGCAAAGAGGATGTAACCGCGGAGGATTTCGCCCGCGAGAAAGACATCGCGCTAGCCCGCGCCATCGCCAGCGGCAAGCCGGCCAATATCGCGGAAAAAATGGTCGCCGGCAAAATGGAGAAGTTCTACGAGGAAGTCTGCCTCTACGAACAGCCGTTCATCAAAGACCAGACGGTCAGCATTTCGCAGCTGATCGCGACCAAAATCGGCAAGCTGGGCGAGAACATCTCGGTCCGCCGCTTCGCCCGCTTCAAAGTCGGCGACGCAGGCGAGACGATTGCCATCAGCAAGCCGGAACAAAAAGCTGAGTAGAGGCGAGTTTCTGGTTTTCCGTGTGAACCGAGACTAGAAACCGGCTTTTGGTCTCCTCCCCACCGATTGCCCGATCCAGGGGTTCAGGACAGATCGTACCGTACCCTCAAAATCGCGAGCATTGCGCGTGACCAGCGTGAGGTCGTGAACTTCGACGGTCGCGGCGATGAATGCGTCCATGGCCTCCATAGGGCGGCCCATGGCCTCCCGCAGCGCCACCAGCCTGCCGCAAGCATCCGCCACCGCATGGTCGATCGCTAAGACGCGATCTTCGAAGCGCAGCGGCAATTCCTGCTCCAGCCAATCCTCAAGCTGCTTGCGTCTTTTGCCCGCGGCCAGGCGTTCGATGCCGTAGCGCAGTTCGGTGATCGTGACCACGCTGAGGAAAACCCGGTCCTCGTCGACCTCTTCCAGCCACCCAATCAGGCCGGAGTCGGGACGCGGTTTCATCCACTCCGAGACCGCATTGGTGTCAAGAAGGAAGCTCACAGGCCGGTCTTGCGCACCGAACCGGGCAAGCGCTGAATCTTCAAGCCGGCGCCGCGCAGGGGAGAGGCAGCGAAGAACTCGGCGAGGTTTCCCCGGCGACGGGTTTTTCGCTCCCATTCATCCGCCGCCACCACCACCACAGCCCTGCGGCCCTTGCGAGTGATGGTCTGCGGTCCGTCTGACTGCGCCTGGTTAATCACTTCACTGAACTTCGCCTTGGCTTCGGCGACCGTCCATTCATGTGCGCTCACGACGCCTCCTTCTCAGAAGATCATCATGGTCATTATAGTCATTTAGACCTCTGGCAGGCAAGAATGAATGGGACTCCGGCGTCGGCCTTTGGTGCCATGGCCGGTCTGCACCACTGCTCGAAGCCTGGGATGCTAAACTGGATTTGCCATGACCGCTCCCGTCTTCAAACGCATTCTGCTCAAGCTCTCCGGCGAAGCACTGGCCGCCCACCAGGGTTTTGGTGTGGATACCGCGCGCATGCACGAGATCGCCGCGGAGCTGGCCGATGTTCAGTCGTTAGGCATCCAGATTGCGATCGTCGTCGGCGGCGGCAATTTTTTTCGCGGTGTGGAGCAAGCCAAAGACATGGACCGGGTGTCTGCCGATCACATGGGCATGCTGGCCACTGTGATCAATGCACTCGCCCTGCAAGATGCGCTGGAGAAAAACGGCGTCTACACCCGGGTACAATCCGCCATTGAGATGAACCAGGTGGCGGAGCCGTTTATTCGCCGCCGCGCCATCCGCCATCTGGAAAAGGGCCGGATTGTGATTTTTGCCGGCGGCACCGGCAATCCCTACTTCTCGACCGACACCGCGGCCTCGCTGCGCGCCATGGAAATCAAAGCCGACGCCATTCTGAAAGCCACCAAGGTGGATGGTATCTACGACGCCGACCCCATGCTGGTGAAGAATGCCAAGAAATTTACCCAGATCACTTACCTCGACGTGCTGAAGAAGGGCCTGAAAGTCATGGATTCCACCGCCATCTCGCTCTGCCAGGACAATAACCTGCCCATCATCATCTTCAATTTGAATCAGCACGGGAACATTAAGAAAGTCGTGACCGGCGAGAAGGTGGGCTCGCTGGTGAGCGCTTGAAATCTTGGCCACGGATTTACACAGATTTTCACGGATAAGTCTTTTTTTACCAGAATCCGTGTTCATCCGTGTAAATCCGTGGCCTGCCTTTGCCTTTTAGGGGTTTATAATTCAACGTCTTGATCGTTACTTCCTAGGGAGCTAACCATGGCTCAAGCTGGTATGGCTGCAATTCCCGGCCTTAAAGACACCTATATCCAACTCAAAACTCGCATGGACAAAGCGGTCGAAGATTTCCGCAAAGCTATGGGGGCCACGCGCACCGGGCGGGCCAACGTCCATATGCTGGACGTGGTGAGCGTTGACTATTACGGCTCACAAATGCCGCTCAATCAAATTGCCCAGGTCCACGCCCCGGAAGCGCAACTCATCACCGTTCAGCCCTTCGATCCCACGGCTCTGACTGCGATTGAAAAAGCCATTCGCACCGCCGACCTGGGTTTGAATCCCATGAACGATGGCAAGATCGTCCGCGTGCCGGTGCCTGCGCTGACGGAAGAACGCCGCAAAGACATGGTGAAGCACCTCCACAAACTCCTCGAAGACCACCGCACCGCTGTGCGCAACATCCGCCGCGACGGCAATGACGGCATCAAGAAAGCCATGAAAGACAAGAAGATCTCCGAAGACGACGAAAAGCGGGCCATTGAGGAAGTTCAAAAGCTCACCGATGACGAAATCAAGAAGATGGAAGAAATGAGCAAAGGTAAAGAGAAAGAAGTAATGGAAATCTAGCAGGTTGGTTCTCTGTGCCCCTCTGTGCCCCCTGTGGTTAAAGATTTCGATGTCATCGTCCTCGGCGGCGGCGCTGCTGGCCTGATGTGCGCTATCGAAGCCGGCAAACGCGGACGCCGCGTCGCCGTCCTCGAGCATGCCGACCGCTGCGGCAAGAAAATTCTCATCTCTGGTGGCGGACGCTGCAACTTCACCAACCTGCACTGCCGGCCGGAAAACTTTATCTCGGCCAATCCGCATTTTGCCAAGTCGGCGCTGGCCCGTTACACTCCGGCGGACTTCATCGCGCTGGTTGAGAAACATGGCATTCGCTATCACGAGAAGACTCTCGGCCAGCTTTTCTGCGATGGCTCTGCACGCGAGATCTTGCAGATGCTGGAAGAAGAATGCAAGATTGCGAACGTTGAAATCTTCGTAAGCACCAAGGTTTTAGAAGTCACCAAGACCACCGCGTTCGGCATTCGAACCGCGCGTACGGAGTTTCGTTCCCCGAAACTGGTGGTCGCTACGGGCGGCCTTTCGATTCCGAAGATGGGCGCGACCAGCTTCGGCTACGATCTGGCACGCCAATTCGGGCTGAAGGTTCGAGAGCCCTGGCCCGCCCTGGTTCCGCTGCTGTTCGCTTCGGAAGATCGCAGCCACTACTGCGATCTGGCTGGCCTCTCCACCGAAGTGATTGCTTCGTGCGACGGCGCACAATTCAAAGAGAAGATGCTGATCACGCATCGCGGACTGAGCGGTCCGGCCATACTTCAGATTTCTTCCTACTGGCAACCGCCGTCACCCGTGCTCATCGACCTGGCTCCTGAAAGCAAGCTGACTGCCGCCTTTGACAACGCCCAAACTGCGCGCAACCTCAAAACTCTGAACGCCGCCTTCCGCGAGTTTTTGCCCAATCGCCTGGCCGATCGCTGGCTGCAACTCAATGCGCCTTCTGCATTCAACGATCGAGCTCTCGCCGAACTGGACCGTCGCGCTCATGGTTGGGAAATCCATCCCGCGGGCACCGAAGGTTACGAAAAGGCTGAAGTCACCGCGGGAGGAATCGATACCGGCGAACTTTCCGCCAAGACCATGGAGAGCCGCAGAGTTCCAGGTCTGTTTTTCATCGGCGAAGTGGTGGACGTAACCGGCCACCTCGGCGGCTTCAACTTTCAATGGGCATGGGCATCCGGGGTCTCTGCCGGACGCGCCGTCTGATGGTAAACCACTCGCTCTGTTCGACTTCGATCCCGCACTCCGAAACCCGCTCCCAGCGCGGCGATTACCACAGTAACGTGTACTAAAATCACAAAACTTTTCTATCCTGAGAGGGTTTAATCGTCCAGAGCAGCAATTTTGCAGCTCCCCCAAGAGCGAACGTCCACGAGGAGCGGCTTATGAAACGGTTTCCATTTCTCGCAGTTTTGCTGGCGCTGGCAGCGCTGACTTTCACAGCTTGTGGCGGCGGAAGCGGGTCATCTTCCTCCAGCGGTGGTTCTGGGAATGCCCAGGGGCAGGTTTTCGTCACCGGGGAAGACGCGCCGGTTACATCGGTAGTGTCCTTCTACATCACCATCAACAGCATCACCCTCAATAACAGCTCGAGTACGGTAACTGTACTTTCTCAGCCGGCCACGGTTGATTTCGGCCGGTTGATTGGGCTGCGCTCCTTGCTGGGATTCAACACCGTCGCCCCCGGCAGCTATACCAGCGCCACTTTTACGCTGGCCAACCCGGTGATTTACGACGTTGACATGACGACCACTCCACCTTCGCTCGGCTCCATCAATGGAACTTTGACCAACTCAACCGTCACCGTGGCGTTCCCCGACGGAAGTCCTCTGACGGTGGGTAAGAATGGCCTGGCCGGTCTGCATATGGACTTCGACCTTCGCCAGTCCCTCGCGGTCGACGGCAATGGACAGATGACCGGCAGCGTAAACCCGACGATTGATGTCATGGCAGTTTCGGCCTCCGCCGAACTGGGCGAGATCACCGACTTCACCGGCTCTGTGCTTTCCGTGAACACCTCGGCGAACAGCTTCCTGGTGCAAGGGCCGTACGCTTTCCAGGAAGTCATCGACACCAACTCGAATACTCAATTCAACGGCAGTTACACTCTGGCGAGCGTGCCGGTGAATGCCATCGTTTGCGTGGAAGGCACGGTCCAGGCCGATGGCAGCATTATGGCCAGCAATGTCGAGGTCATTACCACCGACCAGGCTTTCATCTCCGGCCGGATTCTTGCCATTAACCCGGGCCAGCAAGTGACCATGTTCGTGGGCGAAGAACTTCCCAATCTCAGCCCCAACATTCCGGTGGACACGGTCTACACCGTTGATCTGAGTCTGGTGACTGAGTACGACGTTTGCTTCTTCGACAACTGGTTTAGCCAGCAGGTCTTCAATGGCTCAACTCTCGTGGTCGGGCAACGCATCTTCGTGGGTGGCACCGATCAGAGCGGGACGTTCACGCCCAACATGGTGTCACTGCGCCGTCAAGGTGTGATCGGTTCGCTGGTGGAGAATAGCGTAAGCATTCTCGGTGGCAACGTGGGCAGCTTCCAGATGCAGAACGACCTGCTGATGAGCTATTCCGCGGGCGGTCCGTTCACCGTGAACACCGGTGCCGGCACCATTTTCGAGAACGTCAACGGGCTGACCGGATTGCAGGGTGCGGGAGCGGCCAACCTGGTGGTGCGCGGCCTGGTCTTCAAAGACCTCAACACCGGCAAGCCGGTGGTGTGGGCGCATCGGGTGCGCGTGCTGCAATAGGCCGAACCTGGTTCTTCCGCGCGGGCGGCGAAAGCCGCCCGCTTTTTGTTTCTGGCGCGGGTCTGCTGACACCAGTCCCCGTATAATCGAAGCAGTGAAGCAGATCGTCCACGCCGCCTGTCCCCACGATTGCCCTGACGCTTGTGGGGTCCTGATCACCATTGACAACGGCCGTGCGACGCGGATCCAGGGCGATCCGGCTCATCCTGTGACTCGCGGCTTCTTGTGCGCAAAAGTCGCCAAATATCTCGACCGCGTGTACTCGCCGGATCGGGTGCTGTACCCCATGCGGAGGGTCGCACCCAAGGGATCGACTGCGCCTGGGGGGACGGCCGCCCTCGGCCGTTCCGGCGGAGCGGAGCTCCGCAGCGAATTTCAGCGCATCTCCTGGGATGAAGCCCTCAACGAAATCGCCTCCCGCTTCCAGCAAATCTCCACCGAGTTCGGTAGCGAAGCCATTCTGCCGTACTCCTACGGCGGCACGCTGGGAGTTTTGAACGGCGCTTCCATGGATCGCCGCTTCTTTCACCGGTTGGGGGCGTCGCAACTCGACCGGACGATCTGTTCTGCCGCCGGAGAAGCCGGATTGAAGTCAGTCCTGGGCATCAAACTGGGCACCGAGCCGGAGCAGTTCGTGCATTCCCGCTACATCATTGCTTGGGCGTCGAACATCCACGGCAACAACGTGCACCTTTGGCCATTCATCGTCGAAGCCCGCCGCCGGGGCGCAAAGCTGGTTGTGATTGATCCCTACCGCACCCGCACCGCCGCCGTCGCCGACTGGTATCTGCCCATCAACCCGGGCACTGACGCCGCCCTCGCGCTCAGCCTGATGCATGTCATCATCAACGAGAACCTGCATGATGCGGATTACGTCGCGCGCTACACCGTCGGCTTCGAGCAGCTCCGCGAGAAAGTGCAGGAGTACCCGCCCGAACGCGTTGCGAAGTGGACTGGAATTTCCGCCCACGACATCAGAAAGCTGGCGGGGGACTACGCAACCGTTCGGCCGTCCGTGATTCGAGTCAACGACGGAGTGCAGCGCTCCGAAGGCGGTGGCATGGCGATGCGGGCTATTACCATGCTGCCCTGCATCATCGGTTCCTGGAAGGAAGTGGGCGGCGGCTTGCAGTACGCCACCAGCGGCGCATTCGCGTCGGCGCTCGATAAGGCTGCACTGGCGCGTACTGACCTAATGACGAAAACTCTGGGGCGCCCCGCCCGCGTCGTAAACATGGTGGAGCTGGGCAAGGCACTGAACACGCTTGCCGATCCACCCGTTAAAGCGCTTTTTGTTTACAACTCCAATCCGGCGGCGGTTTGCCCCGATCTCAATGAGGTGACCCTCGGCTTGCGGCGTCCCGACTTGTTCACGGTGGTCCACGAACAATTTTTCACCGATACCACCGATTACGCCGACATCGTTCTCCCTGCGACCACATTCTTTGAGCATAAGGATCTGCAAGGCGCCTACGGTCATTACTTTCTGCAAATGTCAGATCAGGCGATTGCGCCGTTGGGAGAATGCCGCTCGAATGTAGAACTGTTCCGGGCTTTGGCCCAACGCATGGGATTCGATGAGGACTGCTTCCGCGAGTCAGTCGATGAGATGATGGATGTCGCGCTCAACAGCAAGAATCCCTGGCTGCGAGGCATCGACCGGGAGCGTTTGGAAACAGAAGGACACATACGGTTGAAATTTCATGCAGACCGAGAAGCAGAGCCCTTCCTTCCGTTCGCCCAGGGAAACTTCGGAACTTCCACGGGCAAAGCCGAGCTTTATAGCGAGGCGTTGAAGGCCCAAGGCCTCGATCCCGTAGTGCAATTCACCCCACCGGCGGAATCACGGCATGGTGAGCAAGCAAAGACCTTTCCCCTGGAGCTTTTGGCGCGCAAGTCCGACAATTTCCTCAATTCCACCTTTTCCAATCTGCCTGCGATCCAGGAGATGGAAGAACCGGGGCTGCTTGAGATGAGCGCAGCCGACGCCCTTAGCCGGGGAATCGCTGACGGCGACACGGTGCGCGTGTTCAACCGCCGCGGTGACCTGCATCTAACCGCAAGAGTCAATGGCGCTGTGCAAACCGGTGTGGTCTGTGCCAGACTTGCCTGGGCCAAGCTTTCCCCGGGCGGACAAAACATCAATGTGCTTACATCACAAAAACTTACGGACTTGGGCAACTCGGCCACGTTTTATTCCGTCTTGGTTGAGGTGGAGCTTTTTAAGCCGGCAGCGGCCAGCCACTGAGGCCTGGTTTTTGGACGCTCTCCATCGCACTACCGTATAATTGCGGTTTTCCATACTCCCAGTCACTGAGGTAGAGGAGATTCTGCGCACTCATCAGGATAGTCCTGGAATCGCCCAGGGCAAGCATCGCCGCGCACCCCGAGGCCACGTGTCGCGCCCCGGCCCATCTCCTTCATTTCCAGAGTGTTGGAGTCGAGGCCGTCGTCCGCTTCTGGGCTTGCTGCTGGCCATTTTCTTGCTCTGCTCGCTGGCTCCGGCGCAGCAGGAGCTGGTGGCGGGCATCGAAGTTCACGGCAACCGCCGGATTCCCGCCGAAACCGTCCGCGCCCGCATCTTCACCCGTTCTGGGGACGTGTATGACGAGGCTGCCCTGGAACGTGACTTCAACTCGCTGTGGAATACCGGCTACTTCGAGGACATCCGCTTCGAGCGCGAGAACACTCCCAAAGGCCCGGTCATTCACATCTACGTCAAAGAACGGCCGACCATTCGCGAGATCAATTACGAAGGCCTGAACTCGGTCACCAAGAGCGACGTGCTCGACCGTTTCAAGGAACGCAAAGTTCAGCTTTCGCAGGAAAGCCAGTACGACCCCACCAAGGTCAAACACGCTGAGGTGGTCATCAAAGAGTTGCTCTCCGAGCACGGCCGTCAATTCTCCACCATCCGCACCGAGATCCGGCCCATTCCGCCCGCTGCCTTGAGCCTCACCTTTGTGATCAAGGAGGGCCCGAAGGTCAAAGTCGGCAAGATCATTTTTACCGGCAATCAGCATGTCAAAACCCGCCTGCTGCGCGGGGCCATGAAGAACCTGAGGCCAATTGGCGTTCCCCACTCCATCTTCCTGGAGAATCTGTTCGCCCGTACCTACGATGCCACCAAGGTCGATGAAGACACCGAGCGGGTGCGCGCCGAATTTCAGAATCGCGGATACTTCAAGGTAGTGGTCAACGAACCCAAAACCGACATCCACGACAGCGGTCACAAAGGCTTTCACATTCCCTTCCTGCAGCAGGGCCAGGGCAAGACCGTGGACATTACCATGCCCATCGACGAAGGGGACAAGTACACTCTGGGCGAGATCACGTTCAAGGGAAATAAGGCCGTCACCAATACCAAAGCCCTGCGGGCATTGTTCCCCATCAAGGATGGCGATGTCTTTGACCGCAGCAAGATTGCCAAGGGCCTGGACAATCTGGGGAAGGCCTATGGTCAACAGGGATACATCAACTTTACTTCGGTTCCCGGCACCACCTTTGACGAGGACAAGAAACAAATCTTCATCGATATCGACGTGGACGAGGGCAAACCATTCCTGGTGCGCCGCATCGAGTTCCAGGGCAACACCACCACCCGCGACAAAGTCATCCGCCGTGAAATCCTGCTGGAGGAGGGCCAGATCTACAGTTCGCAACTCTGGGAAGTCAGCCTGCAGCGCCTGAACCAGCTGGGTTTCTTCGATGTGCTGAAGGCGGACGACCCCAGCACCACCGAACGCCATCTCGACGAAAAAGCCGGTACTGTCGATCTGCTTCTCAAAGTGCATGAGAAGGGAAAAAACAGTATCGGTCTCACCGGGGGCGTGAGCGGCCTGGCTGGCTCCTTTATCGGTCTCAGTTACAGCACCAACAATTTCATGGGCAAAGGCGAAACCCTGACCGTTCAAGCCAATCTCGGCAACCTTGAGCGCGACCTGATGTTTGGCTTCACCGAGCCTTATTTATTCGATCGCCCGCTGCAATTGGGATTTACGGTTTATGGCCGCAGATTTATTTACGACCAGGCCCGCCAGGCTGCCATCCTGAGCGGTCAGGCGATCAATCTGCCTACGGCGTTGGAGCAGAACCTGCAGAACTACACCCAATCCAGCAAGGGCTTCACCCTCAATTTGTCTTATCCGCTACGCCATCACTCCTTCAAGCGGATTGGCGTCAGTTATCAGCTGGATGACTCCTCCATCGTGGCCTTGACCACCGCCTCCAAGACGCTGTTCGATTTCCTTTCCTTCCGGGGCATCACCGGTCCCAACTCTCTTGACGGCATCATCACTAGCAAGATCGTTCCCAGCCTTTCCAAGAACTCTTTGGATCGCGCGCTCTTTCCTCACAAGGGCACCAGCTACTACCTGGCCACGGAATTCGCCGGCATCGGCGGAAATGTCAGGACCATCCGTCCGATCGCGCAAGTGAAGCACTTCAAGCCGGTACAGAACGGCCGCAACACCGTCGGCTTCCAGTTGACCGGCTCATTTCTCACCGGCTACGGCGGGCTGGTGCCGCCACCCTTCCAGCGTTTCTATGATGGCGGTGAGACGGATCTGCGCGGGTTCGATATCCGCTCGGTGTCGCCGGTGGCCTTCCTGCCCACCACCGCTTCGGTGCAACTGCGCAACCCGGATGGCTCGATCGTGCCCAAAAATCCCGCCAATCCCCTGCAAGGGGGGTACACCATTCCCGTTCCCGTCTCGCAGATCGTATTTCCGGGCGGCGACCTGAGCCTGATCGGCAACCTGGAATACCGCATCACCATCGCCGGACCGGTGAGTGTTGCGCCGTTCATGGACGTGGGAGTCGAGCCCATCTTGCGCAATTCCGAATTAAAAATCTCCTCCGCCGAACAGCAACTCCTGAACACCACCGTGTTTGGCTGCCCCAAGCTTGATATCGCCCTGAACTGCACCGGCGGCAGCCAAACTACTTTCTCCCAGTACCTAACCCCACTGGGCAGCACCAACTGGGTTCCCAGGATGTCCACCGGAATCGAGTTCCAGGTCTTCCTGCCGGTGATCAATGCCCCCTTCCGCGTGTATTGGGCCTACAATCCGCTGCGCCTCGACACCACCACCAATTCTCCGCTTCCCATTACCCGCAGCATGTTCCCCCCCGGAGCCGCCGGCGACTACACCTTCCAGATCGCCAAGAACGCCTACGCGCCGCAGTATCTGTTGCGCGAACCGCGTAAGACGTTCCGCTTCACGGTGGCCACGACGTTCTGACCCGCTCCGCGGATTTTCCGACCACCACGGATGAACCGTTACACTGCGTTCATTGACTTGCCCGTTTCCCGCACGTAAGATTTCCGCCAGTGATCGGCCAGACTATTTCGCACTACCGCATCCTCGAGAAACTTGGCGGCGGCGGTATGGGCGTGGTGTACCGGGCTGAGGACACCAAGCTGGGCCGCTTCGTCGCGCTTAAGTTTTTGCCCGTAGAACTTGCCCAGGACCGCCAGGCCCTGGATCGCTTTCAGCGGGAAGCCCGCGCCGCCTCCGCTTTGAACCATCCCAACATCTGCACCATCCACGAGATTGACGAGGAAAACGGCCAGGCTTTCATTGTCATGGAGCTCCTCGAGGGGCTGACCCTGAAACACCGCATCGCCGGCCGTCCGCTGGACACCGAAACCCTATTGCATCTGGCCATCGAGATTGCCGACGGCCTCGATGCCGCCCACTCCAAGGGAATCATTCATCGCGACATTAAGCCGGCAAACATTTTCGTGACCAAGCGCGGCCAGGCCAAGATACTGGATTTCGGTCTTGCCAAGCTCGCCCCGGGAAACCGTCAGAGCGATTCCGAATCCGGCCTGCGAACCGCGACCGAGGGTGCGCTCATGACCACTCCCGGTGCCACCGTGGGAACGGTTGCCTACATGTCGCCGGAGCAGGTTCGCGCCGAAGAGCTCGACCCGCGCACCGACTTGTTTGCTTTCGGATCGGTGCTCTACGAAATGGCCACCGGTGGGCTAGCGTTTTCCGGCAGCAGCACCGGTGTAATTTCCGAAGCCATTCTGAACCGCACTCCGCCCCCTCCAACCAGCGCGAATCCAGCGTTGCCGCCGAAGCTCGAGGAAGTGATTTTCAAGGCGCTGGAGAAAGAGCGTGAGTTCCGCTATCAAACCGCCGCCGAGCTGCGCGGCGACCTGAAGCGGATCAAGCGCGCTCAGGACACCTCGCGGTCGGGAAGCTCGGTTCCGGTTACCTCATCGCCGGCGGTATTGACGCCGGTCACGGGGAGCACGTCGCCGCGAAGCCCTGTGTTGGTCACGGCATTGGCGGCCGCTGCAATCGCGCTGCTTGCCGGCCTCGCCGTTGGAAGGTTTTTGCTGCAACGTCCGGAGGCGGCCTCGCTGCCGGTTTACCATCCGCTCACTTTCCGTCGAGGCATGGTTCACGCCGCGCGTTTCGCTCCTGACGGCAAGACCATCATTTACAGCGCTGCCTGGGAAGGCAAGTCTCTACAGCTGTTCACCACCCGGCCGGAGAGTCCTGAGTCGCACGAATTAGAGCCCGCAGGTGCTGACGTGCTGGCGGTTTCATCATCCGGCGAGATGGCGCTCTCGCTGGCCAGCCATCCCAAAGCTGGATTTCTTTATTCCGGCACCTTGGCTCGCGTGCCGTTGGTCGGCGGCGCTCCGCGCGAGATCCTGGAAGGCGTTGAGTGGGCCGATTGGTCTCCGGATGGAAGCACTTTGGCAGTGGTGCGCCAAGAGCAGGGCCGGCACCGCCTGGAGTTTCCGCTGGGCAAAGTCCTCTATCAAGCCGACGGATGGATCGGTCATCTGCGCGTTGCCCCCAAGGGCGACATGGTTGCCTTCATTGACCATCCTCAACTAGGGGACGACGGTGGCGCCCTCACCGTGGTTGATATGGCTGGCAAGACGAAAACTCTTTCCACCGGTTGGGACAGCATTCAAGGGGTGGCGTGGTCGCCAGGCGGCGATGAGATCTGGTTTACCGCCACTCGCACCGGTGGCGACCGCTCGCTTTACGCGGTCAATCTTTCGGGAACCGTACGATTGTTGGCCCGCGTTCCCGGAGAATTGACCTTGCTCGATGTTGGCCGCGATGGCAATGTGCTCTTGACTCGCGGCAATGACCGGGCCGGAATGATCGGGCTAAGTCCGGGCGATGCCAAGGAGCATGACTTGTCCTGGCTCGATTGGTCGGTGCCCAACGACCTTTCCCCCGACGGTAAAACCGTGCTGTTCACCGAGTCCGGCGAGGGCGGAGGGCCGAAATATGCCGTCTACCTCCGTAAGATGGATGGTTCCCCCGCTATCCGTCTCAGCGATGGAGCCGGCATGGCCCTATCTCCTGACGGGAAATGGGCACTGTCGCGATCGACGACTACTCCCGCACCGTTGTTCCTGCTCCCGACCGGGGTCGGCGAAGCCAAGCCCCTCAGCAACGACTCCATCAACCACCTGAATGGGAGTTGGCTGCCCGACGGCAAACAACTGGTGTTCTCGGGTAACGAGGCGGGACACGGATTCCGTCTTTATGTGACCTCTCCCGGCGAAGCCAAGCCGCGCCCCATCAGCCCGGAGGGTGTGAACCCGGCGGTTGTGCTTTCCGCCAAGGGTGACTTCGCCGCCAGCGTCGGCCCCGACCACAAAATTTACCTTTATCCCACCGCCGCTGGAGAACCCGTGCCGGTGCCGGGCGCGGAACCAGACGAGGCGCCGACGGGCTGGTCCGCCGATGGCCGCTCACTTTACGTTTTCCGTTTCGGACAGATTCCCGCCAAAGTGTATGAACTCGAGTTGTCCACCGGAAAAAGAAAGCT
Source organism: Terriglobales bacterium (assembly GCA_049591935.1). GTDB lineage: Bacteria > Acidobacteriota > Terriglobia > Terriglobales > Acidobacteriaceae > JABCZH01. The sequence continues at coordinate 89,704 of JBAWFN010000145.1, read as the reverse complement.
CTGGAAAGAATTGGTGCCCGCGGACGCCGCGGGAATCGACACCATCCGCGGAGTCGCCATCACTCCCGATGCCAGGGCGTACGTGTATGGCTATATCCGAACGCTATCTGATCTTTATATGGTGGAAGGCTTGAAGTGAACGTCTGATCAGCGCCGCAGGAAATGGATTCGATTGGTCCAGTCCCAACGCCAGGTTTCCTTCGACAACTGCTTCAGCGCCCTGACCAAGCCGCCAATATCCGCCGGTGAAATGGTCTTTTCGTCAACAAACACTACGCCCGCATGCGTTCGCTCTTCCTCGGCCCAGGTTTTCAGCAGCAGTGGAATCGTCCGCCGGTCGTAGGTGACCAGCGTCAAACCTCGCCTGGCGGCATGTTGTAGGCAAGCGGAATCGTCGCGTCCCAGAAAATCGCCGCCTTCCCACTCCGCCATGTAACGGACTACCAGAGCGCGATTGCGCCGGCGCAAGCCCTCAGCCACGTCCGGCGAAATGTGTTCGTCGAGGAGTAGCTTGAGCACGTCAGCGCTTCGCGGCTTTTCTGGAAACGGAGGCATTCGCCTGGGGCAACATGCGCTTCAGCGCCTTGAAATCGGTCGCGTCGTTCTCCGTGATCGCCTCTTCTATTTCGCTCGGAAACGCCTCCGCATAGTTGACGGCGGCCTGCACCTTGGCTTCGGGCCATCTGAGATGTTTGGCGACAGCGGATGCATCCTGCTTGTAGCTGCGGCAGAGCAACATCACTTCCCATACCGCGAGCGTACTGCCCTGCATGTAGGCTTGCCGGCCGGCTAGGGAGTCGCGGAAGTCAATGAAAGCAAATTCCGACCGCCTTAAGCCTTCTTCCACCAGGCGCGCACTGGCATCGCTCGGCGTCCAACCATGCCGGTTGGCCATGCGTTTGAGGCGCTTGCCGCTGGCGACGGGCAGGCGCATGCTGATGACCATGGAATTGCTGGTACTCACGGGATTTCCCTTCAATGCGTAACTACTGTAAGCATTGTAACTCTCTGGCAATCACAAGACAACCCATTAGTTTATCGCGCGCCTTTGTGGCTGCACAGCGTGTCGCGTGCGACGAACATGGAACTCACCGCGGTTTGGAGGGAGCCGATACGACCGTGCACACCCAAACCATGACGAGTGCCATAAGGTGTGAAAGCTCAGACACGTGGCCGGTCGCACGGGCGTGCTGTATTCTCCCATAGGAGGCAAGCCATGAAACGCACGCGGTTTATCCCAACATTGATGCTCGCCCTCTCTATCATAATTCTCGCGCTGGTCAATGCTGGATGCGGCGGACAGGGCAAAGTAAACGCTTCGGCGGAGGAAGCAGCCATACGTCGGACTGATGCTGATTGGCTCGCCGCCGCTTCTGCGCATGACCTGGGTCGAGTACTTCCGTTTTGGGCCGATGATGCGACCATTCTCACTCCCGGCACTCCCCCGATCGTCGGCAAGGACGCGATCCGCAAATATGTTTCTGGTGCATTCGCTACACCGGGATTTTCGATCACCTGGAAGACCGAGAAGATAGAGGTCTCGCGGTCGGGCGACTTGGCTTACTCCACTGCGACTAACCGGATATCTCTAAACACTCCGGATGGTAAGCCTGTTACACAGGAGAATAGAGGAGTGGCCATCTGGAGGAAGCAGGTCGATGGTTCCTGGAAGGTCGTTTTGGACGTGGGGAGCCCTACTGCGTCTGCAAATGCAAATTAAATATCGGAAGAGCCCTCGAGTAACTGCGAAGTGGAGGCTGCGCGTGGGGTCCTCAGCAATAGGGAAGCTAAGATTTCACTCGGCGGCGGCACTGCTAGCGAGCGGCACAAAAGGCCCACTCGCAGGCGAAACTGCTGTAAGTGTTTTTTGTGGCAGCCGGACCTGTAAGCCGAATTCTGTCCACAGGATTGCTCCCGCAGGACGGTCATTCCTCTGGGCCGCGCATTACTGCGCGGCTCTAGCGACCTACCCGGAGGTTTGAGGCGCCGAGCCGGCACCTGTTTCGAGCGAACTCGAAACTCCCTCCCTATTTGGTCTTGCTCCGTGTGGGGTTTGCCCTGCCCGCCGCATTACTGCGGCGGCGTTGCGCTCTTACCGCACCTTTTCACCCTTACCCCGCGCATCCGAAGATGCACCAGGCGGTATGTTTTCTGTGGCACTAGCCGTAAACCGGGCTTGAACCCGGCCTCCCGGACGTTATCCGGCACACTGCTCTGTGGAGTTCGGACTTTCCTCCCCCGGCGCCCGAAAGCGCCGAAAGCGACCGTCCGGTCCAGCTGCCAACCTCTCTATTATCGCAGAGTACCTCAGAATGCGCGCTATTGCAGGGCCACCAGCGTATTTCCAGCCGGAACTACCAGCAAGCCTTCCCCCGCGCTCATGCCGGCTAATGGCTCTGCGAAGTTTTCTCCGCACTGTATCGGCTGCCCAAGATTGACGGAATAAATCAGTTGTCCGGTTTCGCCCGAATAAGCTTCGAGATTTCCGGTGCTGGTGCCCGTATACACGATATCGTTCACCACGATCGGGGAACAGGTGAAAGATTCTCCATTCGCAGTCACCGTCCACCGTGTGTGTCCGTTGCTGACCTTTGCGACGCTAAGAGTTTCCGCTTCCGTCAAAACGGCATAACCACCTGCGAAAGCCGTGGAGTATAAGCTGTTGAAACCTCCCACCAGCGACCCGGTAGATGCTGTCAACGCGATGCCGTCGGTCGGGTAGTTGTACAGATCGCGGACAAAAACCAGGTTGTCATAAACTGCAGCACTCTCGCCTCCTCCGCCTTCGCAACCGCCGCTGTAGTGCCAGATCTGCTGCCCAGTTTTCGCATCGAAGCGATAGGTCTGAGGGCACGCGTACGAAACATAAACCGCATCGTCAGACACCGCAGGGGCCGACGTGTCCCCGTTCTCTACTGGCGCCGTCCAAACGACTTGCCCATTGCTTTCCTTTACTGCGTACACTGTGCCGCCTCCGCCCGAGCCACTTGTGTAGACCATCCCACTCCTTGCTGTGGAAGGCGAGCTGAAAAGGTATTGCCCAAGAAGAGTGATGCTCCAGACCTGATGGCCGTCGCTTGCCGAAAATGCGAACATGGTGCCCGATTGGAAACTCGGAGTCTGCTGAGTAGCTCCGAACAAGCCGCCATTCTCGTAGGCAAACCCCATCCATCCACCGTAACCCGCGGGCACAGGCTGGGTCCACAGAGTCGCGCCGGTACTCGCGTCCAGAGCGTATAAGGTGGAGGGAACAGTGCCGTTTCCGCCATCAATCGCGAAGACCTTTCCTCCGGTGATGATGGGGTACGACGCCGTGCCCGCAAAGTTTACAGACCACTTCACTTGCAACGGGGGCTTGAACCCCGGAATGCTGACAAAACCCGCGTGGTCGGTGGTGATCTGATAACCCAATGCTTGGCCAAAGAGCGGCGTGGTTGCCAGTAAGACCAAGGCTGTGAACAAAAGCGATAGTCGAGCGTTCTTCACACTGCCTCCTTATTTGGGTCAGCATTATAGCCCCTGAATCCAGCTCCGCAATGAGCCTTTCGCACCTATTGGGGGCTTTGGTCGTCGCTGGTTGGTCGTTGAAACTCTCCAACCGCCTGCTGCGTATCTTCTTTGTTAGACTCTAGGGGTCGCAAGGCCAACGACCAAAGACGAACGACCAACGACGGTTTTATGACCACCCTCGAAGCCATCCGTATCGCGCTCCAGTCGCTGTGGGCAAATAAACTCCGCAGTGTCCTCACTCTGCTCGGGGTGGTCATCGGGGTAGCGGCGGTCATCGCTGTCGTGACCTTCGTCAACGGCATCAACGGCTACGTAGCCGAGAAAATATTCAACCTTGGCGCCGACGTCTTTGTGATCAGCAAGGCCAGCGCGGTCATCACCAACGTTGACCAGTTGCTCGAGGGCCAGAAGCGCAAAGACCTTACCGTGGAAGATTTCCAGGCGGTGCGCGACGCCTGCGGGCAGTGCGCCCAGGTCGGAGCCTCCACCATTAAGTCCGACGGGCACGTGAAACGGGGAGAGCAGTCGGTCAGCGACGTCTGGATTCGCGGCTTTACCCCTTCCATGGCGTCGATTCTGGATCTTGACCTCACCGCCGGCCGCATGCTGAATGAGAACGACGAAAGCAACCGCTCCAACGTCGCCGTCATCGGCACCGACGTTGTGGACAATCTTTTCCCCGGCTCCGACCCCATCAACCAGGAGGTCCGCGTGGAAGGCGAGATTTACACGGTGGTTGGGGTCGGCAAGAAGCAAGGCAAGACCCTGGGCCAGAGCCGCGATAACTACGCCGCCATTCCCATCACCTCCTACTTGAAGCAATTCGGCGCGCACAGCAACATCCGCATTTTTGGCAAAGCCAATGGAGTCGGCTCCCAGTTGGAGTCAGCCATGGACGAGGCCCGCGTCATCGTGCGCTCCCGCCGTCACGACCTTCCCGGCAAGCCCGATAGCTTCGCCGCGGAAACCAACAAAGGATTTCTCAGCATCTGGTCGAGCCTCAGCAGCACTTTTTTCATCGCCATGGTCGCCATCGCCGCCATTTCCCTGGTGGTGGGCGGCATTGTCATCATGAACATCATGCTGGTTTCGGTGACCGAACGCACCCGGGAAATCGGCATTCGCAAAGCCATGGGAGCGCGCAGTCAGGACGTGCTTCTGCAATTCCTGATCGAGTCCGGGACCATGGCGCTGGTCGGCGGGTTGCTGGGCGTGCTATTTGGGATCGCGTTTGCCAAAGGCATCACCGCGCTGATTGGCATGCCCTCGGCAATCAAACTCTGGGCGGTTGGTGCCGGACTGCTGGTTTCGACCAGCGTGGGCGTGTTCTTCGGCGTCTATCCCGCCAAGCGCGCAGCAAGGCTGGACCCGATTGCAGCACTGAGATTTGAACTTTAGATGATTGGGTAATTGGTAATTGAGTAATTGAGTAATTTAGTAATTGTAACTGCGCTGATGTTTTCTAAGGTTTTAAATTACCAAATTACTAAATTACCAAATTACTAAATTCCTAAATTCCCATGATGCGCAGAGGCGATTACGGCCAGATAGTCCGGATGGCACTGGAAACCATTCGCAGCAACAAGCTGCGCTCTGCCCTTACCGTGCTTGGCATCGTGATCGGAGTGGCCGTCGTCATCGGAATTTCTTCCATCGTCCGCGGCATGAACAATCAGTTTCAACAGGCCATCACCAGCTTTGGCTCGAATATCATTTTTGCCTTTCATCAGCCCCTTGCCTTCGGGCGGCCCACCGAAGAGATTCGCAAGCGCCGCGAACTTACTTTCGACGATGCCATGGCCATGAAGGACCTGCCCCACGTCAAAGCCGTGGACGCTACTTTGCAATACATTCAGCTGGAGTTTGGCCAGGGCACTTACGTGGTGAAATACGGCGACCGCCGCGCTAAGAACACCATTCTGGAAGGTGACACCGGCTCCTTGAAGGACGTGTATGACCTGGCGCTGACCTCGGGCCGCTGGTTCAACGAAACCGACGACGAGCACCACTCTCCGGTGATTCTTTTGGGATCGGAGACCGCTGCCGCCCTGTTCCCGAAAAGCGGAGCGCTGGGCAAGGAAATCAACATCGAAGGCCAGATATTTACCGTGATCGGCGTGGTCGAGCCCCAGAAGAATGTGTTCAACAGTGGCAGTAATCCGAACGACAACATCGTTTACTTCCCGCTGTCAACCTTTCGCAAGCTGCATCCGGAATTAAAGCAATACTGGATCACCGTCAAGGCCACGTCTCATGACGATATGCCCAAGGCCATCGACGAGATGCGCGAACTCCTGCGACGCCGCCGCAAAGTGGCTCCCACCGCGCCCGACAACTTCAGTATTTTTACCCAGGATTCGCTTTCCGACGTCTGGAACCAGATCACCGGAGCGGTCTTCATTTTCATGTTTGCCGTATCCAGCGTGGGGCTCATTGTCGGCGGCGTAGGCGTAATGAATATCATGCTGGTTTCGGTGACCGAGCGTACCCGCGAAATCGGCGTCCGCAAAGCCATTGGCGCTCGCAAGTCGGATATCCTTTTACAGTTCACGCTCGAAGCCATCACTTTAACTGCCATGGGTGGAATCCTCGGCGTGCTGCTGGGCGCGATCATTACCTGGACGATTCCGGCGATTTGGAGTTCGCTGCCCGCGCAGATGTCGGTCTTCTGGACCATCTTTGGCATCGCCTCGGCCGCGGTGGAGGGTCTCGTCTTCGGCATTTATCCCGCGTGGAAGGCCGCGAACCTGGATCCGATCGAGTCGCTGCGCTACGAATAGACTCTCGTGGTTTTGAAAGGGCGCGGCTTCAAGCCGCGCCGAATAGTCCGCCTCAATGATTCATCAAACCATCCAAGCTCTGGAAATCGTGACCGTCCTCCTCACCGCCGGGAGCCTCGTCTACTACGCTCTTTGTCTCTGGAGCGCGGCCAGCTTTCTGCGACAACCCAGGCCCTCTGCATCCCCGCACCTTCCTCCCGTCTCCATCCTCAAGCCCCTCAAAGGCGCCGATCCCGAAATGTACGAAAACTTCCGCAGCCATTGTGTGCAAGACTATCCGGAGTACGAAATCATCTTCGGCGTTAGCGAGCCCGACGATCCCGCCATCAAACTTGTCGAGCAACTTAAATCCGAATTCCCGCAGCGCGCTATTCGCTTGCTCGTCTGCTCCAAACCGCTCGGCACCAACACCAAAGTCAGCAATCTGACTCAGATGCTGCCGCAGGCGCGCTACGACCACCTCATTGTGAATGACAGCGACATTCGCGTCCCGCCGGACTACCTCCGTCGCGTGCTCGCTCCTCTGGCTGATTCTGCAACCGGCCTGGTTACCTGCCTTTATCGCGGAATCGCCAATTCCACCCTGGGCTCTCGCTTGGAATCGCTTGGCATCAGCACCGATTTCTGCCCCGGCGTGCTGGTGGCCCGCCAACTGGAGGGCATCAAGTTTGCTCTCGGATCCACCATGGCCTTCCGCCGCCGCGATCTCGCTGCCATCGGCGGCTTCGAAGCTCTGCTGGATTATCTTTCTGACGACTATCAACTGGGCCGGCGCATCGCCGGCCGGGGACTGAAAATTGAACTCTCCAATACCTTGGTCGAGACTTACCTGCCTCGCTATACCATGCCCGAATTTCTGGCTCACCAGCTGCGCTGGGCACGCTCCGTACGCGACTCGCGCCCCTGGGGCTACTTGGGCCTCGGGATTACTTTCGGCCTGCTGTGGGCGCTGCTGACGCTGATCCTCGCCGCTGGCGCTGGCTGGGCATGGGGATTGTTTGTCGTCACCGCAGCCCTGCGCTTCGCAGTCGCCGGGTTCGTCGGCGGGCGACTGTTACGCGACCGGCACGCCCTGCGCTGGCTGGTGCTGGTTCCTCTCCGCGATGCCATCGCCATGGTGGTTTGGCTGCTCAGTTTCGCGGGCCACACCGTTTCCTGGCGCGGGGATTTATTTCGCTTGAAGAACGGCAAATTGGTGAGAACCACCACTACGAGGAACTAGCAGCGTAGGCCATAGACTCCGAGGTCTCCAGGACTTCCCGGATTTTGTTCCCCAGCGTGCTCAAGCTGAAGGGTTTCGACAGAAACCGCGCCGCCACGTCAATGTGTCCGTGCTGCAAAACCGTATTTTCCGCGTATCCGGAAACGAACAACGCCTTCATGCCTGGCCGCTCCGCTGCCAGTTGTTGTGCCACTTTCGGCCCCCCCATTTTTGGCATGACCACATCGGTGATCATCAAATGGATCGGCCCGCTGTACTCCCGCGAAGCCCGTAAAGCTTCTTCTCCGTTCTCTGCCGTGACCACCGTGTACCCGCATCGCACCAGAAATTCGCAGGTCGAGGCCCGAACCGCGGCTTCGTCTTCCACCAAAAGCACAGTCTCCTGTCCGTGGGGGGAGCTCTGTGCCACCGGCGCAGGGCCTTCCACTTTACCTGCGCGTACCACTCTAGGCAGGTAGATCTTAAACGTGGTGCCCTGGCCGGGCTCGCTGTAGACCCAAATGAAGCCCTCACTTTGCTTCACGATTCCATACGCCGTCGCCAGCCCCAGACCGGTGCCTTTTCCCGCTTCCTTGGTGGTGTAAAAAGGTTCGAAGATATGATTCAGATGTTCCGCTGCAATCCCCGCCCCGGAGTCTGAGACTGCCAATAACGCATATTCTCCCGCTGGAACGACCACGTGTCGTTGCACGTAAGCCTGGTCGAGACTGACGTTCGAGGTTTCGATGGTGAGCTTGCCGCCGCCTGGCATGGCATCCCGCGCGTTGGTCGCCAGGTTCATCACTACCTGCTCAATCTGCGCCGGATCCGCTTTCACCTTCACCAGGTCTCGGCCGGGAACGAAAACCAGCTGAATATCTTCTCCGATCAAGCGCGGCAGCATGCTGGTGATTTCCGCCACCACCGTGTTCAAGTCGAGCACTCGCAACGATTGCATCTGTTTGCGTCCAAAGGCCAGCAGTTGGCGGGTCAGGTCCGCCGCCCGCCGCGTCGCGGTAATAATTTCGTCAACTTTCTTGCGCGCTGCGCTTCCCGCTTCCTGCGAATCTAGAAGCAATTCCGCATACGCGCTGATCACCAGCAGCAGATTGTTGAAGTCGTGCGCCACCCCCCCGCCAGCAGCCCAATGGCATCCATCTTCTGCGATTGATGCAGCTGCGATTCCAGCTTCTTCTGGTCAGTAATGTCCCGCCCGGTGGAGATGAAGTGCGTGATTTGCCCAGCCCGATTGCGCAGCGGCGTGATCGCCTTTTCAATCACAAAAGTCTCGCCGTTTTTCTTCCGGTTCATGACCGTCCCATGAAACACTTTTCCCGAAAGCACCGTGTTCCACATTTCTTCGTAAAGTTCCCCGGACTGTTGGTCGGACTTGAGGATTCCCAGCGTCTGCCCCAACACCTCCGCACTCGCATATCCCGTCAGCTTTTCAAACGCCGGGTTCACGTATTCCAGGACTCCCGAGCTGTTGGTCATCATCACCAAATCCGGCGACTGCTCTACGCTGTGCCGCAGTTTCTGCATCATTTCTTCCGAGTTGCGATGTTGCCGCTGCTTGAGGTAGGTCTCAATTCCGCTCAACACATAAAGCCCAAGGCACGGCGCCGTCCGGCTGCATCCCCCGGGCTGGCAAGCCGCCGCTTGAATCGCGGCCTCCATTCCCCCGTTATTGAAGTACTCTCCCAGAAAGACCGCTGGAACTTGAATCTCGCTCTCCTCGGGTTCGCCCAGCCAGTGGCGCGCGCCTCCATCGCCCTCCGGATAATCCACCAGCAACAGGTCATACGCCGACTTTTTCAGCTGCGTCCGGGTCTCTTCCCGGGTGTAGACACAATCAATCATGAGCCGCTCTGCCCCGGCGCGCAGCAGCAGTTCACGCAGATCACTCAGGTCTGCTTGGTCCTTTCCCGCCAGCAAAATGCGCAGCCGCCCGCCGCCGTTTCCGGCAACTTGTGTCACATTCATTCGCACCCGCTCCCGCTACCTGCTACATCGGACTCCGGCCCCCAAAGCATTGCCAGGGCAGGACAGATTCAAGGCGGAAAGCGATGTACGGTGCCATTTCAGGAAGGCGGTGTTTTGCGGAAGTGAGCCAAACTGCGGTAACCGAGGATTTTTCTTTAGGAAGACGTGTTGTTGGACACCTGAATAACGACGGCAGCGCGCGGAATACTACCGCATCTTGAGTGCCAGCAAGGCCAGCGTCAGGGCCGCAATCACCAGCGTACCGATGGTGTAACTATGGGCCTGGAACCAGGTTTCTTCCTGAACCAATGCACCGAGTGGCGCGGGTTCCGCCGTTCGTCCGGCCTGTTCACAATCCACGCACAGCGTCCTACCTTGGGAAACCGGGAATCCGCACGCCTCGCAGCTTCCGATCTTCGCTAGATCCGTCGAAACTGGCGCGACCGGTTCGACCGTCGCAGGCAACACCTCTTCTACAGGACTCACCTTCGCAGGTTCGACGCTGCCAGGTTCCCTGTCGCGCAAAAGCTCGTTGCTGGGCTCAGGAATTTCCGGTAACGCCCGCTGCACAGCCTCCGCATGCTCCACCGCAGTAAGCGCCATTTCCGCCAGACGCGTCAAGGCTGCCGCATCACGCTCCCCGAAGGCCGACGCCCGATCCGCCACCAGTTCAAACACTCCCACCACTTCTTCTTCGCGAAGCAGCGGCATCACCATCACCGACTTGACTCCGAGTTCCTTGCAACTGTCGCGATTGGCCCGCGGGTCGCTGTCCACGTCCTCACAACGTACAAGCTGGCGCGTACGAAGACTCTCCGCGATAAGACCGGATCCGGTTTCAATCTCCACTCCCACCTCCGGCGCTGCCCGTCCGGCGCTTGCGTGGCAGACCATTTCTCCGTCTTCGCGCAACGCAACCGATGCACCCGACGCGCCGGTGACATACTGCGCCCGCTCCGCCAACAACTGCAGCGCGGCATCCAGATCGCGCTGTGAGCCTTCGGCCACAGAGTTGCCGTCGCGTACCGGTGTTACTGTGCTCTCCGGCGGCGCTTGGTCAAGAATGGTGTATTTGTCCATGAAAACGCGTATAGCTGAAGTTTCGCTTCCCGCGTACCCAGAGTCAAGCACAAGCCTGCGCCTGGAACCAAAGTGTCAAAACTAAAGTGTAGGCGCCCGGAACCCTCCCTTACTTCCTTTTGGGCGGCAAATACTTCTTTTCGATCGAAGCCACGATCACATAGTTAGGATCAACCATCTCGTTCAAGTGAATCTTCCCCACTTCAGATAGCAGTTCGTAGGCGTCCACTTCCGACAATCCGTAGTCCTGATGAATCCAGGTGATCAGCTCAGTAAAGGCAATCCGCAGGCAATCGTCCAGCGGACGATACGCCCCCACCGTCATAATGGCATCGTCATTCTCGAACCTCGGCCAGTTGATCTTCTGGCCTTTGATCACATCCACCTGCACCCGCGCGTGCAGTGGCACTTCGATCGCCGTGCCCGCGATCTCGCCATCCCCCATGGCCGCATGTCCGTCGCCCATATAAAGCAATCCACCGGGAACATTCACCGGAAAATAAACCGTATTGCCCACACTGGCTTCCGGAGAATCCATGTTGCCGCCAAACTCCGCCGGCACAATCGAACTGCGCGCCTCGCCGTTGGCCGGCGCAACTCCAATGCAGCCGAAGAATGGATGCAGTGGAATCTTCGTCGAAAACTTGGATTCCAGAGCCTGAAACGTCGCCGTGTTGCTGGCGTGGTCAATGGGATAGAACCAGATTTTCTCCGGCCACGGGGACATCAGCATGGGCGTGTAATTGGTCGGGTTGATCGCCCCAAAGCCCGGCGCAAATGCACCTACGCCTTGATTGCTGTCCACTTGCAGATCAAGAATCTTCACCGCCAGCGTGTCCCCCGGTTCCGCTCCCTCAATGTAGAACGGCCCCGTCAGCGGATTATCGCCCTTCGACATGCTGAGCGTATCGCCCGGCTTCTGGATCGCGTTGCCGAAGCAATCCAGAGTATTGGTGTCAAGGATGTCGCCCGCCTTCAAGCGCGCCACCGGCGCCGCTGACGCATAAACATATTTCACGTTGTCGATCGTAGCCTGATACTTCACCACGGTCTGCGCAAATGCCATCGAACCCAATAGAACTCCCGCAAACAGCCAGCGTTTGAATTGCATAGTTTCCTCTGTGCTCTCTGTGGTTAATTCTTTATTCTTTGCGATCTCGGCGTCCTCGGCGGTAAGTGCTCGTGCCGGGACCACCCGCACCGATGTTACATACTAAAAGGGAAGATACGCCAGATGGGAAATGCAGAACTACTGCTTCTCGTCGCGCCGCCGCAAATACTCCAGGAACATCTGCTCCAGCGGCTTGTCGTAGCCCATCATTACGTGGCGGATGGTGTGCCCGCTCACGAAATGGCAGACTTCTTCCGCCAGGTTCTTGGCATGGTCGCCGGCGCGCTCCAGCGACTGGGTCATGAAGATCACTTGCAGGCTGGCCTGGCGCTGCTGCCCTTCCGGGTTCTCGATGTGCCGCAGGAACAGCAGATTGCGCAGCCGGTCCATTTCCGCATCTGCGCGCAACACCTCGACCGCCTTCTTTACATCACGCGCAGAAAACGCCGTCCCCACGTCTGCCAGCATCTTTTCGAGAACCGTCGCCATGTGGGTCAGGTCGCGCGTGTCCTGCGGATCGACACGTCCGCCCGCAGCCTGCGCGCTGCTGCCAAAACTCAACAGCAGATCGCCGATGCGCTCCAGAGAGATCATGAATTTCATGCACGCCAGCAACTCGCGGGCTTCGGGTTCGGTCACTTGGGTAATGGCCAGAGTCACTCCGTCGTCAATCTCCCGGTCCAAGGTGTCGAGTTGCTTCTCTTTCTCGCGCAGCGTGTTCAGCAGGGAACTAGACCCGGTCGCGATGCCTTCCGCCGCCGTGGCCGCCGCTTCTTTCGCCACCTGGCAGGCCTCAATGGTGCGCGTCACCAAGTGGGAATACGCGTACTCGGGTAAACGATTATTGGCGGGGGCGGCGGTCATGGGGTTGTCCATCCGAACGCGCGACGGCGGAGACACAACCACAACTCTTCGGGACCGCCGGCTTGGAGTACTGAACATGAGCCAAGCATAGGACGTTCTTCGGCGCGAGTTGTTAACAGGGTGTGAATTTTGACGACGGATTCAGGGTCCATCACGATGCCCGGGGTTCTTCCGCGCCCGCCAGCGGCAAAGTGAACAGGAATGCCGATCCGTGGTTCAGTTCGCTCTCAGCTCGGATGGCGCCTTCATGCGCCAGCACAATGTGCTTCGCGATCGCCAACCCCAGCCCCGTTCCCCCCGATTCCCGCGAGCGCGCTTTGTCCACCCGGTAGAAACGCTCAAACAGCCGTGGCAAATGTTCCGAAGCAATGCCACCGCCGAAATCGCGAACGTAGAATTCCACCCCGCGCTCGACTGGCCGCGCCCCCAGCACCAACTGACCGCCTGAAGCCGCGTACTTTAAAGCATTGTCAATCAGGTTTGAGAACACCTGGTGAATGGCCTCGCGGTCGGCGCTCACCGGCTCCGGCGCGGAATCCTCGACACGCAGTTCGACTCCGTGGGCCTGAGCCAGCTTTTCGAAGCTCTGCACGGCCTCATGCAACAGCTCCCCCGGCAGCACCGCTTGCACGTCAAACCGTTGCTCACCCGACTCTACCCGGGCCAGGGTCAAGAGGTCCTCCGTGAGCCGCGACATGCGGCTGGCATTCTTGCGGATGATGTCGAGAAACTCGCGGGAATGATTGTTCTCCTGGGCCCCATCCAGCAAAGTCTCAGCGTAACCCTGTATGGAGGTGAGCGGCGTCCGCAGTTCGTGCGACACGTTGGCGATGAAGTCGCGGCGAGTTTTCTCGATCCGCTCGGTTTCCGTCAAATCGCGCAGCACCGCTACCGCCCCGCCTGCGGGCAAAGGGGCCGCCGTCACTTCAAAGCTGCGGCCCGGAAGAATCGATGTGGCCCGCGCCGTAAGCACACTATGGGTCTGGCTGGCTCCCCGGATCGCCCGCAGAAAATCCGGATCGCGCACCGTCTCCACCACTGGCGAGCCCAGCCGCGTACCCTGCGGCACCAGCCCGTCCATACTCTGGTTGGCCCACTGCACCCGGTAATCCGGACCGATTGCGATAACCGCATCCTCCATGCTGTTCAGCAAAGTTTCCAGTTCATGCTGGCTGGTGCGCAGCGCGGCGAACTCCTTTTGCAGATAACGCGCGGCCTGGTCGAGCCCGGCCGCTAGATGTCCAATGTCACCACTTGCAGTTCCTTCAATCCTCGCCGCCAGGTCGCCCGCGGCGATCCGCTCGGAAAATCGCACCATCGCCTGTAGGCGTCGCGCCAATGATTGCGCCGCGACTCCCGCCATCAGAATCGCCACGATCAAACCCCCAACTGAACCCAGCAATAACATCCGCCGGCCTCGCGATGCTACGGCTTCCAAATCCGACAATGGATACGCCAGCCGCACCGCCCCTCCCGGAATCGGAGCCGCCACATAAAGAAAAGGAACTCCCTGATTGCTGCCCGACCTGGTGTCCTCGCCGACCTCGCCCTTTAGCGCCGCGGCAAACTCGGGTTGCTGTGCCGGGTCCTCCACCGCATCGGCCGCGATTTGAGAATCCGCCAACACTTTGCCGGTCGAGGAAATGACAGTCGCTCTCGCTCCCGCGGCCTGTGCTTCCTGCCAAACGATGTCTTGAATCCCGTGTTCGTGGTCGCTGTTCACCCGGTGGGCGAGCATCGCCGTTTTTTGTTTGAGATTGCGTTCCACTTCCTGCCGGACAGAATCCTCCCACGCGGGCACCAGGGAAAAATTCAGCGTGACTGCGGCAATTGCGATGACCAGGACAAAACCCGCCAGCAGCTTAAAGAAAATCCGGTTCCTCACTTGGCCGCCTCAAAGCGATATCCGGCCCCCCGCACCGTTTTCAAATAGCGGGGGTTTTCCGGATCGGGTTCGATCTTCTCCCGGATGCGCCGTACGTACACATCGACCGACCGCGGGGTCACGTAAGCCGTATCCCGCCACACCGAGTCGAGAAGTTGGTCGCGCGTGAACACTCGTCCCAGGTGCCGGGCAAAGTAATCCAGCAGCCGGAACTCGGTGGCCGTAGTCGTGACCGGCTGGCCGCTCACGGTAAGCGTCATTGCGCCGGGATCAATCTCAATCTCGCCGATGCGCATCGGCGACTGCGAAAGCGGCCGCTCAAAGCGCCGCAGCACCGCCTTCACCCGCGCCACCAGTTCCCGCGGGCTGAAAGGTTTGGGGATATAGTCATCGGCTCCCAGTTCAAGTCCCAGAATGCGGTCCGCTTCACCGCTCTTGGCGGTCAGGAAAATAACCGGGATCGGGGCCAACGACGACGTCTGGCGAATCTGGCGGCACAGTTCCAGCCCGTCTTTCCCCGGCACCATGATGTCGAGAACGAACAGCGCCGGCCGCTGCCGCTCCGCTTCCGCCATCACCGCGTTTCCGGTAGGAAACAGCTTTACGCCAAATCCCGCTCCCTCCAGATGATGCCGTACCAGGCGGGAAATGTCGGGATCGTCCTCCACCACAAAGATGCTTGGTTTCACAAGCGTATTGTAGCCGCACGCGCGCCAAATTCATTGTTTTGTAACAGGATTGAAACAATTGCAATATTACGACGTCTTCACCCACAATCTTTCGCCCATGTTCTGAGCCGCGGAGCGGCGGCAGAACAAAGCCCACGGCGCAAGCCGTGGGAATCGAGCAGAAGAACGGCCGAGCCCTGGAGGGGCGAAAGAGCCTGATTATCCGCTGCGACTCGGATCGCGAAATTCCACCGACACCCTCAAATCGCGATCACCAGATTCCCCGGCCGATCCATCCAAAATCTTTTTCCCGGAGGCACAACCGTAGTCGCGCTGTACTCCGTCACAATCGCCGGCCCACGAAATTTCCGCCCACGTGCGAGCCTGTCCCGCTCCCAGATCGCCGCCGCGACTTTCTTTCCATCGAAAATCACCGGCGCCTTGCCCACCTCCGCCGGGCCTGACCTCACCACACCAATTGCCGCCGTCCCCAACTTCCGAGACTTGATCCTCGCCCGCAGCCGCAGCGTGACCAACTCCACCTCACGCCCCGCGTAGCTGTATCCGTATCGGCGTTCATGCTCCCGCCGGAACGCCTCGATCATTCCCCGCGTGTAAGGCACATTCAATTCGTATCCCTGCCCCCGGTAGCGCATGTCCACGCTAAGAGCAAAATCGATCCTGCCTGTCCATCCCTCACGGCGAAAATCTGCTTCTGCCTTGCGCCGCAACGCCAGGAACTCTTTATCCAGCCTTGCCCCCGGCAACTTGTCCAAAGCCCGCCACAGCACCGTCCGCGAATAATCTCTCACCACGTCGCTGACCAGAATCCCATACGCCGACAACGCTCCCGGCAACGCCGGCACAATCACCCGTGGAATACTCAACGCCTCCGCTAATTCGCAGGCGTGCAAACCTCCCGCCCCGCCGAATGCCACCAGCGAAAACTCTCGCGGATCATAACCTCGCTCAATCGAAACCACGCGAATCGCCTTTTCCATGGTGGCGTTGACCACCCGCACCACCCCCGCCGCAAACCGTTCGACGGAAAGTCTGGGGCCCTGCTTCTTCAACCATTCCGCAACCACCCGGCGGGTGCGCTCCACATCGAGAGTGAATTCTCCGCCCAGAAAACGGTCAGGCCGTAGCCGCCCCAAAATCAGATTGGCATCGGTCACCGTGGGCTGCACTCCGCGTCCATAACAAATCGGCCCCGGATCAGCTCCCGCCGACTCCGGCCCCACCCGCAGCGCCCCCGCCGCGTCGAACCGCGCCATCGACCCTCCGCCTGCTCCCACGGTGTGAATATCGAGCATGGGCACGCCCACCGGAAACCCTGCGATTTCCGATTGCCCGCTGCTCCGCGCCTCACCTTCCACCAGCGCCACATCGGTCGAAGTTCCGCCCATGTCGAACGAGATAATCCGTTCGCACCCGCTCCGCCGCGCCATCGCCGCCGCTCCCACCACACCTCCCGCCGGCCCCGAAAGCACCGTCCGCACTGGCTCCCGCGCAGCCGAACTAAGCGTGGTAATCCCGCCGTTCGACTGCATCACGAACACCCGAGCCTTTCCCAACCGCCGCTCGAGCTTCCCCAAGTACTGCTCCATCACCGGCTGCAAATACGCATTCACCACCACTGTGCTCGTCCGCTCATATTCCCGAAACTCCGGCAATATCTGGTGCGAAACCGAAAGCGGCGTTTCCAAGCGGCCTAACGCGCCTGCCACTGCATTCTCATTCTTCGGATTTGCAAACGAAAACAGCAACGAAACTGCAACCGCCTCCGGCTTCTTCGCCCCGACCTTCTCCGCCAACTCTCGCAGCTCTGCCGGCGAAGGCTCTTGCAGAATCTCGCCTTCGCTGCTCACGCGTTCATTCAGTCCAAAACGCAAATCGCGCGAAACCAGCGGCTCCACGCGATCAAAGAAGAAGTCGTACAGCTTCGGCCGCGCCTGCCGCCCAATCTCGATGACGTCCTCGAACCCAGCCGTAGTAACCAGCGCCACCCGTGCGCCCGTGCGTTGCAGCAAAGTATTCGTTCCCACGGTAGTGCCGTGCAGCAGCGTAAGCGCACCTCGCGCCCCGATTTTCTCCAGCGCCTCCGCAATCGCACGCGACGGATCGTCCGGCGTAGAGAAAACTTTCAGCATGCGGATGCGCCCGCCCTCCACCCACACACAGTCGGTAAACGTTCCGCCGGTATCGACGGCGATACAAAGTGGTTGTGCGCTTCGTGTCATAGGGGCTGAACGAGGGCTAGGTTAACATTTCACGCTCTGCTGGTTACGTTAGCCGGCGCAATCTCGGGGATTCAGCGATTTCCTTTGTGCGCCTTTGTGTCCTTTGTGGTTAATTAGGAACTGCCGGTAGTCAACACTGATCCCGAGGTGCCCGATGCGCTACGACTTCCTGGTCGAAACCTACTCCACCGAGCGGATAAAAATCCTCAGCGTCTGGAGCGAGTTCCGCGACGCTGACTTGCCGGTTCGCCCCAGCCCCGGCGACCCCCGCGGCCGCAGCGTGCATGAGCAGATGGTGCATCAATGTGTGAGTGAAGATCTGTGGCTTCGCACCATGCTCGGCATCGACGTTGCCGCTCCTCCGCTGCCCAAGCAGGAGACTCGCCTCGAGTTCATCAAGCGCTACGCCGAAGACTCCGGCAAGCGCCTCGCCGTATTTCAAGCGAAAGACGAATCCTGGTGGGAAGGCAGCGCGACCTTTTTCGATGTGCAACGCACCCGTGCCTGGGTGATGACCCGGCGTCTGATGCACACCTCCCACCATCGCGGACAACTGATGGCGATGCTCCGCATGCTGGGCCGCGACCTGCACAGCAACTACGGCCCCACCGCCGATACCGGAGGCCTCATGCAAAATCACGCACCGACGATTTATGCCTATGGAAGCATTCCGGCCTTACTCGAGGGAGAAGCCGCGGGCGGAGCAAAAACGCGTTTGCCGGGACCCGGAGAAAAACCCGTCACCGAACGGCCGGGCCAAACGTAGCTTTCTACTCATGCGCCGCAAAGGCCAGCGACAACAGCGTCTTCTGCTCCAACTCATGCGCCTTAGCCGAACCCGTCGCCGGACTCGGACTAGCCGACCGCTTCACCGACCGCACCGGTCGCTCTCCCGCCAGATGCCGCAGCCGCGGCAGCATGTAGAACAACGCGCCCATGTTTGCCGGCTCTTCCTGCACCCAGACAATCTCTCGCGCGTCGGCGTGACGCTCCAGTTCCGCCGCCAGTTCAGCTTCCGGGAAGGGATAAAGCTGATCTACAAATACGATCGCCGTCGACGCATCTTTTCTTCTTCGCCGTTCCGCGCGCAATTCGTGCCCAATCTTCCCCGTGCAAAGCAAAATCCGTTTTCCGTCGCTGACTTCCTGGTCAGGCACCACTCCAAGAAAATGCGGCCGGGTAAAATCCTCGATCGGCGAAGCCGCATCCGGATGCCGCAACATGCTCTTCGGCGTAAACACCACCAGCGGTTTGCGCCAGTGCGATAATGCCTGCCGCCGCAACAGATGAAAATATTGTGCCCCGTTCGAGGGCTGGCAGATTTGGAAATTGTCCCGCGCCGCCAGTTGCAGAAACCGCTCAATGCGCGCGCTGGAATGTTCCGGCCCCTGGCCTTCATGCCCATGCGGCAGCAACAACACCAATCCCGAGAGCAGCCCCCACTTGTCTTCGCCCGCGCTTACAAACTGATCAATCACCGCCTGCGCCACATTGGCAAAGTCGCCAAATTGCGCCTCCCACATCACCAGCGCTTCCGGATAATCGCGGCTGTAGCCATATTCAAAGCCCATCACCGCCGCTTCCGACAATGTCGAGTTGTAAATGTCGCATCGTGCCTGATCTGCGGCAATATTCTGCAGCGGCACATACTCCTGCTCGTTCTCCACATCCACCAGCACCGAATGTCGCTGGTTGAACGTGCCCCGCCGGCTGTCCTGTCCTGACATTCGCACCGGCACGCCCGCCTTCACCAGGCTGCCCAGCGCCAAAGCCTCGCCCATACCGTAATCCACCGGACGCGCACCATTGCCCATCTCCGCCCGCTGCTCCAGCAACTTCTTGATTTTGGGATGAATGTGAAATCCTTCCGGATAAGTTGTCAGCCGTTCCGTGATCTCGCGCAGTTCCTCCCGCGACAAACCGGTCTCCACGTCATACTCAGCTTTGTGTCGTCCGCCTTTGTACGCGTCCCAGTATTTCGGCAACTCGCGCAAAGTCGGCGCCTTACTGATAGACCCAGCCCGTTCCTGCGCCGTTTCAAGCTCCGTGCGAATCCGCTGCGCCTGCGCTTGCGCGTCTTCGATTCCCGCGTCCTCGGCGTAAATCTCCCACAACGCCGGATGCTCCTTGATCGCCTTGTACAGCCGCGGTTGAGTGATGGTGGGATCGTCGATCTCGCTGTGCCCGTGCCGCCGGTAGCCAATAATGTCCACGACTACATCGCTGCCGAACTGGTAGCGGTACTCCACCGCGAGGCGCCCCATCCGCACCACCGCGTCCACATCTTCCGCGTTCACATGGAAAATGGGAATCGATTGCCGCCGCGCGATTTGCGCCGAAAAAATCGAAGAGTGCGACTCGCGCGACACCGTCGTGAAGCCAATCAGATTATTGGCGATGATGTGGATCGTCCCGCCCACCGTGTAGCCCGGCAGGTCGGCAAAATTCAATGTCTCCGCCACAATGCCTTGCCCGGCAAAAGCCGAATCCCCATGCACCAGCAACGTCAGATACTTTTCTTTCCCGCCTTCTCCGGCGCGATCCTGTTTGGCGCGAGTGCGCCCGATGGTCACCGGATCCACCGCCTCCAAATGGCTGGGATTCGAAACCAGATGAATGTGAACCTTGTTCCCGCTGCGAGTCGGATACTCACCCGTGGCGCCCATGTGGTACTTCACGTCGCCGCCGCCCAGCACACTGCGCGGGTCCACATCCTCAAAGCGCGCAAAAACTTCTTCCAGCGACCGCTGCGCCACTTGCACAATCACTGTCAGCCGTCCGCGATGGCTCATCCCCATCACCAACTCCACCGCTCCGCGCTGCCCGGCAGCTTCCAGAATCTCATCCACCAGCGGGATCAGCGCGGTCACGCCTTCCAGTGAAAACCGTTTGGTGCCCAAATAACGTTGCTGCAAAACCTGCTCAAAGCTGTCGGCCCGTATCAATTGCTCCAGCACGCTCTGCTGATCGACTTCGCCCTGCGGTCCTTCCATGCGCTCCTGGATCCAGCGCCGGCGCTCCGGTTCTGGGATGTGCATGAACTCCACTCCCACCGTCCCGCCATACACTCGCCGCGCTTCCCGCACAAATTCGCCGTCCCGCGGCAACTCGGGACGCACCGGCGGACGAAAAAATCCCAAGGGATCGAGGTCCGACTCCAGATATCCCCAGCGCCGAAACGCCTCAAACACACGTTCGCGCTCGCCGTTCGGAGCCTCGAGCACTCCCGTCGTTATCCCGTTTGTATCGGTCTTGGATCGCGCTGCCATAGATGAACTACTAGGATAATGGATGCGCGGCATGCCTGTCAGATTCAGAGCAGGGGTGGCAGGCCTTCTTCGCGACCTTTGCGAACCCTTTGCGCACTTTGCGGTTAAGCTTTGCGCACTTTGCGGTTAAGCTTTTCGACACTAAGCTGGCAAAGTCCTCGCACAGAAGCTAGCCCACCGCCTTCCCGCGTTGACTCCGCCCTCGCCCTTGCCTACTATCGAAGCGGAACTGGAAGGCGAGAACAACGGACTACAGTCTTCGTCTTAAGGGCGAATGAATAAATGGCTAACGACCACGAAAAAGAAGTCGCTGCCCGCGCCAGCCTGCGCTTCGTGCAAGAGGGCAACATCGTCGGCCTCGGCACCGGCTCAACCGCTGCCCACGCCGTCCGTCTCCTCGGCGAGCGCGTCCGCGCCGGACTCAAAATTCGCGGCATTCCCACATCTACTGCCACCAGAGACCTTGCTCTCGCCGCCGGCATCCCACTCACCACGCTCGATGAATTCCAGCAACTCGATGTCACCATCGACGGCACCGACGAATTCGATCCCCAACTGAATCTCATCAAAGGCGGCGGGGGCGCGCTCCTCCGCGAAAAAATCATCGCTTCTGCATCCCGGCAATTGGTCATCATCGCCGACTCCAGCAAGCAGGTCGCGACCTTGGGAAAATTCCCGCTGCCGGTCGAAGTGATCGCTTTCGCGGAAGCGCTTGTCGCAAAAAAAATCACCGCCCTGGGAGCCAAAGTCCAGCGCCGCCAATCCGCCGACGGCAAACCCTACATCACCGACGAAGGCCATCACATCTTAGACTGCCACTTCGGCCAAATCGCCGATCCACCCGCCCTCGCCCGCACCCTCGAAGCCATGCCCGGAATTGTCGAGCACGGCTTGTTCATCGGCATGGCCAGCGTAGTCATAATCGCCAAGGGTGATGAAGTCCAGGAATTCCGCAGGGAATAGAGCGGGTAAAGAGGATGCACGGGGGTGCCCCACTTCTCGCCTCTTTTGCGAGAAGTGGGAGGCAAGGTCGCCGGCAACACCGTGGAAGGGCACGGCGCCGTGCCGATAGAATTTCAGAAACGGGCGGCTTTAGCCGCTGAGGAGAAGTCGCGAGACAACCCTACCCTACAATCTCCCTCACCGCTACCAACAACCTCTCTACTTCTTCTTGCGTGTTGTAATGCGCCAGCCCGATGCGCAAGAATCCGCCATCCTTCTCCACATCCAGCCGCTCGGTAAGATTCAGCGCGTAATAATTTCCATCCCAGGTGAAGAATCCGCGTTCTCCGAGCTTGGTGGCAAGTTGCAACGGAGTATGTCCCTTGATCCGCACCGCCATCGTCGGACACCTCCGGTCGAATTTCATAGGATCGCTGATGCCGTACAACTTCAACCCCGGAATCTCCATGAGCTCGCGAATCAGCATCTCCATCAACCCGCGCTCATGTTTCTGGATCGCCTCGAACGCCGCCAGCAGCGCTGCACGCCGCGATCCCGCTGCCCGATTCGCGCTCCACCCCAAGCCCGCTAGGTATTCCACGCACGCCGCAATCCCGGCAATGCATTCATGGTTCAGCGTGCCCCACTCCCAGCGATTCGGAACCGCATTCGTGTTCGCCCGCACCTTATAAGGTTGCAGCTTCTGCAAGTGCTCGCGCTTGCCGTAGAGCACCCCCATATGCGGCCCGAAGAACTTGTAAGTCGAGCACACCAGGAAATCACAATCCAGCGCGCGCACATCAATCGCCCCATGCGGAGCGTAATGAACCGCATCAATAAAGGCCATCGCCCCGTGCCCGTGCGCCAGCCGCACAATTTCTTTCACGTCATTGATCGTTCCCACCGCATTCGATGCATAGCCTACAGCCACCAGCTTGGTCCGGCTGCCAATCTTTGCCGCCAGGTCCTCCATGTCGAGCGTGCAATCTTCTTCATGGATCTCCGCCATGCGAATGGTGACACCGCGTTCCTCGAGCGCCCGCCACGTAGAAACATTGGCATCATGGTCGAGATGCGTGAGCACGATTTCATCCCCGGCCCGAAGTCCCTTGCCGATCGCCCGGCTCAATGCGTAAGTCAGCGACGTCATGTTCGCGCCGAACACGATCTCATCGGCGTCACATCCCAGAAAATCCGCCATCGCCGAACGCGCATTCGCAATCATGGCGTCGGTATTGCGGCTGCTGAGGTACGCCCCGCCGGTATTGGCATTGTTGCGCTTCAGATACTCCGAGATGGCGTCAATCACCCGCTGCGGCACTTGCGTCCCGCCCGGCCCATCCAGAAACACCGCGGGTTGCCCATTCACGGTTTGCGAAAGAGAAGGGAACTGCGACCGCACCCATGCCAGGTCCAAAGAGGTTTTCACCTCAGTTTGTGTAAGCAAGAATTTTCCTTAAGACAAAATAAAAGCGACGACCAACGACGAACGACCAACGACGTCTCTACCCCACCGCCCTTACAAAATCCGCCAGCATCCCATACGCCGTGGCTTCCAGGCCAGGATGGTTCTCCGTAATCGCCAGCCCAGGAAAAATATCCGTTTCAAAATATATGATCGACGAAGTCCCCGCGACCCACGCCATGGGATCGCTCAGCGGCACCTGCTCCGGCCGAACCGTCGCCCTTACCCGCGTGCCTTCCCGCTGCGCCCGGCACACCAGCTTGTAGGGCTTGCCCCCCGCCCGCGCCGCCCGCACCACCTCGCCACTCAGCTTCCCAATCCCTTCGCGCTCGATCTCCATCAACCGGATCGGCACCCCCATCAGCACCGTCACCAGCGCCGCAACTTTCACTGCCGCATCCCATCCCTCAATATCATGGCTGGGATCGGTCTCCGCCACGCCCATCTGCTGCGCCTTCTTGAGCGACTCCGCAAAACTCAATCCCTCTTCCATGCCGCCCAGAATCACATTCGTGGTCGAATTAAGAATCCCGTGAAAACCCCGTAACTCGACCGCCGGCAGGCTGTCGCGAAACAAAGAAAAAATCGGCACGCCGTCCATCACCGCAGATTCGAAGAAAAACTTCTTCCCCCTCGCGGCCGCCAGCGCACTCAGTTCGCGGTAAGCATGCACCACCGGCCCTTTGTTCGCCGTGATCGCGTGAGCGCCCGATTCCAGCGCCGCGCGAATATGATCAATCGCAGGCTGCCCGTCAGCCACCCTCAGCGAAGTCGCTTCAAACAGCACATCCGCCCGCGCCGCCCGCAACCACTCGTGTGGGGCGGACACTCCTGTCCGCCGCTTTTGATCTTCCCAGCTCCCCTCAAGCAACGCCCCAACCTCCAACCCGCCCGCATCCGCCACCCATCCCATCCGCCGCGACGCCACACCCGTAACCCGCCACCCAATTCCCCGCTCCCGCAGCTCCGTCTCTTTTTTCCGCAGCAAGCCCAACAGTGCGCGATTGACGTTGCCGAACCCGAGCAGACACAGGTTATAGATGTGAATGTTGGTCTCCAGAGTGGCTCCGAGAGCAAAACCCCCTCAAGCCAACCGGCCTGACGCCGGCGACGGCGAGATCAGCCCATGGTAGTCGTGTGCTCTGGCCGGATCTTGTAGATAACCCGCACTTCGCCCGGCTGCCGGTAGGGATACTTGTCCACATCCAGATACTTCTTGGCCATCTTGTCAATATGTTCGTCCGCCCCGCGCTCGGTGATTTCCACCACCTTGCCACGTATCTCCAGATACCGGTAAGGATTTTCCGGATCTACAATCGCCAGCGCCACTCGCGGATCGCGGCGGACGTTCTTATCCTTTTGCCGCCCCTTGGCAGAATTGAAAATCACCAGATCGCCTTCCACATCGCACCACACCGGCGTCACCTGCGGACGTCCATCCGGCATAAGCGTCGCCAAGCTGGCAAATGCGCGCTTGTTAAACAGATCACGATATTTTTCCGGGATAGCTCCAGCCATTCCAGGCCTCCTTATTGCGGTCGCACGCGAATCGGCGATCCAAGAAGATTATAGCTGTCCTCCGCCTCCTCTGCGGCTGCATAGAGGGTCCTTCATTTCCAGGGTTTCCTTTGTGGACCTTTGTGTCCTTTGTGGTTCATGTTTTCTCTGCGTTCTCCCGGCCTTTCTCCGCGACCTCTGCGACGAAATGCTTTACAATGCTTGGCTCACTACAAGGCAAGCAGATCCAGGGTTTCCTTTGTGGACCTTTGTGTCCTTTGTGGTTCATGTTTTCTCCGCGTTCCCCCGGCCTTTCTCCGCGAACTCTACGACGAAATGCTTTACAATACTTGGCTCATTACAAGGCAAGCAGACGGGAACCCTATGCGCACCCGACTATCTCAAACCCTCGCCATTTTGCTCATACTCTCGGCGTCCCTTTTCGCCGCAGACCGCTCTCCCCGCCCCACCATCGTCTTCATGACCGACTTCGGCGTGGTCGACGATTCTGTCGCCATCTGCAAGGGCGTCATGTATTCAATCGTTCCCGACGTTCGCATCGTCGATCTCACCCACCAAGTCACACCGTTCTCTATTCTTGACGGCGCCCGCTTCCTCTACGGAGCGACTGCATATTATCCGTCGGGGACCATTTTCGTAGTGGTCATCGATCCCACCGTCGGCAGCAGCCGCAAAGCCGTCGTCGTGAAATCCAAACGCGGCCAATATTTCGTTCTGCCCGACAACGGCCTCATGACCCTGGTCCAGGATCGCGATGGCCTCGAATCTGCCCGCGAAATCGCGAATCCCGCCTGGATGATCGGCTCAGCCATGTCCTCCACTTTCCACGGCCGCGACATTTTCTCGCCCGCTGGTGCCCACCTCGCTCGTGGCGACGATTGGACCCAGGTCGGCCCCGAACTCGACCTCGCCAAACTCGTTCGCTTGGATATCGCTCCCGCAAAGCTCGATGACCACGGCCTAAGCGCCCAGGTCATCGCCACCGACGGTCCTTTCGGCAACCTGGTTACCAACATCAACGGCGAAGACTTTCTCAAACTCGGCTATCTGCGCGGTCAAACCGTATCTGTGACTATCGGCGCCACCGCGTTGAAAATTCCTTTCGTGCGCACCTTCAGTGACGTGCCCCTGCAAACCCCGCTGCTGTACATCGATTCTCGTGGGCGTCTGGGATTCGCAATCAATCAGGGAAGTTTCGCGTCGATCTACGGAATCAAACCGCCGCAGCCAATTTTCATTCCCCGCGCGGGGAAATAGCGCCTGACACCAGGAGGATTTTCATGAGCGCCCAACCAATCGTTCTTCGCCAGTCTTTTCCTGTCGTCCTCACCGTCCTGCTCATGTCCAGTCTTCTTGCCGCCCAGAGTTTCCGCGGCTCCATCCGCGGCCAGGTGGTTGATCCTCACGGCGATGTGCTCGCCGCCGCCAAAGTCACCGCCAAGAGCGCCACCACCGGCCTGGTCCGTGACACCATCACCGGCACCGACGGCGCCTACGTCCTGGCCGAACTCCCCGTGGGTCTGTACACCGTGACTGCCGAATCCTCGGGGCTTTCCCCGGTTGCCCAGAACGTGGTGGTCAACGTCGGCCTCGACACCTCGGCTAATTTCGACCTCACCACCCTCGCCCAGCGCACCGAGCAGGTGACGGTGTTCGCTGCCGCTCCTGTCATCGAGCAAACCCGCGACGTTCTTGGCGAGGCCGTCGACCGCAAGCTCGTCGACGCACTTCCTCTGAACGGCCGTGACTTCGGCAAACTCGTCGCACTGGTTCCCGGAGTGACTGTCGAACCTGCTGGCGTCGCTGGCACCGAATTCGGATTCGGCCAGTTCAATATCAACGGCAACCGCGACCGCTCCAATAACTACACGCTCGACGGCACCGATAACAACGACCCTTACTTCAACAACTCTGCCCTCAACCAGGTTGGCATCACCGGCGCGCCCGCAACCCTGCTGCCCATCGATGCCATCCAGGAATTCAACCTGCAATCCCAGTTCGCCGCCGAATACGGTCGCAACAGCGGCTCCGTCGTCAACATCATCACCCGCTCCGGAACCAACAAGTTCCACGGTTCGGCATTCGAGTTTCTGCGCAACAGTGCTCTCGATGCCCGCAACTACTTCAATACCGAGGCTCGCAAGTCCGAATTCCAGAACAACCAGTTCGGCGGATCACTCGGCGGTCCCATCGTGAAAGACAAAACCTTCCTCTTCATGGCTTACGAGGGACAGCGCGAAAACGTCGGCTCCGATTTCCTGCTCAACGTGCCCACCCAGGCCCAGATCGCCGAAGCGCAAACCGTGGCTCTGGCCACCGGGACGATCACCGCTATCAATCCTGCACTCACCAAGATCCTGGATTTTTACCCACAGAGCACGACCGGCCAAATCGCGTCGGTGGTCAACGACAAGAACGACCTCGACAACTTCATCGTCAAGATCGACGAGAACCTCACCAACACCGAACAACTTACCGGGCGTTACGCATTCGGCGAGAGCTACCAGGTCTTTCCCCTCGGCAACAACGGCGGCTTCGGCAAAGGCTCGCGCCTGCCCCAGTTCTCGCAGACCTCGCCCACCCGCGTTCAGGTTGCTTCTGTCAGCTTCCTTTCGACCCTGAGCTCAACTCGTATCAATGAGGTCCGCTTCGGCTACAGCCGCTATCGAACGTCGTTCAGTTCACTCGATGCTAACTTCGATCCCGCCACCAGCCTCGGTCTGGATTTCGGCACCGGCAAACTCGGGCTGCCGGAATTCGATTTCTCCACTCCGCAACTGGAAAATCTCGGCGCCATCGGTTTCAGCGTTCCTCGCGGCCGTACCAGCCAGACCTACCAGATCCTCGACAACTTCACCTGGCTCCATGGCAAACACACCTTCAAATTCGGCGGCGAGTTCCACCGCGCCGCCATTGCCAACTTCAACGACAATCTGGAGCGCGGAATTTTCGACTTCAGTCCCACTGGCCTGGCTACCGATCCCGTTGTCGATGTGCTCGCCAACTTTTATCTCGGCAACGGTGAAGTCGAAGCCGATACCGGCAACACTCATCGCACCAACTACAACAACGGCCTCAGTTTCTTCGCGCAGGACGATTTCCGCGCCACCTCAACCCTCACTCTCAATCTCGGCCTGCGCTGGGAATATTTCGGCCCCCTCAGCGAGGCCAACAATTTGCTCTCGAATCTCGCTCCTGATGGCACCCTCGCCATGGTCGGCACCCACGGTCTCAACGGGGTTTACAATCGCGACCTCAAAAACTTCGCTCCCCGTCTCGGCCTTGCCTGGACTCCGCTCCCCAACACCGTAGTGCGCATGGGCTACGGCATTTACTACGACTACGTCCCGCAGGATCTGCTCATCGCCAACTTCACCACCTCGGCCGGAGTCGACACCAATCCCATCGGTCCCCAGCCAGTATTCCAGATGAGCTTCAATCAAAACGCATTCAATGGCAGCACTCCCGGTGTCCCCATCTTGACCCCTATCACCACCGGCCCGTTCACCATTTTCGCCACCCCGCGCAATTTCCCCACTCCCTACAGCCAGAACTGGAATTTCAATATCCAGCACAAACTCGCGGAGAACACTTCGCTCGAAGTCGGCTACGTAGGCAGCAAGGGGACCCACTTGGTACGCCTGCTTGACGCCAATCAGCCCGACGCAAACTTCAACTTCCCCAATCCCAACTTCGGCAACATGGATATGCTGGCGCCCATCAGTTCGTCCGTCTTTCACTCCTTGCAGACCACCTTCCGCATCCAGGCGGTGCATGGCTGGTCAGGTTTCGCCACCTATAACTATTCAAAGTCCATCGACGACGCTTCCGACGGCATCGATTTCACCGCCGGCGCCGCTTTCCCCCAAAATTCCTACGACCTCCCTGCCGAGCGCGGCCCTTCGACTTTCGACACCCGCCACCGTTTCACCGGCGCCGCAAACTACGACCTCCCCTACTGGCATGTCTTGCCCAAGGCGCTCGGTAGCGGATGGGCTTTGAACTGGATCGCCAGCATCCAGAGCGGCCGCCCCATTCCCATCATCACGGTGAACGACACCACCGGACGTTTCTACTTCAACCAGCGCCCCAACCTCGTGCCTGGAGTCAATCCCATTCTGCCCAATTGGAATCCGTTCACCGGATACCTCAACATCAACGCGTTCTCCCAACCCGCGCAAGGAACTTTCGGCAATCTCGGCCGCGATGCCATTTTCGGCCCCGGCTACTCCAATCTCGATTTTTCGGTGACCAAGAATACAAAGATTTATGAGCGCCTGAACCTGCAACTCCGCGCCGAGTTCTTCAACATCTTCAACCATCCCAACTTCGCTTTGCCCGCTGGAGGCGTCAACCCTCCCTTCGGGCCCGCCGGCCTGATCTCGCAGACGCCGGACGTCGCCCAGGGCAATCCCGGCCTCGGCGGCGGCGGCCCAAGGGTGATTCAATTAGCCGCCAAGTTTACGTTCTAAAAAACTTCGGCCACGGATCTCCACGAATCTTCACAGATATTGAAAAATCCGTGACAATCCGTGCAAATCCGTGGCCGCTTTACTTCTCAATATCCTGTGCAATCTCCGGAAGCACCGCCTTTAGCAGCGCCGCAAAATCTCCCTTTACCCGTTCCGCGGTATCCAACACTTCCTGATGATGCAACGGCTGATCCAGAATCCCCGCCGCCATGTTGGTCACGCACGAAATTCCCAGCACCTTGATCCCCATGTGCCGCGCCGCAATCACTTCCGCAATCGTCGACATCCCCACCAGGTCCGCCCCAATCGTCCGCAGATATCGAATCTCCGCCGGAGTCTCATAGCTCGGCCCCAGCAACCCGGCATACACGCCTTCATGCACCGTCTGCCCCAGTTTCCGCGCCGCTTCGACCGCCATCTCCCGATACGGCTTCGAATACGCCTCCGTCATGTCCGGAAAGCGCGGCCCGAAGCGCTCGTCATTCGCCCCCACCAGCGGATTCTGCCCCTGCAAATTAATATGATCCGAAATCACCACCAACGTGCCCTGCTTATAGTTGGCATTGATTCCGCCCGCCGCATTGGTGACAATCAGCGCCCGAATTCCCGTCCGCCCCAAAACCTGCACCGGAAACGCCACCTGCTCCGCCGACTGCCCTTCATAAAGATGCACCCGCCCCTGCATCGCCGCCACCGGAACATCTCCGGCTCGGCCGATGACCATGTGCCCCGCATGCCCAATGGCTGTCGAATGCGGAAACGACGGAATCTGCGTGTAGGGAACGCTGACCGCATCGCTGAGTCCATCAGCAAACGCACCCAAGCCAGAGCCCAGCACCACGCCGATCTTCGGACGCAGCGAACTCTGCTCCAGCAGAAACCCAGCAGCGTAATCAGCACGAGGATAAGTGTCAGTCATAGAAGCGTCGCATTTATTTCGCCTTCGGAGAACGTGTTTTCGGCTAAATGCCAAGTGCCAATTGCTAAGTGCTGCCTTAATACTTTTTCTCAAACTCCTCCAACTCCCCCTCCAGCTTCCACTCGACCGTAGCCCGCTCACTACCCACTAGAAACTTCTGGCACGCCGCTGAACGCTTCATCCCCGCGCACGCGCTCACCACGCGAAAACTCTTCGCATTGCTCCACAAGCTCGCTCCCGGCAAAAAACTATGTTCCAGCGAATTCCGCGCCATGCGTTTCAAGTCCACATAAGAAATCGCCCCAAAATCCTCCACCGCTCGCAGGAACTCATGCGTCATATCCGACCGCGAAACCCCTTCATCATCCGTCGCCAGCGCTACCGGCACTCCATACTTCATATAAATCGGCAAAGGATGCCCCTCGCCCCCCACTCCCAGAATCACATCGTTCGACGTCAAACAAATCTCCACCAGCACGTCGCGCTCCGCCATCTCCCGCAACAGCCCCAGCGGATTACGCTCGTTCATCACATCCACCCCATGCCCAATCCGCTCCGCATGTCCGCGCTCCACTGAATCGCGGATATGAAACGTCAGCCCTTCCGGCGGCACCAATCCCATCGCCAATTCGCCTGCGTGCAGGCTGATATGCACCTTGGGATAAATCTCATGCAGGTAATTCAGCATCTTCATGTGCAATTCAAAATCGTGCATGGGAACGTACCAGTCCTCCGGCATCACCAGGTTCAACCCCACAAATCGCGGATCGGTCGACGCCAGTTCAAATCCCAGCAAGATCTGCGCAAACACCTGCTCCCGCGCCAACCCCCGCAGCACTTGGTACAGATAGCGCACCGTGACCTCGCATCCCGGCTCCGCGTCTCTCGTGCCGCACTTAAGCCCCACGCGCATCTTGTTCTCGTCCTCAGTCAGCTTCTTGCTGGTAGCGGCAGCAACATCCTTCAATCCTCCCGCCAGCAACTTCTCCCGCAGCCTCGGCAACTCCTCATCCCATCCGATCTTCGCTCCCAATTGCGCCGCCTGCGCTCCATCTGCCGTATGCATCAGCTCCACAAACTGAAGACGGTCTGCCGCTGCCTGGGTCACCGCTTCCGCCATCATGTCCGCGGCGTGGTTATGGGACGCCAATCCGAACTTGTCAAAAGTTGCAAAAAAATGGTCGTGCCCCGATTCTTCGCCCGGATTCCAGTTCCGCATCGACCAGCTATCAATCACGGTGTTGTAAAGAACGTGATCGCCATAAGCGCAACTCACCGCCGGCTTGCTGGTGAACTTCTCGCATGTCGCATCACAAGGCGGCGCCATCAGCACCGCCGTGGTGCGGTCCACGCACAGCCCGTCGTCAGCTGCAAAATCAATCCAACTCTCGGCATAAATGCTCCCGCTCAAATGATTGTGCAGATCGCCGCCCTTCGGCATCTCCCGCAGAAACGCCAGCGCCAGCAACGGTTGCCCTCGCACCGACTGCAAATACGCCGCCGTCCGCTCTTCCGGCGTCTTCTTCGACTGCCCGCCCGCCACCGCAGGCGACAACCCCAGCGCGAAAACCAATATCCATCTGGAAATCCGCACTGAATTCCTCCTCATTCCTGGAACTCGGAATTGTACCGCGTCGCGACTCGGGCGGATTCGGAAAGTAAAATGCGGCCGCAATTTAGCCGCGAGGCGGCGTAAGAATAAAGCCCACGGCGCAAGCCGTGGGTAGCAGCAGCAAAATGATCGAGCCCCATAGCGGCGAAAGAATGCTTCCCATACACCCAGAATCCTTATCCAACGCCCTTTCCCCCGGATTTCAACAACGACCTCAACGTCCACGCATAACTCCAATCCGCTCCTCCTCCCATCTTTCCCCGTCAAGTCTACTTTTGTAGCTATCCCCGCCGCCGTCTGCACCAGCCTCGCTGCACCCCCCTGTGAACCGCCTGCACTCCGCTGAATTACAAGCACATACAGCCCCGTATTTTCTATTGACTGCATAAATAGAAAGAGTAAAACAGACTCGTTCTTTGACAACTTCTAAAGTTTTTCCGGTTGGTGCGGCGTCCGGGGCTCGAGTCAGGTCACTCTCTGCATCGTAAGATGACAGAGAGAAGGCAGGCAAGGGTCTATAGCAAAGCGCTGGTCGAGGAGAACAGGAAGATCTGTCGAAGGCAAGATAGAGTCCCGAGGCGTTGGGTTGGTTTGTCCAGTTGGCGGTAAGCCCGGAGCCCGAGCTAATGATCGCGCATCGCAACCCGCAAGGGATGCAATGAGGGCAGGTCAGGCAAGGGTCTAAAGCGAGCTACTGGCTGAGAGGAATGATCCCAACACCACCTCGGGACTCTTAATTTTTGCAGTAGCCCGGGGCCGGTAGCTGGAAGCTTGGGGCTAGATCTCCCCCAAATGAGAATGGCTCTGGCGCCCTGCGCCACGAGTCGCTAGCTTCCGCGCTGCTAGCTACCCGCCGCGGGCTACTTACGGTCCCTCGGCTACCACCAATGGCTCTTTCGGCGCCAGCCGCGCTCGGTAAATCGTCACCGGCGCCGACTCTCCCACCGCATCCACATTGATCTGATAACTCCCGTGGGCCAGGTTTTCTCCAAACGGAATCTCCATTGCCGTCGTGTTCTTCTTCAACAAGAAATGCTGATACCCGAGTGCCGTCGCTCGTCCATCTTCATTTACCGCCACAATCACCACGGTCAGATCAAAATCCCCTTCCGTCTGATTCGAAACCACCACCGATCCTTCAACCCGCCGCCCATTCACCGCCGGATACTTCCCCCATTGCAGGAACATCGGCTTGACCACCACCAGTACCAGCTTCTGGTCTCTTTGGTATGCCGGCCTTCCACTATCCGTGACCGTCACCGTGAAGCTGAATTCCCCAGCCTCGCTCGGAACTCCAATCAGCACTCCTTCCGAGTGCAAACTCATTCCCGGCGGCAGTGAACCTTCCTTTATCTCCCACTTCCACGGTGTAATCCCACCCTTCGCCGTCAGATTGGTCTCGTACCGTTGTCCGACAAACGCCTTGGGAACGCTCGTGGTTTGAACCACCAGCGCCTCTCCCGTGGCGCCACCCTGCTGCCCCACGCAGGCCAAGCTTGCGACCATCAACCCGACCACAACCGCAACCAGCCTAGCGCCGGATCGCTCCATTTTATCCATGCCTCTTGAAGACTGCGCGGCTGCACATATTACATCCGCTTGCATGCAGCCTACCTTTGTAGCCTGCAGGTTTTCCTTTGTGCACCTTCGTGTCCTTTGTGGTTGTCGCTCTTAAGCCCGTTCCCTGAAATCACTTCGCCGGGCTCAGAAACTCATCCACTGCCTTGATAAACATCCCCGTCTGATCCACAAACGTCATATGCCCCGAATTCGGCAACACCACCATCTTCGATCCCGCTATCTTTTCATGCATGGCCTCGGACAACGCCGGCTCGCACTCATCATGCTCACCCACCACCATCAGCGTCGGCACTTTGATGCCCGCCAGCCGCTCCGTGTACTCCACCGACTTCAAATTCCCGTCAATGATGAACTCCCCATGCTCGCCCCACATCTCGCGATACAAATCCCACGCCTCGCCCAGCGCCGTCGGATCATAATTCGGATCCGGCCGGTTGTGATACACGTACGGAAAATATCCCTCGCCCCACGCCGCAATCATGTATTCGTTGCTGTAACGGTTCTTCTCATAATCCTTGCCGCGAAAAAGCCCCTGCGCCTCCAGCCGGTCAATCCGCTCCCGCAACTCCGGCGCCATGTTCCGCTTCATGCGCACGAATACTTCGTTTAATGCCGCCGAGCTCGACCACGTGCTCGCCAGGATCAAATGGCTCAAATTGCGCTGATACTTCAGCGCATAAGCCTGCGCCAGTGCCCCACCATAAGAATGACCAAGCAGGCTGATCTTGCCCAGTCCCAGCCCCTGCCGCACCGCTTCCACATCCTCCACCATATTCTCAATGGTGTAAGCCGAGCGATCTTCCAATTTCTGCGATTTCCCCGAACCACGCTCATCAATAAAGATGACTCTATGATGCCGCGCCAGCGGCAGTAAATAAGGCAGAAAGTAGTCGTGTGACGACCCCGGCCCGCCATGCAAAATCAAAAGCGGCTCCCCGCGCCCCAGAGTCACGTAATAAATCATGACGCCGTTAGCATCGACGAAGCCGTCTTGCACGGGATAAACCTGATCGGTTTGAGCTACCGAACCAACCGCAGCCACAAGCAGCAGTAATGACAAGATAAGATTTTTCATGATCTCGCCATCGTAGCCTGTA
Source organism: Terriglobales bacterium (assembly GCA_049591935.1). Lineage (GTDB taxonomy): Bacteria > Acidobacteriota > Terriglobia > Terriglobales > Acidobacteriaceae > JABCZH01. The sequence goes on along the minus strand of JBAWFN010000145.1, from coordinate 55,504 downwards.
AGGCGATAGCGAGCAATGAGAACTGAGAACCGAGAACCGGGGGTTAAGCCAGCAGCTAAAAGCTAGGAGCTGAGAGCTGAGAGCTGAGAGCTGAAAGCTAAACCAGCGCCGCCTCATACTCCTCGTACGCCCCCTTGAAGTCCGTAATCTTATGATCGCCCTCAAAGTGCCAAACCCGCGTAGCCACTTCGTCGACCAAATCCTCATCATGCGATACCAGCAACACCGTCCCCTGATAACGCTGAAGCGCAATGTTCAGCGCGTTGATCGACTCCAAATCCAGGTGATTCGTAGGCTCATCGAAAACCAGCACGTTCGGCTTTTGCAGCATCAGCTTGCAGAAAAGCAATCTCGCAGCTTCGCCGCCAGAAAGCACTTCCGTCTTCTTATCGGCATCATCGCGCGGAAACAGCATCTGTCCCAGCAGTCCCCGAATCTCTTCATGCGCCGCCGCCGGATTCCACTGATGCAGCCACTCGAACGCGGTCATCCCCGGCTGAATCAAAGCCCGGTGGTCCTGCGCAAAATATCCGACGGCCGCTTCGTGCCCCCAAACCACTTTTCCCTTGCTAAGAAAAGCCCCGTCGTAGCCGCTGGTCTTACGCAATTCCGCCTCAGGCGTAGTCGGAGAATTCGCCAGCAAAGCGTTCACCAATGTCGTCTTACCAGCCCCGTTCCGCCCCATCAGCGCAATCTTTTCCCCACGCAGCACGCTCGCCGTAAACTCGCTAACGACTTTCTTCTTGCCGTACGACTTCGTCACGCCTTCCAGTTCCAGAATGTGTTTCCCCGAAGGCCGCTTCTGCTCGAATTTCAAAAATGGCCGCTGAATATTCGATCTCGCCAGTTCCGTCACCTGCAAACGCTCCACCTCTTTGCGACGCGATTGCACCTGGCTCGACCGCGTACCCGCCGAGAATCTCGCAATGAACTCATTCAACTGCGCAATCTTCTTACTCTTCTGCGCATTCTGACTCTCGATCTGCGACCGCACCTGCGTCTTCGCCACCACCATATCGTCGTACGTGCCGGTATAAGTGATGATGGTCTCGTAATCAATGTCGGCGATGTGCGTGCAAATGCTGTTGAGAAAATGCCGGTCGTGCGAAATCACAATCAATACGCCGTCATATTGATTCAAAAATCCCTTCAGCCAGTGGATCGAGTCCAAGTCCAGGTTGTTCGTAGGTTCATCCAGCAGTAACGCCTGCGGATGCCCAAACAACGCCTGCGCCAGCAACACTCGCACTTTCTGTCCACCTTGCAACTCGCCCATCTTCTTCCCATGCAATTCATCGGGAATATCGAGCCCTTGCAGCAAGACCGCTGCGTCACTCTCGGCCGTATAACCGTCTTCCTCGCCCACGACGCCTTCCAACTCGCCCAGTTTCATGCCATCCGCATCCGTCATTTCCGGCTTGGCATAGATCACATCACGCTGCTCCAGCGCCGACCACAGCCGCTTGTTCCCCATGATGACGGTGTCCAGCACGCGAAATTTGTCGAAAGCAAATTGGTCTTGACTCAACACCCCAATCTTCTTAGGACGCGCCACCGTCCCCTTCTGCGGTTCGGTCTCTCCGCTCAACAGCGCCATAAACGTAGATTTGCCGGCGCCATTCGGTCCCGTCAGGCCGTAGCGTTTGCCCTCCGTAAACCCGGTGGACACTTCATCAAACAGAATTTTTGCGCCGAAGCGCATCGACACATTACTGACTGAGATCATGATTTTCCCAATGAAACTGCGGAGAATTGCCCGTAAGGCGGGAGCGCAGCTACCTCTTTAAGAATACCACGACCGTCGCGTGGCTACCGCCCCTGCTCAACCCCACGGGAATCACCCCACCCGCGTCGCGTTGAGTTCGTTTCTGCAATAAAGTAAAGCTGGGGATTCTATCCGGAACATGGTCTTCTTAGCGACCTTTGCGAAACCCTAGCGCGCTTTGCGGTAAAGCTTTCGTCGTGAAGAAAAGAAGATCTCGGGTTATCCTCCTTACATGCCTTGCCCTTCACTCCCGCCCGGAGATCAAAAGCTCATTCAGATCGTGAATGCCGCCCTCGCCGACACCGTGCAGCGCAGCGGCAAATGGCTGGCCTGCCGTCCCGGCTGCTCGCATTGTTGCCACGGCGTCTTCGCCATCAATCAACTCGACGCCCTCCGCCTGCGCAACGGTCTCGCGGAAACCGAAAAGACCGACCCCGACCGCGCCGCCCGCATCCGCAAACGCGCTCTGGACACCGTCGCCCGCCTTTCCCCCGAATACCCCGGCGACCCCGCCACCGGCCTGCTCGATGAAGCCGACGACGACGAAGATTGCAAACGCTGGGATGAGTTCGCCAACGACGAGCCTTGTCCCGTGCTCGACCCCGTGACCGGGACCTGCGAACTCTACGAATTTCGTCCCGTAATGTGCCGCACCTTCGGGCCGCCGCTCAAGTCTGAAGAAGGTGACTTGGGCGTCTGCGACCTCTGTTTCGACGGCGCTACCGAAGCCGAAATTACCGCCTGCGAAATGAAACCCGATCCCGAAAATTTGGAAGCTGCCCTGCTGGAAGAATTGGAAAAGACCAGCGGCGCCCGCGGCGAAACCATCATCGCCTTCGCCCTGGTCCGCGAAACTGGGAACACAGTACTGAGAACTGAGAACTGAGAACTGAGAACTGAGAACTGAGAACTGTTCCTTCTCAGCTCGTATGGGGTGGATACTCCCGTCTGCCAATGTTTGGACTACCACCGGCGGGGGTGGGGTGTCCGAATAGGCCATCACCCATTTTTCTCTTCCAGCGCACTCCACCGCGAGTAAAGCGCCTCCAGTTCCCGCTGCGCTGCCTCCATCGCGGCATGTGCAGCCAAAAGACGCGGACCGTCGCTCGCAATCGCCGGGTCTTCCAGCTGGGCCCGCTTGGCCAGCAGCAACTGTTCCGCATCCGTAATGCGCTGCGCGATGGTGGCGTAGTCGCGCTCTTCCATATAAGACAGCTTCTTTTTCGTCCGCCCAGCTGGCCCCGCAGAGGCCGCGGCAGGTGGAGAAGAACGCAAACTTGTCCTCGCCAATTGCTTGCGCTCTGCCTGCCAGGCTTCCCATTGCGAGTAATCTGCAAAGCTTTCCGCGCCGCCCTCTCCATCCAGCCCCAGCACCATGCTCGATACCCGATCGAGCATGTAGCGGTCATGCGTCACCAACACCAGCGATCCCCGAAACTCCAACAGGCTCTCCTCCAGAATTTCAAGCGTGGGAATGTCCAGATCATTCGTCGGCTCATCCAGTAAAAGAACATCGGCCGGTTGCAGCATAAGCTGCGCGATCAGCACTCGCGCCCGCTCGCCTCCCGAAAGCCGCTCCACCGGTTGATTGAGCTGCTCACTCGTGAACAGAAATCTTGCTGCCCATGACGCCACGTGAATTACCCGGTCTTGATAAACCACCGAATCCCCGTCCGGCGCCAGCGCCCGGCGCAGGGTCACATTCGAATCCAGCTCCCGAGTCTGGTCGAAATACACGATGCGCAGCCAATCAGCCCGGCGAATCTCTCCCCTGCTTGCGGTCAACTCTCCCCGCAACAGCCTTAGCAGTGTCGTTTTGCCGCTGCCATTGGGACCCACCAGCCCGACCCTCAACCCGGCGGTGACCACGAAGTTCAGCCCCGCAAAAAGCTCGCGCTCTCCCACCGAGTAAGCCACATTTTCCAGCTCGATCAGCCGCTTGGTCTTTCGATCGCTGGCCGAAAAATCCAACTGCGCGGTCGCGCTCCGCGTCCTGTTATTCAGGTCGGCCAGCTCCCCCATCAACTCGTTGGCTTTGCCAATACGTGCCTTGGATTTCCTCGTCCGCGCTTTGGCTCCCCGCCGCAGCCACTCAATCTCGTTATGCACCAGGTTTTCCAGAGCTTCCTGCCGCTTCGATTGCGCGTGCAGAAATTCCTCCTTCTTCTCCAGAAACGTACTGTAATTCCCCCGCACCCGCAGCAATCCATCCGGATACACCCGGCTGAGTTCAACCATTTCACTCGCGACATTTTCCAAAAAATAGCGGTCGTGACTTACCACCACGCAGGCAAATGCAGCCTCCGCCAGCAATCCCTCCAGCCACTCGATTCCCGCCAGGTCTAAATGATTTGTGGGCTCATCCAGCAGCAAAACATCGGGTCCCTGCACCACGGCCTGCACAATCGCCAGGCGTTTCTGCCACCCTCCCGACAAATGCGTCGCTTCCTCTTCCAGGTCCTGAAAACCTGCTCGGCCCATCGTCTCCGCCATACGAGTGCCCCGCTCCGACTCCGGTACCGAGGCGCGTTTCAAAGAGTTTTCCATCACCGTCCGCACCGTGTCCCCCGCCTCGAATTGCGAGTCCTGCTCCACAAAGCTGAACCGGAGCCGTTTTCGGACGGCTAATTCCCCCTCGTCGGGATCTACGCTGCCCGCCAGAATCCGCAGCAGTGTGGACTTCCCCGACCCGTTCGGGCCGATCAGCCCAATCCGGTCACCTTCGGAAACGGTGAAACAAATATCTTGAAATAACGGATTCGCTCCGAAAGCTTTCGTGATTCCCTGAGCATTGATAATCGGCGGCAAGCGCTCACACTCTCCAAAATGTCTCGCTTGAGATTATCAGGAAATACAAGGGGCCCACCTTTGCGATTTCTGCAAAGGTGGGCCTGATTGCTCTCATTGGTGGTGTGGCCCGGACACTCTTGTCCGCCAACGTTCAGACCACCACAACTCACGGGAGGACACCGAGGTGGAGAGCCAACAACGCCGCCACAACAAACGGGAAGCACACTTGCTCAGCCGCGAAGCCGCGCAAGAATAAAGCCCACGGCGCAAGCCGTGGGCCCAAAACTCAAACCCGATCAAGCTCCGGAGGAGCGAAAGAACTCCTCGCTTCCGAAGACTGGCCACGCGCCTGAGAACTCACCGCTCGCCAAAGACGTAGCCGGCAGCCGCACCTCACACCCTTCGCTCACTCCCCAGTACTTCTCTGACTTTCCGAGAAAGCATTTGCAGCGTGAACGGTTTTTGCAGGAAGGCCGTTCCCGCCTCCAGCACACCTTCATGCACAATGGCGTCTTCCGTGTATCCCGACAGATACAGCACCTTGGTCTGCGGATGCGTCGCGCACAGCCGCGCCGAAAGTTCGCGTCCGCTCATGCCCGGCATCACGACGTCTGTAATCAGCATGTCGATCGCCTCGCTGTGCTCGGTCACAATATGCAGCGCCCTTTCGCCATTTTCTGCTTCCAGAACTGTATAGCCCTTGGCTTCCAGGGTCTCGCGCACCAGTTGCCGCACCGATTCTTCATCCTCCACCAGCAGCACCGTCTCCGATCCCCCATGCTGCGGCTGGCTGATGCGCACCGTGCCCACCGGCTCCGCCGATTCTTCCACTCGCGGCAGATAAATGCGGAACGTCGTCCCCTGACCCGCTTCGCTCTGCACCAGCACATAGCCGCCGCTCTGCTTGATGATCCCATACACCGTCGAAAGCCCCAGCCCAGTGCCTTTGCCTTTTTCCTTGGTAGTGAAGAACGGCTCAAAAATTCGCGCCTGCGTTTCTTTGTCCATTCCGTGCCCGTTATCGCTGACCGAAAGCATTACGTACGCCCCCGGCTGGATGTAGCTATGCTCCCGCCGCAAATCGTCTCCCCCCAGGTTTGCGTTTGCGGTTCGGATCGTCAGCCTTCCCCCCTCCGGCATGGCGTCCTTCGAGTTCACCACCAGGTTCATGATCACTTGCTCAATCTGCCCGGCGTCGGCGCGGGTCCGGCCCAGGTCCGCTGCCGGCACGGTTTCGAGCTCAATACTCTCGCCGATCAGCGGCCGCAGCAGCCGCCCCATGTCACCCACGATCACATTCAGGTCCACCACTTTCAGTTCCAGCAGTTGCTTGCGGCTGAAGGCCAGCAGTTGCCGGGTGAGACCGGCCGCCCGCTCCGTGGCATGGTGAATCGCTTCAATCTTGGGATACAGCCCATTATTCTTGCCCGTGTTCTCCAGCAAAACTTCGGTATATCCGCCGATCACCATCAGCAGATTGTTGAAGTCGTGTGCCACTCCCCCCGCCAGCCGCCCCACCGCTTCCATCTTCTGTGCCTGCCGGAACTGGTTCTCCAACAATCGTTGCTCGGTCACATCCTCAGCTATCATTTCGAAGACTTCCGCGCTCTCCTCCGGACGATGTACGATCCGCCCGCTCAGCCGCACCGTGATCACCTTCTCGTCCTTTCGCTTCCAGCGCACTTCGATGTGCTCCGGTCTCGCCTCGCCCCGGAACTCCCGCAGCAGCCGCGACAACTCCCCCGCATCCACAAACACATCGCGCTTCGGTTCCAGCCCCAGTACTTGCGTCGCCGAACCATACCCTAACATCGTGACCAACGCCGGATTCACATCCAGAAATTTCCCTTCCAGGCTCGATCGATAGATGCCATACACCGCGCTCTGCACCACCGACCGATATCTCGCCTCCGAACGCCGCAGCGCCTCTTCATTCCGCCTGTGCTCCACCGCGCTCGCCACCTGCTGCGAGACAAACGTCAGAATTTCCTTTTCCTTTTCCCCAAAGCGCACATTCCCCGTGTAGCTCTGCACCACCAGCGCCCCGAATGTGTTCCCCCCCACTTTCAGCGGAACTCCCAGCCAGTCCAGCGACGCCGCTCCGATCAGTTCCACCGCCTCGCGTTGCACCAGTTCCTCGAAAACATCGGGCGTGCACAGCAGCGGCTCCCCCGTCCGCAATACCTGTTCCGTCAGCCCCTTCCCGAGTTTCTTCGGCGCCGGTCGCGGGTCCTCATCATCCACAAAATAAGGAAAGCTCAACAACTGGCTTTCCGCGTCGTACAGCGCCACATAGAAATTTCGGGCATACATCAACTCGGCCACAATGCTGTGGATCGCCCCGTAGAACTGCTGCAAGTCCTCTGGCGAACTGGCCTTTTCCGCAATCCGCAGCAACGCCGAACTCAGTGCCTCCGCCCGCTTCTGCTCGCTGATGTCCCGATACAGCGCGCACACTCCCACCTGCTTCCCCCCCACCACCACTGGCGCGCTCGAGATCAGTACATCCACCAGGCTGCCATCCTTGTGCTGCCGCTTCGTCTCCAGCACCACCTTCTTGCCCTTGGCCAGTTTTTCCTCAATCCAACGCGTTTCCGTGCTGCGGTCCGGTGGCACGATCAACTCCTCCAGCCGCCGCCCCAGCGCTTCTTCTGGACGATATCCAAATACCCGGCTGAACTCCCCATTGAGCCGCGTAATCCGCATCTGCGTATCCAGAATGCTGATCGCCTCCGGCGCGCACTCCACCAGTTGTTCGAGATAGGCTTTTTGCAGTTCAGGACTTTCAGAATCAAGGTGGGAAAGAACAGGTTCCCCAACTACCCCCGCACCAACCTCGGGCGCAGAGAGTACCGGCTCTCCGTTGTGCAGTGCCTCCCGCAAAAATCGCGCCCGCACTTGGTCAACCGACAACGCCGGTCGGGTGATTTTGTCACCCATGGAACTCCTCCTGATTCGACACCACTGCCAATTCAGGATGTTAGATTGCAAAACCGAGAGCTAAAAGGTTACCGAGGTAATTCCACCGCAGCCACTCCACCCTCACTGCCCAGCATGGCGCACACCCGGTGCAGCAGATCATGCTGTTCCCCACTCATCGCCAGGAATTCAAAACCGTGCCGTAAGCCGTCCCGGTAGCGCGCCAGCGCCCGCACTTGCAACGGCACTGAGGCTACCGGCAAGCACAGTTCCATCGACACCACTTCGCCCGGCTCTACCTCTCCCGTTAACGTCGCTCCCACCCCATCTTCTCCCAGTTCCGTCGATCGTCCCCACATCGACGCCGACCCGCCCGGCCGGAACACCTCCACCGAGACTCGCATATCCGCAGGGTATCGCCGAAAACGCCGCGGACCCGGTAAAGTCGCATTCGAGTTGGGAACGCAATCGTCCATGCCGCTAATTTCCGTGTAGCAGGTAACCCGGCTCCAGCGGCAGCTTACCGCCTACCCGCACCACCTTCACGCTCCCGGTGATGGCATAAACATCCACCAACCCCACCGCTCCCGGGCTCGACCCCACCTTCTTCACCACCGCTTCATCGGAATCCACCACCACAATCGCCGGGTGATTCACTCGAGAGTGGTTCGCCGCGGTGATCAGCACCAGCACTTCTTCCTTGGGAACCGCGTAGACTTTTTCCAGCACCAGTCGCATCTCCGGCGACGCCGGATCGCGCATCACCAGGCTCACCGGCTTCCCATCCGGCCAACGCTCCATCTGCCCTTTGCAGATCTTCGCCAGCTCCGCCGCCGAAACTGCTTCCACGTGGTTGGTTGGGTTAGAGATCAGCGCGAAGTCCTTGGCGTGTGCCGCCGCCGTCCAGCCCAGCACGATCAACCCCAAAGTGAGAAATCGTGGTCGCAGCAATCTTCCTCCCCAATCCCGCTGTCCCCGATTCTCTTCCAAGCTGGTCCCCGGCTCAATGACCAGAAGGATGATGTACCAGTGGAGCCAACAGCGCTGGTTTATCCGTGTGATCCGTGTAAATCCGTGGCAAGGTCTTCCAGAACCCTACTCAGCCTCTACCACCTTCACTCCCTCCAAGATCCCCACCAACCGCTCCATCCACGCCGCATCGAAATCCCGATTGAACTCCAGCGACAACAACGCTGCAATCTCTCCCGCCGTCCGCTTGCCATTCATGAAGTTGATCGCCTCAAACGCAATCAAATCAAACGGCGGGGCCACCGGCAGCCCGCCCCCCGGTGAATCACTCGCAAACCGGTTTTGTTGTTCTCCCCACCACTGTTTGTCGTTGCCGGACAAAGACTGAAACACCGAAGCATCCAACGGTGTCAGCACCAGGCGATGCGGAATTCGCCCCGCCTTGCTCGTTCTTGCCCAGCTATCCCGGTCGAAGACCTTTCCTCCAGTCCCCGGCTCCGCCGTCATCGCTTCCAGCATCTCCTGATAAGCCCGCAACCGCGTGCCCGCCCCAGCCGAGTCTGGACTCGCCGCCATCACCGCCATCCTCCCGGCGTAGTCCGCAATCGTCGCGCTGCGCGCCACCATTTCCAGTCGCCGCTGCCCGTCCGCATCCGCCACTGCCGCCCAATATGCCGCTGCGCTCGCCAGCACTCCCACCCGCCGAAGCTCGCTGGCATCCGTCTTGTCCGGCGTGTCTTCACTCGTATGGTGCGTCCAGTCGGGATCATGCCCCAACATCGTCGCCGGGATGCCCAGCCCTAGAAACGCGTCGTGATCGCTGCCCTGCGCATAGGCCGTCATTTCTGCTGGCCAGTAATTCCTGCTGCCGGTGGGAGCGAAAAGCTCGGCTTCCCGCGTCTGCGCCAGAACGTCGGCCATCAGCGCGCTTAACCTTCCATCCACCGAATCGGGCGTGCGCGTGATGTAAAACCGCGAGTTGGTCTTCACCGTGTCCTCGCCCACCATGTCCAGATTCAGGTTCAAGGCAATACAAGCCCCCGGTTTCAGCTTGCTCTCAGAATTCTGCCGCGGATCATCCCAGCCCGCGCTGCAACTCCGCGCTTCCGGATGGTTCGTGATATAGGCGAACGTCCCGAAATACTCCGGCACCCACATAAAGTGAAGCGTCAACGCCGGCGCCGCCAGTCTTCCGGATGCAATCAACCGGTGCAGCGTGTGCGCCATCTCCAGCATCGCCGCCGAACCGCTGGCGTTATCGTTGGCGCTCCACTTGGGATGATCCAGGTGCCCGGAAATCACCACTTCGGTCTCGGGATGCTGGCTGCCGCGAATCCAGGCGTGTACCAGCGTGAGCTGCCCCGGACCGAGCGTGGCATCGATCCTTCCACGCACCCGCACCGGGCCCTTGCCCATCAGTTGCTGGAGTCGCGTGTACTGGTTGGCCGAAATCTGGAATCCCCCAACCGTAGTGTCCAATTCCTCCGCCCGCGGCCAAATTCCGTTGTAACGCACCATGTCAGGATGCTCGGCACGGTCACCCGGCGGCGGATAAATCACCACCCCGATTGCCCCACGCTCGATGGCCGCGGCCCGTACCACAGCCGCTGCGTAACCATACGCCAGCGCGACTTTCCCACGAACATCTTTGCCTTCGTAGTCGCGGCCGCTGACTCCGGCTCCCACTTCCACCAGTTCTCCTGCCCAGTCTCCACCCTTGGAATACGTGGAAACGCACATCGGCACATCGCTGTAGCGGCACATGCGAAAGGGAACAAAGCTCGCCATGCCTCCTGCGCTTTCCACCCACAACTCCCCGCTCCTCATCTCCCAGCCCATGGGCGACACCTGGGTTTGGTACCGGGTCTTGCCATCCGAAGGAAATTGCTCCAGCCGGGCTTCGATTCCCCAATCCCGCAGTTTTGCCAGCACCACTTTTTCCGCCACCTCCGCCATCATCGGACTGCCCTGGATGCGGTGATACTGCACGATCGCGCGGTCGTTTTCCTGCGCCGCCTCCCCCGAATACTCGGCAGCGATCGCATCAAACACAGGTTGCGGAACCAGATGTTGTCCGGCAGCAGGAAGAGTCACCATCAGTGAGAGAAAAAGTGCCCATGATTTCATGCCCAAAGACTACAACAAAGTGTTGCCACGTGCCGGCGCTTTCCTCTGTGTTCCCTGTGCCCTCTGTGGTTGGACGTTGATTTATCCGCGTGATCCGCGAAAATCCGCGGCGTCTTTTGCCTTCCCCTGATGCATCCTCCATGCCCCCGAGATCATCTCTAACCCAGGAGGAAAATCATGACCCATCAACTCCCATCATTGCCTTATGACTATTCCGCGTTGGAACCTGTCATTGATACCCAAACCATGAAACTGCACCATGACATGCATCACGCGGCCTATGTGAAGAACCTGAACGCGGCTCTGGAAAAATATCCCAATCTGCAATCCAAGAAAGTCGAAGAACTGTTGCGCGATCTAAACGCAGTTCCCGAAGATATCCGAGTCGCGGTCCGCAACAATGGCGGTGGTCACATGAACCACAGTATGTTCTGGAGAATCATGATGCCCAACGGTGGTGGTGAACCGACCGGGGCGATTGCCGAACTGATCCGGCACGATTTCGGCAACTTTAAGGATTTCCAGGGCAAGTTCAACGACGCTGGTGCCAGGCACTTTGGCAGCGGTTGGGTATGGCTCGTCGGCAAGCCCGGCGGGGAACTGCAAGTTCTCACCACGCCAAATCAGGACAATCCCATTTCCCAAGGCCTGTTTCCCATCTTCGGCAACGACCTCTGGGAACACGCTTACTACCTGAAGTACAACAACCGCCGCCCCGAATACCTGCAAGCCTGGTGGAATCTATTGAACTGGAAAGAAATCAACAGCCGCGTTGAGACCTTCCAGTCTCACCTCGAGCCCGCCCTGGCATCCAGATAAGCACTGCCGCTGATCACGTAGGGGCAGGTGTCCTCACCTGCCCCGATTTTTATCTGCGTCTTCTGCGAAAATCTGCGGCTGCACTGTTCCTCTGTGTTCTCTGTGCTGAAGATCTTGGCGTGAGTTTCCTGTGCGTCCATGTGGAAATTGCGTCACCCTGACCCGGCAAATTTTCTCGCGGCAATCTCTGCAGCATGACGGTCGCGCCGAAACCCGCGCCAGCAAGTCTTTTTCACTCGGTCTTGATCCGTGGAAATCCGTGCGAATCCGTGGCTCGCTTTTTCTCATTGCACCAAAATTATGGAATTGACCGCGCTCTTCCCCGCGAGTAGATTCTGTTCACCCTCAACGAAGATTTCAGCCAGCATACAATCACAAATTTACTTTCCCTCCCCCAAGGGTGAAAGCAACGTGAGGAAATCGTCCGCAGCATGGAACATTTATCGCACCCGGTTCTTGATCAAGGCAAAACAACTCTCCCAACCCTTCGCGTTCCTCGACGCGCTCGGTCGCGAACACTGTGGCCAGGCGGGTGACTACCTGGTCGAGTCCGCCGACGGCGGCCGTCGCATCGCCCCGCGCCAGATCTTCGAGGATATCTACGTCCTGATGGGATCGGCGGCCATCGCAAGGTGGCCTCCCATCAGCCCCACTTTGGGTGCAAACCCACCCTTTGTGGATAACCGGGATGCCAATGGGCATCTACGCCGTTAATTGCTTTTAGATACAATATATAGTGATTACCTCTTGACAGCCACTACTGGCGGGAGTACTGTTTCCATCCCATAGGCTGTTTGATGGGTAAGAAATAGGGGCGGACACCGTGGCCGAGGTGACCCGTGCCGCCCCGCCAAAATGGGTTAATTGGCGGTGGCCGTTCCCCGGATCCTCCCCCTCGGGGAACGACAACTTTTTGACAAGTGGCTGTGGAAAGCACCCCGCTTCGAGGGCTCGAAGTCCTTTCGCAATCGGGAAAGAAGTTGAAGGTTTTTAGCCGCAGAGCGGCGAAAGAATAAAGCCCACGGCGGAAGCCGTGGGTACAGTAAGCGAAGCGACCCAGCCCCGGAGGGGCGAAAGAGATTTTGAGTGACGCAGCGGTTTTCCACTGCGATCCAAATCCAATAAAACGACCGCTGAGGCAACGATCCTAAATTACGGCGGAGCAAAGACTCCGCGGAGAACAATAGAAATGGCCGAAATCACTGAGAAGCGAGCCCCCAACGCCGTCGAAACCACCGCGATCCCGGCAATCGCTCCTGCTGCCCGGAAATCTCCCGGCCTGACCTTCCGCCGTCTTTTCACCAAGCCCGGCGTCTCCCCCTACGACGAAATCGAATGGGAACTCCGCACCGCCGCCATCACCGACGCCCAGGGCGGCATTCTCTTCGAACAAAAAGACGTCGAAGTCCCCAAAGACTGGTCCATGACCGCCACCAACATCGTGGCCTCCAAATACTTGCACGGTACTGTCGGCACCCCCGAGCGCGAAACCGGCGTCCGCCAGCTCGTCTCCCGCGTCGCCGAGACCATCCGTGACTGGGGTCTATCGCAAGGTTACTTTCGAACTCCCGAAGACGGCGCCACCTTCCACGACGAGCTCGCCCACATCCTTCTTCGTCAGTACGCGGCCTTCAACTCCCCCGTCTGGTTCAACGTAGGCTGCGATCGCATTGAGCCCAACTCCGACGCCACCAATTGGCACTGGAATCCCGCTCTCGGCCGCGTCGAATTCGGCGTCACCGGCTACAAGACGCCGCAATGCTCCGCCTGCTTCATCAACTCGGTAAAAGATTCGCTCGACAGCATCCTCACTCTCGCCAAGACCGAAGGCATGCTCTTCAAGTGGGGATCCGGTACTGGCACCAATCTCTCCACCCTGCGCTCCTCCACCGAAGGCCTCAGCGGCGGCGGCACCGCCAGCGGCCCACTCAGCTTCATGAAAGGTTTCGACGCCTTTGCCGGCGTCATCAAGTCCGGCGGCAAGACCCGTCGCGCCGCCAAGATGGTCATCCTCAACGTCGACCATCCCGACATCATCGAATTCATCGAATGCAAGTCGAAAGAAGAAGCCAAGGCCCACGCCCTCGTCGCCATGGGATACGACGGCTCCCATCCCGACTCCGACGCCTATTCCTCCATCTTCTTTCAGAACGCCAACAACTCTGTCCGCGTGACCGACGACTTCATGTACGCCCTCCTCCGCGACGCCGACTTCTCCACTCGCGCCGTCAAAGACGGCCGCCCCATGCAAACTTTCAAAGCCAAAGAACTCATGTTCCGCCTCTCCGACGCCACCTGGCGCTGCGGCGATCCCGGCATGCAATTCGATACCACGGTCAACCGCTGGCACACCTCGAAAAACACCAACCGCATCAACGCCAGCAATCCATGTTCCGAATACATGTTCCTAGACGACTCAGCCTGCAACCTCGCCAGTCTGAACCTGCTGAAGTTCGCCCCCAACGGCACGTTTGACGTGGAAGCCTATCGCCACGCCGTAGATGTGTTAATCACCGCCCAGGAAATCATCGTCGACAACGCCGGCTATCCCACCGAAATGATCGGCAAGAACTCGCACGACTATCGTCCGCTAGGTCTAGGCTACGCAAATCTAGGCGCATTACTCATGGCTGCCGGCCTGCCCTACGACTCCGACGCCGGCCGCGACTACGCCGCCTGCGTCACAGCAATCATGTGCGGCCAAGCCTATTTGCAATCGTCGCGCATCGCCGAACTATGCCCGCCATTAGTTCCCGCAACCGAGCCAACACAAAAAGGCCTGGCCGAAACCAATCTGGGCTCCAACGTAATGCCCGGAGGCGCCTGCCCCGGCTGGTACATAAACCGCGAACCATTCTTAGACGTAATAAGAATGCACCGCGCCTCCGTAAACAACATAAATAAAACCAACGTCCCCGCGCCGCTCTTCGAAGCCTCCAAAGCCGCCTGGGACGAAGCCCTAGCCAACGGCGAAAAACACGGCTACCGCAACTCCCAAGTAACGGTTCTAGCCCCCACAGGCACAATAGGCTTCATGATGGACTGCGACACAACCGGCGTCGAGCCTGATCTGGCTCTTGTGAAGTATAAAAAGCTGGTCGGCGGCGGCATGATTAAGATCGTCAACAACACCGTGCCCACGGCTTTGTTTAAGTTGGGTTACTCGCATGATGAAGCCGACAAAATCGTCAGCTACATTGACGCCACCGGCACCATCGAAGGGGCGCCGCATATCAAGGACGAGCATCTCGCCGTCTTTGACTGCTCCTTCAAGCCGGCCAAAGGCACGCGGTCCATTTCGTATTTGGGGCATATTAAAATGATGGCGGCCGCGCAGCCATTTATCTCCGGAGCTATATCGAAGACCGTCAATCTTCCCGAGAATGCTTCCGTCGAAGACATTATGGAAGCCTACATCCAGTCGTGGAAGCTGGGCGTCAAGGCGGTAGCGATCTATCGCGATGGCTGCAAGAAGTCGCAGCCGCTTAGCGCTGCTGGAACCAAGACTGCCGAGGCCTCGGGCAAGCTCGCGGCGCCGGCGGTCATCGAAGCCGACGACTTGAACGCTCCTCCCCGGGCGCACCGCAACCGCCTGCCGGAAGAGCGGGCTTCGATTACCCACAAATTCAAAGTCGGCGACCACGAGGGCTACATCACGGTCGGGCTCTATCCTGACGGCGAGCCGGGAGAGATTTTCATCACCATGGCCAAGGAAGGCTCGACCGTCAGCGGCCTGATGGACAGCTTCGCCTGCGCCGTTTCCATCGCGCTGCAACATGGAGTGCCGCTGAAACTGCTGTGCGAGAAATTCGCCCACACCCGCTTCGAGCCCAGCGGCTGGAGCGGCAACGGCGAGATCGGCTTTGCCAAGTCGATCATGGACTACATCTTCCGCTGGCTCCAGTTGCGCTTCCTCACCGGACAGCAGCAGTTGCTGTTCGAGAATCTGCGACTGAAGCCGTCGGCACTCAGCACTCAGCCTTCAGCCGGGGACCTGTCGTTAGAAACTAGAAACCAGAAACTAGAAACTGGCCCCGTCCACGCCGCCGACGCCCTAGCCGGACTCGTAGACCTGGGCGACGCCCCAACCTGCAGCTTCTGCGGATCGATCATGACCAGAAATGGAAGCTGCTACCGGTGCATGAGTTGCGGCAGTACGAGCGGTTGCAGCTAAATTTTGGAAGTTTTGTCATTCCGACCGAGCGCGTCCTTTGCGCGACCGAGGAATCTGCTGTTGCACTCTTTGGGAAGGGCTCGGCTTCAGCCGTGCCGAAAACAAGAACAAACCTCGACGGCTTTGGCCGCTGAGGAAATGGCACGAAAGTGGCCTAGTCAAAGTTAGCTGGAACGAATAAAAACGTTAGCGACTCTGAGGGGGGTCACGGCGCAGCCGTGGCCCCTTTCTCATTAAATGACGAATGACGAAGGAGATGGGAATGGCAAACAGCGTTAAATTCTCGATACCCGAACGCGAAATCGACAATATCGGCGTTACGTTCGTCCGCAAAACGAACGGGCATAAGCACGGCACCATCACAGTTCGACAGAATCACTTGGAGTGGACGCCCTCCGACCACACGTACCCGTTCCGGATTACATGGGAACAGTTCGCGGCCTTTGTCGAGGACCAGGGGAACCGCAAAAAGTAGAGACGTTTTTCGCTCCTCGCGGCATGGAATCTATGGAGACGGGCGTGAAACTGAACAGTGCTACCCGAATCGCTGTGGCTGACCTACACGTGGCGCACCCGCTCATCCGTGCCAAGGACTGGTGCTCTCCTCTTGTGCTTCGCCTCCTGTTTCCGGATAGCTATCGAGACGGGAGCCGCGGGGTGCAGGACAGCTTTCGCGCCCTTGCTGACGCGCCCCCTACGGAGGGAGCGCTGGACCTGTGGTGGAAGGACCAGAAGATCGACTGCGATCAAGTCGAGCATACCTATCAAGCGCCTGTCATAACTGAGTTCGCGACGCTTGGCCTGGCGTGCATACTTGTTGGGGATCGCGCAAAGCTTGAGATCACGGAAGTTACGCGTCGCGGAGAAAAAGCCGACTACTGGCTAGGAGACAAGGAGCTATTGCTCGAAGTCAGCGGTCAACAGTCAGGCGACATCGAAGCTCTCTGTACTCAAAAAGCAAAGCAGTTGCTCGATAATCCCTTTGGCAAGCCCGGTTTCGTTTGCGTCGCCATCTACGAAAAAAGCGCCGCCCGACTCTGGTTCTACGAGGCAGATGGTGAAGGAAAATGACATGTCGGTAGTCCGAGACCTAATCGAGCAAAAGAACGGCCTCCTGCTAGATCTGGAGAAGGCAAAGCACTCCCAAAATCGACGTGAGACGTTGAACCTCGCATCGTTGGCCGCGGCCATCGAAGGTAAAGTCGCTCGCGAGCTAGTCAAGATGGATCGTAGTGACGATGCCGCGATCAATTTTGTCAGCCAGGCTAGCTGCCTGAAAGATGCGAACCGACTGGTTGAAGCGAGACGGATATACGAGACAGCCTTTGTATTCAGTACGTCTTTGGTCACGAAGACGTGGATCACGGAGCAGCTTCGGGCAATTCCTGATAGATTTGCAGACCCATCTTCGGTGTTTCGTGACCTTGAACCCTACATTGAGGGTAACGCTCAGCTTCGCAGGCCGCAGATCGAGGCGTATCTGGCTGCCCGCGCGCATTTCGAGAGGACTAATGACCATGCAATCATACAGCTACCCGTGGGATGCGGGAAAACCGGGACAATATCGCTGTTACCGTTTGGGATATCGGATGGCCGAATGTTGGTTGTTGCTCCCAATCTGGAGATACGACAAAACCTTGCTAAGAGCCTCGACTACACCAATGCAATGGGCTTTCTGCGGAATCGGGGTGTGCTCAAGAACGGTAAGGGACCTACCTGCGCCGTGCTTGGCGAAAACGCAAACATCGTTGACTGCGATGAGGCTTCCATTGTTGTGACAAACATCCAGCAGTTAGTTGCCGGGAATGCAGAAAAGTGGCTCGGCAAGCTTCCTCCTGATTTTTTTAACCTTATTGCACTCGATGAAGGACATCACAACGTGGCACCGACCTGGAAAAACACGCTCGAGTGCTTCCCGGACGCCAAAGTGACGAGTTTTACCGCTACTCCCTTACGGGCTGATGGCCAGAGGGTCGAGGGCACTAGAATTTATCGGTTTCCGATCGCTGACGCGATAAGGGAAGGTTATATCAAGGATGTCGCGTCGCATCGTCTGGAGCCCGTTGACCTAACTTTTACGTACAAAGGAGAAAAGCGACACCATACGCTGGAGGAGGTCTTGAAGCTCAAGGAGGAGCAATGGTTTAGCAAGGGGGTTGCGCTTTCCCCGGAGTGCAACAGGGGCATAGTCGACCATTCGATTCAGTGCATGGAAGAACTTCGTTCTACCGGAAAGGCCAAACACCAGATAGTGGCGGCCGCATGCAGCATCGACCATGCCAATGCTGTTCGAGCGCTATATGAGGAACGCAATTTTCGCGCCGAGGTGATCCACAGCAAATTAGACCAAGACCGTATCGCTACGATTCGGAGTGAGATAGAGAACAAGCAGTTGGATGTGATTGTTCAAGTCCAAATGCTTGCCGAGGGGGCCGACTATCCAAGCCTCAGCGTTGCCGCCATATTCCGCCCGTATCGACACTTCGTGCCATACGTGCAGTTCATCGGCAGGATTATGCGAGTAATAACTCCCAACGCGCCCGGCGATCCTGATAACCGAGGGTACGTGATTTCGCATGTAGGGCTGAACGTAGATCGTTGGTGGGAGGAAATGAGGCAGCTAGACAAGGACGATGAGGCCTTCTTTGCCGGCCTGGCTAACAGCGAACGGGAGTTTCTTGTCCCCCAAGTCGGCGACGCTGGCACGTCGGACGTACTTCCACGCAGACGGTTCCAGCCGTCGATGGTCGTATTGCAGGAAACAATCGCACACTTTGTCACTGACAGGTTTCTCCCAGAGGATGCTTCGGCGGTGCTGGACGACGTGATCAATGCGTTGTCGTTGAGGGGAATAAACCTGGACACGATTGGAGTGACGCGGGAGGACCTTGAAACACGAATTAGGGAAACGGCTGGTACGGAGGCCAAGGGAAAGGTATTAGAACAGCCTGTTCAGCCCCAAAGGGCTAGGCAACAAGCCCGTAGGCGACTGGAGGAGCGAGTTCGTTCGGCAGGCAAGGAGCTTCTCAACGAGTTGAAAATGTCAGTTGTCGGCTTCGATCTACCGAAAAAGTTTCCGCAGACGGGGACGACCAACAACATCGCAGCCGCAATAGTCCTGCTGAATATGCAGGTCATGGAATTTCTGAAAGTCGGCGCCGACGAGAGGGATACGCTTACGACAGAGCAACTCGTGCGAGCACACGACAATATTGACGAGATCATTGACGCAGTTGCTGCCAAAGTAAGGGGTAGGTGAAAGGACTCGATATGGCTCGTTACAAGACACTCCTTGTGCCACACCGCGTCGCGGTGGCAGGCCGAAAAAGGAAGTGCTTTCATAGCCCGGAACACCACGTCATCAAAGGTGACATAGTGCTTGAAGTAAAGAAACAGCGAAGCTGGAGCGGATACTGTCTCCCATGTGCAAGGGAGATGATACGTCTGGCTCAAGAACAGCTCCGTACAGCTGAGCAAGGCCTGTAGGGAGCGGCGAAGCGCCATTAGGTAGATCAACCGCGCATTTTGACATGTGAAGGCATCCGCCCGGGGTTTCCCGTTTGACCTTCGCCTGCGCGCGGGCTTATGGTGTCGGCATTGTGGACACATCCAATTCAAGCGCGGGCATGGTGACATACCGCGGGGCGACGTATCCGTGGGAGTGCGATCAGATCGGCCACATGAACATTACCTGGTACGTGAGCAAGTTCGACCAGGCGAACTGGAACCTGTTTGCTGCGGTGGGAATTACGCCGTCGTACCTGAGAGAAGGAAAGTTCGGCGTGGCCGGGGTGCAGCAAAACATTAGCTACAAGCGCGAACTGATGGCGGGCGACGTGATTGAAGTGAGATCGCGGATTCTGGAAATCCGCGAGAAGGTGATTCGCCTTCTGCACGAGATGACGAACGTCGAGACACAGGAGCTTGCTGCGACCTGCGAAATTACGGCGGTGCATTTGGACCGGAGGACGCGGAAGTCGTGTCCGTTTCCGGAGGCGGTACGGAAGGCGGCTGCGGAGCGGGTGGGGTGAGGCTTTTCGTTCCTCTGTTGTGGCGAAAGCGAAACCCTGCCACCCTGGCAGGGAATTGGCGGGGCGCAGCGGTCCCGAAACGGGACAATTTCAACGTTAATGCGGCGGTTTCCCGGTTTGGGATGAGGCTTTCCAAACGCCTGTCAATAGCGAGATAGTAAATGATTCTCTCCATCCTGCTGTATCCAATCCAAATATAAAGTTCGGAAACGTGTCTCACTTACCTCCTGAATTTGTTAGTCTGGAAGTAGGGACATAATTCAAGACAAAAAGCAGATTTTTCGGGCCTGAAGGCCCTCGGAATGACAAGTCAGAGAAAACAGCGCGGCCCATGTGGCCGCGTTTTTATTTGGAGGGAAAAATGGAGATTCCGGCAACTGTGTTCAAAACCAATAAAGCACGCGGCGAGTGGGTCGAGCTTTGTTTCATGGCTAAAGCGGCAGGCAAAGGCCTGTCAGTCTCGAAACCGTACGGCGACTCGTCCAGTTATGACGTCGGAGTGGAGTGTAAAGCCAGAATTCTGCGAGTGCAGATCAAGTCAACCATGTGTCAGCGGCCAGGCACCCCCTACTACGCCCTCCGGTTGGTCGGGTCACATGAGCGCCGCTACGCCAAAGGCGAGTTGGAGTTCGTTGCCGCGTATCTGATCCCCATCGATGCCTGGTACATTCTCCCCTTCGAAGAGGTGGAAGGAAGATCAGCCCTGCATTTCACCCCTGGGGGAAGTTGGGAAAAATACAAGAAATACCGCGAGGCGTGGGATCTGCTAAGAAGCTAAATCGCACTCTTTTGTCGCAAGTACTTTGGTAACTCGCTGGTTGGGTTTGGGGCGGATTATCCTAGTCTCTCCTCCCTCAAGAAATGGCGCTGACCTCATTTTTGTGAAGGGGCGGCGTGCGTCTGTACGAGGGTCAAAGAAATGTCGAACAAGCTTGGGCGTTTCGAAATACTCAGCGAACTCGCAAAGTCGGAGCGGAGTTCTGTCTACAAAGCCACGGACACCGAAGGCGGGCAGACGGTGGCGTTGAAAGCCATGCTGCTGGAAGGGTTCGGCGAGCAGGCGGCGGCGGTGGTGGAGAGCGTGCAGGAGGAAGCCGCGGCGGCGAAGGTCTTGGCCAGCCACAATATTGCGTTGCTGACGAGCGTCGAGGAAATTGAAGGCAAGCTGTGCGCGTCGATGGAGTATGTGCAGGGCAACAGCGTGGCTACGATGCTGGCGCGCAAAGAAGGGTTTTCGATTTGGGATTTGCAGGACATCGCGCGACAGGCGTGTCAGGGGCTGGACCATGCGCACGTGCGCAAGGTGGCGCATTGCAGCCTGGAGCCGGCGAAGATCATGGTGCAGTGGGACGGCATTGTGAAGTTGCTGGGATTTGGGGCGTCGAGGACAGGGATGGGAGCGGCGTGGGTGGGGGGAGCGGCGCCGGAAATTTTGCATTACATGTCTCCGGAGCAGTTGCGGGGAGATGAGGTGGATGCGCGCTCGAATTTGTTCACCCTGGGCGCGATTTTGTACGAGATGGTGACGGAGCGGAAGGCGTTCAATGGGGATGACGCCGAGCAGGTGCGGAATGCGATTTTGGAAATGATGCCGGTGGCGGTGGACCAGGTGAACCGGAAGACGCATCCGGCGCTGAGCGCAGTGATTATGAAGGCGCTGGCAAAGGCGCCGGAGGAGCGGTATCAGTCGGGGCAGGAACTGATTAATGATCTGGAGAAGTGCAAGGCGAGTCCGGCGAAGGTGCAGGTGGGAGTGAAGCCGGCGAGTTCGGTGGCGCCGAAGGCGGATGCGCCGGTGGTGGCGGTGGCAGCGCAGCCGAAGAAAGAGGTTCCGGCGGTGGCGGCGAAAGCGGCGGCGGCGAGCGCGGGCTGGGCGGGGCCGGCGGGGAATACGCCGAAGACGCCGTATCTGGATCCGACGTCGCAGTTTGTGACCACATGCGTGAAGGCCACGGTGGAGGCGGCGGCGCAGGAGCAAGAGAAGATGTCGGCGGCAGTGGCGGAGCCGGAGGCTCCGCAGGTGCGCGCGCCGAGGATTCACGTCGATCCGATGATGAATGAGAACCGGCTGGCGGGCGGCAGGGGGGTGAGTTTTTCCGAGATCAGCGAGTTGCCGCCGTTGAAAGAAGTTTATGTTGAGCCAGAGCCAGCCGTAGAAGTGGAAGAGCCGCAGGCGGTGGATCCGGTGAAGGCAGCGGTGTTCCGCAATGTGGCGCCCGAGAAGCCGCGGACGCCGCCGCGTGAGATTGCGAAAAAGGCGGTAAGCGAGATCACGAAGACTCCGCCACACCTGTTCGTTTATTCGATTGCGGGAGCGGCGGCGGTGATTCTGCTGGTGATTGGGGGGATTTGGTATCACATACACTCGGGGGAGGCGGATGATGACAGCACGCCGGCGGCGGCCAACGAGGTCGCGACGCAGACGGTGGTGCCGGCGAATGCGAGTCCGGTGACGGCGGCAGCCGCGCCGAGTCCAGCGCAAGTGGTGCCGGAGGCTCCGGCGGAAGCGGCGCCGGCGGTTTCGATCACTCCGAAATTCAGTCCTAAGAGCAATAAGAAAAAAGTGAAGAGTTCGCCCGTGGCCCCGGCCATCGTCGAGGGATGGTTGAGCGTCGATTCAACCCCGCAAGGGGCGCAGATTCAGATGGACGGGCAGGCGGCGGGAGTCACGCCGTTCAATCTGGCAGGAGTGAAGCCGGGTCAGCACCTGGTGACGGTCAGCAAGCCAGGATTTGTGACGGACACGCGAACGGTTGAGGTGAGCTCGGGTAGCAAGTCGGTGATGAGCGTGCAACTGGCGCAGTTGTCGGCGAGCGTTTCGCTGCACAGCGATCCCTCCGGGGCAGCGGTGTGGATGGATGGCAAGGATACGGGCAAAGTGACACCGGCACAGATTTCGGTGGACAAGCCGGGCAATCACACTTTTGCTTTCAAGAAGCAGGGGTATCTGGACGAAAGCGCCAGCGCCAACCTGCAAGTGGGGCAGACGTTCCAGTTGGCACCGAGCTTGCGGGCGCTAGGCAACACGGACGACATCAAGTTTGGGGGGAAGTTCAAGAAGGTGTTTGGGGGCGGGGACACGGCGGGAATGGGGACGGTGAGCATCAAGACCCAGCCCAAAGGGGCGCAGATTGCGGTGAACAACCGCATTGTGGACCGGATGTCGCCGGCGGATTTCTATTTGAATCCGGGGAATTACGTGGTCGATATCACCCTGACCGGGTTCAAGAGTGTGCATAAAGTGATTAGCGTGGAGAAGAGTGGCAAAGTGGTGATTGAGGAAAACTTGGATAGGGAATAGTGCTCACCCTTTTTTGTTTGCGGTCAGAACCCTTGACCGCAAAGGACGCAAAGGGTCCGCAAAGGACGCGAAGAAAACCTGAATCGCAGCCGGGTGTTAAACTTTGGGGTTTTCCGGGCGGAGGAATTCATGAGCATTCAGCGGGTGGGGGTGGTGGGAGCGGGGACGATGGGCAATGGCATTGCGCATGTGTTTGCCCGCGGCGGCTATGGCGTGATTCTGTGCGATGTGGAGCAGCGCTTTCTGGATCGTGGGATGGAGATGATCACGAAGAACCTGGACCGGGAAGTGGGGAAAAACAAGATTGCCGCGGCCGACAAGGCAGCTGCCCTGGGGCGCATTGAATCGGTGCTCGACCGGGCCAGGCTGGGAGCTTGCGATTTCGTCGTCGAGGCGGCGACGGAGAAGTTTGAGATCAAGGCGGAGATTTTTCGCGATCTGGATCGAGTGTGCCGTCCGGAAGTGATTCTGGCGTCGAATACGTCTTCGATTTCGATTACGAAGATTGGCGCTCTCACCAAGCGGGCGGACAAAGTTATTGGGATGCATTTCTTCAATCCGGTGCCGGTGATGAAGCTGGTGGAAGTGATTCGCGGGCTGGCCACGACGGATGAAACTTTTCGAGCGGTGCGTGACCTGGCGGTGAAGCTGGAGAAGACGCCCGTCGAAGTAAATGACGCGCCCGGGTTTGTGTCGAACCGGGTGCTGATGCCGCTGTTGAATGAGGCCATGTATGCGGTG
Organism: Terriglobales bacterium; assembly: GCA_049591935.1. GTDB lineage: Bacteria > Acidobacteriota > Terriglobia > Terriglobales > Acidobacteriaceae > JABCZH01. The sequence continues at coordinate 31,868 of JBAWFN010000145.1, read as the reverse complement.
ATGGAAGGCGTGGCCACGCCGGAGGCGGTGGATGAAGTGTTCAAGCTGGGGATGGCGCATCCCATGGGGCCCTTGACCCTGGCGGATTTTATTGGGTTGGATGTTTGTTTGGACATCATGCGGGTTTTGCAGGATGGGCTGGGCGATCCGAAGTATCGGCCTTGTCCGCTGTTGATCAAGATGGTGGATGCGGGGTGGTTGGGGAGGAAGAGCGGGAGAGGGTTTTATAAATACTAGCTTTCAGCTATCGGCCGTCAGCCTTCATTGCGGGGTAGTGGGTCAGTTTGGTTTGCAATGCTTCGCGGGCTTAGCGAATCCTTGGCGGCCTTTGCGGTTAACCCCTTTCTTACCGCAAAGATCGCAAAGAACTGCCGCTAAGGGCGCAAAGTTTGAGTAGCCCTCAACCGTGAAACTGAGCCACTACCCAGCGCGGAGGTGGCTCGCACTACTGCGCCGGGTAGTTAAACAAGAGCTGATTGCCGTCGGGATCATCGACCACCAGAAGCCGGTAGCCCCACGAACCATCCTTCACCGGAACACCTTTGGCTTCGAGTTCCGCGCGCAGCGCGTCGAGCGCGGCGTTGGCGGCCGCGGGGGTTGGCGGCTCGACATTCAGGGAGATGAAAATCAGGCCCTTGCCGACCTTTTCGGGCCAGGTTTGGGCAAGGATCAGCGCACAGCCCTGGCGGTCGACCTGGGCGACGCAGGCTTTGCCGTCTTCGTCGTAGCGCCAGGGGCTGGTGAAGCCGAGGCGGTCAACGTAAAAGCGGAGCGAGGCGTCAACGTCGGTGACGTTCAGGATGGCACGGGCGAACCAGTCGGTTGCCGACGATGTCTTGGTCTCCTGCAGGTCCTGGATCATATTTGGTCACCATCCTATCTCGGTAAGAGTATAGATCGGTAGCAGGTCAGTTTCACGATTGAGGGCTACTCGGAGTTTGCGCCCTTAGCGGCGGTTGTTTGCGATCTTTGCGGTAAGAAAGCGGTTAACCGCAAAGCCCGCCAAGGATTCGCAAAGTACGCGAAGCATTGCAAAGCAGACTGATCCACTCCTATCAATCGGTGGCGCAATGTTGTCCTGAGTCGTCGAGTAAACTAAGAACTTATGCCGACTTACGTTGCAATGCTGCGGGGGATCAATATTGGGCCGAGCAAGCGGGTCGAGATGGCGCGTTTGAAGAAGATGTTTGAGTCGCTTGGGTTGAGGAATGTGCGAACCTACATCCAGAGCGGGAACGTGGTGTTTGAGGGGCGCGGTGCGGCGACGGCGGTGGCGAAGAAGATTGAAAAGGGAATGATGGAGGAGTTTGGGTTCAGCGCGCTGATCATGATGCGGACGGAAGAGGAGATGGCGCGGGCGATCGCCAATAATCCGTTTGTGGAGCAGGGGCAGAAGAATCCGGGGTATGTGCACGTGTGCTTTCTGGCTGGTATTCCCGCGGCGGAGGCGGTGAAGAAATTGCATGCGCTGGGGACCAAGGCGGAACAGGTGAAGTGCGCGGGGAATGAAGCGTACGTGTATCACCTGGAAGGGTTGGGAAAGGCAAAAGTGCTGACGCACACGGTGCTCGAGAGAGTGCTGGGGGTGAAGGTGACGATGCGGAATTGGAATACCTCGAGCAGGTTGTGGGAGATGGCGCGGGAATTCTAAATAACGCAACCGCAAAGGGCGCGAAGGACGCGCGCGAAGGACGCGAAGGAAAATCCTGAGGGCAGAGGCAGGGAGGGTTCGCAGAGGAGCGCAGATAGAATCAGACTTCATGCCAAACGCTACCCGCCAGAGCGATGCCCGGGTCTACATGCTAGGGGCGGTATTGGGGATTGGCGCGGGGTTGCTGGATGTGATGGCCGGGGATTTGCTGCTGACGGCTTTGTTTGTGCTGGCTGCGACCATGGTGCTGGGCGGGCTGCGTCCGGCGAAGCCTTGGCGGTGGACGGTTACGGTGGCGGTGTTTGTGCCCGTGGTTCAGTTGGCGGCTTACTTTTTTCTTACGGAAAAGCCGTATCGGGCGCAAATTTACGAATCGTTTCTGGGGTTTCTGACGGGCATTGCAGGAGCGTATAGCGGGGCAGTGGGGCGCCGGGTTTGGGAGAGACTCAGCCTCTAGCTCCTGGCTCCTGGCTAAAGCTCTGACGCGGGGCTGGCTGGGCCAGATTCTCACCCTTCTGTGCAGCTCGGGGAGATAGTGATTGCAGGGAACCTTGAACCGCAAAGAGCGCGAAGGGATTTCGCAAAGGGCGCGAAGAAAATCCTAGAAACGCAGAGAGCGCAGAGATTACGCGGAGTCCGCAGAGAAACTGGTGCCGCCGCTGACGACTGAAGGTAGCTGACTGCTCAAAGGTATGGGCTATCGAGAAAGTTATCGCGGTTCCACAGGGAGGGCGCGTATGCTGCGGGTATATGGGTGTGTCGGTCACGGTTCTGGCCAGCGGCAGCCGGGGAAACAGCGCGATGGTGCAGAGTTCGTCGACGCGCATCCTGGTGGACGCGGGAATTTCCTGCCGCGAGACTTGCAAACGCATGCAGGAAGCCGGAGACGACCCGCAGGCACTGTCTGCCATCGTCATTACGCACGAACATTCCGACCACGTAGCGGGTTTACTGGTGCTGGCGCGCAAGCTGGGGGTGCCGGTATTCATGACCGGAGCCACGCACCAGGCGTGGTCGCGGGCGGTGCGGGATGCGACGGGAGAGCCTCCGGACACGGAGCGGGTTGAATTCTTCTGGTCGGGGCGGAGTTTTCAAATTGGCGATATCGCGGTGACGCCTTTTACCATTCCTCACGACGCGGCCGATCCGGTAGGGTTCACCTTTCGCAGCGAGGGGATCAAGGTGGGCATGGCTACGGATTTGGGATACATGCCGGCCAGCGTGCGCGACCATTTGCGCAGCTGTGACGTTCTGGTGCTGGAATCGAATCATGATTTGGAGATGCTGCGGGTGGGGCCGTATCCGTGGTCGGTGAAGCAGCGGGTGGGAAGCCGCACCGGACACTTGTCGAACAAGGCGCTCGCGGAATTCTTTGCCGGCGACTATGATGGAAGTGCGTCTTATATCGTATTGGCGCATCTTTCGGAGCAGAATAACCACCCGGAAGTGGCGAAAAGAGAGGCAGAAGTAGCCTTGGGAGCGCGCCGTTCCTTGCTGCATAACCGAGTAGAGCTGGCAAGGCAATCCCAAGCCATGCGACCAATCCGGTTGTAGGTCATCAGTATTCTTATGAATCAGTGCGTGGACCCGGTGGTGGGCAAGATCCTGGCGGGCTGGCGGTATGACATCTCGGGGATTGCGCCGGAGATGCGCGCGGCCTACGAAGAGCATTTCGCCGCCTGCGAACGATGCCACAAGCGGCAGCGGCTGCACCGGACGATTGACGTTTCGCTGATTGCGCTGGCTTCGGCTTCGGCGGTGGTATTTCTGCTGGCATTTGGGGTGATCCGCCACTTTGGGCCGCGGCATGCGTTCTGGCTGGAAATCGCGGCGCTGGCGGGATTCGGCTTGTCGGCGCTGATCTGGCTGGTGGTAGCGGTGGCAACGCCGGCACCGATGGCGGTGGTGGACGCAGCCAAGATCGGGGCGCGGCATGTGCACGATCGCCTGCCGGCGGAGATCCGCGAGCGCTTGCCGGAAGACATACGCTTGAAAATCACAGGATCGTAATCCTTGCATGAAAGCAATCTGCAAAGTGATGGCGTGGGCGCTCGTGGTGACGGTGGTTTCGCCGACGGTGGCGGCGTATGGTCTAAGCCAGCATGCGCAGCAGAAACCGGCGAGTTGCCACGAGCATGGGCAGAAAGCTCCGGCGCCGAGTCCGGCGACTTATCAATGCTGCCGCGGGGGACATCAATTTGCGGTGGTGAGGGAGGCAACGAATTTAGGGTTGCCGGCGGTGTCGTCGTCTCGCCTGGTTGAGCTGGTTGTGCCTGCTTCTGCTGACTTTAATCGCGGACGCCCATCGAATCCCTGGATGGTAGCGTCCAGCCCTCCGGCGGCAACCTCGTTGCGTATCTAGCCCGGACTTTTCCTTCATTTGTCTCAGAGTTTCGCAGACTGACCTAGCGCTCGGCCTCCCGGCTAAAGCCTGCATTCTTATGGATTTGGCGCGGCTGGCGCCGTGCTTGCCGGAGGTTATTCGAGACCAGTTCTCAGATCTCAGTTCTCGGTTCTCAGTTTTCAGATACGCGGTGGAGGACTTAAGCGTGCGGAAGCTGGCGTGGTGGATTTTGGTGATGGGCGGATTAACGGCGATGGCGCAGACGAATCCCGGGATGCCGGGAATGAATATGGATCAGACGCTGGAGCTGCCTTCGCCGCATGTTTCCTCGGGGACGGCGTGGCAGCCGGCATCGGTGCCGGAACATGACTGGATGATTTCGTGCGGGGGCTGGGAGTTGATGGCGCACGGGGTGATTTTTGCTACTTACAATCAGCAGGGCGGGCCACGCGGGGAGGGCAAAGCGGAGTCGACGAATTACTTCATGTTCATGGAGCAGCATCAGTTGTGGAAGGGGACGATTCTGTTTCGCCAGATGTTTTCTGCGGAATCGCTGACTTCGCCGCATCCCGGTTTTCCCGAGCTGTTTCAGACGGGCGAGACGTATCACGGGGAGCCGCTGGTGGACCATCAGCATCCGCACAATGTGTTTGCGGAACTGGCGTTGCAGTATACGGTCGAGATCAGCAAGAAAGTCTCGTGGCTTTTGTATGGCGGGCCGTCGGCGGAGCCGGCATTGGGGCCGGTGACTTACATTCATCGGGAGTCGGCGTCGGAAGATCCGGAAGCGCCGTTGGGACATCATCTGCAGGACTCGACCCATACCAGTTTTGGAGTGGTGACCAGCGGGGTGGTGATCGATCGATTCAAGATTGAGGGATCGGCGTTCAACGGGCGAGAGCCGAATGAGGAACGATGGAGCATTCAGCTGGCGGGGCTGGATTCGTGGTCGTTGCGAGCGAGTGCTGCGCCGACGCGCAACTGGACGGCGCAGTACAGCTACGGGCGGTTGGAGCATCCGGAGGCGGCGGATCCAGAGGATGAGCGGCGGCAGACGGCATCGGTGGAATATAACCGGGCTTTGTCGAGTCGGTGGTTGGGGCAAGGGAACTGGGCGACGTCGTTGGTGTGGGGACGCAAGCACAAGGAAACGGAAGAGACCAACCAGAACAGTTACCTGCTGGAGTCGACGCTGAATTTCAGGCAGCGGAATTACGCGTATACGCGGCTGGAGTTGGTGGACAAGGATGAGTTGTTTCCGGAGTTGTTGACGCGCCCGTCTTATCGGATTGGGGCGTATACGTTGGGCGGAGTGCGCGACCTGGTGCAGAACCGGCGATGGCAACTGGGGCTGGGAGCGGATGTGACGTTTTACACGAAGCCGGCGGCGCTGGATTCGGTCTATGGGGAGAATCCGGTGTCATTGCATGTGTTTCTGCGGGTGCGGCCGGGGTTGATGGAGCATGGGCGGTAGGATTCGGCGTTGGCATTCAGCATTTAGCACTTGGCACTTAGCATTTAGCATAAAGCGGCGTTGGTGGTCCGCGGCGGCTGTCAGCTAAGAGCCAAGCGCCGAATGCCCGAAGGCTCATTTAGAATGGGTGGTGATGGTTGCATTGCCCATGATCCCGACCAGCCAGCCATTCGACGCTAGGGAGGAACGCCGGGGCGAGTTCCTGCTCAGCAGCGATCGTGAGCGGCTGGATTTGGACGTCATTCACGGCTTCCTGACGGCGTGCTACTGGGCAAAGGGGATTGGGCGTGAGGTGGTGGCGCGTTCCATCGATCACTCGCTGTGTTTCGGCGTTTACCAGCAAGCTCGACAGATCGGATTTGCGCGGGTGATCTCGGATTTCGCTACGTACGCCTACATCGGCGACGTGTTTGTGCTCGAAGAGTATCGCGGGCGTGGCCTGGGGAAATGGATGATGGAAGCGATCATGCGGCATCCGCAGTTGCAGGGCTTGCGCCGCTGGAGTCTGGTCACCCGCGATGCCCACTCGCTCTACCAGCCCCTGGGCTTCACGCCGCTGCAGAAGCCGGAGAACTACATGGAGTTGCACAATCCGAAGGTATACCAACAGGCCAGTTTATCGGGAGAGCTGAAATGAAGAATCCCATGTCGCTTGCGCTGCTTGATGTCGATCCTGAAATTGCCGCTGCCATTGACAACGAAGTGCGCCGCCAGCATGAGGGCCTGGAGCTGATCGCCTCGGAGAATTTCGTCAGCGAAGCGGTGCTGGAGGCCATGGGCTCGGTGTTCACCAATAAGTACGCGGAGGGTTATCCCGGCAAGCGGTACTACGGCGGCTGCGAGTATGCCGACATTGTGGAGAACCTGGCCCGTGAGCGCGCCAAGAAATTGTTTGGGGCTGAGTATGCGAACGTGCAACCCCACGCTGGATCGCAGGCCAACATGGAAGCTTACTCCGCGGTCATTCAGCCCGGCGATACCATTCTCGGCTTGAACCTGGCTCATGGCGGGCACCTTACGCACGGCCATCCGCTGAATTTTTCCGGCAAGACGTACAAAATTGTGCCTTACGGCGTGACCAAAGAGACCGAGACCATTGACTACGACGATCTCGAAAAGCTGGCCGAGAAAGAACGTCCCAAACTCATCATCGGTGGTGGCAGCGCCTATCCCCGCATCATTGATTTTGCCCGCATGCGCAAGATCGCCGATAAAGTCGGGGCTCTTTTTCTGGTGGATATGGCCCACTTCGCTGGACTGGTGGCCGGGGGAGTTCACCCGTCCCCGGTGCCGCACGCGCAGATTGTGACTTCAACAACTCATAAGACTTTGCGTGGCCCTCGGGCTGGAATGATTCTGGCAAAGCAGGAATACGCCGCCGCCATCGACAAAGTCGTGTTTCCTGGCATGCAGGGCGGGCCGCTGGTGCACATCATTGCCGCCAAAGCGGTTTGTTTTCTTGAAGCCATGCAGCCGTCGTTCCGCGACTATGCCGGCCAGATCGTTGCCAACGCCAAAGTACTGGCCGAGACGCTGGCCGCCGAAGGCTTCCGCATCATTTCTGGAGGGACCGACACTCACCTCATGCTGGTGGACGTTTTCGCGAAAGGCATGTTGGGCAGCGAAGCCGAGAAGGCCTTGGGAGAGGCCGGCATTACCGTCAACAAGAATGCGATCCCTTTCGACACCAATCCGCCCATGAAGCCGAGCGGCATCCGCATTGGCACGCCGGCGCTGACCACGCGGGGCATGAAAGAAACAGAGATGAAGCAGGTGGGCCGGTGGATTTCGGAGGCGCTGCAACACCGCAGCGATGCTGCCGTGCTGGGGAAAATCCGTAAGCAAGTGCTGGGGATGGCGGACAGCTTTCCGCTTTATCCCGAGCGCCGGGCCAAAGCGCAGGCGGAAGTTCGGGGCTGAGAGGATTCTTGCCGCCGGTGCATCTTGTGCCTTGACCCAGCAGCGTCGAAAAGGGCAGATAGCAGAACTACGGGTAGTGTCCTAGCACTGCTGTGTCGCGTTCATGCCTCGTTAAGGATTACACTCGCGATGCAATCAAGAATCGCAGACCATTTGGGGCATAGAAGAATGATTGACTGTTTAGATGGTATTGACGCATAAGGTTTTAACATCGTCCATGAACGTCAGTGCCTTGCCTTCTTTGACTGCCTCCCGATAAGATAAGTATTGGCTAGGCACAGACTGGTTCCTCTCGGAGTACCCCTACTGAGCCATTCCCCCCAATGTTTTGCCTTTGACTTTGGCATGCGTCTGTGAGAAAAAGGGTGCAAATTTGGGCGTGCCGATTCGGTAAACCTGACAAGTTTACACACGAGGCATGTGCACCCAAGCTGGCTCTTTGCCATCTATTAAGGGTAGGAAGTATTTAATATGGAAACCGCTGCCATCCAACCTCGAATAGAAGCGCAGAAACCAATCCCTGCGGACACACATGAAGTTCGTCATTGTAAGGGATGTGGCGCCCCCATGTTCATGAAGCCGGTAATTCAGTGTGGGCACTGCGGGCGGATATTGCAGGTTCGTTGTTTCAGTTATGGCAAAGCTGGAGTCTTTTATGCTGAATGTATAGACCTGAATTTGCTCTCCCGTGGAAACACACAAGAGGAGGCCATCATTCGCCTCCAAGAGCAAATGTTTAGCTATGTAGCGACTGCCCTCGCGGGCGACACGGAAGGACTGATACCTCGTCGCGCTTCACTTCTTTCGTTTATTAGATACTACTTGTCCGTCATAAAAGACCGATTTTCTGGTCGTTCTCATCCCTACCATAAAGTAGGAGAGCTACAGATCCCAGGGGCTTCCACTCTTTCTCACTGCTAAACGCGGATGGGAAAGCGCAAATATCCCCCACTCAAGCATCGGGAAGTAGTTCAAATCGTCACTTCGCTGGGATTCACACTCGTTCGCCAAGAATCAAGCCATGCACAATATGAACTCACCGCCTCCGGGACGCGGAAACGAGCACTGGTTACCGTCGATGATTACGATGACTTTGAAGAAAAGATGATAAAGAAGCTGATTTCGCAGTCAGGCTTTACGCGCGACCAGTTTTATGGTGCGACCACGCAAACTGCTAAGAAAATTTGACCTCCGTCCGTCCTGCATCAAAGCACTCTTAGGACATTACCGAACTACGGAGTCATTCGTCAGGCGGGACCTGCCGTGAGGACCATGACCTATCTGAGAATCGCGCTGAGCGGTTTCGCGGCAATATTTATCGGTATCGAATGTATAGGGCACTTCCTAAGGGGAATCAGTGGGCACAAGGCAACAGGATTGGACGCAGTCTCTGGAGCTCTGCTGGCAAGCATTTTCTCGCCCGTATTTTGGCTTGTGGCGGCTGCCTGTTTTGTTTTGTTTCTGTCCGCGAGCCGGCTTCACAGTAGAGGACTTCGAGTACTTCTTTTCTGGACTCCAACGCTGGCCATATGCTCGCTGGGATTTGCTTTTGCCGCCTTGCTTACATATGTGTGGGTACATTTCGGAAACAGATGACTCTGAGGCCCGCGGTCTGGAGTGTGCGGTCCGCAGTCTGCCCCGGAGGGCGTGTCACTAAGTTTTGCTGTATAGCCCGAATTTCCCTGTGCCCCTCTGTGTTCTCTGTGGTTAAATCACTCCGTGAAGGTCGCGATCGATATCCGGCGGGTCACCGAGTTCGGCGTCGGCACCTATACTCGCAACATCGTTCGTGCCCTCAGTCGTCTGGACCGCACGAATCAATATTTCCTGATCGGATCGCCGCAAAAAGCCGCGGAAATCGGTCCGCTGCCTCCCAGCTTCAAGACCATCCCTTTGCTCGACGACGGAACCACCGCTCGGGGTTATATCGAGTTTCGCGCCATCCTCAAACGCCTACAGTGCGACCTGGTCCACATCCCTCATCTTTTCTGGATGCCACGCACCTTGCCCTGCCCCTACGTCATGACGGTGCACGATCTTCTGGAGCACATGTACCGTACCCGCACGCATTCCAGCCTGCGCCGTTCCTTGCATCTGCATCTCACGCGCCGAGTGCTGAAAGGCGCCGGCAGAATCCTTGCGGTCTCCAATTTCACCAAGAGCGAAATCGAGAACGTTTTCGGCATTCCGGGTTCTCATATTGAAGTGGTGTACAACGCCATCGACGAGCGCTTCCTGCATGGACATGCCACCGACGCCGACCGCCAAATCCTGGCGGAACGCTACCTCATCAAGTATCCGTTTCTGCTTTATGCGGGCAGCATCAGTCCGCCCAAAAACCTGGTTAGGATCATCGAAGCTTTTTCTGCCCTGAAAGCGGAATTGGAGAAGCAGGAGAAATTCCCCGACCTGAAGCTGATCATCATCGGTGACGAGCTTTCCAAGCATCCCGACCTGCGCCGCACCGTGATCCGCAGCGGGGTGCAGAACGATGTGCGCTTCCTGGGTTTCATCCCCATCGAAATGCTGCGGGTTTTTTACGATGCCGCCAAGATCTTCGTTTTCCCGTCGTTATACGAAGGTTTTGGCTTGCCGCCTTTGGAAGCGATGGCCCATGGCACTCCGGTGGTCACTTCGAATACTTCGTCACTGCCCGAGGTGGTGGGCAACGCTGCGGTGCTGGTGAACCCAGAGAATGTCTTCGAGATTATGCGAGCGCTACTGCACCTGCTGCTCGACCAGCCGGTCCGCGACCAGATGAAGAAGCGCTGCTACGAGCAGGCCAAGAAATTTTCCTGGGATGTATCGGCTCGCCGCATTCTCGAAGTCTATGCGGAAGTGGCGGCCACCCAGCGCATCCCGGCCAAACAGCAGGCTGCGAGACGCCGGGTAGAGACATAGCCAGCTGCGGCTCTACGCAATCTTGATCAGCGGGGTCCCGGGCGAGACCAGACCTTGGCGATGCAGCTTTTGCTCGAGGCGCTTGCGGTCGGCTTCCGTTGTAGCGGCGGCGAGGCGTTTCCGCAGCTGAACAATTTTTTCTTTGCGAGTGCGGCGCCGGCGAATCTCCGGCCGTCGGCTGGGTGCGGACATAATCGATGACTCCTGATGAATGGCTTGAAAAGCCGAGGTTTGTTGCTACTCACTCATCATAGCCGCTGGGCGGGGATCGCGCAAAGCTGGGACCCGGCAAGCGCAGGCTAAGATTCGGGTCTGTTCTGGAACTTGCTGGCTACGGCCTCGGGCAGGACTTCTTCCAAGCGGTGGGCGAGCCAACCTTGCAGTTCCGTTTTCTGGGGCAGAGGCAGATTCAGAAACTGCAAGCCGGTTCGGCCGGTGGGATCACTCCAGCAGATCTTTGACTGGATCACGAATCGAGTCTGGTTCTCCGGAAGCTTGAATTGCACGGCCACTTCCGTACCGGCCTTCACCGCAGTGGGAATGCGAATGGCGATTCCGCTCTCACTGATATTGATCGTCTGGCATTGAGTTTCCTGGCCTTCCTGATTGCGCACTGCCACTGGAATCGTCACCGGACAGCGGAAGTAACGGCGGCGCTCCCGCATGATGATGCCATACGCAGCCCTTAAACTTCGGCTAAGGGACTCCTCCGAAAGCGGCCTCTCCAGAACGAAATTCGCTCCGGTACTGAAGCCTGACGCCGACGCCGTCCCGTCGGTGATGGCAAAAGTGGTGGACGTCTGGTTGGAAGGAGAAATCCGCACGCGCTCCATAATTTCCTTCGCCTGGTACATTTTCAGGTCAACCACCACCGCCTCGAAATGCCGTCGATTCAGCGACTGCAAGGCAAACCCCGCGTCCTGGCACACTTCCGCCGAAATGGCGAACTGCTGCATACTCTCGGTCAATTGCCGGACGGTCGCCTCGTCGTCAGAGATCACCAGTGCGGTTGCCACTGCGGCGGGCTGTGCGGATGCGGCTGCTTTTGTCATGTTTGGGACTCTCCCGCCGCCTTGGCTGCGTGCGCGTCCGGCACGGTCGAGAGTAGCGTTCTACAGAGTTATCGTGATTCTTTCTTCTCGTTACCCACCCTGTCAAGCGCATAGAAAGGTTCCCGGAATCTTTAGTTTCATAGCGCCCCTCCCGCCAAGCCCATCAAATACAAAACTTTACAGTGAACCGCCGGGAAGCCGCCTTTGCCGTTATCGGACTCGGAACCCACCCTTCGCGCTGCTTCAGCGGTGCTTGATGAAGCTGCCGTTCTGTAGTTCGGCCACGGCTTGCCGCAATTGCTCCTGGGTGTTCATCACAATCGGGCCGTACCAGGCCACGGGCTCCTCGATCGGCTTGCCCGACACCAGCAAGAAACGGATGCCCTGGTCGCCAGCCTGCACCACGATCTCATCGCCCCGATCGAACAGCACCAGCGAGTGATTGCCAGCCTCATACTTCGGTGCCGCGTTGGGGTCTGCGGCTTGCTCCGTCAACACGGCGCGGGGATCCGACGCGTCGCGGAAAGTTCCCGAGCCGGCGAACACGTAGGCAAAGGCATTGCGCGTAGTCTCAACCTTCAGGCGCTTCTTCTGTCCCGGGGGAACCGAGACGTCGAGGTATTGCGGATCCGCGGCCACGCCTTCGACTGGACCCTTCTTGCCCCCAAACTCACCGCAGACCACCCGCACCCGGGTGCCGTCATCGTCGGTGACCTCGGGAATTGCGCTCGACGGAATATCCTGGTAGCGGGGATCGGTCATCTTCAGCGATGCCGGCAGGTTCGCCCATAGCTGGAACCCATGCATGCGTCCGCTCTGGTCGCCCTTGGGCATCTCCTGGTGCATGATGCCGCTGCCGGCAGTCATCCATTGCACGTCGCCGGCGGTCATTTTGCCTTTGTTGCCCAGGCTGTCGCCGTGCTCGACGGACCCCGCCAGCACGTAGGTGATGGTTTCGATCCCGCGGTGGGGATGCCAGGGAAATCCCGCCAGGTAATCTGCCGGATTGTCGTTGCGGAAATCATCCAGCAGCAAGAACGGATCGAAATCCTTGGTTTTGCCGAAACCGAAGGCACGTTGCAGCCTTACGCCGGCGCCTTCGATGGTCGGCTTGGGTTGAGTAATCTGTTGAATTGGCCGGAGTGACATAACTTCCTCTTCTCTGCGCCACGCAGCAGTTTCGAGCAGGTTGCGTGGCGGCTCATTTAGCCTTTTACGAACTCCACTTCGAGCGTGATGGTGACCTCTTCGCCGATGAGAATGCCACCGGTCTCGAGCGCCGCGTTGTAGACCAGGCCAAAATCCTTGCGATTGATTTTGGTGGTCGCCGACAGTCCCATGCGAATATTTCCCCAGGGATCTTTCGCGGGCGGCGTCGGGCCCTCCACCGCGAACACCACCTTGCGGGTGACACCATGAATCGTGAGGTCGCCGGAGACCGCCAGTTCGCCATCGCTGATGCGATCTACCTGGGTCGAGTGGAACGACAGAGTGGGAAATTTTTCCACGTCGAAAAAGTCCGCGCTCTTCAGGTGGGTGTCGCGCTGCGGTTCACGGGTGTTGATGGAAGCGGCATCGATCGAGGCCTCCACATGCGAGTTGGTTAAAGCATTTGGGTCCAGCGTCAAAACGCCTTTTACGGCCGTGAAGTGCCCCTTCACATTGGAGACCATCATGTGCCTAACCTTAAACTCAGCCACGGTGTGGACGGGGTCGATGTTCCAGGTGGAGACTGCGGTTTGCGGAGTAGCCAGTGCGCTCATGTAAAGCTCCTTTCGAGATATTTGATGCGTTGCACCAATAATCGTTGCAACAACTATTAAAGCCAATTAATCAAGCCACTTGGCTGCGGGCTGCCGACAAGAGCCCGGTCAGCGCCTGGAGCCGCTCCCGCCCCAGGTGGCCCAGTAGTTTGCGATGCGCGGCCTGCACCGGCTCATCCAGCCGGGCCAGGAGCTTTAACCCTGCGAGCGAGATCCGTGCCATCACGGTACGCCGGTCTTTGGTTTCGCGGCAGCGCGAAATCAGCCCGCGCTTTTCCAGTCGATCGAGCAGCCGGGTCACATCGGGATCCCGGGTAATCATTCGGCTGGCGATCTCTCCGCAGGGAAGCCCCGGTGGCGCGCCGCGCAGAATGCGGAGCACGTTGTACTGGGTCGAGGAGAGGTCTTCGGTCTTCAGCACCCCGGCCAGTCGCCGGGAGAGCACGTCGGTGGTGCGCAGCAGGTCCAGGAACGCCGCCTCTTCGGGAGAGCCGACTCGCCGCTTATTCTTGCCGGATTCAGGCGTCGCTTTCATACATCCCCGATAATAATCGTTATAACGACTATTGTCAAGACGACGGTCTTCCGCGCCGCGAAGCGGCGGTTGGCTGGCCGCGGTAGTGGGTCAGTTTCACGGTTGAGGGCTACTCAGACTTTGCTTTCTTCGCGGCGGTTTTTTGCGATCTTTGCGGTAAGAAAGCGGTTAACCGCAAAGGCCGCCAAGGATTCGCAAAGCCCGCGAAGCATTGCAAAGCAAACTGACCCACTGCCTGTTTGACGCTAAGGGCGCTATCTCCCTATAATGTGACCTATCCGTGCCCAAATAGAATGCCCGGGGTGGTCGTCACGTTGCAGGTTTGACGTGAGAGCCTGGGGGTTGGCCTACTTGATCGCCAGGAATGACGAGGCCGGATAACTAGCGGTCGACGCAACGTGGTTGGTGAGAAGAAGATCTGAGCAAAATTCCCGGAAGGCTCCAAGGAGTTCAAACTAACCTCATGAAAAGCAAGTTCACGTATTTTCTTCTGGCCGTAGTGTTTGCCCTATGCAATATGACTCTGGCCCAGGCCGGCAAAGCGGACGCAACGCTGCCCGCAGCGCCCAGCGCCTCCACTCCGCCCGCCCCCACTGCGGCGGAAATCCCGGCTGGCGGCGGCAGCCGGGTCGGCACCATCAACATTGAGCAGGCAATTTTCGCCAGCAATGAAGGCCAGCGCGACTTCGAAGCCCTGAGCAAGAAGCTGGAGCCCAAGCAGACCGAGCTGAAGAACCTGAATGACGAAGTTGAGAGCCTGAAAAAGCAGCTCAGCGGCGCTGGCGATAAGCTCAGCGAAGACGCCCGCGGCAACCTGGTAAAGCAGATCGAGCAGAAACAAAAATCTCTGGAACGCTCGGTACAGGACGCCCGCGACGATGCCCAGGCTCAGCAGAATGAAATTGCGCAGCGCGTGCTGCAGAAAATGGCTCCTGTGATTGTGAGCTATGCGCAAACTGCCGGCTTTGGCATGATCGTGGACACCTCAAATCCCTGGCCGCAAGGCCCCATTCTCTGGGCCTTGCCTTCCATGGACATCACTCGGGCCGTGGTGGAGGCTTACAACGTGAAGTCGGGCGTACCCGCACCGGCCAAGCCTGCGGCTGCGCTGCCCAAGTCTGGCACCGGCGCCAGGCCGGCGACGTCCGCCCAGCCAAAACCGCAAACTACGACCCCGCCGCCGAAGTAACCGGCGACACCGGTCCATCAAAAAAAGTTTCCTCAAGGCCGCGTAAATCGCGGCCTTTTTCTTTGCCCGAGTTTGGTCCGCTGGGCGGCTTGGCGGTGTCTTTAGAACAACTCGTCATGAGGCGGGAGCATGGGTGGGGCAGCGCCCAGACGTAGCCCACCGGTAACCTGATGGGGGCTCGACCGACCGCTATAATCGAGCGAGTGGCCAGCATCGAACTTGCCAAACGAGTCGCAACCCGTCCCACCTGGGCGGAAGTTTCTCTTACTGGGTTGCGGCAGAATTTCCGCGTGGTGCAGAAGCACATCGGCGCCGGGGTGACGGTTTGCGCCATCGTGAAAGCCGATGCTTACGGGCATGGCGCTGTCGAATGTTCCCGCGCGTTGGAAGAAGAAGGCGTGCGCTGGTTTGGGGTCACCTCGCTCGACGAAGCGATTCCGCTGCGCGAAGCCGGCATTTGCGGCCGCATCCTGCTGCTGACCGGTTTCTGGCGGGGTGAAGAGGAAGAAATTGTGCGCCTCAACCTGACGCCGACGGTTTGGGAGCCGGGACAAATCGAACTTTTCGAAAAAGCTGCCGCCCGGCTTTCGGCGAAACCCTCCGTCCACTTGAAAGTCGACACCGGCATGGGACGCCTGGGCGCGTCGCTGCAAGACCTCCGGCATATGGTCGCCGCACTGAAGTCGGCGCCACATCTGGTGGTGGAAGGTCTCTCCACTCATCTGGCATCTTCAGAAATTCTGGATGCGCCTTCCGTGGCCGAGCAGTTGCAGTCGTTCGAACAGGCGCGGCAATTCCTGCGGAACGAAGGCATTGATCCGCCGCTGGTTCACGCCGCCAACACCGGCGCGGTGATCTCGCGCCGCGAATCGTGGAACACCATGGTGCGGCCCGGCATTGCGCTTTACGGCTACTTTTTGCCGTTCGAACGGGCGGGAAGGGAAGTGAGCGGCAGCGGATTGCGGCTCGGCGTCAAACCCGTACTCACCTGGAAGACGCGCATTCTCTCTTTGCGCGATGTGCGCGCCAATCAGGCGCTGGGGTACGGCGGCATTTACGTCACCAAGGCTGCGGCGCGAATTGCAGTGCTTCCGGTGGGATATGCGGACGGATTTAACCGGGCGTTGTCGTCGCGGGGAAGAGTGATCGTGCGCGAGCACTATGCGCCCATCGTCGGCCGTATTTCCATGGATCTCACGCTGGTGGACGTGACCGGCCTGCCTGGAATCGAAGTGGGAGACGAGGCCATTCTGCTGGGATCTTGCGAAGGCCTGAGCGTGGATGCGCGCGAGCACGCCGCCCTGGCGAATACCGTACTGTATGAGATTCTGTGCGGAATCTCCAAACGCGTGCCGCGCAGATTTGTCAGCTAACCTGGAATCCGGGGTTCCGCTCCCGGTGCTACAATTTAGGGTTCTAAGTACCATTCTCAAGCATCCATATATATTCGAGGTTCATTTATGGCAACCCTGGAAGCTCCCGTACAGCCCAAAATTCGCCTGCATGAAGGCCCGTTCGCGGGCGAGCCGCTCACCGATTTCAGCAAAGAAGACAATGCCCGCAAGATGCGCGCGGCCATCGAGAAAGTCCGCGGCCAGTTGGGCCGCGAGTATGATCTGGTGATCGGCGGCAAACGCGTCAAGACAGCCGACAAAATCAAGTCGCTAAATCCGGCCAAGCCGTCGCAGGTAGTCGGCATCCACCAAAAGGCGGGGAAAGAACACGTGGAGCCGGCGATGCAGGCCGCGCTCCAGGCGTTCAGCCATTGGAAAAACGTCGCTCTCGAAGAGCGCGCCAGCTTGCTGTTTCGCGTCGCCGACATGCTGCGCGAACGCAAGTTCGAGTTCGGCGCCTGGATGGTGTTTGAAGTCAGCAAGAACTGGGCTGAAGCTGACGCCGACGTCGCTGAGACCATCGATTTCTGTGAGTACTACGCGCGCGAAGCCTTGCGGCTTTCTAAAGTAAAAACCGATATCCAGCTTCCCGGCGAACGCGACACTCTGCATTACATTCCGCTGGGCGTGGGCGCGGTAATTCCACCGTGGAATTTCCCCTGCGCCATCATGGCAGGGATGACGATGGCTTCCGTGGTTTCTGGAAACACGGTCATTGTGAAGCCGTCGAGCGATTCCCCTACGATCGCGGCAAAGTTTGTTGAACTGCTGGAAGAAGCCGGCATTCCGGAAGGTGTTGTCAACTTCTGCCCTGGATCAGGCGCCACTTTCGGCAACGCTATCGTGGCCCACCCCAAGACGCGCTACATCGCGTTCACCGGATCGCGCGAAGTTGGACTCGATATCAATAAGCGCGCTGCCGATGTCGTCCCCGGCCAGGTTTGGATCAAGCGCACCGTGCTCGAGATGGGTGGTAAAGACGCCATCATCGTGGATGCCGACGGCGACTTCGATGCCGCGGTTGAAGGCGTGGCGCAGGCTGCGTTCGGCTTCCAGGGCCAGAAGTGCTCGGCCTGTTCACGGGCGATCATCGACGAACGTATCTATGACAAGTTCCTCGATGCATTGAAGGCCCGCGTGGAGAAGATCACCGTCGGCGATCCTGCGGAAAACCCCAACATGGGCGCGGTGATCAACGAAGGCTCGATGAAGTCGATCCTCGAATACATTGAATACGGCAAAAAAGATGGACGCTTGATCACCGGCGGTGGGCGCGCGCCTGGCGAAGGTTACTTTGTTCAGCCGACCGTGATCGCCGATATCAAACCCAAATCGAAGCTCGAGCAGGAAGAAATTTTCGGGCCGGTACTGGCGGTGATCAAGTCGAAGAACTACGATCACGCGCTCGACATCGCCAATGACACCGAGTTCGGACTCACTGGCGCGGTCTACACCAAGTCAAAAGAAAAGATCGAGCGCGCCAAACGCGAGTTCCACGTCGGCAACCTGTACATCAACCGCAAATGCACCGGCGCGATGGTCGGAGCGCATCCCTTCGGCGGCTTTAACATGTCCGGAACCGATTCCAAAGCCGGCGGCCCTGACTACTTGTACTTGTTCACGCAGGGCAAATCGATCGGCGAAAAGAACATTTAGGAAATTGTTAATGGAGGACGGGCACCCTCGCCCGTCAAAGCAACAATCAAAAAGGCCGCCCTCCGGGCGGCCTTTTCATCAGACCCGAAAATCCTACGACGGCATTGCCTGCCCTGAGGGCTGCGGTGGCGCTGCTGAAGCCGTGGCTGCTGCTGCCTCGTTCAGAATGCGGTGGTGAATGGTGAACAGCGCCAGTTCCAGCCGGTCGGAAACGCCGATCTTGTCATACACGTTGCGCAGATAATTCTTGATCACCTGCTCGGTGGTCCCAAGTTGCGACGCGATTTCCTTGTTCTTGTATCCCTGCACGATGAGCGCGACGATGCGCAGCTCCTTGGCCGTCAGCCGGTCGCGCACGCGCAGGCCGACCATGTCGTTCTCGGTCAACTCGCTGGGCACGGCGATGTCCTGTATCCAGGTTTCGCCGCGCGCCACTTTGCGCACGCAATCCACCAGCGCCGGGCTGGTCACGTTGCGATAGACCACGCCGTGAGCGCCATTGCTCATGTAGCGCTGCGCGCTTTCTCCGGTGTCGGCGAGCACCACCACGCGGGTCTTCACTTTGTTGGAGGCTTGCAGCACGGCGTTGAAGTCGCCGTGGAAACCTCCGGCTACCACTAGCACGGCGGCGCGGAACTTATCCAGCGCCATGAACATCTGCTCTGAGGTTTGCGCCTGGGCCACAATGCGCATCTCGTCTTCCACCGCCAGAACTTTGGCGATCCCTGCGCGAAAAATTGCCTGGTTATCGGCCAGTATTAGTTTAAGCATGGCGTCAGTCCTCGAATCTTGGTAGCGCCGGCAAAACGGCCGGCGGCGTCATTCTACTCATGCCGAATGAAGTCGTAGGAGTCAATCACGCAGGCCACGCCGCGCGCCTCGCCGCCTTTGCCGGACGCGGGTTCGTCGGTGCGCACCACTCGCCCCTTGCACTGCACCACCACTGGTTCTTTGGCCCCGGTCACCTCCGGCGGCAGGGCAATTTCAAACTCGACGTTGGAGCCAACGTCCAGAGAAGCATCCGCGCGGATGTAGACTCCCGCGGCGCTCAAATTTCCCGTGATCCCGCTGTGTTGCCCGCCCTCTTCGGCTTTATGAATCTTGATGGGCAATTCCAGCGGAAAGCGTTTTCCCGTCCGTGCTTCGGACACAAGACCTCCTCGTTCCTGGCCATTCTTGCCTGCAAAAGCCAGCTCCATGCGGCATCTCTCCTGCTGGAGTCCAGAATTGTGCTAACTGGCCTTATATCACGGATGACACTCCCCGTGAAAGCCTGGTAACTGCTGTGACAACGGTAGCATCTAGGTTCCCCCCGGTGAATATGGAGGTGGCAGCTAGCGCGAAACCCCATCCGCGAGTTTCCCACTGCGTCCCTTTCTGTCACAATTGCCGCCACAGGATTCTGCAAAATCCAGTCAGACGCGACTGTTCGTCTTAAGGAGCCGCTCCATGACCGTTTCCCCAGCCGCAGCACTTCGAGCCGTTTGCCTCGCCATGGTGGTGGCCATTCCCGCTCTGGCGCAGCCGACCCCGCCTCTGCCCGCGCAAAAGCCCGCATCGGCCGCGATTCCGCAACCAGCCGAGGCCGCGAAAGCAGCGGGCACCCGTCCGGCGGAGGCTGCTCCCATCCTCCAGCAAATGAATTCAGCACTGCAAACTCTGGTGGCCAGGATTTCGCCGGCGGTGGTGCAGATTCAGGTAACCGGTTACGGAGCCCTGGACGAAAACAAGAGCAGCGAAACTGCTCTCATCGCCCGCCAGCATGCAATCGGCTCCGGCGTGATTGTGGATCCCGATGGCTACATCATCACCAACGCCCATGTGGTGCAGGGAGCACGGCGCATCCGCGTGGTCCTGCCCATGCCCTCGCCGGAGGTGCCGACGGTTACGCCGATCGGCCGAGAGCACGTCTTCGACGCGAAGATCATTGGCGTCCACAAAGAAACCGACCTGGCCCTGCTGAAGATCGATCAGAAAGGGCTGCCCACGCTCGAACTGGGCAACGGCCGCCGCATTCATCAAGGGGAGCTGGTAGTTGCGCTGGGCAGTCCTGAGGGGTTGGAGAATTCGGTCACCATGGGAGTTGTCAGCTCGGTTGGCCGGCAGCCTGATCCCGATCGCCCCATGGTCTATATCCAGACCGATGCGCCCATCAACCCGGGAAACAGCGGAGGCCCGCTTGTGGACATGGATGGGTACGTCGTAGGCATCAACACCATGATTTTGTCGCAAGGTGGGGGTAGCGAAGGGTTGGGCTTTGCCATTCCCGCGCGGGTGGTGCGTTTTGTCTATGAGAGCTTGCGCAAGTACGGACACGTGCACCGGGTCGAGATCGAGGCCGCGGCGCAGAACATTACTCCGGCTCTGGCCGAGGGGTTGGGGCTTTCCCAGAGCTATGGCGTCGTCATTTCCGACCTCACGCCGGGAGGTCCTGCCGAAGCCGCCGGACTGAAGATTGGCGACATTGTGGTAACCGCCGACGAGCGGCGTATTGACACTCTTCCAGGCCTGACCGCTGCCATGTATCTGCACCCCTTGGATGAGGTCATGAAGCTGGTGATACTGCGCGGCACACAAAGAAAGACCCTGGAAGTCCCGGTGCTTGAACACCGCGATCCCATGGACAAGATTGTGGACGCGATCGATCCAGAAAAAAGCGTGGTCCGGCGTCTTGGAATCCTGGCTGTCGATCTCGATCCCCAACTAAAATCGGTGGTCGGAGATTTGCGCATTTCTTCTGGCGTGGTAGTGGTGGCCCGCACCGCTGACCTGCTCGGCCCGGAGACCGATCTGCGGACGGGAGACGTGATCCACAGCGTGAATTCCGTCTCCATCGATTCACTGGATTCGCTGCGCGCCCGGCTTCGGGAAATCAAGCCCGGCGCGCCGGTTGTCCTGCAAGTGGAACGCGATAGCAAGCTGGAATGGGTCGCCTTTGAAATGGAATGAAGCATGCCTAAATCCAAATTCCCTGCCACTGCGTAAGTAGAGTGACGGGGAACAATGCCATGCCGGAAACGCTTCAAACTCAACTGCAATTCGACGTTGAAAAGTACATCAGGAACTCGAAGAAAGTGGATATCAGCGACCTCGACCTCTCCGAGGCTGCGCGTTACCCGGTGACTGACGAGGAAATTCGCGCGCTCACCTACATGTGCGACATCGAGTCGCACACGATCGTCTACCTGCGGGCCATCCTCAATACCTGCGCCGTCGAAGACTCCCAGACCACGTCGTTCCTGAGCTGCTGGGCCTATGAAGAGTTTTTCCATGGCCACACTCTGCGTAAGTTCCTGGACGCTGTGGGAGCACCCGTATCACCAACTCGCACGTTGGAAGTACAGCAAGCCACAGCCTTCAAAGAATGGCTAAAGGAACTAGGATCGTCCATCGTATGCCGCTTCTCTCCTCATTTTCATGGGGCATACTTGACCTATGGCGCGATCTCAGAACTTTCCACGCTGGAGGGTTATGGCGTGCTGGCGCGGCGAACCGAGAATCCGGTGTTGGCGGAGGTGGTAAAGCGGCTGGCCAAAGATGAACGCCGCCACTTTTCTTTCTATTACAACAAAGCCCGGTTGCAGTTGCAGGCGCGCAATGCTCAGCGCCTGACCAGCTTCATCATTCGCCATTTTTGGCTGCCGGTAGGCGGCGGGGTGAAGCCGGACAGCGAGGTGAGTTGGATCCTATCTTTCATCCTCGGCGACCCGCAGGGCGCGGAAATCGCCCAGCGTATTGACGCCACAATCGGCAGGCTGCCGGGCTTGCAGTGGTTCCATCGCTTGAGCGACAGCCGCGAAGAGGCACTAAGGGACTTCCGAGGAGGGCCGGCCGAACCACGTCATGCGCGCATCCCTTCGACGATGTCCTCGCATATCCCCGAGATGAGGGAAAGCACAGCCTAAGCGCCTGCCGTCGTAATCTCCGCTCGGAGCCATTCGCCCTCAGATCACACCCACCTGTGACGCGTGCCGTCGCATTTGTCTTTTGACAGGTCTCTAATAGAGATAGCGAATTGGGAGGATGCCCCCATGCGTAGCTCAATTCTTGCTTTAGCAGTACTGCTTGGGTTGGTGGCTGCAACTGTAGCCCAGCAACCCACCATCAACCAGGTTCCAATCAAACCAACTTCCTGGGCCTCTGGTCAGCAGATGTACCGCGAGTATTGTGCGGCTTGCCACGGAGAAAATGCCAAAGGGGGCGGGCCCGCTGCCGCTGCCTGCGTGGTGAAGCCACCGGATCTGACGATTCTGGCCAAACGAAGCGACGGCAAGTTTCCCTACGATTACTTCTATTCCGTGATGCAATTCGGCCGGACAACACCCACCCCGGCGCACGGCTCCGCCGATATGCCGATCTGGATGCCGATGTTCTTGTCACTGGGGAATGCCGATCAGGAGGCGATGGCACAGCAGCGCATGCATAATCTGGCGCGTTACATCGCGTCTCTGCAGAGCAAGTGAGTTGGCGCTAGAACGCGCCGCCACCGCCGCCGCCAAAGCCGCCACCGGAGAAGCCTCCGCCCCCGCCGAAGCCGCCACCGCCAAAACCCGACCCGGTTGAACTGGCGCGCGGCGCCGAGACGAAGACCTGATGCATGTCATTGGACATGCCGTGCATTGCGCTGGCAAAGTAGATGGCATTGAAGCCCGGTCCATATCCCGGTCCCGCATACCAACTCGGCGGACTAGTCACGATTCCGGCAAACGCCTGCGCCCACTGGTGCTCCACTCCCAGCGCCATGGCGTAAGGCAGAAATTTCTCGAAAGTATCGGGAGGCATGCGCTTCAGCCGGTCTGCATCGGTTCGATTCATGAACTCCTGGAATCCCAGAACTGCAACTCGGGTGCGGCCACCTTTCACGGTCTTGGCGGTCATCTGCCGGGCAAACAGCCACCAGATGATCGCAGACAATATCCCGCTGAGAATCAGTAGTCCGATGGAACCGAATACGTCCTTGTGCCACAGAAATTGCAGCATCAGGAAAGGCGCAACTATCATCAGAATACCGACGAAGCTGTAGCCGTTGGCCGAATCGGGATCGACCAGGTACATGCCTTTATTCTTGAGTGCGGCCATGACGTCCTGCTTGATGACGGGAATCGCCGTGTAGAAGCGGTTCTTGAGGCTGGACAAGCGGGTCTCATTGCCTTCGCCGAAAACATTGGTCAGCATGACCCGCTCGTGAGGAGCAAGATTCGTCCACTGCGCCGTGGGCTTCAGCAAATGAAAAACGTAGTCTTTGTGATGAAAGACCAGGCCCTTGTCATCCACTTCTTCGATCTTCACGAATCCCCGGACCGCCAGATCTACCAGTGTCGAAGTAATATCGCGGGGGTGAACGGCGTCCTCAAGCAGAGTCCCCGCCTCCGCCGGTGACATGTCTGGCGGAGGCTCATACATGGGAGCCACCGAGACTCCCGGGTCGGGATCGCGCCCCTTGAACCACCACAGGGTGAACATCACCGCCAAAGTCCAAAAGGGCAAAAACACAATCGAATTGCTCCCCAGGAACCAGAGCAGCCGGGTAAACCCGCTGGGTTCTTTGAGGATTCCTTTGGGAACGTAGATGTCGAGGGTCAATCCGCCACGCATGGGCAGCGGGTTAGTGGTCTCGAATGAAACCTCCGAGCCCTTGACCTCAGCGCTGGCATCGCGCTCCGCCGATCCGTATACACCGGTAAAGGCTTGGGCTCGCAGTGATCCCGCAGCCGCGCCGGGAAAGCTGACCACCGCAGCCGCGTGGTCAATGGGCACCGGCCAGTCGTTGCCGGTTACGTTCCAGTAGAACTCGTCGTGATCCTCGAAGAAACGTGTGCCATTGCGCACGGTGTAAGTGATCGCAACCGTGCGGCTGGTATCGACCGCGCCAGGAATGTAGATTTTGAGGTCGCGGCGGCCGTTCGAGGTGGATGACTCGTACTTCAGTTTGCCGCCGTCACCGTCGGTGACATCCGTAACGCTGAGAAAGAGTGTGTAGTTTGTGCCTCGGGGCCCGGGATATTCGACGGGAATGAAGCGATGAATCCCGTGCCACTCGCCTTCAAACGATACCGTGATGCGCTCGTGAACGGTTGCCGAACCATCTTCCGCGACGGAAATTTTGTCGTTGAAGTCGGCAACCCGCCAGCTGCGGGCAAACAGGGGAATGGCGAAAAGCAGGAAGCACAGGACTACGGGGTAGAGACGCCGCTGGCTGCGTCTCTGAGAGGTTAGAAACAACGTGTGTACGGGATGTGATCCTTGACGAGTCATGTCTTAAGCGGTTACCACCGAAGTTGCGTTTGCTTCGCGCATGGTCGCGTCCGTCACACCCTCACTCGAGGTTAGCGGACCAGCTGGTCTAGCTGGCGCACATCCAAGCCGGCCTGCCGATAGTGCTTCCGAGACAATTCCAGGAGACTGAATCCATCCTCGTAGGCAGCAAAGCGGCCGTCCACTGCCTTGTCCAGGTACACTAAGCCGCCTCCGACTATGAACAAGGTCACCATCGGTTCCGGTGAGTCCTCCGTGATAACCAGCGTGTGGGCCTCGCCCGCCGGTTCGTAGATGAACGTTCCAGGCTTCGCCACCCAGTCGTGTTCCAGGTATCGCCAGTAACCACGCATGGTGTAGCCGTGTACCGTGCCCACGTGGTAGTGGGTTCCTACTCTGGAACCGGGGAGGCCTTTGAGCACGACACTAAATCCCCCAGATGTGACGTTGAAGTGGCAGGGTTGGAACCAGACGCCGTCTGCGTAGGGAACCCACAACCGGTCGTTTTCCAGGTTGATGTTGGTGATGAAATGTTCGCGGCTTCTCTGGTCTCGGTCGAGGCCATCGGTGAAACTGGAAAAGCTGGCGATTGGCACGTCTTCTCCCTGGGCTTGAGTTAGAACTTCACCGCCACCGGCTCGCGGTCGGCTTCAGTCGTTTCAAAGAATTGCCGCGCCTGAAAGCCGAACATCCCCGCCAGAATATTGGTCGGGAACACCTGGATCTTGGTATTCAGATCACGCACCACCGCGTTGTAATAGCGGCGGGCATTCTGGATGTTATCTTCGGTCTGGCTCAGCGATCCCTGCAACTGGGTGAATTCCTCGGAAGCTTTCAACTGCGGATAGTTCTCCGCCACTGCGAACAAGCTCTTCAAGGCCCCGGTCAGTTGGTTTTCTGCGGCCGCCTTGTCCGCGGGCCCGGTGGCCTGCATCGCCATGGAACGAAATTTGGCGATGTTTTCGAATGTGCCTTTTTCGTGGGCCGCGTATCCCTTGACGGTCTCTACCAGGTTGGGAATCAGGTCGTGGCGGCGTTTGAGCTGCACATCGATGTCCGACCAGGCCGAATCGCAGCGCACCCGCAACTGGATCAGCGTGTTGTACATCCCCACCAATACGAAGGCAATGACTACCAGAACTCCCAGGATGATCCAGCCCGCCATAGGGGCCCCCTTTCGCTCGCAAGTGGAATCAAAGCGACGGTACCATAGGGACGGGGGAGTTGCAATTTTCGGGGCACGGCATGAGCAGGTAAAATCAGAAGTTGGGTTTGGCCGGAATCCTAAGATCCGCCGGTGTGATGTCATGGACTTGCCTAGAGGCACGCGTTTTTCGGGTTTGTGGCTGGTGCTGCTGACGGCGCTTTTCGCCGCCTGGGCGCAGGCGCAAACCTGCCTGACCCACAGTGACATGGACGAGCCTACTGCGTCCGCGCTGGAAGGCGTGGCCAAGCGCTATTTCGATATGGCCGCCCGAGGCGATGTTGCCTCCCTGAAACAGAATGCAATCCCTGCTCTGGCGGCTAACTTTTCCAGCATCGAGGCCGCCGTCAAAGACAGCCAGCCGAACTTTGCTGGAGCACAAGCCCAGCCACGCCCTCCATTTCTTCTGAAGATCGAAGGTGATAAGGCGATCGAGAGCGCCGAGTTCCTGTGCGGAGTGTTTAGCAAGAGCGGACAAACTGCCAACAGTGCAGCGTTTGTGATTCCCAACCTGGCGCCGGGCACCTACGGCATGGTCACCCTGGAAATTACTGGCACAGCGAAGCCCCAGACCGCTTCCTTTGTTCTGCAACAACAGGGGCCAGACTGGAAAATCGGCGGTTTCTACGTTCACGCCTCCCAGCTTGCGGGACACGACGCTGACTGGTTTGCCGACAAGGCGCGGGCCTTCAAGACCAAAGGCCAGAACCGCGATGCCTGGCTCTACTATTTGCAGGCCCGTGAACTGGCTGTGCCCGTGCCTTTTATGTACACGCAGATAACCGACAAGCTTTACGACGAATCTCAGGTGGTAAAGCCGAGTGACTGTCCCGTCGACGGGAAAACTGTCGACCTGGTGGCTGGAGGAAAAACCTACAGGCTCACCACTATGTTCCCGGTCGCGGTTGCTGAGGACTTGGATGTGGTGGTGAAATACCAGGCCGCCGACGTTTCCCACACCGCCGAAACTTTCAAGGACAACATGGCGGTGATCCACGCACTGGTGGCGAAGTATCCGGAACTTCGCGACGCTTTCGGGGGAGTGGTGGCGCGTGCCGTGGAGCCATCCGGCCAGGACTACGGTTCCATGCTGCCGATGAAGGAAATAAAGTGACGGCTGCCTTTGCCGGAGGTAGCTTGTCGGCGAGACTGCCTATGAACCTACCCTTGAGAATTCTGCTGAGTTGGATGGCCGCTGCATGGCTTATACCAGTTGGTCTGGCATGGCCCCGCCGCCACGCAAGTCCTCTTTGGGCCTGGCTAAGAATCATATCGGGGATAGTTATATTTTCTTGGCTGGAACTGTTGATGTGGCGGCCACAGACCCGCTATTTAGACTATCTGTTTGACGTTGGAGCGCTCGTTTTTGCGGCCAAGTTTTTTGTAAAGCGCAAGATTTCAACCCCCGACTTCTGATCGCGCGCCGCTCGCGCTCAAACCCTTAGCACCGGAATCTGATCCGCCAGCATGCACTGCTTGGGGTCCTTATCTTCCCGCAATCCCATGAACACCGGCGCGCGCAACTTCATGCCACCCTCGGTAGTTTCATGCGTCCATTCTGTGAACTTGATTTCGGCGACTCTCTGCGGTTTCACCCAGTGTGCATTCGCAGCCTCTACCGGTCCGTAAAAAGGCGAGCGCTTGGTTTCCAGCGGCTTTAGTATCTGCCAGATTTCTTTTAACGTCGTCTGATTAAATCCAGTCCCCGCTTGGCCCACGTGAATCAACTGCTGGCGCTCGTTGTATAGGCCCAGCACGATTGAACCAAAATACTGGCGGCTGCCTTCGGGATCCGTATATCCTCCGATCACGCAGTCCACGGTTTGGGTAATCTTGATCTTCAGCCACTCCCGGCTGCGGCGTTCTTCATAAAGACTTCCGCGGTGCTTGGCAAGAATACCCTCCAGCCCTTGCTGTTTCGCCGCTTCAAAGAGGGTCACACCACGCGCCGGAAAATCTTCCGACACGCGGACCAGTTCATTGGTTTCGACCAGTTTGACCAGGGCTTGCTTGCGCTCCTCGAGCGCTACTCGCCGCAGGTCGTATCCGTCGGCATAAAGTAAATCGAAGACGTAATAGACTACCGGCACGTCGAGACGCGCTGCCGTGCGCCGTCCGCCGCTGCGAATCCCGGTGCGTTGCTGCATCAGGCTGAAGGAGGCCCGGCCCTGTTCGTCCAGGGCGGCGATTTCCCCGTCAATGATGGCGTTCTTGGCCTTCACTAATTTCGGGAGATCATGCAACTCCGAGTATTGCCCTGTGAGATCGTTCTGATTGCGCGAAACCAGGCGAACTTTTCCGTTTTCGATGAAGGTCACCGCGCGATATCCGTCCCACTTGATTTCAAACAGCCACTCCGGATCGTCGAAAGGCTTTTCCATCGGCATGGCCAGCATGGGGGTGATGGCGGTGGGCATGGGGCGCTTGACAGCGCCTGCTAAGCCCTGAACCACAGAGATCACAGGGCCACTCTTCTTCGCCTTAAGATTATTTCGCTTTTCTCTTTGTTCCTCAGTGCCCTCTGGGGTTAGCTTTTTTGCTTTTTTTTTATCCAACTTCGCCAGCGTCTCCGCCAACCACGGAGCTTTTACTTTTCCCCGCGATGCCGGGCGGCTGCTGGTCCACTCCGCCGAGTCTTTGTCGCCCGCGATCTGTGCGATCGTCTTATGGCTCAGCACCGACGTGTCGTAAGCCTCGATGTCATAGCCCTCAACCGCTTCATCATCTCTTTTCTTGATCAGCAGCCATTCCGTTCCCTTGCTTCCCGGACGCCGTCCCTTGATGTGAATCAACGCAAAGTCGCCCTTCAGCCGCTTGCCATGCAGGCGAAATTTAAAGTCGCCCTTTTGCAACATCTCCCTCGCTTCAGCCGCGGTTCCGGGAACGAACTTTCCCTTTACCGGCTGCGGCGAAAGCGGCTCCCAGGTTCCCACATCCCACACGATGACCGCGCCGGCGCCGTAGTTTCCCTGCGGAATCGTGCCTTCAAAATCGAAATAAGAAACCGGATGGTCTTCCACCTGCATCGCCAGGCGTTTATCGTTCGGATCGAGCGACGGCCCCTTAGGCACCGCCCATGACTTCAGCACTCCGTCCATCTCCAGGCGAAAATCGTAGTGCAGCCGGGTGGCGTCGTGCTTCTGCACTACAAAACGATGCCCGGATTTCTTTTCCACTTTCGGCGGCGGCTCCGGAGTATCCTCGAAGCGACGCTTGCGTTTGTATTCTTCCAGGGCCATCGAGCTATTCTACTGAGAACTGGGAACTGCGAAGCGAGAACTGATTTTATTTTCTTGCATGAAGCGCGAATATCCAGATCAGCCTCTAGTCGGAGTCGGCGCCATCATCATCGAGGCCGGCCGCGTGGTGCTGGTAAAGCGCGGCCATCCGCCGCTGGCTGGGGAGTGGTCGGTCCCGGGAGGCGTGCTCGAAGTGGGCGAAACCCTGCGCGACGCCGCGGTTCGCGAGGCGTTCGAAGAGACTGGACTGGAGGTCGAACCGGCGGACTTGCTTGGCGTCTTCGATCGCGTGCTTCGCGACCAGGCCGGTCGCACCCAATATCATTACGTGCTGATCGACTTCCTCTGCCGCCGCATCGCAGGCGAGGCGCGCGGAGCGGGCGACGCCGCTGAAGCTCGGTGGTTTACCAGAGAAGAAGTCGCTGGCCTGTCATTGGCGAAAGATACTGCCGAAGTGATTCAGCTGGGGTTCGAGAAGCACTGATTCCTACCTGCCCTGAAAGTGCAGCGTAAAAGACGCTTCGGCGCTAGTCGGCTGGTTGTTGCACATCGGGGGCGTGAACGCCCATTGATGAATGGTCAGGATCGCTTCCGCATTCAGGTCTGGGCGTTCTGAACTGTCAATCACGGCATCATGAACCCGGCCGTCCTGCGAAATCACCCCGCGCACCAACACATCGACCTCAGTCCCGCCATTGCCCGGCTTGGGCTGCGGCATCGATTGGCCAAAGGCGCGGCGGTATGGCTGGCAGTTCACCCAAGCTACGGCACCGGGAGGCGCGACCAGGACGTTGGGTATGGTCTCGGTCAGCACCGTCATGCCCTGCTTGATTTCCATGCTTGCTGCCGCGGTCGACGAATACTCGATTCTTCCCGGAATCAGCGCTCCCGCAAACGGGAAAAAATCGTGGTATTCAATTCGTTCTTCGTTCAGTTTCTCCAGCACGATGGCGCCAGTGGCGGCATCCACGCAGATTTCATTGGCTTGGCTTTTCTGTCCTACGACGGTGTCGAATTCGATGCATCGGGCAGCCTGGCCATTCACCTCACGATTGGCGATGGCGTGGATTACGTCTTCGTTATTAAAGCTGACGTGGTAAATCGGGGTCACGCGCATCAGGGTTTTGACTTCCGGGGGAGCCACGGCTTGTGTCTGCATCCTCGACATGCCGCCGTTGGCGATGACGTCAATCAGACGATAATCGCCAAGAGTGGTCTCATCCCGCCGGCCCGTGCCCTGAATCACGACACGGGTAAACGTGCCGTCTTTGACGGCCGAGTCAGAACCGAATACTTGAAAGGTGTCAACGCGTTCGAGGTCCGGGTACTTCACTGGCGTGGTGACAGCATTCCCTCTCTCAAGCAAATGGACAGCCTCTACACGAACGCGGATGTCCTGGGAAACGGAAGTCAGCGAAGTCAACAGAAGAATCGCGAGCGCTAGGGCCGTTTTCATCTTCGCACCTCAACAGGTGGATATTTATTGCCCCGGGGTCAATTCCACATAATCGCCAATGACGATTTCAGCCGTTTTATTGTACGAGCATTTCAAGGAACTCACACAGGATTATCAGTTCTGTTACAGAAACAGAACGGCCCGCGCATCGCTGCACGGGCCGCCCGGTGGACTGTTTGGGATTGACCAAGAGGTGGTCACTCTACGTGGCCTCTTATGGCAACTCCGGGTTCTGCAATCGAACTCCCGGCACGACCTAATGCCGGAATCCAATCCTACTCACCGGTTCGTGTGCGGGCTGTAGTCCCCGGCGACCGAGCGCTCAGGAACCCCGCTTAGAGCAACCAGCCCTAAGTCTCAGCCACCTCACCTGGTCTTTGACTCCCACTACAGTTGCTACAATCTGAACTTGTCATTCGACCACCTCCTTTCAGGTGTAATCGCAGATTAACCGAAAAGCCGCGCGGGATCAAATAGCACGGAGGTGGGGACATCGCGAAGGTAACGGGGTGCTTCACAGGGCGCGATTGCGAGTTCAGACGTTGGACGACGTATCATCGGACGCAATGCCCAAGAGCCCTTGGACATCGCGGGCAGCGTGCAATACTCGGATCACTTCCAACGGTTTTGCCGCAGATCGATAAACGATAAAGTACGAGTAGACAAGGAAAAAGCGATGCCGATTGTCCGCCAGTTCCTCTCTAAAGTGGCCAATGCCCGGCTGCTTGGCCAGCTTGTGAAAGGTTTTTTCTATGATCCCGAGCGTTCGCTCCGCAGTCTCAATATTCCGATCCGCTAGATACTCCCAGATTTCAGCAAGATCACGCGCCGCGCGGGGAGTAACGACAAACGTCTTCACCCCGTGCTGCGCCTGCGTTCCGCACTCTTTTTTCGGAGCTTCGCAAAAACCTGTGGGCCATCCACAAATTCGCCGCGATCAGCCTCTCCAATACCTAAGGCAATCTCTCTTCGGAATTCCGCCAGTTTGAGCTGTTTCAATTCTTCACGCTCCTTGAGCAACCGCAGGCCTTCCCGCAGTATCTCGCTCTGGGACTGATAGAGCCCAGTGCCCAGCATCTCCGCCACAAACTCATCGAACACAGGCCCTAGATTCACATTCATGGTTTGCAGTGTAGAGCGATTAACAATAGATGTCAACTCTTGACAATTTGATTCGCTCTGACCAACCGGATCCTAGCCGTGCCGGTGAACCCTACTATCGAAATCTCCTTCATAAACAGTCACTTAGAGTTACAAAGAGCAAATCTGTGCCTGTTTCCCGCAGCCTTTAGTCTCCCATCCCTTCGTCATCTCGCCCTTAGGCCGCCGTCTTTCTACACTGAGACTTCCCCCAAAAACCCTGGTCGAGCCGTGTAACTAGCGGAAAAATCAGCCTTTCCAGCGATAGGCGTTGGGTTGCAGCAGGCCGATATGGGCGAGCACGCGGAAAGCGAATTCTTGTGCCATGACATCCAAGGTTGCCGGGCGGTTGTAGAAGGCGGGAATGAGCGGAAAGACCGTGGCCCCGGCATCGGCGGCCCGGTACATGTTGCGGATATGA
This sequence comes from Terriglobales bacterium, assembly GCA_049591935.1. GTDB lineage: Bacteria > Acidobacteriota > Terriglobia > Terriglobales > Acidobacteriaceae > JABCZH01. The sequence continues at coordinate 274 of JBAWFN010000145.1, read as the reverse complement.
ATTTTGTTGAGCGGGGTCTCGCGCACGCACAGCACCAAAGGACGCTTCTCTTTGAGGCAAACATCAGCAGCGCGCTCGATGAGATGGGAAGCGATTCCGTTGGCAATGCGGGCCAGCGTGCCCACGCTGCATGGAATGACGACCATCGCGTCTGCGGGATAAGACCCGCTGGCCACGTTGGCGCCGATGTCGGCGTTGGCTTGTTGCTGAATCTTGCGGGCGGTTTTGCCGATGATCTGGTCAACCAGATTAGCCCGGCCGCGCAGGCCAAGCT
>JBAWFN010000144.1:0-34239 GCA_049591935.1 Terriglobales bacterium | reverse complement strand
TGCGTGCATCCACCGATCTTGTTTGCTACTTTGGTGCAGCATTTTCAGGGGTCTGAGAAGACTACCGCACGGTGCTCCCGGCGACCGCGGCGTAAGTCATTTCGCGGGCGGAACTCTTGCTCTGTTTCTTCCACAGAAAAAACAACCCCGCGTAGGTTTCAGTGATGTAACTTTCCTGCGGAACCCGTAAGTGGCGCGCCGTTTGGTCGATCCAGCGGGCAGGTCCCTCAATCTCACAGAAGTTGCCGATCGGGGTCTCATCCACCACTACATGCCCCTTGCCGTCGCTCCATTCGGCGCGAAACTTCTCGTAGCGGAAGCTCGGGGCAAACCCCAGCGTTCGCAAAATAATGTCCATTCGGATGCCGTCGGCAACCTGCGTCTCGTTTTCCACCCGGGTTTTGTGAAGTCCCGCCCGGCCCTTGGTCTTGTGGGTCAGCGTCCATTTCGTCCCGTACTTGCGCAAACGCAGCAGTTCGCCGCGCTTGCGTAGTTGCTGCCCCGGCAGATCATAGAGTGTGTTCATTTCGTGCGTTCGTCGCGTGACCAGCCGGAATTCCGACTGCCGCAGTCGGCGGTTGAGCGCGCGCAGGTCCTCCACCCGAAACTTGATTTCGATTTCTTGGTGAGAAGTCATGAACCCCGGATCGTGAACTAACCAAGAACCGCTTTACGAAAACGTTGGCAGCTTGACTAAATCATCATGTGGCACTGGCTCCAGCGGCTGTCCCGCTTTTCTCCAGGCTGCGAAACCACCGACAATCACAAAAGCACTGAACCCTCGTTCCTCCAGTTGCAGCGCCACCCGGGCGCTGGTCGCTTCGCGCGCTCAAGTACAGTAGAGATAAATATCCTTGTCCTTCGGAAGTGTCTTCACCTCTTCGTACAAGTTGTTGGGTTCAATCCGGACCGACCCCTTGATACGGGATGCCTCCGGATCGTAATAGCCATGACTGCGCACGTCCACCAGCAACACCTTCTCCGCCTCACTGGACGCCAGCTTCCGGGCCAGTTCCTCTACCTGCACTCGCGGCACGACCTTATACACCAGGTTCTTGCGATAGATCCACACCCGGTAAGCCGTGTACACAACCGCCGCAGCGAACAGCACTTCTCCAAACACATGGCCGGCAGTCTGAAATCCACGGGTAATCGCCGCCAGGAAATCGTGGAACAGGAAGCCCAGGCTGCCATACGCCAAAATGTACAGTGCCGCGCCCGTTACATCGAAGCGCAGGAATTGCAGCGGGCGCATCTTCATGCTTCCCGCGAGCGGAGGCGCCATGGTGTTTACACCCGGAATAAACTTGGCGATCAGCAGGGTCACCTTTCCGCGTTTGTAAAATGACTCGGCCGAGCGCAAGACGCAACTCTCCGGGTTCACCGACAACCGGCACAGAATGGCCAGCAGGGTCCAACCCATGTAACGGCCCAATATGAAAAGCAGGGTGTCACCCAGCAAGGCTGCGGTCAATGCCAGACCCAAGGTCAGCGGGCCATTCAGCGCTTTGGAGGCGATGCCCGCCCCGGCCGCCACCAGAGCCAGAGCCGCCGGCACCGGCAGGCCGATGGCCTCCGCCAGCACCACCAGGAAGGTGAGAAGGTAGCGATGGCGCGCAATGAGTGAGAAGATCGGGTTCACGGGGTTGGAAACGGCGGCTGCCGTTGCCAGTATAAACAAAAAAGGCGGCGCTTTTCGCCGCCCTGAATTCCTGGCTGTGCCCGCCTTTATTGCACCATCTTCACGCTCATCACGTGGATGGCGCCTTTGTCTGCATAAACGTGCGCGCTCAGCAGGACGTGGTGACCGTCATGACCCTTGAGGGCTTCGGGATTCATGACATCCCACGACTTCTGGTCTTTGTCCGCGACGAAAGTCGCCTTATCGCCGTCGAATTTCACCGTGCCCTTGATGTTTTTCAAAGGCGCCGCTGCGGCCGCTTTGTTGGGGGACGGCGCCATGGTGTCTTGCGCGATGGCGGAAACAGTGATCATCATGGCTGAAAGTGCCAGTGCCAAAACCAACAGCTTTTTCATTTTCGGTTCTCCTTAGACTTGTGAATTGAAATGGTGGGTTATTTCCCCAATTGTATTACGAAGCGCAGGGTAAAACGGATTTACCCTACTTCTCGGTAGTGGGTCAGTTTGGTTTGCAATGCTTCGCGGGCTTTGCGAATCCTTGGCGGCCTTTGCGGTTAACCGCTTTCTCACCGCAAAGATCCCAAAGAACCGCCGCTAAGGGCGCAAAGTCTGAGTAGCCCTCAACCGTAAAACTGACCCACTACCTACTTCTCCCTCCCCACGACGTATTCCGGGGCCCACAGCAGCGCCCGCTTGGCTTCGCCGTCAGGAAAACTGCAAATCGCATTCCGTGCCAGCCCGGCATATTGCAGGGCGCGCTGCTGGGCGGCAGCGATCGAGCCATAACGGTTCAAAGTCTCCAGGATGGCCGCATGGCTCACGCCGTCGAAAGCCTGCTCCCGCATCACCGTGCTGATCATCTCACGTTCCCGCTGGCTGCACCGCTCCAGAGCGTGGATTACCGCCATCGTGACTTTGCCTTCGCGCAGATCGCTGGCCACCGGCTTGCCCAGAACGCTTTCCGAGGCGGTTAGATCCAGCACATCATCCACGATCTGAAACGCCATTCCCAGGTCCCGTCCATATTGTGCCAGATTTTCTTCCTGCTCTGCCGTCGCACCACCCAGGATGGCGCCGATTCGCATGCATACCGAGAACAGGCATGCCGTCTTGCGATAAATCAGCTCAAAGTGTTCATCCAGCGAAATCAGTTTGCCCAGCTTCTCCATCTGCAGCAGTTCGCCTTCCACCATCTGCTGCGTCAGATCGATCAGCGTATCCAGGGTGCGGAAGTTGCGTTCCTGCACCGCGATTTTGAAGGCCTGCATGTAAAGCCAGTCGCCCGCCAACACACATTTCGAGTTTCCCCACTGGGTGTTCGCTGCCGGCCGCCCGCGCCGGGTCTGGGCTTCGTCAATAATGTCGTCATGCACCAGGGTCGCGGTGTGAATGATCTCCATCACCGCTCCCAACTTGATGGCGCCGCGTCCCGAGTAATCAAACAGTTTGGAGGAAAGCAACAGCAGCATGGGGCGGATACGCTTGCCCCCGCCCGCGCGCAAGTATTCGCCAATCTCGGTGATGGCCTCGACTCCTGAGACCGTGTCCCGTCCGAACTCCCGCTCGATCGCAGACAAATCCGCGCGCAGCAGTTCGAAAATCTCTTTCCCGTTGATGGCTGGCGATGTGCTCAAGCTTCGCTCAATTGCTCCGGTAATTCGTAAACTGCATATCGATGCCAAAATCCCGCTGTTTCAGCAGCGCGATGATTTCCTGCAGCGTATCACGGTCCTTGCTGCTCACCCGCACCAGGTCTCCCTGGATCGAGGCATTTACCTTCTTCTTGCTGTCCTTGATCGCCTTCACGATTTCGCGCGCCTTCTCGATTGGGATCCCTTGCTGCATGGTGATGCGCTGTTTCGCCGTGCTGCCCGCGGCCGGCTCGACCGCGGCATACGTCAGCCCTTTGAGCGGCACCCCCCGCTTCACCAGTTTTTGCTGGAAGACGTCATTCACCGCCTTCAGCTTGTACTCGTCGATGGAGTGCAGCACGATCGCGTCCTTGCCGTCCAGTTCAATCATCGACTTCGAATCCTTTAAGTCGAAACGGGTATGCACTTCCTTCAGCGCCTGCTGGATGGCGTTGGAAACTTCCTGCAAGTCAATCTTGCTTACGACGTCGAACGTATTCTCTGGCATGGTATTTGGACAGATCACCCCGATTCTGGGGAAGATGCTTGCTACCAAACTAAATGGTCGCGAGCCAGTTTGTCATCCCATCTCTGAGAACTGAAAACTGAGAACTGAGAACTGCTTCCAAATCAAGCCCCGCCGAATTGAGGTAGTGGGTCAGTTTGGTTGGCAATGCTTCGCGGGCTTTGCGAATCCTTGGCGGCCTTTGCGGTTAACCGCTTTCTTACCGCAAAGATCGCAAAGAACTGCCGCTAAGGGCGCAAAGTCTGAGTAGCCCTCAACCGTGAAACTGAGCCACTACCCGAATTGACCCGCCCTAGGTTGTGCTGGCGGGATCGCACGAGAAGAAGCGGTAGAAGTTTTTGGCAGTCTGTGCGGCCATCTCTTCCGTCGAAAGCCCGCGCAGCGCGCCCAGTTGCCGCGCCGTTTCCCGCACAAATGCCGGCTCATTGCGCTGGCCACGATGCGGTACCGGAGCCAGGTACGGACAGTCCGTTTCAATCAACATGCGCTCCAATGGGACCTCCTGGGCTGCGTCTCGAATCTGTTGCGCCTTGGGAAAGGTGACATTTCCCGCAAACGAAATCATGAAGCCCAAGTCCAGCGCGCGCTTTGCGTGTGCCCACACCCCCGTGAAACAGTGCAGGACGCCGCCCATCCCGGTGCCCGCCCAATGCTGCGAGATCAATCCCAGGCACTCTTGCCAGGCGTCGTCACTTCCCTGCGATGGCCGGCAGTGAATCACGATCGGCAGCTTGACCGCGCTCGCCAGTTCCATCTGCTTCACGAATACCTGCCGCTGCACCTCGCGTGGCGAATGCTCGTAGAAATAATCCAGCCCAATCTCACCCCAGGCAATGACCTTGGGTCGCTTTGCCAGCTGCTCAAGTTCCCCCAACGCCGCATCGGTCGCCAACCTGGCTTCATGGGGATGAATACCGACCGTGGCGTAGATGAATTCGTACTGCTCGGCCAGCTTGATGCCGCAATCCAGATTCCCCGGCCCGTCACCGTTTCCAATTGCGACGATCGTCTCGACGCCCGCGTCGCGGGCCCGTGCGATTACCTGTTCGCGGTCAGCCTGAAACTGTTCGCCATCAAGATGCGCGTGGGAATCGACGAGAGCCGGTCGTGGGTCGTTGCTCATTGGTCCGCGCGGAGGTGTGAAGATTTCCTTGGTGTACCTTTGTGTCCTTTGTGGTTAACGGTTTTCACTTCAGCCGAGCCCCAATGGGCACATCTTCCAGAAAACTCGCCAGCACGGGTTTCCCACCCTCCACCGATGCCGCCAAAATCATGCCGTTCGACTCCAGCCCGCGCAGCTTGCGCGGGGCCAGGTTGGTCACGATCGCCACTTTCCGCCCCACCAGCATTTCTGGCGTGTAAGCCTCAGCAATTCCTGCCACCACCTGCCGGACCTCGTTGCCGAGATCAACTTCCAGCCGCAGCAGTTTGTCCGCTCCTTGTACCTTCTCGGCCACTTTGACTTGTCCGACCCGCATCTCCACCTTCGTGAAATCATCGATGCCGATTTTCCCCTCTGGAATCGGGCTCGCAGCCTTCGTTGTCGCGGGTGCTGCAGGTTTGACTGGCGGTTGCGGTTCAGTTGTCACCGGAGCCGCCGGTGCTCGTCCCTGTTCTTCCATCTTCTGCATCCTTTCGATTGCGCTCTTGTCGGCTCGCGGAAACACCGCGGCGACCGTCCCCAGTCTCGTTCCCAACCCGAGTTGTCCCCACTTCAGGTCCGCCAGCCGGAACGTCTTGATATCGCCCAACCCAAGCTGGGCCCATATTTTCGCTGTCGCTTCCGGAATCACCGGATGTACCAGCGCAGTCACAATCCGCAACGCTTCCGCGCTGGTGTACAGCACCGTCGCCAATCGTGCCCGGCTCTCCTCATCTTGTTTTTCACCCAGCACCCAGGGTTCATTCTCCACAATATATTTATCGACCGCAGCCACCAATCCCCAGGCAACTTCGAGCGCACGCGAAAACTGATACTGATCGAACAGCGTGTTGCACTCCGCAATCACCCGGCTCGCGGACTCGGCTATCGCATTGTCGGTCGCGTGCCGCGCCACCCCCGCCGAAGGATACGGCACCTCGCCGCGAAAGTACCGCGTGATCATCGCCAGGGTGCGACTTGCCAGATTCCCCAACCCGTTGGCGAGATCGGAGTTATAACGCTGCACCAGCGCATCGAAAGAAAAAGATCCGTCCTGTCCAAACACCACTTCGCGCAGCAGAAAGTAGCGAAGCGCGTCCTGGCCCAGAACGTCAAGAATGGTTTCCGCGCGCACAATATTCCCGCGCGACTTCGACATTTTGTTCTCTTCAAACAGCAACCAGCCGTGCGCCATGATGCCCTTCGGCTCCGGCAGTCCAGCCGCCATCAGAAACGCGGGCCAGTAGACGCAATGAAACCGCACAATCTCTTTGCCGATCATCTGCACATCAGCGGGCCAGAACTTGTCGTACAGCTTTGTGTCCTCCGATCCATATCCCAGAGCTGTGATGTAGTTGGATAAAGCGTCCATCCACACATAGATCACGTGCTTGGGATCATCCGGCACCGGAATGCCCCACGAGAACGTGCTGCGGCTGATCGAAAGATCGCGCAGGCCGGAACGCACGAACGAAACTACTTCGTTGCGCCGTGTCTCCGGTCGTATGAAGTCCGGCTGCTCGTAGAGCTTCAGCAGTTTATCCTGAAACGCTGACAGCTTGAAAAAGTAGTTTTCTTCCTTCACCGTTTCCGTCGGGCGCCCGCACTCCGGGCAGGGCGCGCCCGGCCCGGCCGCATCCACGTAGAGTTCGTCGAAAACGCAATATTGGCCGGTGTAGTGGTCCTTGTAGATGTAGCCGTTGTCGCGGATCTTCCGCCACAGCGCCTGCACTCCGCGTTTGTGCCGCTCCGACGTGGTCCGGATGAAATCGTTGTAGGTGATCCCCATCCTGTCCCACAACCCGCGGAACTGCGCCGAGACTTCGTCGGTCAGTTGTTGCGGTGTTTTGCCTGCAGCCTGTGCCGCTCGTTCAATCTTTTGCCCATGCTCGTCAGTGCCGGTGAGGAAGAACGTATCCGCGCCCAGCATGCGCTGCCGCCGCGCGATCGCGTCGCACGCAATCGTTGTGTACGCGTGGCCAATGTGCGGCCGCGCATTCACGTAGTAGATCGGCGTCGTAATGTAAAACTTCTTGCTCATCGGTTGCGGAACTCTCTGCGGTTTTCCCCGGTGTAACGCTGTGTCCTCTGTGGTTCAGACCTTAGCCGCTTACATCGCCACGTTTTCCTTTGTGTACCTTGGTGTCCTTTGTGGTTAACGCTTTTCCAGGTTTTCCTTTGTGTACCTTGGTGTCCTTTGCGGTTAACGCTTTTCCAGGTTTTCCTTTGTGTACCTTGGTGTCCTTTGTGGTTAACGCTTTTCCACGTTTTCCTTTGTGTACCTTGGTGTCCTTTGTGGTTAACGCTTTTCCGTCCCGGGAAAATACTTCTGCAACGCCTCCTGCATCACCATCTTCAGCGGGACGCGGTTTTCAACCGCGATCCGCCGGCAATCCTCATACTCCGGAGCATAGTTAGTGACCGTTCCATTCATGCTGGCCACTTTCATCCGTACTACGCCCCAGCGCGTATCCACCGTCACCCACTTCCGCGCCAGCGCCTGGCGACTCTCTTCTCGCCGTCTGACCCCAAGAGTCGTGGTCTCGGTAAACAACAACTGCGTCAACTTCGACGCATCCTCCGGCCGGCACAACACTGTCAACAGCGTCCCCGGACGATTCTTTTTCATCTGTACTGGCAACCCGAACGCATCCAGCGCGCCCTCGTCCAGCAAACGATCCATCACATACCCGAACACCTGCGGATTCAGGTCATCCAGATTCGCCTCCAGCACTGTAATCGTTTCTTGCGAAATCTTGGCCGCGAACTCGAGGTCCGCTTCGCCCACCGTCAGCCGAACCACATTCGCATGCCCGGGGAAGTCCCGCGTACCCGCACCATACCCGCTATTCTCCACTTTCATCGCCGGAAATGCCGCGAAGCGGCTGCACAGCGTCTTCACGATCGCCGCCCCAGTGGGCGTCACCAATTCCGCCTCAATTCCCGAGGAATACACCGGAGCATCCTGCAACAGCTCCACTGTCGCCGGCGCCGGTACGGGGAAAATCCCATGAGCGCACTTCACTGTGCCCCCGCCGACGTTCAGTGACGAACAAACAATCTCATCCACCCCGAGCGCTTCCGCCCCCACGGCAGCACACACAATGTCCACCATCGCATCCACCGCTCCGACCTCATGAAAGTGGATGGTTTCAATGTCCTGATTGTGAATCTTGGCCTCGGCCTTGCCCAGCGCCTCGAAAATTGCAATCGCCTTAGCCTTGGCGGTGTCACTGATCTCCGCCCCGCGAATGATCTCGCGAATCTCCTTCAGACCGCGTCCATGTTCATGTCGGTGTGGCGCGGGCGACCCCGTCCGCAATGCCGTCGCGTAATTGTGTTCCAACAACTCCACCGGCTGGTGTTCGTGCCCGTGGCCATGCTCATGTGCATGATCGTGGCGTTCGTACTGTTCCCGTGGCGCATCCTTCTCGCCATGCGCGTACACATCGACTTTGACCGCGCTGATGCCGCTGCGATCGACCCTCGAAATCTCCATCCGCGCCCCAATGTCCAGCGCCGCGACCGCTTCTTTCAGCAGCCCCTCCGGCACACCCGCACCGACCAGCGCACCCAGAAACATGTCGCCGCTAATGCCGGAAAAACACTCGAGATAGGCGATGCGCATGGAGACCTTGAACCACAAAAGCCACTAAGGCACACAAAAGAAACCGCCAGGCCCACCTTTGTGAACCTTTGTGTCCTTTGTGGTTAACGATTTTTTCTTTACGAACCCGAGATTTCATCATAGGGAAGCCCTCAACCTCCGTCAAACCGCTTGCCGCACCGTCACTCTGCTAAAATCACCATTTCCTTCAACCATTTACAGGAGACTCTTGTACCGCCATCTGGAACGCCGGCTTGCCGACCATATACGCGACTTTCTCCATCGCGCCTATGCGCTCGATCTGCCTCGTATCGTCATCGAACAGCCGCCGCGTGTCGACCTCGGCGAATACGCGCTGCCCCTGGCTTTCGATCTCGCCAAGAAGCTGCGCCAGCCTCCCCGCAAGATCGCCGAGGAAATTATCTCTGGGATTGGCCCGATCGAAGGCTTCGAGAAACTCGAACTCGCCGGCGCCGGCTACATCAACGCTCGCATCCAGCGCGCTCAGTTTGCCGCCGCTCTCGCTGCCGGTGAAGCCCCGCACACCGCCGGCTCGGCCGGCAAGATTCTGGTCGAGCATTCCAGCATCAATCCCAATAAGGCCGCCCACGTCGGCCACCTGCGCAACGCCATCCTGGGCGACACGTTTGTCCGCTTGTTGCGTTTTGCGGGCAGGGAAGTGGACATTCAGAACTACATCGACAACACCGGCGTGCAAGTCGCCGACGTGGTTGTCGGCTTCTTGCATCTGGAGAAAAAATCGCGCCCCGAGATCGAAGCCCTCACCAACCAGCCGCGCTTTGACTATTACTGTTGGGACCTCTACGCTCGCGCTTCCCAGTGGTATGCGAAGGACAAGGCCAACCTCGAAGTCCGCCGCCAGGTGCTGCATGCCATCGAAGAAGGCGGCAACCAGACCGCCGCCATCGCTGACTTAATCTCGGTAACCGTGCTCCGCCGTCATCTCGAAACCATGGACCGTCTCGACATCGAATACGACTTCCTGCCCCGCGAGAGCGAAATCCTCCATTTGCATTTCTGGGATGCGGCGTTCGCCAAGCTCAAAGAAGCCGGTGTGCTTACGTTCGAGAGCGAAGGCAAGAATAAGGGCTGCTGGGTGATGCGCCGGGCCGGAACTTCCAAAGACGAAACCGCAGAGGGCACAGAGAACACAGGGGTATCCGAAGACGACCAGAAAGTCATCGTCCGCTCCAACGGCACCGTCGGCTATGTCGGCAAAGACATTGCCTATCACCTGTGGAAGTTCGGTTTGCTGGGCCGCGATTTCGGCTATCGCAAATTTTATCGCTATCCCAACGGCCACGACTGCTGGATTTCGACCACCGTGGGTGCGCTCGATCATCCCCACTTCGGCGACGTCGCGGAAATCTACAACGTCATCGACGCCCGCCAATCCGAGGCGCAGAATACAGTCATTGAAGCTTTGCGGGCCCTCGGCTACAACCAGCAAGCCGATCACTACACGCATTTTTCTTACGAAATGGTCGCGCTCACCCCGCGCTGTGCCGCCGAGTTGGGCTACCAGCTCTCGGAAGAAGACAAAGCCCGCCCTTACATCGAAGTCTCCGGCCGCAAAGGTTTCGGGGTGAAAGCCGACGATCTACTCGACACTCTCATCACCTCCGCCAGAACCGAGGTCGACACCCGACATCCCCAACTCAGCGACAGCGAACGTGCCGCCATCGCTACCCAGATCGCGATCGGCGCCCTCCGCTATTTCATGCTCAAGTTCACCAAGTCCTCCGTGATCGCCTTCGATTTCAAAGAAGCGCTCAGCTTCGAAGGCGAAACCGGCCCCTACGCGCAATACGCTGTCGTCCGGGCTACCAATATTTTCCGCAAAGGCGGATTCGATCCAGAAGATTTCGGTAGAGACGTTGCCCGTTACGTCTCCCCCGCAGATCTGTCCAAATTTCTCACCGGCGAGGCCAATAACGATTTCTGGGAACTATGGCTGGCGTCTTCGAAAACTTCCTTCGTCATTGATCAGTCGATCGCCACCACCGAGCCTGCTCACCTCGCCAAACACGTCTTCCAGTTAGCCCAGCTCTTCAACACCTTCTACCATCGCTACCCCATCCTCACCGAGACCGACGAGCCCAGAAAGATGTTCCTGCTGTCCACCATCGCCGTGGTCCGTCGCGAACTGCTCCGCTCCCTCGCCGTTATGGGAATCACCGTGCCGCCCGTGATGTAATGGTTCCGCTCAGCACGGAGGAGTCCATGTCCTTTCACCGTTTCACTCTGTCCTCTCGCGTGTCCTTCCTGCTCCTTGTTCTTTTCGGCTTCGCCCTTTCTTCCCAAAGCCAGGAGAAAGACCAAACTCCGCGTCCCAAGGTCGGGTTAGTGCTCAGCGGCGGCGGAGCCCGTGGGCTGGCCCACGTCGGCGTGCTCCTGTGGATGGAGGAGCACCACATTCCGGTGGATTACATTGCCGGCACCAGCATGGGGGCGCTGGTTGCAGCCTTTTATGCAACCGGTGCGACCGCGCCCGAGATTCGACAATTTGTCGAGGAAATCGATTGGGACGACGTATTGCTCAGCGAGCCGCCCTACGATCAGCTTTCTTATCGCCGCAAGGAAGACCATCGCGACTACCAGGTTGACATTCCTTTGGGCCTGGCTCACGGCTTAAGTGCGCCCAACGGCTTCAATCCCGGACATGGTGTCGGCCTGCTGCTCGATCGGATCGTTTTGAACTATTCCGGCCTGCCGACCTTCGACGACCTGCCCATTCCTTTCCGCTGCGTCGCCACCGACCTGCTGCAAGCCAGGCCAGTCACGCTTCAGGATGGCTCTCTGACCGAAGCCTTGCGCGCGACCATGGCTGTTCCTGGCGTTTTCACTCCGGTGGAGAGAAACGGAACCGTCCTTGCCGACGGCGGCTTGATGGACAACATCCCAACCGACGCAGCCCAAGCCATGGGCGCGCAATTGATCATCGCCGTGGACGTAGGTACGCCTCTAGGGGACAAAGCCAGCCTGGACTCCATATCCGGTGTCCTGACTCAGACCTTGGATGTCATGACCATCGACAACGACCGGCGAAGCCTTCGTCTCGCAGACATTGTTGTGACTCCGGACCTGGAACGCTACAGCGTGGCAGCCTACGAACAAGCGCACGCCATCATTGATCTGGGCTATCAGGCCGCCGTCCAGCGCGCCGCAGTCCTGTCCAAATTCTCCCTCCCGGATGATCAATGGCAACAGCATTTGGAAGCCCGCTACGCCCGCAAGCGTTCCGTCGCCGAGACGGTGGCAGCTGTAACCGTAACCGGCACCGATCAAGCCGACGCTCGCCGGCTGCGAAAACGTATCGCCAAGAAATACGCCGGACGAGAACTTGACACTTCTCATTTAGAAACCGATCTCACCCGCATTGTGGGGGAAGGCCGGTTCGACAGCTTGGGTTATGAGCTCCTTCCCACGGCCGGCGGCAGTGACTTGCAGATCCGCGCCGAACAAAAAACCTATGGCCCTCCCTTCATAAACTTGGCCGTCAATATCAACGGCTCTGGCGTGGGTGACGTGGATGCTGCGGCCGGTGTGCGCATTACAGCCATGGATATCGGCGGCCATGGCTCGGAATGGCGCAGCGATGTGTTACTAGGGGCAAGTGATTTGGTCGCCAGCGAGTTCTACCAGCCCTTGGGCACGCGCCACCTGTTTGTCGCGCCTAGCGGTTTCTTTCTCGACCGTGCTCGCAACGTCTTTGATGGCGAGACCCGGATCGCCGAATACCGTGACCGCCGCTACGGGGCCGGTTTCGACCTCGGTATTGATTCCGGCCGGCGTAGTCAGATCCGTTTTGGCTATCAGCTCTTCAATGCCGACCTGCGCGTCTTCATCGGCGAGCCCACATTGCCCGCGGTCGTGGGGAACACTGGACAATTCCGCCTCGCTGCCACGTTCGACGGGCAGGACAACCCCGGCGTTCCCAGCCGCGGACTTCGAGTCACGGCCGAGCTTCTCCACGTCATTCACACCCCCGGCATCGGCGAGTCATTCCAGCAACTCGATGTGCGCTCGTCCACCTTTATTCCACTCAGCGCCAAGGGCTCACTCTTCATGATCGATTCCGCTGGCACCACCTTTCGCCAGACTCCCGGCCCCTTGCAGTTGTTTTCGCTCGGGGGCCCGTTTCACCTTGGCGCCTACACTCCCGATGAATTCCTCGGCAACCACTTTTTTTTGGCGGCGCTGGGGTACCGGCGAGAAATCTACGGCTTGCCCGATCCCCTGGGCAAGCTGTACGCCGGCAGCTGGTACGAGGCCGGAAGCGCCTTCAACGATCCCAACCACCTCCTCGTCCGTGGCACCTTCAACGCTGGACTATTCGCTGAAACCATTGTCGGGCCAATGGCCCTGTTCGCTAGCGTCAGTCCAACCGGCCAGGCGCGCATAAATTTCTCGCTCGGCAGACTGTTCTGAAACTGGCCAGCCAAGGCGAAGCCGCGTTTAAAGCCCGCAAATTCATGGCCTCGCGGGTGCTGCAACCCTGTGGGCCTGCTGGTCATCGAACTACTTAAGGCAGGAGAGGTGACTATGAAGAGATATTCGGCTGTTCTTGGTTTGTTATTGTTGGGGGCGTTGAGCGCACTGGCTGCGCCCAATGTGTACTCATCGAAGGCGTTGTCGTTTCCTAAGACGCTGGCCAATGCACAGTATGTGTACGTGGCCGCGTTTGATGGCGACGAATTCAATCCCAATCTGTTGCCCGAAGATCGTGCGGCGATTGTCAACGTGCAAGACGCGCTGCGACAGTGGGGACGCTATGTGATTGTCTATCGCCCGGGGGACGCTGACATAACTCTACTCGTTCAATCTCGTCCCACCGAAGACGTCATCGAGGCCTACGATGCCCATCTTCCTGGCGCCGATTACATGTGGCGGGCGATGGGCCGCGGCGGTCTGCAAAAAGGCGAGACGCCACTGGTCAGCCAGTTGCGGCAGGCGGTTGAAACAGCCAGCAAGTAAATCAACGCCGGTGCGGCTTGCGATGGCTCGCGGCAAGCCGCACCTGGGCCCGATCTATTCGGCAAATCCCTTGGCGAACTCCACCAAACTTCGTACTGCGATCCCTGACGGCCCTTTCGCGATCCACGGTTTCGCTTCTTCCATCCAGGCCGTCCCGGCAATGTCCAGATGAATCCACGGCGTGTCCTCAGCAAACTCCTTTAGGAACATCGCCGCGGTGATGGCCCCGCCCCAGCGTCCACCGGAATTGATGATGTCCGCAATGTAGGAGCGAATGCTCTCCTTGTATTCCTCATCCAACGGCAAGCGCCAGAATTTCTCTCCACTTTTCCCGAGCGCCCGTTGGAAACGCTCATACATTTTGTCGTCGTTGGCAAACACTCCGGCATTCACATAACCGAGCGCGACCACGACCGCGCCGGTCAGAGTCGCCGCATCCACCAGATGGGTGCATCCTAGTTGCCGGGCATAGCACAGCCCATCCGCCAGCACCAGCCGTCCTTCGGCGTCGGTATTGATGATCTCAATCGACTTGCCCGACATCGCGATCTGAACATCGCCCGGCTTTTGCGCTTTTCCCGACGGCATGTTCTCGGTGGCGCAAATCACCGCAATGACCTTCACCTTCGGCTTGATCTGAGCAATTGCGCGCATCGCGCCGATCATTGCCGCTCCGCCCGCCATGTCATATTTCATCTTTTCCATACCGTCGGCCGGCTTGATCGAAATTCCGCCGGTGTCAAACGTAATGCCTTTCCCCACCAACCCCAGCACCGGAGTCGTCGGCGCATCCGCCGGCTCATAACGCAACACAATCAGCGCCGGAGGCTCGTCCGACCCCTGGGCTACACCCCAGAATGCTCCCATCTTCAATTCCTTGATCTTGTCCGCGCCATACACTTCGCACTTCAATCCGACCTCCTGCGCCATCTTGCGGGCACGTTCCGCGAGCATGGTCGGCGTCATGCGATTGCTCGGCTCGTTCGCCAAGTCCCGGGTAAGGTTCTGCGACTCGCCGACCACGCGGGCTTCGTCCAGCGCCTTTTGCAATCGCGCTTGGTCTCCGCGACCGACCACCGTTACCGCGTCCACGGCCTGATCTTTGCGGTCGCTTTTATAAGTATCAGGATCGAAATCGCCGACTAGAGCGCCCTCCACAATCGCTTTCACCGCTTCTTCGCCGGCGATTCCTTGCGGGGCGATGAACGCAAAACTTCGAATCCCTTTCGGCTTGAGCAAGCGCACTGCCACGCCAGCCAGCTTGCGCAGTTCCGAGGAAGTGAAAGCTTTCGCCTTCCCGCCGCCCAACAGAAGCAGTCGCTTGGCCTTGAGCTGCGCCGGACGATGCAGCAACGTGGCTTCGCACATCTTTCCCGACACTTCGCCGCCAGCGATGATGTCCGCCGCCGCAGCCCGCAGAACCGCATCGCCGGTTTCGACTGCGACCTCCGGTTTGGCTTTCGCGCCCAAGTCCCTTTCATTGTGGTCCAGGGCCACGATCGCCAGACATTCGGTTTCGATTTCAGCAGGAGCAGAGAGAGAAAGAATTGTCTTCATAATTTTATGATTCCAGTATTCCTTGTGCGAGGCGAAAAGCGCAAGGCCAGACGCTTGGATTTTTCCTCTGGGGTCCTCCGTGCCCTGTGTGGTGAAGGGTTTAGCCGGAGGTGAACATTACCCGCGCTTTCTTCCCGGCAGAATCGTGAACCGTTTCCTTCCGCCGATACGATAGGTCTCGAAATCGTCGTGATCCACGGTGAGAATTAAGCTGAGGGATTCCCGGGCCGCGAGGTGAACCAAGGTGGCGTCAGCAAAGTCCATCGGTCGGTCGGCGTATTGGGCCATAAGAGCTTCGATCTGTGGCAATTCGTCATGCGTAATCGAAGACATCTGGATCGCACCCGAGCGCAGCAACCGCCACACGCCCGTCAGGTCACGCAAATTTCGATAGGTAAGGTGGAAAACTTCGGCAAGAACCGCTTCAGTCGTCAGCAGGGGGAGGTCGGTGTTGTTGTAGGCATCGACGCATGCCCTGTGCCATCCGTCGGTGCGGTCAAGCAGTGCCAAGACGGCTCCTGTATCAATCAACGCGTCGGCGGCCATATCTTTCTTCAAGTGCTTTCTTGACCAGCTCGGAAGCGCGCGAAGAACGTGAAGGATCACCACCCACAATGGAGCCTATGGCGCTCGCCGCCCGCTTCCGGATTGCGGCCTGCTCCGCCTCGTCGCCATTGCGCGATTTTCGCTGTTCTTCCAGCCAATTGCCGGTGATCTGCTCCAGCAACTTGGCCAGCGACGTTCCCTCGCGCCGCGCCTCGCTCTCCAACTCCGCTTTTCGCTGCGGCGATAGGCGCCAGCTATAGACTTCCGTCTTCATATGCACTACAGTGTAGTGCATTACGAAAAATCTCGCAACCACCGTTTCTCTGTGATCCCCTGTGCCCTCTGGGGTTGGTCCTTCCGGCTCACAACTCCACAATCGTGATCCCGCGATTGCCTTTTCCTAAATCCCGGTCCTGCTTCAGCTCTTTGTGGGCGTTGACGAGCTTCCAAGCCCGCTCATCCGACGTCGCCCAGTTCTCCCCGAAGACGAAGCCGCGAATCTGTCCTTGCTCACATATTTCCCCCAGCCGTTTCTGCACTGCCATCCGAATCTCGCCGCCTGCGCCCGTCGAGCCATAGCCATGAATCAGCTTGACCAGGCCGCAGTTTTCCGCCCGCGCCACCGCCAGTTCGCGTTCCATCTGCATCACCGCCTGGCGCACCAGCGGCATACCCTCCTTCAGATTCACCGTTTTCATTACTCTCGCGCCTTACGGCTTCGGATCGCTTCTCTCGCTTCTTTATCCGCCGTGCGCCGCCGCTCGGTTTCCCGTTTGTCCCAAAGCTGCTTGCCCTTGGCCAACGCCATCTCCACTTTCACCCTGCCGTTCTTGAAATACATCCGCGTCGGAATCAGGGTCAGCCCTTTCTGCTGGGTTTTCCCAATCAGCTTGCGAATTTCTTCCGCATGCATCAGCAGCTTCCGCGTCCGTAGCGGCGCATGATTGAAGATGTTCCCGTGCTCATACGGTCCGATATGGGCGTTCAGCAGCCAGAGTTCACCGTCCTTAATTAATCCGTAAGCATCTTTCAGGTTTGCCCGGCCTGCCCGCACCGACTTGACCTCTGTCCCCGTCAGCGCCACTCCCGCCTCAAATTTTTCCAGCAAGAAGTAGTTATGAGAAGCGATCCTATTCACGGAAGCATCGCGCTGCCCCGCTGCCGTGGGGTCACGGCGCGGATTCTTTTCCGGATTGGCCCGGGTCGGCTGTACCTGCTGACGTGGCATCTTACTGATTAGCTTATCTCATGACCCCACGTCCGACAGCCGATGTCAGCCGTAAGCGATTCAGCAGTTCGCAGCTGGTTTTTGGCGGGGACTCTAATGGGATTAGTACCTACGACTTAACTGCTACCAACACAGTCACTTCGGTGCTTTGGGAGGCAATGCTATAATCGCCAAAAATAGCTTTCCGCGGAAGAAGCCAGGTTTTGACTTGCGGTCATGGCCGACCGGGAGGGGAAGACTGTCTGTGAGGAACGCGCAATGAAATGTTTGAGCCGCGTAGCGGCGATCTCCTTTTTGGTTGGAGCCGTCATTTTGGGCGCCCTCGCGGCTGACCAGGCCAAAGCTTTCTACAACAAGGGTCGGGACGCGGAAGCTCGCCAGAATTACGAACAGGCCTACGACTTTTACAAGCAGGCCTACGACCTGAAGCCGACCAATCTGGGCTACCGGACTTCCTTCGAGCGTCTGCGCTTCCTGGCCGGAGCCTCTCATGTGCACCGCGGGCAATTGCTCCGCGAAGCCGGCCAACTGGATACCGCCCTGGCGGAATTCAAGAAAGCTGCTGACATCGATCCCGCCAGCGCCATCGCCAAGCAGGAATTGCTGCGCACCAAGCAGATGATCGATGCCACCAAAGCCGCACCCTCGGCTGCCCCGCCACCCACTGGCTTCCTCCAGAAGCGCATTGAACAGGCGGGCGGCCCGGTCGAACTGGCCGCCATCTCCAACGTTCCCATCAATCTGAAAATCACCGAGGATACCAAGGTCATCTACGAGACCGTCGGCAAACTGGCCGGCATCAATGTCCTGTTTGATCCCGACTACACCTCGCGTCGCATCAAGATCGAACTGAACAACGTTTCCCTCGAGGAGGCACTGCGGATCATCGCCCTCGAGTCCAAGACTTTCTGGCGGCCCGTCACCCCCAACACCGTTTTTGTTGCCGCCGACAATCCTGCCAAGCGCAAAGACCTCGAACAAAGCGTCATCAAGACCTTTTATCTCACCAATCTTTCCCAGCCTACTGAACTGCAGGACGTGGTCAACACCTTGCGCCAGATTCTGGAAATCAGCCGCCTTCAGCCTTTGCCCACCCAGGCGGCGATTGTGGTGCGCGGCACTCCTGATCAGATCGCGCTGGCCCAGAAATTGGTGAGCGATCTCGATAAGCCCAAGGCCGAGGTCATTGTGGATGTCGCCATCATGCAGGTCAATCGTGACAAGTCGCGCACTCTGGGCATCAGTCCGCCCACCAGCGGTTCGGTCACCTTGCAGAACAACCTCAATACCTCCACCACCACTTCGACACCGACCGGCACTATCGGCACCACTCCCACTACCTCCTCGGGCAGTGCGCCCAACACCATCAGCCTGAACTCCATTGGCAACCTGAACGCCACCGACTTTACCGTCACCATCTCGCAGGCCACTGCTACCGCACTCTTCAGTGACAGCAGCACCAAGCTCATCCAGAAGCCTCAGATTCGCGCCATCGAAGGGCAAAAGGCCTCGCTCAAGATCGGCCAGCGCGTTCCCGTGGCCACCGGATCATTTCAGCCCGGCATCGGCGGCGTCGGCATCAACCCTCTGGTGAATACCCAATTTCAATATCTCGATGTGGGTGTCAACATCGACATCACTCCCCGCGTCCATGCCAACGGCGATGTCACTCTGAAGATCACCATGGAAGTTTCCGAGGTCGACGGTACCTCCAACATCGGCGGAATCACCCAGCCCATTATCGGGCAGCGCAAGATCGAGCACGAGGTTCGTCTGAAGGAAGGCGAAGTCAACCTGTTGGGCGGCATGATGGAGGATCAGCAGACCAAGGCGCTCAGTGGATTTCCCCTGCTCTCGCAGATCCCGATCTTGCGTTATCTGTTCGGCCAGACCACGCAGGATCATAGTGAAAACGAAACCGTCTTTGTGCTCATTCCCCACATCGTCCGCCGGCAAGATATCAGCGATCTCAACCAGGAGGCGCTCGATGTGGGCACCGCCAGCGCCATCGAATTGCATCGGGTGAGCCGGCCCCAGGCCCCCGCCGCGGGTGAAAATACAACTCCCGCACCGGCCATGCCGCAACCGCCGGCGGCCAATTCGCACCCCGCGCCGCTAGCCACTTCGCCGCCGCCGCCGGGCTCGGCCAGCTTCACCTTTGATCCTCCGGCGATCGCACAACCGTCCGGCTCTACCTTCACCGTTAACGTTCTGGTGGCCGGCGTGCAGAATGCCTACTCCGTGCCCTTGCAGGTTACCTACGACCCCAAACTCTTGCAGGTGGTCAATGTCTCCAACGGCACTTTCCTTTCTCAGGACGGTCAGGCCGTGGCCCTGGTCCATCGCGACGATGAAACCACCGGCACTTTGCAGATCACCGCGACCCGGCCCCCTGGTGCCAGCGGCATTTCCGGTCAGGGAACGGTCGTTACTTTGACCTTCATGGCGAAATCCGCCGGACAAACCAGCCTTGCCATCTCGAAGGGAGGCACGCGCGATCCCAACATGCAGCCCACGCTGGTGGCGGGAGCTACGGCGGCCGTGACCATCCACTAGTTCGGGAAGGATCCCGCGGAACGGGAACAAGAATTCTCGCGTGACAGCAATGAGACCTTTTTCAAAATCACGACGGACGCACGGTTTCACCTTGATCGAGCTGATCGTCGCCACCACCATCCTCATTGTGCTGACCGCCCTGGCGATTCCGCTGGCGCGTGTGACCATCAAACGGGAAAAGGAACGCGAACTGCGGCACGCTCTGTGGGAGATGCGGGACGCCATTGACCGCTACAAAGACGCCGCTGACCGCAACGCCTTCCGCACCAAAGTCGGTTCCGAAGGCTACCCTCCCGACCTCGATTCCCTGGTCAAGGGCGAGGACGTCCAGGGCAAGAAACTGAAATTCTTGCGCAAAATCCCCATCGATCCCATGACCAACTCGACGGAATGGGGCATGCGCTCCATGCAGGACGATCCCGATTCCGATTCCTGGGGTGAACAGAGCGTGTTTGACGTGTATACCAAATCCCAGGGCATAGCCCTCGACGGCACGAAGTACAAGGACTGGTGATCTTGGCGACGCGATCCCCACATAACCAAGCCAGCCGCGGCTTCACCATCATCGAGTTGATGATCGTCATCAGCATCATCCTGATTTTGGTCTCAGTTGCCCTGCCCGCCTACAACCAATCCATCTTGCGGGCCAGAGAATCCGTGCTGCGTCAGAATCTGTTCACCATGCGCTCGGTGATCTCGCAATACACTCTCGACAAACAGAAAGCCCCGCAGTCGCTCGACGATCTGGTTTCCGCCGGCTACCTGAAACAGCTTCCCACCGACCCCATGACCCTCCGTAGCGACACTTGGACTCCCGACCAGGAGCAGGGCGAGATTATGTCGCTCGATCAGCAGGATGAAGGCGGCATCGTCGACGTGCACAGCGGTTCCGCCGGCATCGGCAGCGACGGCACCGCCTACAACACCTGGTAGTTATTCTTCCTTCCGAGGCGCCCCATCCCTGCGCGGCTTGGCGGGGATTTTGCTTACACTCGATTCGGATCTTCAAATGCTCGCGCCGTTACAGCCCCGAAAATGAAACCGCCGATGTGTGCCAGGTAGGCCACTCCGCCCGTCTGCACATGCGCAACCGCGCCCGCACTGAAGAGTTGGGTGAGGAACCAGAAGCCGATCAAAAACGCGGCCGGAATAAACGTAATTTTCACAAACACCAAGATAATCAGGATCGTGCGAATGCGGTCACGAGGATAGGTGACCAGAAACGCGCCCATCACCGCGGCAATCGCTCCGCTTGCGCCCAGGTTCGGAACGGTGGAATGGGGGTCGGCTGCCACCTGCGCCAGCATAGCCACCAGCCCCCCCACCATATAGAAAACGAAATACTTCGCTGGCCCCATCGCCTCTTCGATCTCGGGGCTGAACGCCCAAAAGAAGATCATGTTGCCGATGATGTGTGACCAACTGGCATGCATGAACATGGCCGTCACAATCGTGATCCAGTGATGGCCGGAAACTATTTGCGCGGGGATCGCCGACCATTGGGCCACAAACGCGTCCCCACCCATCAGTTCACGCACAAAAATAAAGCTGTTCGCCAGGATGATGAAGACCGTGACCACAGGGATGTGCCTGGGACGTCGAGACACATCCCCCAACGGGACCATGCTCGCCATTTCGCCATTCCCCCTCTTGCACCGACGAGAAACCGTCCCGGCTTCACGGCACAGCTTTTTCCCTGTGCTTCGAACTCCTCCCGCCCCTCGCCGTGGCAGTTCTTAGTCCGATGTCGCGTTGCTCATCAAGCCGCCATCTTGTGCGTCACCACGTCCGTCGCCTTACGCACGGCAAACGACATCATCACCCGCGTGAGACCGCTGACGATCATGCTGATCCCCACCAGCGTGCCGATCGCCCAGGCCGAACTGGACGGCCATTGCGCATAGATCATCAGCCCCAACAGCAGCGTAATGATTCCGTCAATCAGCACCCAACTCGACCCCCGCATGGAGCGCATCTTGAAGAACAAAACGATGTCCAGGACGCCTTCGATCAGGAAGAGCGAGGCTAGTATCAGGGTAAGCGATGCCACCGCCAGTACCGGATGCATGATCACGTAGCCGCCGAATAACAAATATGCCAACCCGACTAGCAGCTTCCAGATCATGTTGCCGGCCCCGTGAGCGCTAAAGGCGAGGGTCAAGTGGACTGCGCCTGCCAACACGATGAGCCAGCCGACGGCTGCGTTAACCGCCACCGCGGCAAGAAATGGCGAACCCACCGCCAGCATGCCAAAGACAATCAATAAAACGCCCCACACGATCGACATAGTGGAAGCGTGCCTTGCGATTTCGACTGAACTGTTCTGTGCCATATAGGCTCCTTTCTGAAAACCCACCCAGCCTACTCCAAAAAATTGGTTTGGTGAAGGCCCTTAATCTGCCAGAGGAAAGTTGAGGACCGCTTTAGGCCGGGGCATAGCGCTTGATCGAAAGGCCACGCGCGTGGGCTCGCGTTTTCGATACGTCATAGGCAAGCTGCATCCGGAGAAGGTGATCCATCTCCGGGCCGAACGCCTTTTCGATGCGCAAGGCCATTTCCGGCGTCAGCGCGGCCTTGCCGCGCAGCAGGTCGGAGAGCGTGGCCCGGCGTACTTTCAAAATCTCCGCCGCCTTCGACACCGTGAGGCCTAGAGCTTCGATGACTTCGGTTCTTATCAATTCGCCCGGATGGGGGGGGCTTCATAGGCATTTCGGCCTCCTAGTGTTAGTCGATCAGATCAATATCACTGGCGGTGTTCATCAGTTCGTCGTAACGTCTACAGCGCCAGCCTTTCGCGAATCAGTTGAACGAATTGCGTGCACCTGCAGGTCTCGAGGGAGTGCAGCACTTCCGCGATGCTGCGCGGCTTCTTCAACTCCGCGCCTTGCTGGTGAAGCTCATGCACCACGATCTCGCTATCCATATGGTAGAGCTCGATTAGGAACTCGTCAGGATGCTTCACCGTGATGCCGTGCGGCTTGAGGCTTTCTTCCGAAAAGTGTTTGAGGTTGTAAGTGACGATAACCTCGCACTCTGCTTTGACGGCTGCAGCCAGGACGTGCCGGTCTTTTTCATGGTTCGTCATCACCGGAATCAACTCCCGGTAGCCCGGCTCAACCCAAGCGTCAACGAAATGAGATCGTAATTCGTTGACCAAATGATCCGCCTGCTCCTGCGTGCGGCCCAATTTGTCTCGCAGCGTACGGACAGTTTCGTCGATGATCTCGTCCGTCCACCTTGCCAAAAACAACCGCCGTTCGAACAACCTTAGCAGGGTGTCACGAACGGCGGCCTGAACTAGGACGCAGGCGTCCACTATGACCGGGAAATCCGAGATCATCTACTCCTCGGGCGGGACGAATTTGTCGTACTCACCAAGTTTTTCCGATTGGCGGGCAATGCGGACGATCGCCTCACGACGCGCTAGTTCCCGCTGTTTCTTGTAGTCGAGCAGATCTTTTAAGAGCACACGCCGATGCGTTCCCGTGTAGTGAAAACGTAACTTGTGCGCTTCGCACTCACGCACAAAGAACTGCCGCGAGATGCCCAAAAGATCGGCTGCCGCCTGTGTGCTCAGTTCTTCCATCAACGGCAAAAGAACGACCGCTTTACCCTCCTGCATGTTTTCCAGAATCTGCATCAAAATGTCGTGTACTGACGACGGCAAGTCGATTCTTACCCCGTCTGGCCCGATCAGGGCTGCCGTGCCTTCCTGCCGCAGGCTCCGATACAATTTCGAGGCCTGCTCGATCTCCTGCTGATCGCGTGGCGCGATCTGAACCGCTGCACCAGCTACCATGAAACCCCCTTCGCGCGTGTACGATAGCACAATCGCTATAAACGCAACTGGTTAAAGTATCAGGGCGCCAGGGAGTACTTGTCAAGTATAATCGCTATAATCGCAACCTCTGTAAGCGTTTTGTAGTAAGCCATTTACACTAAGTTCACGAACCTTCGGAGGGCCATTCCGCTCGGGAATCTCAGCGCGGAAGCGAACCCAGGCCTCCTTTTCGACGGCTTCGAGGACGAGCTGCCGATGGCGGTACGTGACCCGCCATTGCATACAGGAAGCGTAGTTCGGGATCACCCGACAAAGGCTGTGACGGATGAACATCCCCGCCCCAGCAGCTTGGACGGAGCACTCAAAGAGCTAGATTAGATGCGTAAGGTGGGCCAGTCCCGTCATGAACGCTAAAGCCGAGCAGAAGGAGTGCATCTGATGGCTAGGCCGAGCACGTTAGTTAGGGTGGGTGAGAACGAATTTAAGGCGCTGCTCAACCGCGATGAAACGATCGCCGATGTCAAAGAGCATCTGAGCCCCTGGCTCGATCTGCTTCGTGACCTTTCGAATTACGGAAGCAATCTAATCCCGCGATGCTTCTCTTCGAGCGCGAGAGGGTTGAAAGATGCAGTTGTGCTTGGCACTCTACTGCGACAGATCGTGACGATGCTCGACGGGGTAGAGGTTCTTCTTTCAAACGGTGCTTCCTACACCGCACAACTTCAGTTGAGAGCACTCCTCGAAGCTTCGATTTATATCGAATGGATATTGGAGAGTGATGGAGACAAGAAGGCTGCCTATTACTACGTTCGCAACTTGCGGCGAAAGCGTATGTGGGCTAGTCGAACGCAACCCGGATCAGCAGAATCAGACGAGTTCATCGCAACGATGATGAAGGATGTCGGCCTGCGGATAGACGACGTAGTCAGAGAAGTTTCCAAGCAGCAACTTCAAGAAATCGACCGCGTGCTCTCTCAGCCAAGTTTTGCAGAAATAAACAAGGACTTCGACAAGCACCACAAAAGAACAAAGTACGATCCCGCGTGGTATGTGCCGCTGGGCCAGAGGAGTTTGGGTTCGATTGCTCGCTCCGTTGGCAAAGCGTCTCTGTACACTATCGTCTATTCGGGGGCGTCGGAAGTCATGCACTCGTCAAGCTATGAACATCACATGAAAATAGGCAAGGGCGAATTGACTTTTCAGCCGATCAGGTCAATTGAAGGATTTGAGAGCGTTTTCCGCTTTGCCGTGCCAATCGCCCTTTCTACATTTAGAAGGGTCCTGGAACAATACCGCGAGGGCGAGCTACCCTTATTCGGACGAAAATACGTAGAGAAGTGGCAGCAGGAATTTATCAACTTTCCAAAATTCAAGTTTGAAGCGAAGTCGACTCGTATCTAAAAGTGCTCGCAGGTTGGTCTTCGCCTCCCCAGCAATTCTCAGTATTCGTCGGGCAATAAGAAGGTGGTCACGCTCCGGTCGGCCTCCCTGATGATCCAGAACCTCGTACCGTTGCTCGTGGTGTAGACCGAGAGGAGGGGGCTGGCCCGCCCGTTTGAACCATTCTCCCCAAACCACTACCATTACCTCATGCCGGTAGAAACCGAAATCACCCCTGCCACCTATACTCCCATCCGCGCCCCCCGCGGCAATGCGATTTCCTGCAAAGGCTGGCAGCAGGAAGCTGCCATGCGCATGCTGATGAATAATCTCGACGAAGAAGTCGCCGAGCGCCCGCGCGACCTCGTCGTCTATGGTGGAACCGGCCGCGCCGCCCGCAGTTGGGAGGCCTACCATGCCATCGTCGCCGCGCTCAAGAATCTCGACAACGACGAAACTCTGCTGGTCCAATCCGGCAAGCCGGTCGGCGTTTTCAAGACCCACGAATACGCGCCACGCGTGCTGATCGCCAACTCGAATCTGGTCGGCCACTGGTCCAACTGGGAGAAGTTCAACGAACTCGAACGCGCCGGTCTCATGATGTACGGCCAGATGACCGCCGGCTCCTGGATCTACATCGGCTCGCAGGGAATCGTGCAGGGAACATTCGAAACTTTCGCGGCAGCCGCGGAAAAAAGTTTCCATGGCGACCTCTCCGGAAAACTCATTGTCAGCGGAGGCATGGGCGGCATGGGTGGCGCCCAGCCCCTTGCCGCCACCATGACTGGCGCGGCGTTTCTCGGCATCGACGTCGATCCCGAGCGAATCAAGAAGCGCCTCAAGACCGGCTACTGCGACTTCATGGTCACCACGCTCGATGAAGCTCTGCGCATTCTCAAGAATGCCGTGCGGAAGAAAGAAAACGTCTCCGTCGGTCTGGTGGGAAATTGCGCCGATATCATTCCCGAACTCGCCGAGCGCGGCGTCGTCCCCGACATCCTCACCGACCAGACTTCCGCCCACGATCCGCTGAATGGCTACGTGCCCAACGGCATGAGTCTGCAAGAAGCGCTCGAACTGCGCCAGCGCGATCCCATTGCCTACCAGCAGTTGTCGCTCGACGCCATGGCCAGGCACGTAGAAGGCATGTTGGCCCTACAGAAGATGGGCGCGGTCACGTTCGATTACGGCAACAACATCCGCACTTTCGCCTTCCAGCGCGGCGTGAAAAACGCTTACGATTTCCCCGGTTTCGTCCCCGCGTACATTCGCCCGCTGTTCTGCGAAGGCCGCGGCCCGTTCCGCTGGGTAGCGCTGTCCGGAGAGCCGTCCGACATTCACGTCACCGATGACCTCATCCTCGAACTTTTTCCCGAGAACCGCATCCTGCGCCGCTGGATTGATCTGGCCAAGAAACGCATTAAGTTCCAGGGTCTGCCCGCCCGCATCTGCTGGCTGGGATACGGTGAACGCGCCCAGTTCGGCCTCGCCATCAACGATCTGGTGAAGAAGGGCAAAATCAAAGCCCCCATCGTGATCGGCCGCGACCATCTAGATTGCGGCTCGGTCGCGTCGCCTTTCCGCGAGACCGAAAGCATGAAAGATGGCAGCGACGCCGTCGCCGACTGGCCGTTGCTCAATGCTCTGCTGAATACCGCTGCGGGTGCGTCCTGGGTTTCGATTCACAACGGCGGAGGCGTCGGCATCGGCTACTCGCTGCACGCCGGCCAAGTCACGGTCGCCGACGGCACCGAAGCCATGGCCAAACGCATTGAACGCGTGCTGACCACCGACCCCGGCATGGGCGTCATTCGCCACGTGGACGCGGGCTACGACGAAGCGAAGAAGTTTGCGAAAGAGAAAAACGTGAAACTGCCGATGGGGCAATAGGCTTTCTCCGTGCTCTTTGCGGCTTTTCTTTGCGCCCTTTGCGTTTTAAGATTTTCGTCTACACTATCCCCCTGTGCGCTCCCGTGAAAAAGCCCTGCTGCTGATCAACATCGGCCAGCTTCTCACTCTTTCGTCTGCGAAGCCTGGCCCCCGTCGCGGTCCTGCACTCTCCGAACTCGGCCTCCTCGAAGACGCCGCTGTCCTCTGCCTGGGCGGCAAAATCGTCTCCGTTGGCAAGACCAAAGACGCCCTCCGCGATCCCTGGCTCAAAAAGAACCGCAAGAGAGTCACCGAAATCGACTGTGCCCGCCACGTCGTTCTTCCTGGCTTCGTCGACTCCCACACTCATCCTGCGTTCATGAAGCCCCGCTTGGTGGATTTCGAAAAACGCATCTCCGGCGCGACCTACGAAGAGATCGCCGCCGCCGGCGGCGGCATTCGCTCCAGCGTCGAAGCCGTCCGCAAGGCAGGGAAGCGTGCTCTCACCGAAAAGGTCTTGCAAGCGCTGCACCAAATGGCTGAACAGGGCACGACCACGGTTGAAGCCAAATCCGGCTACGGTCTGACCCTTGAATCCGAACTGAAGTCGCTCGAAGCCATCAAGCAGGCCGCGGCCAGCTGGCCGGGGACGGTGGTGTCAACCCTGCTCGGTGCACACGTTGTGCCCAGCGAGTTCCGGGGCCGCGCCGCCGAATATGTGACCGAAGTCTGCGAGAAAATGATCCCTGCCGCCGCCAAACGCAAGCTCGCCCAGTTCGTCGACGTCTTCACCGACAAAGGCGCATTCAGCGCGGATGACGCCGAACGAATCTTTCAAGCTGCTGCCCAGCACGGCCTCGGAGTCCGCGCCCACGTCTGTCAGCTAACCGAAACGCCGCTCGCACGTCTGCTACCCTTCAACCCTGCATCCCTCGATCACATGGATCACATAAACGATCGCGACCTGTCTAGTCTTGCTCAGAGCAACACCATCGCCACCCTGGTTCCCGGCGCGAATTATTTTCTCGGGCTGGAGAAATTTCCTCCTGCCCGCAAACTGATCGACGCCGGTGTCGCCGTCGCCCTCGCCACCGACTACAATCCCGGCTCCTCGCCCACGCCCAGCATGCCGTTCGTGCTTTCGCTTGCCTGCACTCACATGAAAATGTTGCCCGCAGAGGCCATTTCCGCTGCTACCATGAACGGTGCTTGGGCACTGCGCTTGCATGATCGTAAGGGCTCCATCGAGCCCGGCAAAGACGCCGATCTCGCCATTTTCAACGCTGACGACTACCGTGAGATCGCCTACTACTTTGCCACGAACCGCTGCGCCTTTACCGTCTTGAATGGCATCGTAAACCCACCGAAATAAATGATCGCGGGGTGAACTACGAAGGCGCATCTTACGTACACAACAGTGCGGTAGTTTGCTCCGAACGGCATCACCGCCCGCGCGGACGAACCCAGGTTTTGGTACGACCGAGGAAAATATGAGATCAATTCTCAAGTTTGTTGCGTTGTCCGTCTTCTTGACCAGCCTTTGCATGGCCCAGCGTCTTCCGGAAATCGCCGCTCCCGACCACTACAAACTAACGTTCTCTCCCGATTTCACCAAGAATGACTTCGTTGGCGACGAAACCATCGCGGTTCGTGTCCTCAAGCCCACCTCCCAAATTGTGCTGAACGCCGCCGAGATCGACTTCCAGGAGGTGACCGTCACCAGTGCTCATTCCGGGCAAAAGGCCACAGTCGCGCTCGACAAAGATAAGCAGACAGCCACTCTGACCGTGGACCATCCGATTCCACCGGGTCCCGCGACCATCCAGATCCGCTACCACGGCATTCTCAACGATCAACTACGCGGCTTCTACCTCGGCAAAGACTCGAACGGCCAGAAGTACGCCGCCACTCAGTTTGAGGCTACCGACGCCCGCCGCGCATTCCCTTCGTTCGATGAGCCTGCCTACAAAGCGGTCTTCGACATCACCATCGTGGCCGACGAAGGCCTGACGGTAATCTCCAACACCAAGGTTGTCTCCGATACCCCAGGTCCCGCGGGCAAACATACCGTGCATTTTGCTCCCACTCCGAAAATGTCTTCCTACCTGGTAGCTATGGTGGTGGGCAAGTTCGAGTACGTCGAAGGCGTGGTCGATAACATCCCGATTCGCGTTTACGCAAGTCCGGGCAAGAAGGAACTCACTACTTTTGCCCTGGACGCCGCGGAAAACATCATGCGTTACTACAACCAGTATTTCTCCATCAAATACCCCTACGGCAAGCTGGATCTGGTTGGGCTGGCGGATTTCTCTGCCGGTGCCATGGAAAACACCGGCTGCATTACTTTCCGTGAAATTCTTCTGCTCCTCGACGAAAAGCAAACCCCCGTCGATTTGAAGCGCGAAGTTGCCTCCGTTATCGCTCACGAAATGGCCCACCAGTGGTTCGGCGATCTGGTCACCATGCAGTGGTGGGACGATATTTGGCTCAACGAGGGCTTCGCCACCTGGATGTCCAACAAGCCCCTCGAAGCCTGGAAACCAGAATGGGATATGCAGCTCCAGGATGTCGAAGAAACGGCTCAGGCGATGGATGCCGATTCTCTGGTCAACACCCACCCGATTCACCAGCCCGCGGAAACGCCCGAGGAGATCCTCGAGTTGGCCGACGACATTACCTACAGCAAGACCGCAGCCGTGCTGCGCATGCTCGAATCCTACCTTGGGCCGGAAACTTTTCGTGCCGGAGTGAACGCGTACCTAACCAAGCATGCCTATGCCAATGCCACAGCTTCCGATTTCTGGACGGCGCAAACCCAAGTCTCCAAAAAACCAGTGGACAAACTGATGCCGACCTTCATTGAACAACCGGGACCGCCCCTGGTGAGCGTCAAGACCACCTGCTCCGGAAATTCCCAGAGAGTTAGCCTGGAACAGCAACGGTACTTTTTCGACCGGGCTAAGTTCGAAGCCGGCAGCAGCGAACGTTGGCAGATTCCTGTATGTATGAAACAGGGTTCATCGGGAAAGAGCGGCGCCGAGCGCTGCGAACTTCTTACGCAGCCGCAACAGACCTTCACCCTGCCCGGCTGCTCAAGCTGGGTCAACGTGAACGCAGATGCCAAAGGATATTACCGCTCCGGATACGATTCCGAGGCCGTGCGTTCCATGGCACGGGATGCCGAGACTGCGTTAAGTCCGGCCGAGCGCATCATGCTGCCGTCCGATGTGTCGGCTTCCGTTCGCGTAGGTCGCGAAAAAATCGGCGACTATCTGGCGGTAGTCGAAGGTCTGCAAACCGACCGCAGCCAGGCTGTGCTGGGCCCATTGATGAACCAATTGGACTACATCGGCCGTTATCTGGTGAACGACGCCGACCGCGAATCTTATCGGAGTTGGGTGCGCCAGGTGCTTGCGCCTGTTGCCGCGGACATCGGATGGGAGCCAAAGCCCGGTGAAAGCGCTGATCGTGAGGGGCTGCGATCTAACCTGTTCGCGGCGTTGGGCTACACCGCTGGCGATCCTGCAGTGGTGGCGCTCGCCCGCAAACTGGCCAATCAGGCGCTGGATGACCCTTCGTCGGTCAACCATGAATTGGCGTTTGCCGCCTTCCGCGTCGCCACCCAGGGAGGCGACGAAGCCTTCTACAACCGAATCAGCGATCGACTGAAGAACGCGAAAACACCGTTGGAGACATTTGAGTACCAACAAGCCCTGACCGAGTTCAGCGATCCTGCCCTGCTGGAGAAGACGCTGGAGTTCGCCATTTCGCCGGAAGTGCGCTCACAAGACAGCCTGCAAATAATCTCCCGGGTCATGCGGAATCCTGCCGGAGAGAAGCTCGCTTGGGATTTCGTTCGTTCCCATTGGGAGAAAATCACGAGTCTGGGCGGAGCCTTCGCAGGCGCCGCCGTTGCCGGTTCGGCCGGTTCTTTCTGCGACCCGGGGATGCGAGACCAACTGCAGGGCTTCTTCGCGGCCCACCACGAACCCTCCTCCGAGCGCACCCTGAAGCAGTCCATCGAACGTATTAATTATTGCGTGGACTTGAAAGCAGAGCAGGGAAGTCAGCTCGCGGCCTGGCTGCAGCAGCACTCAAGTAGCAGCGGCGGACACTAGAAGCTGCGGAGATTCTCCACTCTTTTGGCCAAGGCGCGACTCGCATTGAGCGATTGCGCCTTGGTTGTTATAATCAGGCCTGTTCCAAACGCTCCCAGCGTTTTGACTGCCGGTAGTCCTAGGATTGTGCCCGCTTTCGGCCTGCCTTACGACTCATCCGAATGAAGACGGGGCAGTCCGGTGGCAGCGCAACGTGGCCAGGTAGCTCAGGTGGTAGAGCGCAGCCCTGAAAAGGCTGGCGTCGGCGGTTCAACTCCGTCCCTGGCCACCATCATTCTAAAGCGCTTGCGTGACTCCCCTCATGACCTGGAAGCTGTTAGTTTGCGGGTCCAGCAAACAGCAGCAGGTTCCCATCCGGATCCTTGACGACGAAATTCCTGGCGCTCCAAGGCTGCTTTTTCAGCTTCTGGTAAAAGGCAGCGCCGGCGGACTGAAACTCAAGAAACAGCAGCTTGATCTCCTTTGCCGTAGCCACGGTCATAGATGCCGACAACAGTTCCTCCCGATCGCGGACCCTCGACTCGATGACTGGTCGCTCGACACGCCTTAGATTGAGACGCGCCGCGTCGCTCAAGAACTCAGTTGAGTTACCATCGGACGCCACTGTCACCGCATAGCGAATGACATGACCTTCGCCGTCGAAGAAAATGGCGTGCACCGAGTTGTCTTGGGGGTCATGGTACACATAGATGAGATCGTCATGGCCAAAAGCGGCCCGCTCTTTCGTTGCCGGATAGTCCAGATGGGTCTTTCGCACCAGCACGGTTCCACCCAGTTCAGGCCGCAAGGTTGACAGGTCCTTCCCCTGTCCCGGCCGCCCACCCCCGACCCATGTCCACTCGCCAACCAGAAAATCAAAATCTTTCCATTGGTTTGTAGGTGGAGCGGGTGGAGGTTGTTGGGCTTGTAGTGACAAGAAGGGAACAAGTGTGAGCGCAACGAGTAATAGTCGCCAGTTCATTTTGCAACTCCTGTTTAACCGTGTAGGAGCATCCAGCTTGCGCTCTTTGCGTCTTCGGAACACCGAAAGGTGAAACGCTAAAGTGCCAGCGTTTCCCGAGCCCGCTTCTCTCGTTCCGCGCTTTCCCTGAATACTGCCTGCCAGGCTTGCGGCACGTAGCGTGACAAAGCCTCGATCCCCAGCGCGGTCATGCCGCCAGGGAGGGCGACCCGGCGAATTACTTCCTCTGCGTTCATATTGCCCTCTGCCATAAGCCGCAAAGTGGCTGCGGCCGTTTCCTGTACCAGGCCGCGCGCCAACTCAGGCGGAAAGTCAGGATTACTGCGCGCCGCTTCCTCTGCCATCGACTCCAGCAGGTAAGCCACAAACGCCGGACCACCCGAAGCCAAGTCGATGGCTGGCCGCGACTGCGACTCGGTGATCACCATCGGACGACTGATGCGTCCCAGCAGATCCTCGAGCAGCTTGTGGTTATCCGCCGTGGCGCGCGAACCGTACATCAGCAACGCGACGCCCGCGCCAATCTCCTGTGTGATCGAAGGGATGAGCTTGGCCACGCGGCAGGGCACGCGATCCTCGAGAGATTGAAGAGGAATCTGGCTGGCCGTCGTCACCAGCAACTGTCCGGGATAGAGCTCCGGATCCATCTGCGCCAGCGCGCTGGCTGCGTCTCCGGGTTTCAGGCAGAGAAAGATCAGATCGCAATTTGCCGCCAGCTTGCGGCTGCTGGCGATGTGGATGCCAGGAAACTCGGCGGCCAGCGTTTTCAGCTTGCCCTCAGAGCGATTCGCCGCCCATACGTCCTCGACCGCGAGTGCCCGTGAGCGCACCAGCGCCCGCAGCAGCATGCCTCCCATACTGCCGATACCCACCAGACCGGTCTTCATAGTACATACATTCTATGACGCGGCTGACCGCCAGATGCGGGAAGTCGGAAAATCCATTCAGGGTGACGGGGCTGGGAGTGAGATACCCGGCAGAGGATCACTGTGCCGGGCTGACGGCGACTGTAAGCGTGGGTGCCACGGACTTCAGCTGATCGAGCGCGGTCAGCACACCTTGCCAGCGAACCCGGTCCTTCTTGGTTTCGATCGGTAGCGTTAGGTCGGAATAAAAAAGCAGAACGTTGTCGCGCAGCTCGGGCGGCGTCTGACTAAACTTCCGCTCGGACAACTGGGCCAGCAACTGTGCGTAGGTGTCGTCGGTGAGCGAGTATTCCGCTGCCTTGGTCAGCTTGCCGCTATCAAGATCACAATTGGCGAGCACGAGTTTGCCTGCGCCCACCTGTCTGAGAAAAGCCCGGTATTGATCGACGGTAGTGTTGATGCTCTTGATATAAAGATCCTCAGTTTGCGGGGTTGGGTTATTGAACCTCAACTTCTTGAAGGGGCCAATTTTCGGCATGTACCGCAGCAAGGTTGATAAGATGCGCGTGCCCACACCCGGCTTCACGTAATCCTTTCCCCAGTCCCGTTCGTAATCGGAGCGCGAAAGACGATACAGGAATTTCTGTTTCGCGAAGTCTGGAGTCTCGCGCATCAGGTCCTTCTTGTGGGTTTGCAGGGCGACTTGGGTCATCTGCGGAATCAGCCGGCTGACCGCGAAACGATACGAACCCACCGCCAGGTCCTCGTGGGTAAGCACGTCTTTCAATTCCACCCCGTACACCACGGGAAAGACGCGCTCCAGCAGGGGCTTGGAAACTTGGAATCCGATGAAGTCGTGGTATTGCTGCGACGCATAGCGGTTCTTCGCGACCTGCAGTGTGTCGAAGCCGAACTCAGTTTTCAAGTGCGCGGTTTTGTCCTGCGCATAGCGCACCGACTGGCCAAACTTCGCCCGCAACTTTGGATACTCGATGGCGACGGACTGGTTGACCGCCGGGTGGCCGGCGATGTCCGATGCATAGTGCGAAAGCGCGCCCAGCGCGAAGGCGTACTCGTCGGCATCCTGGCTCTCGAGCAGCAGCTCGCGAACAAAGTCTCCACTTCGGACGTAGTGCACCAGGTTGCTGAACTCCTTGCCCCCAAACGGATAGTACCCAAGGTCTTGGATGACGGCGCCACCGTAGGCATAGGCATGGGCTTCACGGATCTGGTCGTCGGTGAGGCCTGGAAAGCGCTTGAGCAACAGCGGCTGGATCTCATCGCTCCAGAGCAGGTCAACGATTTCTTCGTGGGTCAGAACCGAGTAGGCGCACAAGACGCCGCTGCACATCATCACGGCGAGAAAAAGCGCCATTCCACGAACTGAAAGCAGGCGCCAACCTTTGACCCTGACGCCTGGCGACGTTGCCGTTTGGGGCATGGTTCAAATCCGACCTAGCACTAGCAGAATGACAACGATCAAGAGGACCAGTCCGAGGCCTCCGGTCGGAGCATAGCCCCAGTCTCTGCTATGCGACCATCTTGGCAGCGCACCAAAGAGGGCTAGGACGAGCATCACGATCAATATAGTTCCAAGCATGTGTTACTCCTTTTCCAAGCCAACCTTGAGTGAGGGCCAGCTTTGGTTATAGGCGGTCGGCGGTTCTTTTAATGGTCAAAACTGCTCAATGTGAGGAAGGAAATAATCGAGAGGGGTGGAGTCAGGTTCACGGTGAGAAAGAAAATGGCGCGAGCCCTTGTGGGCCCGCGCCTGGTGTATCGACCACTTTTGTGGCCGGCTTCCTTACTTGCGGGGCTTTTCTTCGGCCGGGG
>JBAWFN010000143.1:0-5402 GCA_049591935.1 Terriglobales bacterium | reverse complement strand
CTGCTATGCCACTCGATTGGTCACAATGCGCGGCGGTTGAAAGCGTGCCCGGCAAAGTCAGCGGCGCCTGGGTGTTCCGTGGAACGCGCATTCCAGTGGCCGCTGTATTCGAAAACCTGGAAGACGGCCTCACCATCAATGAAATTGTCCAGATGTTCGATGGCCTCACCCGTGAACAGGTGCAGGCAGTGCTCGATTTCACCGCCCACAGTCTTGAGACCTCAACGCCGAGCCGGTGATGCTTGTCCTATTTGACCAAGGAACGCCAGTCGGAATTCGGGATTTCCTCCCAACCCACACCGTCAGGACCGCGCATGAGCAAGGATGGAGCGCGCTCCTAAACGGCGACCTCCTGCGCGCGGCTGAGCAGGCGGGCTTCGATGTATTGCTGACGACGGACAAAAACCTTCCGTACCAACAGAATTTGAGCAATAGAAAAATTGCCATCGTGGTTCTAGGCAGAAATAGATGGAGTCTTGTACGCCCGGTATTGGCCCAGATCGCGAGTGCCATCAGCGAAGCAACGCCAGGGAGCTACGCTGTGGTTGAGATTCCCGGCAAACGTTAGCCGGACTCCGCCGACTCCAGGCGTCTAGGCCATCAGTCACGTGGACATGGGATACCCAGGGACGTATGCTGATCAAGTGCCGAGGACAATTCAGATTCGTAATGTTCCCAACGCACTGCATCGCAGACTGAAAGCCCGCGCTGCCATGGCCGGCAGATCGTTGTCGGACTATTTTGCTAGCGGAGATCAAAGAATCCGAAAAGCGGTCCACGCTGGCTGAATTCAGAGAACGCCTGCATCGCCGAGAGCCGGTTGCCGTGGAGATCGATAGCGCAGGTCTGGTTCGAGAACAGCGCGGCCCGCTGCACTAGCTATATCCGCGTTGATCTGCGTAAATCCGCGGCGAAAAGGTTTCAGTCGTACTTCTCATACAGAATCGACTTCCGGTCCCAGCCCAGCGATTTCAGCAGTTCGCGGTTGGCTTTGACCATCTTGTCGAGGCCGCAGATGTAGGCATGCATGTCGGCGCGGCCGCGGGTGATGGCGGGGACGTGCTCCTGCACGTATCCGCGCAGGCCAGCCCAACTTTCGCTGCCGCGGCTCAGCGTCGGCTGGTAGTGAAAGTTGGGATGTTCAGCGGCTAAGCGCAGAAACTCGTCGTGATAATAAATGTCTTTCTCGGTGCGATTGCCGAAGACCAGCCAGAGGTGCTTTTCCTGGTGACGGGTTTCGTCGGCCAGCAGCCAGTGCAGCATCGATCGGAACGGCGCAATGCCGGTGCCGGTGGCGATGAAGATCGTGTCGCGCATCGGCGGACGCAGGATGAAATCCCCGAAGGGGCCTTGGCAGGCGATTTCGTCGCCCGCTTTCATGTCACAAAGAAAGTTGGACATGTAGCCGTCCTGCACGCGGTTGAGGCAGAGGGCGAAGCGGTTGTCGTCCCCGGGCGGCGAAGCGATGGAGTAAGCGCGGGTGATTTCTTCGCCGTTTGGTTCATTCGTCTTGAACGAGAGCCATTGTCCGGCGACGAAGCCGAGGCGGGGAACGGACTTCATTTCGAATTCGAGGTGGTTGGTGAGCGAGGATAGCGATGTTGAGCGGATGAGGCGAGCGGTGAAGGTTTGGAATGGCGCCATCAGTTATGTAGATGATGGAGGCCGGATAGAAGACGCGGTTGAAGTTTTGGGTGTTAACGGCATGCCTGAAGGCGTGCCCCGATACGTAACCATGCCGAGACACAGCCGGTTCGTATCAGGGCACGGCTTCAGCCGCGCCGCAAGAGCTTCTTAAAAGAAACGGGCTTTAGCCCCTGCGGGAGTGGATCCAGGGCACATCCCGGGTATGCAGACGAATAGGGATAATCGGTTGCCTTCTGGACGATTTTCGCAACAACCGGATTGTCGCGAATATATTCGCAAACGTTTGAGGCGGTCTGGGCGTTCAGCACCCGCACCTCTGAAAAACCGCGCTGCCAAATTGGAGCTTTGAATCCGAGTTCCTTCCCTGCGCGGAATGCGAATCCACCCTTAATGAACTGAACGGCGCGCTCGACACTTGTATCTGCACCCACTGTAATCAGTACATGAAAGTGATCAGGCATAACGACAAATTCGTGGAGCAGGAATTTACCTTGAGCACGATATTCCTGAAGCATACGCAGAAACAATCGGGCGGCCCGGTCGGATTGAAGGAGGAATCGCTTATCCGAGGTCGAGGATGTCACATGAAAAGTGCGGACGGCGGAGACAATCTGCATGCGGTCTGAGTTCCTTGCTGGAATGGCCATGACCGAATCTTGTAACGACCGCAGAGCGATCGTCAGTGATATTGGTCACAAGGGAGAACCAGGTAGTCCCGAATTGGGGCAGCACCGCCTGAAGGCGCAAATGTATTGGCTTGTAACGGCACGCCTGAAGGCGTGCCCTGATACGAAGCAACACCGTCGGTCTCGTCAAGAACAACGGTCAGAAGGCAGAAGCCAAGTGCTAAATGCCAAGTGCTAAATGCTGAATTTCTACTCCACCGTTACCGATTTCGCCAGATTCCTTGGCTGGTCGACGTCGCAGCCGCGGCGGACGGCGATGTGATAGGCCAGCAACTGTAGCGGAACGATTTCGAGAATCGGCGCCAGTTCTTCCGGCGCGGGAGGAATGTAGAGCACGTGGTCGGCGGCTTCCTTGATTTCTTCGTCGCCTTCCGTAGCCAGAGCGATGACCACGCCGGAGCGCGCTTTGACTTCCTTTAAGTTCGAAATGGTCTTGTCGTAGCGGATGCGCGAGAGTTCGTCGTTGGCATCACGGGTGGCAAGAATCACAACTGGTAGATTCTCGTCGATGAGCGCATTGGGGCCGTGTTTCATTTCGCCGGCGGGATAGCCTTCGGCGTGGATGTAGGAAATTTCCTTGAGTTTGAGCGCGCCCTCGAGGGCGATGGGATAGTGGATGCCGCGGCCAAGAAACAGGAAATCCTGCGCCCGGACATAGAGTTTGGCGAGGGCTTCGCATTCTTCATCGCGGGTGAGCAAATGTTCGATTTTGGCGGGAATCCGCAGCAGTTCTGTGATTGCGGTCTTGGCTTGCTCCGCACTCATTTCCCCGCGGGTTTGCGCCACATAGAGAGCGAACAGATAAAGCGCGGTGAGTTGGGCAGTGAAGGCCTTGGTGGAGGCCACGCCGATCTCTGGGCCGGCATGGGTATAAATGGTGCCGGCGGCCTCGCGCGTGATCATAGAGCCGACCACATTGCAGATGGCGAGCGTTTTCGAACCTTTGGATTTGGCTTCGCGCTGGGCGGCAATGGTGTCGGCAGTTTCGCCGGACTGCGAAATCAGCATGGTCAGCGTATCCGGCGGAATGATGGGATCGCGATAGCGCCATTCGCTGGCGTAATCGACTTCGACGGGAATTCGCGCCAGGCGCTCGATCATGAACTTGCCAGCCTGGGCGGCGTGCCAACTGGTGCCACAAGCGGCAATGTTGATCTTCTTGGCGGCTTTGAACTCGGCTTCCGTCACCTGCATTTCATCCAGAAAGATATGGCCGGTTTCCTGCGAAATGCGTCCCAGTGTGGTATCGCGGACGGCGCGGGGCTGCTCATAGATTTCCTTGAGCATGAAATGCTTGAAGCCGCCTTTTTCGGCGGCGATGGGATCCCAGGTTACGTGTTGGATCTGTGGCGTACGCGGATTGCCAAGGAAGTCGGTTAGTTTCACGCCTTCGGGGGTGATGGTGGCGAGGTCGCCATCGGAAAGAAAGAAAAGATCGCGAGTGTGATAGAGGATGGCGGGGACATCGGAAGCGATGAAGTATTCGTCCTTGCCTAAGCCGATGACGGCAGGCGGGCCGTTGCGGGCGGCGACGATCTTGTCGGGAGCATCGGCCGAGAGCACGCCCAGAGCGAAGACGCCGGTGAGTTCGCCGACGGTCTTGCGCACGGCTTCTTCGAGTGAGGGCCGGTGGCCGTTGCCAGTTTTGAAGTAATACTTCTCCACCAGGTGAGCAATGACTTCGGTGTCGGTTTCAGTAGTGAAGCGGTGACCTTCTTCGATCAGCTTCTTTTTTAAGCTGACGTAGTTCTCGATGATGCCGTTGTGTACGACCACCAGCTTGCCAGTGCAGTCGCGGTGAGGGTGGGCATTTTCCTCAGTGGGGCGTCCATGGGTGGCCCAGCGAGTATGGCCGATGCCGTAGGTGCCGTCGAGCGGCTTGAGGCGGATGACCTCTTCGAGATTACGCAGCTTGCCTTCGGCGCGGCGCACTTGCAGGCCTTCACCATTTCCGCAGACGGCGATGCCGGCAGAATCGTAGCCGCGATACTCCAAACGCCTGAGTCCCTCAATAATGACGGGGACGACGTGCTTCTTACCGACGTAACCCACGATTCCGCACATTTTTGTTGGCTCCGCTTTCGGCGGGGAACCGAATCAAGTTTTCCGCTAGGACCACTTTTCCCAGACTACGGTACCCGAGGCCATTCGGGGCATGAAAGATTTTTATAGGGAGCAGAAACGCCTCTTATTCCGCAACCGGCATCGTGCCCTGTTTCGCGCGACAACCTTAATCTTCGAGGGAGTAACGAAATTCTTCAATGACCGGGTTGGT
Organism: Terriglobales bacterium; assembly: GCA_049591935.1. Taxonomy (GTDB): domain Bacteria; phylum Acidobacteriota; class Terriglobia; order Terriglobales; family Acidobacteriaceae; genus JABCZH01. The sequence continues at coordinate 794 of JBAWFN010000143.1, read as the reverse complement.
GAGGACCTCGCGGGCGATGCGTGCGACTTCCGCGTCCGCTTCGGTCCGGCTGAGTCCGCCGTCGAGCGTTAACTCGAAATATTTTCCCTGGCGGACTTCATCCAACCCCTTGAATCCCATCTTCTTAAGGGCGCCGTGAATGGTCTTGCCCTGGGGATCCAGGACGCTCTTCTTCAATGAAACGTACACGTAGGCTTTCATGGGGGATGCCAACATTATACTTCAGGGCGGCGCAAAAGATGGTGCACGACAGACTTAGCCCAGTCGCGCAAGTTGGGCGTCGAGATCGGCCAGAGCAGCTTCCAACATCTGACGGTGCTGAGGGTGTTGGGCAGCTTTCAACTGCTGAGTCACGCGGGCGCGGGACAAGAGTAAGCCCTGGCGCTGGCGTTGGCGCGTGAGTTGCTCGGGAGTGGGGCGAGGACCGGCTTTCGGTTCAGAAGAGGTGGCTTGGGATTGCTGCTCTTCGACCGACTTGCTTTCCCAGCCACGGGCCATGGAGAGATTATATTCCGGCCAGCAACCGCAATTCTTTCGGCCCGTGGCCGCAGGCCGGATCCGTCAGCGGCGGGCTGACCTGCCTGCTGTTGCCTCAAAAGCCAGGACGTCTTGTGCCGCCTTAAGCAGTGCCTGAATGGATGCGTCGTCGAGGGGAGCAAACACGGTGCGATAAAACTTTGCTTTGCCGGCCAGCACCCGGCGAGCGGCAGTCTTTCCCTTGGTGGTCAGGCGCACGAACTGTTCCCGCCGATTTTCCGGATTTCGGACACGCCGGACGTGGCCGCTCTTCTCCA
>JBAWFN010000142.1:0-14571 GCA_049591935.1 Terriglobales bacterium | reverse complement strand
GCATGACAGAGCGCGATTTTCCTATCTTCCCAACTGATACTCCACGTCTTCCACAGCTTCTCCACAACATTCCACCCCTGCTATATTCCCTTTAGCCGCTCTCTGGCCCACAATTCCTGCAAAGCGTTCTCCACTCATGACTGAAGCCGCCGATTTCAAGGAAACCGTCAAGCTGCAAGCGGACATCGTCCGCGTCGTCGGCGACTACGTCAAGCTTAAGAAAGCGGGGGCGCAGAACTACTCCGGGCTTTGTCCATTTCATAACGAGAAAACACCGTCGTTTTCGGTTCATGCCACGCGGCAGTTTTTTCACTGTTTCGGATGCGGAGTCTCGGGCGATGTTTTCAGCTTCGTGCAGAAGATCGAGAACGTGACGTTCCCGGAGGCCGTTCGAGCGGTCGCGCAGAAGTTGGGAATCGCGCTGCCCAAGATGGAATACAGCAGCCCCGCCGAGGCGCGCGACGCCAAGCTGCGCACCGTGCTGCTCGAAATCCAGGAACGCGCCTGCGGATTTTTCCAGGAATGCTTGCGGCGGCCCGAGGGCGCGAGGGCTCGCGAATATCTGACGGGCCGTGGCCTGAGCGAAGAAATGATCCGCGAATTCCGCATCGGCTACGCACCCGACTCGGGGTTCCAGATAAAAGACCGCCTCAAGGGTGACTTCGACGAAGAAACCCTGCGGGAGAGTGGATTGTTCTCCTGGAAGGAGAGCTCTCAGCCGTCAGCCGTCAGCTTTCGGCCAGCCAAGTCTGGCTCGGGGGATGACAATCCTGACGCGGAACCCGCTCTGGCAACGGTTGAGCCAGAAGCTAGCAGCCAGAAGCCAGCAGCCGCTCTCGCCTCCATGTACTCCAAGTTCCGTAACCGCGTAATGTTTCCCATTGCCAACGAAAGCGGACGCATCATCGCTTTCACCGGACGGACGCTCGCCACCGACGAAAGAGCCGGGCCCAAGTATCTCAACTCTCCCGAGACTGCGATCTACTCCAAGTCGAAAGTGCTGTTCAATCTCGATCATGCCAAAGAAGCCATCCGCAAACTGGACTACGCCATCCTGGTCGAGGGGCAGATGGACTGCATTTCGGTTTATGCGGCTGGGTTTCACAATGTAATTGCCAGCTCGGGCACTGCCTTTACCGAGCTGCAAGCCCGGCTGCTGGGACGTTTCAGTAAGAATGTGGTTGTGAATTTCGATCCCGATACCGCCGGGGCAAAGGCGACCGAGCGCACCCTCGGCCTGCTGGTGCAGGATGAATTCCAGATCAAGGTGCTGACGCTTGAAACCGGATTCGATCCTGATCTGTTCATCCGCCGTAAGGGCAAGGACGCATACGCGGAAGCGCTGCGGAATTCCCAACCTTACTTCACCTATTTGATTGATCGTGCCCGTGCTCAATTTCCCGTCCGCAGTGGCGAGGGCAAAGTCAAAGCCGTGAACTATCTGCTGCCTCACATCCAGCAGGTTCCCAGCCGTATTGTGCGCGATGAGCTGACCCACGAAATCGCACAAAAATTAGGTATCGATTCCGCTGTGTTGCGGCAGGAGTTGAGGCATGCCGCCACCCATCGGTCGGCGGCCGCGCTGAAATCGCCGATCGAAAGTCAGGTGACGGATGCGGAGAAGATTCTGGTTCGCGCTCTGACTTCCGGACGCGAAATGCTGGCCTCCGAAGAGCACGTTTCCTCGCGGGACGGCGTGGATGAAGAATTCGATCCCGCTCGGCAGGCGCATTTCGTGCTGCGGAATGAGCCGCTCCATCACGGATTGGCTACAGAATCGCTGGTCGAGACCCTATTGGCGGCGCCCGATTCTGCCGATGTCATGTCGTTGCCGCTGCCCGACAGCGAGCGCAGTTTGCTGGCGGCGGTATTAATGAAAGAAGCTGAGGAGTTAACCGCGGATCGCCTCGAAGGAGCGGTCAAAGCCCTCCGGCGGATGCACCTCCGGCGGAAGCTCGAGCGAGTGCAGCAGGAACTGGCTGCCAAGCGTAGCCAGGAACCGGGCCGCTTGCAGGCTTTGCTGGAGGAAAAGATGCGCCTGAAGCGCGCCCTCATGGATGCCGGGCTGATGGAAGAAGGCGCCGCTCCCCCGGCAGCGTAAATTTCAGGTTGAAACTTAAATGCCGGTTCCGCCATCTAAGTTATTAGCGGTGAGGGAGATAGGTCGGCAACACTGGACGAACACTGGGATTTCAAGCCAATCCCATGCTATACTCTGAAAGTTTGTATCGGCGCTAGGTTCCGCCAACTCACGTTCCCACCGCTAAAAACGACTATTCGCGTCCTTCCTTCTGGGGACGACTTGAGGAAAATCCGTCTTGGCTCTTGATGACAAGTACGACGATATTAAAAAGCTGATCGATACCGGCAAGGAAAAAGGTTACTTAACTTACGACCAGGTAAACGATCTCATCCCTCACGATGTTCATTCTCCTGAGGACCTGGACGATCTGCTGACCACCATTGGCACGCAGGGCATCGACGTGCTCGAGGGGCCGAAGCTCCCCTCCGCGGCGCTCGACAAGAAATTCGACGAAGATGAAGCCGGCGAAGACGTAGAACTCGACCTGACTCCCGGAGCCCTGGAAAAAACCAACGATCCTGTGCGCATGTATTTGCGCGAGATGGGCACGGTTCCGCTGCTGACGCGCGAAGGCGAAGTTGAAATCGCCAAGCGGATCGAGCGCGGGCAAATCCGCGTTCTGAAGGCGCTCTCCCGTTCGCCGATCGTAATCAACGAACTGCTGGCGCTGGGCGAAGATCTCAAGAAGAGTGTCCGCTCCATCAAAGAAGTCGTCACCTTCGATGAAGAAGAGATCACCGATGAGATTCTGCAGAACCGGCTGAAGGAGTTCACCGGGAAAATTGATACCCTGGCCAAGGCTTATAAAAAGGCCAGCCATCTCATCGAGAAATTTGCGACGGTCTCGCAAAAGAAGCGGCCCAAGGATTACCGGCGCTATCGCATCGCCCTGGCGCGGGCCATTGTCGAAGTATCGTTGTGCGTCCGCAAGCTGGGTTTCACCAATAACGAACGCAAACGGCTGATCGACCGGGTCAACAAGACGGTCGACACCATGCGCTCGCTCGACCGCCAGTCGCAGAACCTCGAAAAAAAAGCTGACGCCACTCGCAGTGAAGAGCAGCGCAAGGAATACCGTCGGCAGTCGCGGGCCATCCGCAGCGAACTCGAGAAACTTGAAGTGGAAGCTGGCGTCGCGTTTCTGGAGCTCAAGCGCACTCAGCGCGAAATCATCCAGGGGGACATGGATGCGGAGCAGGCCAAGCGGGAACTGATTGAGGCCAACCTCCGCCTGGTGGTTTCGATTGCCAAAAAGTACACCAACCGCGGCTTGCAGTTCCTGGATCTGATTCAGGAAGGCAACATCGGCTTGATGAAGGCCGTGGACAAGTTCGAATACCGGCGCGGTTATAAGTTCTCCACCTACGCCACGTGGTGGATTCGGCAGGCGATTACTCGTGCCATTGCCGATCAGGCGCGTACGATTCGCATTCCGGTCCACATGATCGAGACCATCAACAAGCTGATTCGCACCTCGCGGCAACTGGTGCAGGAACTGGGGCGCGAGCCTACCTCAGAAGAAATCGCCAAGCGCATGGACATTCCGGTGGCCAAGGTTCGCAAGGTGCTCAAGATCGCCCAGGAGCCGATTTCTCTCGAGACGCCAATTGGCGAAGAAGAAGATTCGCACTTGGGCGACTTCATCGAAGATCGTGCAGTGGTTTCGCCGGCGGAAGCGGTCATCAACGTCAACTTGAAGGACCAGACCGGCCAGGTGCTACGCACCTTGACCCCACGGGAAGAAAAAGTCATCAAGATGCGCTTTGGCCTCGAAGATGGCAGCGAGCACACGCTGGAAGAAGTCGGCCAGTCGTTTGCGGTAACTCGCGAACGCATTCGGCAGATCGAAGCCAAGGCGTTGCGGAAGCTGCGGCATCCGTCACGGTCGCGGAAACTGCGGGCGTTTATGGATGGGGTGAGAGACTAAACTTGGGATTTGTCATTCCGAGCGTAGCGAGGAATCTGCTTTTCCTTGCCGCCTTTAGTTACTTGACGGTTCGGGATGTGAGATTAAGATCGAATTTGACGGGCATCGTTCGGTACCATCAAAGCTCCGGGTCAATCTCGGGGCTTTCACTTTTTTGGTGGTCGCAGCATGCAAAGGGAGTCGCCGAAAAAACGCGCGCAAACCGGGCAGTCTCCCGGCCTCTCTGGCCGCCTGCTGGAAATCGGACGCGACTGTGCCCGGCGCCTGAAAGAACCGTCCCGCTCCGTCGACCACGGCGAGTTGCTCTACGACGAGAATGGTCTGCCCAAGTGATCCTCGAGGAATTGAAGTAGTTCACTGGAGAAATCTGTGAGTTGAAAAGAAATGGCCCCGACTTCGCGGGGCCATTAAAACGTGGTGCGGCTCTCTGTCATCTCCCAGTATTGGTGGTCAGAGGAACGGTGTCAAGTTACTTGAAGGGGAGATTATCTCTGTATTTTCTCCCCAGAACAGCTCCTCCACAGAAAAGGGAGTGTGGACCCGGCGGGTGTCGAACTTGAGGCGCTCACGTGGCGTCTGAGCCGCGTGCCGAAATCCTGAGCGGTGCGAAGGACCCCACTTTGACAGAGAGCCGTGCTACCCGTTGCACCACGGGCCCTGAGAAAAGTGTTCGCGGAATCGCGGCAATTACAAGAGCGTAGCCGCTTAATTTCCGCGGCGGTGCCGAATCGGGACGACGCGCGGATGGAGATTGGTGGACCTCACGTCTGTCACTGGTTTTCCGTTTACGCCGCACGCTGCCGCGTGTTTCATAATATCTTTGCCCACGTGTTCAAGTGCCGTCCTTTTGCTTGAAGCGTCAGATAGCCGGGAAGCGCTGCGTATTCCGCTGCTGCGTCTTTCAACTCCTGTTTCAATTCCTCTGCTGTCAGTTCTGAGACGTGGTCAATCTCTTTGCGACGAGCAAGGATGAAATGCAGACGGCACTTCTTCGCGCTGTCTGGTGTTTGTGATTTCTTCTGGTTGCCGACTTTCAGAACAAACTCGCCGAACTGTAGAAGGTTCTTGAGGTCTCCCGCGATAACGCCTTTGCAGACGGTGCAATCGCAAACCTTCTCATGAAAATCATCGGCGTCAGAAATCCCTAACTCAGACAGCGCACGTTCAATTTCAGCGATGCCTGTCCGAATGTGCAACGGTGGATAGTGGTAGTTGACGACCGGTACGATGACGCCGATGACCGGGACAACATCTTTGCTCTCGCCGTAGCCGACGCCGTGGGAGAATCCCGTCATCCCTCGCTTGCTCAACAAGGCGCTAAGGTAGCCGCCATGCAAGTTGTAAACCTTCCGACCAGCAGCCTCGAATGCGTCGATGCCCTCTGCCAACGCTTGAAGACGCGAATCGCTAATCTTCTCCTCGTTCAGTGCGCTCAACCAGAGCCAGAATGCAGGCAACCCCGTCTCGATGAATGCTTTGCAGATCCTCAACCATCGTGCGGAGTCGTCTAGAATCTCCTGGTCAATACAGACGACACCGTGCTTCTCGACATCCCCGTCGAGTTCACTGAAACAATTGGCCAGTTTGACATTGAGGTCGCGCCATTCTTTCCATCCCGCTTCTGGGCACGGGATGTAGAAGTATGGAGCGAAGACGAAGGTCGGGTCAGGACAATGGTCAGAGAACTCTTGTAGTTGGACGTCGGCGTCGAAGTACGTCCGCATTCTCGTTGTCTGATACGTGTAGATTGACTCGCAGAATGCTTCCGTCATGTCGTCATCGAAGTCGCTAGGCTTGACGGGTCGGTCCTTTCCGACTGCATGGGAGACGGGATTCCCAAACTCCTCAGCTAGCTTGACGAAAGATTTCTTGAGGCCGAACTTCGTCGTCTTCTTGCCCTTCGTCGTTCTGTCAATCGTCTCCGACTTGATGTAGTCGAGGTCCATCCCGAATGTGTAAGTCATCGGGTCAATCGCAAACGATTTGTTCTTCTTGAGAACATTGAGCGCGAAGGACACCGTCGCGCCGGGAGTGGACTCTAAGAGATTCGCACCGACTAGGACGCCAGAGAACAAATGATACGTCTTAATGACGTATTGTTTTTCGGAATGGGAACCCAGACGAAGAAAGACTTCGCTACGTGGCGTGTCTGGCATGTTTTTTACCTGCGCAACATCTCCTTATAGGGTCCAACGTAATGCCCCTTTGCCTGCGTGGATAGAACTGCCGGGAGAACAATTTCAACCGCTTTGGAAATTGTATCGACCGACAGGATGCCGATTCCTGCCGCTTTGAAATCCTCATGCTTGACGAGTGCCTGCGCAACCTTCTTCGGCATTGCAACATAAGAGTAATCCGAACATAACTGATAGAGCGCAGCTTGGTGCAGAGCCTTCTGCCACTTTGTCAGCTTTAATTCAACCGCAATCGTTCTGTCTTCATCGCCCCATGCGACACCGTACATGTCAATCGACCTGTCGAAGAAGGCGAGCTCTCGAATAATGCGGGTGTATCCCTCACCTTTGAGGAAGCGTCTGACAGGATACCAAAGGTCACGTTCCGCGACCTTCTTTGACTTACTGGTCGTCTTGGATAATCGCATCGTTGGCCCTGTGCCAGTAGGTTTGGCGCGTTGCCGCTGCCGCAAGCGCTAGGATAGCAGGGAACAAAGGAATGATGATGGCAGCTGTCGCAATATGGTCTGGCATACCCTCATAGAAAAACCAACTCGCCAAACCAAGAAGCGCCATCAGAGCAGCGCAGAGGACACAGCGGAAAGTCACCTTGTCCCACGCCGAAACGCGACCGGCCAAACCCCTTATTTCAGCGGCCCGCACTGATATCCCCTCATTCTTCGCTATGCAGTTCCTAACAGCGTCCCGTGCATCATCGCTCAAGACCGTCGGCCAGTCCCAAACGATTTTCTCCGTCCCGTCCTCGGAAACTTGGCGCCGCGCTCGGGGAGTCGGCCAAAAAGGGCGCATCGCCTCCTCGATATCGAGGATAATCGTGCTAAAGATCTCGTCGCGGCGGAGATCCAGCTTATCCTTTAGGTCCCGCACTGGGGCGGACTTCCCCAGGGCCTCATAGACGATAAATGACCAGCTCACCAGCGCCAGCGCGCCATTCACCTGACTAACGAGTTCAAGCAAATGCTCGTGCGTCATGGAGCCTATCTACGCCTCAGCACCTTACCTTTGATTTCAGACGCCGTGGTCATGTCGGGGAACTTCGTATAGACGTAATGAAGTAAGTCTTGCAGCGAAAGTGCTCCGTACTTCTCTTTGATTTTCCTGATCTTGTCGAACGCCGCTGTGTCCAACTCGCGCTCACGCACCCACTCCAAGCCCTTCTCACTGAGCCGGTACCGCTTCTCCTCGAAGTTGTCTCGTGACTGGGATTCTTCTTCACCCATGAGGTCGTCGAATGACAATCCGTACTCGTCGAGTTCAGTTTTCGACGGCTCTGCCACGGGCTCGCTTTCGAGAAAACCAAGGTTCTCCAACTTCTCCAAGTCGTCGTAGAGTTCCTTCGAGACAGGTCCGAACTTCCACGCCTCGAACGCGAAATCGTCGCCCTTTGTCGGTGTGAGTTTCGCTTCGCGCTCCATAAGGAACAGGAGTTTCTGGAGCCGAGTCGTCCCCTGTATCGGTTCGCCCACTGTACCGCGCGCACCCGGAGCGGCGAGGAGCATCATTAACAGCTGCCCTCTGGTCAAGTCCTGTGTCGCCTGCATAGTCCCTCCAATGCGCGTTCGCCTTATATTCGCTATGACGATTATGGCACGCAGTGGGCGCAGTTTCAACTGTACACCGACGACCCCGGAGGAAGGCAAGGAAAACCGGGGATCGGACGGAACGCCCTCCGGTCCTTTGCCTGTGCCATTGTTTTTCCCGAACCGCAGTCATTTCAGCCAGTGGATTTTGATTTCCTGATCAAGGGGCTTAAATTCTGCGTCGCCGGTGACGAGTTCAGCTTTCCTTTCTCTGGCCAGCGCGGCGGCGAAGGCATCGGCCAAGCTTAACTTGAAACGTGCTTTGAAATCGGTGGCACTGTCGGCCAATGCGCGGGTGGTGGAATGAAAATCGATCGGCAGACCCTCCAGGACCTTTGCGGCCTGCGCCCAGGCTGCGGCGCCGTCCTTTTTCACAATCGAGTACTTCACTTCGGCGTAGTTCACATCGCTCATGTGGAGCGGACTGTCTTTCTTGCTGGCGGAGACGAGCAACTGCTCGATAGCTTCCGCGCCCGGTTCATCGCGGAAATAGGCGATGAGCGCAAAGCTGTCGAGCACCCTAGCGGGCATTGCGATCCTCGAGTGCGCGTTCCCGCCGCTTGTGCTCGGCCCAGTCGTCTTTCAGCGATCTGTCCCCCGGCGCCCGCTTGAGGATACCGCGCCCCTGCCGGATGAGCGCCGCAGTCACCGGTTTGAGAAGAATCCCCTCCGGTGTCGCTTGCACCACGGCTTTGGTTCCGTCCTCGATGTCGAATTGTTTGCGAAGGCGAAGTGGGATGACGACCTGCCCTTTCGTCGTGAACCGCACGGTCTCGAGTTTGTCGGTCATACTCATGCATCACAGTATTACACGAGTCATAAAGTCCGTCAATGTACATTGAGTAGGAATAATGCCGACTGGGAGGACATCGGGCAACTCAGAGGACAGGGCGGAGCTGACACCAATTCTGAGCAAAATCAGGGCCAGTTCAGGCGTCTAATCGCTGTAATCGGGAACATTCGCAAACATCTACCCGCGCTCCCGGCCCGCGCGCACCATGGCGACCAGGTCGGTAGCCGACACTCCAAGCTTTACGCCCTTCACGTCCAGCGGCGACGCCTTGCTCTTTCGCAGAGGCAGAATGCGAAACACTCTCCCGTCGCGCCGGCGGATTTCCACCGCCCCGTCGCGCTCGGCTTCGTCGAGCACGGTTGCAAAATTCCCCCGCGCTTCCGAATAGCTGTAGGACTTCATCGCGTTGCAGCCTCCAGTACGTCCAGTTTGAGTTCGCGCGCACGCTCTTTTAATCCGCCATCCAGTGTGAGCAGTGGCGTTCCCTGGTTCATGGCGCAGGCAAGTACGTAGGCATCGTAGGCGTACACATTCAACCTCGCCGATAATTCCACCGCTTGTTTCAAGTCGATCCCGGCCATGCGGATGGGAATCGCTGCGTAGGCCTCCAATAGTTGAATTGTACAAGTATGACTGATCGGCCTTCCCGTTTGATTGGCAAATGCGGGAACAGACGGAACTGACACCGATTCTGAAGGAACTCAGGGCCCTATTCCCGCTTCGGGAATCGTCCCACTTTTTCTAACGAAATATCCTTGCCGTCGGCGTCGCGGGACGGTTCCAATAGAAGGATAAGGCGGCATTCGCGAATTTCTACGAATGGCCGCTTTTCTATTTGAGGCAACTGGATGAGGGAGCGGAGTTCTCCGCGGCTGGGAGTATGAAGCAGCCGAAGCCGGACATCATCGAACACGGCAAACACCGTGGCGAGTGGGCAGAATCGGTTTTCATGGCCAGGGCCCAGGCGCAGGGGTTGCCGGTGAGCAAGCCCTGGGGAGAAATGTGCCCTTATGACTTCGTCGTCGGCACCACCGGACGCTTCGTCAGCGTGCAGGTTAAATCAACCCTCAGCAAACTCGAGACCGGATACACTTGCTCCGTGCTTGGCGGCCACCGGCCCTACCCCGCGGGATCGTTTGACTTTCTGACGGCCTACGTCATTCCAGCGGATGCCTGGTACATCATTCCAGCAAAATTGATTCAGGGCAAGAGATGCATCACGCTCTTTCCGAATTCACCCAAAGCGAAATACGAGCCCTACCGTGATGCATGGCACCTGATGCGCGAGGCGATAGCGGCGAAGGAAGGAACGAATGAAGATGCGAGCAACGCCGAGGAGCCGGCGGAACCGGAACGACTCCCGCGCAACGCGCTGGAGCGGATGGAAGCATCTTTCCGATTCATGAAGAGGCGGTTGGAAGTCGATCCGTGAGAATCTGCGGTTGGTTTGTTCTCAGTTTTCCTATTGCTTTCCACAAAGAAGTTCTGTCCTCCACAGTTTCTGCACAACCAGAGACGATTTTTCTATTGCGGGCCTTTCGTGGCTCAAGCATTGTATGCGCCAGTGCTTACGTGAGACGTTTTCACGCTGCGGATTGCTGAAGAGTTGGCGAGTTTCCGGCGGTTCTCGAGGGTGAACTGCTGGAGGGTTCCCGAGATGCGTCATGGCGCGTTTCCCGGCCCAGGCGTTGCGGCCTCCTCGAATGTCCTCCTCACCGGAAGGACTGAGCCGTCAACTTAGGCGATCGATGCGAGTCGTGGCCCCAGGGTCAAACCAGGGTGAACGATTCGCAGAGTACGAGAAGGAATGAGCACTCCTTGTGGGCGCGGTTTCGACTCGTGCGACTGGCCGCCTTGTGCGGCGAGAGAGCGGTGACGTTTCACAAGCAGTGCGGCTCGGGATGGCTGGTTCCGAGCCGCATCTAATTTCTGCCGCAGATATTCGCAGAAGGGCGCAGATAAAAACCAACCCCTTCGCCACGGATTTTCACGGATTCGCGCGGACCACCCAACAAGTCATTGAGATTCGCTTTATATTCGCCTATACTGCGAAGCAGCACGTGTCCGGCCAGGAAAAATAATTATGAATCCACGTTTTCCGAAGCAGGTGCGCGCCATCCACAAGCGATTTGTGAGTAGTATCGCGTTCGCACTCCGTCTGAGCTTTCACACACCAGAAAAGAACTTTGGCGACTACTGATTACAGTCTCGCGCACACTTTGCCGGCCAATGTGGAAGCCGAGCGCTCGATCCTGGGCGCGATTCTGCTGGACAATCTCTCCTACAACCAGGCGGCGGAGCATCTAAAGCCGGAAGATTTTTCGCTGGATTCGCATCGCCGCATCTACACCCGCATGGTCGATCTGGCGGAGTCGTCGCGCCCGATCGACATGATCACGCTGGTCGAGGAACTGGACCGGCGCAAGGAGTTGGAGGCGATTGGCGATGTTGGTTATGTCTCCGGACTGCTGGACGGAGTTCCGGACCGGCCCAGCATTGAGCACTACATCAAGATCGTGCGCGACAAGGCGCTGCTGCGGGGACTGATCCATGTGGCGAATGCTGCGATTGCGCGTGCTTCGGACCAGAGCGATCTGGCGGAAGAAGTGCTCAATGATGCTGAAGCCGCCATCATGCAGCTCTCGGAAAAGCGCATTGGGCGCGGCTTCATGGGAGTGCAGGAGATTGTCAAAGAGTCGTTCGGTTCGGTGGATGCGCTGTTGCAGCGCGGCCAGCGCATCACCGGGCTCGCGACCCATTACGCCGATCTCGACGAAATGACCAGCGGCTTCCAGAAGGCGGATTTAGTGATCATTGCCGGGCGCCCTTCGATGGGCAAGACGGCGTTCGCCATGAACATCGCGGAGAATGCGGCCATTGAAGATCAAAAAGTTGTGGGGATGTTTTCGCTGGAAATGTCACGTGAAGCTTTGTTGCTGCGTCTGCTATGTTCGCGTGCGCGGGTGGACTCGCACAAAATGCGTACCGGCTCGCTGTGGCGCGATGATATGACCAAGGTTGTGCACGCCATGGATGAATTGGCGCATGCGCCGATTTTTATTGATGACACTCCGGGCATTGTGTTGAGCGAGATGCGGGCCAAGGCACGGCGATTGAAGCAGTCGCAAGGCAAGCTTGATTTGCTGATCGTGGATTATCTGCAACTGATGTCAGGCGGAGGGCGGCGTTTCGAGAATCGCACCCAGGAAGTTTCGGCGATCTCGCGCGGGTTGAAGGGGCTGGCCAAGGAACTGAGCGTGCCGGTGATTGCGCTTTCGCAGTTGAGCCGCGCGCCGGAGAGCCGTGGCGGAGATCATCGTCCGCAACTGGCGGATCTTCGTGAGTCGGGATCGATTGAGCAGGACGCTGACGTGGTGGCATTCATTTTCCGCGAAGAAGTTTACAAGCAGGATGATCCTGATTTGCAGGGCAAAGCCGAGCTCATCATTGCCAAGCAGCGCAATGGGCCGACGGGCAAGGTTAGGCTGGCGTTCATCAAGAATTCGACGCGGTTTGAGTCGCTGGCGGAAGGCGGAATTGACGAGCAGGGTTAGGGTTGGCCGTCACTTGCGCCTGTGGAAAACCTTGTGGAAGTAAAGTTGCGACATTCCAGTAAGCGATTGGGCCGAGCGGTCGGTCGCTCGGGGAATGGCGATAACCGTGCTCTAACCTCTACCAATAGCAGCCGTTACCAGTTTGTAAAGATGTGTTAGGGTGGGCGTTAACACAATCTTAACCTTCGAGCGCTCTGGGAGATTTGCACAATCCCGAGGGCGTCCGGTTCGTAGATCAGCTACGATTCGGGGCGGAAAACTGCTACTAGTTTAGCTAGTTGGCTCGCTGGCCGGGCTATCCCGTAGGTCGTTGGGGCGAGGCCTGGGTTCCTCTCCGCCCACTGTAAAGGACCCTCCGCCCAGGTTAGCGCCCCAAAACCAGAGAAGTGAATACTGCGGACGTTATATGATGGGGCGCGAACCTGGGGCACCGGGCCTTGAGCTCTTGGAGGCTGACCACGTCCGGTTCAGCTTTCGCTAACCAAGCCAGGAGGTTGTCGAGCCGCTTATTGATGTTGTTAATGTTGAAGGTGGCGACTTTCAGCGGGTCCCTTTCTGTCTCTGTGTTTCTGGGTGCTTCCAAAAGGACCGACTGACCTCGCCGTTTCAGAAGACCGTTCTACAATGAGGAAGAATGGGACTCCGTACTTGCGACCGCCAAGGCGATGTAGCAGGTCCTAGGGAAGCCGGTAAGAATGCGGCTTATCTCGCGGCTTGCCGACTCCAACAGGGAATGATAGAGGACGTTATCATGAGCTGCAGATGCCGGACGAACGATGGCGTTGGTCCGTAGATCCCTCCGGAGATAGCTGTGGGGAAAGAAATCAGACATTTCGATGTCGGGATTGTGGTCCCGCTACGCGAAGAATTTCGTTACGTGACAGAGGTGGCTCCCCAGCTTGAAGCCATGTCTCATGACGGAGCCTACTTTTATCGTCTGGATTTCGGCACCACCTCGGCCATCTGTTGCGTGGTTGATCAGATGGGACCATTGCCTGCCCTGCAAGCCGCAATCCGATTGTTAGGGTTTGCTGAGGTCAATTTGCTCGTAGTGCTTGGGGTAGCAGGCGCATTGGATGGTGACGTTGCCCTTGGTGATGTGGTCGTTGGGCGAGAAATTAACGAATTTCAGGCTAATTCCAAGGCTGAATCCGTTGACGGTGGCTATGAGGTCAGATATTCGGGACGCCACTGGACCTTGGATTTCGGCATTCGAGAAGCGCTTAGCAATTTCGAATTTTCAGCCAAGACTTGCTTCGATGGATGGCTATCGGCCACGACCGATCACTACCGTGATGTTGGAAGTCATCAAGAGGCGGAGGCGGAACGTCCTGTAATGCATCTCGGTTCGATTGCTTCGGGGAACGTAGTCGCGGCATCAAGTGCTTTTGTCGCGGAGGTCAAGCGGATCGACCGCAAGTTTCTTGCAATTGATATGGAGGCCGCTGGGATTGCCTCTGCAGCAGGCGACCGGATTCACCCTTTGCCATGCCTCGTGATCCGAGGGATATCGGATCGATCTGATGAAAAGAAATCGACCTTGGATTCGGACGGGAAGAGAGTGTGGAGGCGTTACGCTGTGCGGAACGCTACAGCCTTTCTACATGAATTGCTCAATTGGGACGGGTTCTTGAAGGCGGTCGGATTGGGACCGACCGCGGTAGACGCAGAAGACGTCGCTAAGGCGTTGGCGATCCAACTAAAAGCACATGTCGGCGGTCCGTGGCTCGTTGGCGTGACATTTGGCGTCTACGTGCATGGCCCGGCGTTGGTTGAAGGCGAAGCTATTCCCATGGATCTCACCCGGCTCCGGGTAGCGGATGGGAGGGTGCACGCGCTCTTGCAAGCAGCTGAGAAGGTCAGGGATGCCCTTCTGCTGGATGGGAGGTTGCCGGAAGCTATTGTGGCCTTACAGAACCTCGCTGACGGCTTCTGTACACAGCTAGATTCTGCAAGAGCTCTGTCGTTGCTGCGAGGCTTTGACCAGGTGGTAACGACGATCTTGTGCCCTGACGCCGAAAACAAGGAAAGTGAGGCCGTACTTCTACAGGCGGAAAAGATTGAAGAGGAACAAGGTCATGAGGCTGTGGTGGAATTCCTGCAGGAATTCGTTAACTCCGACCCGAGAGTGAGAGAACGATATGTTGATTCGCTGGCTGCCTCCAAACGTTGGCCCGAGATTGCTGACTTATTGGACAAAACTGATTTGTCACACCTGTCCCGCCTCGAGATCGAGCATGGTTTCTCGGCTTGTGCGGAACTGGGAATGAACGATCGCGCGAAGATGTTAATGAAGCAGCACAAGAACATGTTCGACGACGCGGCGGCAAGGATGTTGCGGCGTGAGTTAGGCCGACGATACCAAAGTATTTCGGAGAACGATAGCGGAGAAGCGAAATGAAAGAGCACGGGCACCCCATAGAGGTTGATCTCGAACGG
>JBAWFN010000141.1:0-3518 GCA_049591935.1 Terriglobales bacterium | reverse complement strand
GGCAAGACCATTACCGTCGGATCGCTCCAAGCGATGTCGAACGTTGCGGAGTCCCCCTAACCACGTACCTAAGAAATGCACGAGCGGTGACTTGCGGTATCGTGTACGATCCTGGCTGCTTTTTCTCGATCCATCCCGGCGAATCTATGGGATACTGTGGTCGCTATGCCATGTCCGTGGGATTCGAGAGCGAATGGCATTTCGTACAATAAACGTACAATGGATTGGGCAATGGGGCCTTTTTAGCAGTTCTGGCAGTTCCTAGAATCAGTAACTTACGTGTTGTCAACACGCTGAATAGTTCGACTCCCGCCGCCTCCACCAAGCAACCCGCTCCTAGCTTCTGGCTGTTAGCTTTTGGCTTGGAGAGCTAGAATCCTCCCCGGTTATCTGCTGCTGAGGTATGCTTTCGCCGCCGCTGCTGGCTTGCCTTCATGATTTCGTTAAAGTCGGCGGCTGGCCGAATCTCGAAAATGCTGCCGTACTTCAGGGCGGGATGCTGTGCTATGAGCTGTACCGCATGATTCATGTCCCGCGCCTCCAGGACGAGGATGCCGCCGAGTTGTTCCTTGGTTTCGGCATAGGGCCCGTCTGTAGTGGCGACTTTGCCGTTCTTCCAATACAGGGTCAAGGCGGTTTCGGCAGGCTGAAGCGCTTCTCCACCGGCAAAATGCCCGTTGGCGCGAAGATGGTCGTCGTAGGTAAAGCATGCGTCGAACATGGCCTGTTGCTCGCGTTCGGTCATGGCTTCATGTTTGCCTCGATCGTAGTAACCCAAACAGATGTATTTCATGGTTCTTCTCCTGTCCTGGTTCTTCGTTCTTCTGCTGGCGGCGGGAGCGAGCAGCCCGGCGGTGGCCGTTTCTTCTGTCACGGTTTCAAGTAACGAAGGGCAACGCATCCTGATTTAAAAACCTTTGACTCGACAAGCTTCAATTGCAATTTCTCCGGCAGACTAACACGGTCCAACAGGCGTCTTCCTTCTCCCGCAATGATTGGCCCAACGACAATACGAAATTCATCGACCAGACCAAGCTCGATCAGTTGGGAAGGAATATCCACACCACCGATTAAAATATCTTTGCCTGGTTGTTGTTTCAATTTCAGTACTTCCTGGCGAAGGTCTCCACGAACAATTCGCGTATTCCGGTCTTCCACGCGGTCCAATGATCGCGACACAACAATCTTGTTGTGGGAATCAAACGCCCGGGCAAATTCGTTCTGCGCCTTTGTCTCGGACTGGCTCTTTGCGATATCCGGCCAATAAGGGACCATCAATTGATAGGTTTTGCGCCCAAAGACGAGCAGGTCAACCTCTCGCAGGAGGTGGGTGAAATATTCATGGGTCTCTTCATCAGCCAGCTGTTTGGTGTGGTCGCAGCAGCCATCGAGCGTGATGTTGATTGCGAAGATTAGCTTTCTCATCGGATTGTCCTGACCCTCTCTTACGATGTACAAGCGCTTACGAGAGTTTGAGGCCTTGCGCGCTGCATGGTTCATCGATAGTCGTTGCGCAGTGGCAGAAATCGACAGCCGAGGCGAACTATTTTTGTTTCAATTCCTCGAGTCGCCTCCCCAGAAAACGGCGCGGCGGTTCCGGCCGCGCCAATGGGGGTGTTACTAGGGCACCATATCACCCCGTGCCCCGCGCAAGACCCAGGCCAACGGCGAATGTGCCCAAAGAATTGATCGGGTGATTGAGTATCTTCGAGGGAACCTGCATCGCCCGGTGAAGCTAGCTGAGCTTGCTTGCTTTTGGGAATTTCACTTCCATCGGATTTTCACCGCGGTTCGGCAGGGATGAAAGGAACCAAGATGCCCACGCTGACCAAGATTTTGAGGAAAGAACGCCGCATCTTGTTAAGGAGACGCTTTCTCAGATTGGGGGCTGGCCCTCGACGAGGGCGAAGGCCAGCAACCGGCAAAGGATCCAGTCTTTAGCTACTGCAGCCGCCTTTCTTGCCGAACGAGAGTAGACCAATGTCGGTTATTCCGAAATAATTGAAGACGCCGTTGCCGATCTGGCCGTCATTGGCCCGAGCGGTGAACACTTCGTAGGCACAACAATCGCCTGCGCCCGACACATAGGTGATAGCCACGGTGATGATGCCATCGACGACTGTGAAATAGTTGGGATACGGGCTGTTATTGGGAATCAGCTTGGCCTCGCCGCTGTGCCGAGCGCCATAGCTGCCATCGTCGGTCAGCGATATGCAGTAGGTCCCGTTGGAACGCTGCGAGTGGGTCACGGTGGCCGGAAAGTCGCCGGTGTAGCTCTGCGCCATGGCAGCGCTGGTCAGGAAGGCGAAGGCTGCAACCACAAAGGCTATTGCGATCGATCTGGTGGTCATTCTGCTACCTCGGGGTGAGAGTCGTAGGTTTTCTCTACGCGCCTGAAACATAACTAAGCGAGACTCCGCCAGTTGTCATGAGAAAGTAAAACTGGTGTAAAGACTTTGACGGCGCGCAGGTCGACGCTTGGCTGGGGGCAGCCGCTCGGCTTCAAATAGGCCAGCCCTAACCGGCTGAGCGGAAGACGGGCCGGTATTCCAAGAGAATGAGCCGCGCGTCCAGAACCATGGTTTCCTTCCATTTCTGGGTGAACCACGCTTATCTGCGCGGCCGGATTTTCAGGAAGGCTCGCACCTCGACCGGTACCCGGCAGGCGACGACGGCTTTGCGCGCCCAGGCCAGCGCCTCATCCATGTCAGCGGCTTCGAGTATCCAGAAGCCGCCGATGTGCTCCTTGGTCTCAAGGTACGGGCCGTCGGTGATGACCACCTCGCCACCAGCCTGCTTACGCAACGATTTCGCCTGGGCTGCCGGTTCCAGGCCGCCGGCAAAGAACCTGGCGCCGGCGGCATCCATCTCTTGGTTGAGCGCGCCGATATCGCGAATCATGGCTTCGCCTTCCAGAGACGAGTCGTAGTTGTTGGGGTGTTGAATTGCGACCAGATATTGCGGCATGTGTTCTCCTATTAACGGTTTTCGAGCGGGCAGCACAGCCTGGTGCGCCGGCTGCTTCATCCTTTGGATGGTTCATTCTCTCGACCGTTCATCTTATAGTCGTCGCGCACCGGGAAAATCGACAAGCGGGGTGAACTATTGTCTTATACGCGGCGTCATCCTGAACGCCCGCGTCTTCACGAGCGGGCGGAGGGATCTCGGGCGGCACGGCCTTGAGGGTTGGGCGCGGGCCAAAGAAAAGAAGGCTGAACTCGTCACCGGCGACCCAGAATTTAAGCCACTTGACCAGGAAATCAAAATCCACTGGCTGAAGTAATTGCGGTCTGAGAAAAACTGGGGAACGTTCGGTCCTGTCCCCGATTGTTGGTCCGCCGCGCGACCTCTCACGGCTGCGGTTGGGTCTGTGAGGACGGCGGCTTCTGTGGCCGAGGGCGGTTCTGAGCAGGTTTCTGCTGAGGGGCCGGCTGACCTCCGGTGGGGCGGCTATTGGGCGTCGCCGGTCGGGCTGGGCCGGGCGCAGCCGGTTGGCTGGGGCGTGGACGGTTCCCACC
>JBAWFN010000140.1:0-2038 GCA_049591935.1 Terriglobales bacterium | reverse complement strand
ACGCCCCAGTCTCGAATTGTAGATATCCAACGGGTGTAAGGGTCGCTGGCGTGGAAACAGTGGGTCTGCCGGGATTGGCGACCGGAGATTCATCGGATTCTTGCGCATGCAAGACTATCGAACACGTCAACACAGTTGCGAAGAGCAGCACTGCCCTTATAAGCAACACGCCTTCGCTCTGGTTCATATACATGCCGGGGGAGGGCTGACTTGGCCGGATCGAGCCTGACCGGACCGATTTTTTGTACCAAGTGGAATGTTAGTGTAACGCTTCTTTTGACCTTTGTCCGTAGTCGTCGCCGGGGGTGTGGAGATGTGGGAAACGGGTTTTGTTTTCCACATCTCCATGCCCCGGTTTTGGAAGGATGGCTTGCGGTGCCGGTGGCCGGTAGCCCAGTGCCGAGTGCGGCCGCTCGGTGTTGTATTCCACCCGCCACCTCTCCGTCAAAATCTGTGCCTCCTTCAGCGAGTAAAAGATCTCCCCGTTCAAGAACTCATCTCTCAGCTTCCCGTTGAAACTCTCACAGTACCCGTTCTCCCACGGACTTCCAGGCTCGATATACAACGTCCTCGTGCCCACTTTGCCCAGCCACTTCCGCAACTCCTCGGCGATGAACTCCGGCCCATTGTCCGAACGTATGTGCTCGGGTATCCCGCGCACCAACATCACATCCGCCAACGTATCGATCACCTGCAAACTCCCTAAGCGTCGCGCCACCCGCAACGCCAAGCACTCCCGCGTGTACTCGTCGATCACCACCAGGATGCGCAGCGCTCGTCCGTCGTGCGTCATCCCCTTCACGAAATCGTAGCTCCACACATGATTCGCACGCTCCGGTCGCAACCGTACACACGAACCATCGCCCAGCCACAACCGCCCTCGCGCCCGCTGTTTCTGCGGCACTTTCAGCCCTTCGCGTCGCCAGATCCGCTGCACTCGATCCTTGCCCACCGGCCATGCCGCGCTCTGCAACAGAGCTGTGATGCGCCGATAGCCGTACCGCCCATACTTCGCGGCCAGGGTCAGGATCGCCTGCGTCAGCTCGTCTTCGTCCGTGCGCCGCAGCGGCTGATAGCGTTGGGTTCCCCGCCACTGCCGCACCACTCGGCACGCCCGCCGTTCACTCACTTCGTACTCCTCGCGGGCATGCTCTACGGCGCACCGACGTCGCTCCGGGCTTAGAAGTTTCCCTCCGCAATATCCTTTAAGATCTGTTTGTCCAACGCCAGCTCCGCCACCAGCCGCTTGAGCTTGCCGTTCTCTTTTTCCAGTTCCTTCATTCGCTTCGCCTGGTCCATCTTCAAACCGCCGTATTCCTTCCGCCAGCGGTAGAACGTCTGGATGGTGATCTCGGCTTCCTTGCAGGCTTGTGGGGTGGTTTTTCCGTTGGCGATGCCGACTTCAATCTGCCGCAGCATCGTCACGATTTGCTCTGGTTTGTACCTCTGGATGGGCATGACCTGTGTTTCCTCCAAGTGGATTCTCTCTCATTCCACTTGGTACAAATTTCGCCGGTCAGGTCACCTCCCTGAAGAAGATGCCGTCCGATGAACCGTCACGGCGTGCCTTCCTCTCGTCGCTTTTCGATCCCGATGACAAAGCGATAGCGGAGCAAGTCGTCGAGAAGTTCAGGTCCATCAAGGATCAAGAAACAAGGCGCGAGTTGCTCGATAGTCTGAAGCGCGACAGGTAAAAAGTTGCGCCGACTCGCGCGGAAC
Organism: Terriglobales bacterium; assembly: GCA_049591935.1. Lineage (GTDB taxonomy): Bacteria > Acidobacteriota > Terriglobia > Terriglobales > Acidobacteriaceae > JABCZH01. Next base: position 319 of record JBAWFN010000140.1, on the reverse strand, counting down.
GGCTTTCGGTCCGAGTCTTATTTGCCTGATGGGATCAGACGTGCCGAACTTGATCTCCGCCGTGAGTAGCCGTTTCAGCCGTCTTCCAGGCGCGCCACGAGACTTGACCGCGCCTCCAGCGGCGGCGATAAACGCCCAACGGGACGGTCAGTCTCAGTAGATGTTCATAAGAGCGGTCGTGGCTTGGAAGCTTGCTGGTCACTCGTGGTGATATAGCGCATCGTGGAGCCGATTCGATCATTTGTGGCATTCTGCCAAATAAACTTGCCTGCCTTGGCCATCATAAACTACTGCATAACTCATGGGGCCAGCTTCACCA